>DASPPG010000208.1:0-25867 GCA_035625625.1 Solirubrobacteraceae bacterium
CAGCTCGCGGATCGCGAGTCGGTCGGCCTGCTCGGTCGACGTGACCTCGGTGTGGATCATGATGTCTCCCGTCGTGATGTTCGGACCTTTCTACCGGGGAGTTCCCCGGGAGTCGCCCGACGCCTCGCTGAACGCGATCGCCAAGCGAGCCGGGGTCGCCAACGCGACCCTGTACCGGCACTTTCCCACGCGCGAGGAGCTCGTGCTCGCCACCTACGACCACGAGGTCTCCCAGCTCGTCGACGCCGCCGATCAGCTCCTGCGTCAACAAGCACCGATCGACGCGCTCCGCAGTTGGGTCGAGCGCCTGGCGCGCTACGCGGTGACCAAGCACGGGCTTGCCGAACGGCGCTCCTGACCACGACCCTCGAGGACGCGAGCACGACACGTGGAACCGGTCGCCAGGGCGCGAGAGCACTTTCGCGTCAGGTGGAGCGCTGTAGGCCGCTGAGTGTGCTGCGTCGGGTCGTAGTCGAGAATACGTGTCGATGATTGCGCACACCGACGATGCCCGGTCGCCTGCGGGGGAGAAGTCAGCGACCGGCGCCTCGCCGTGGGCGCCGTTTCGTTCCGCGGAGTTCGCGCGCATGGCGTCGGCGCAGTTCGTCAGCAACATCGGCGGGTGGATGCAGACGGTCGGCGCGCAGGAGCTGATGCTGACGTTGACGACGTCGGCGACGCTCGTGGCGTTGATTCAGACGGCGGCGGGTCTCCCGGTTGTGCTGCTCGCAGTGCCGGCGGGAGCGATCGGTGATCTCATCGATCGCCGTCGTCTGTTGCTCGCATCACAGTCGTTCATGCTGCTCGCCGCGGGGGTGCTGGCGGCCCTGGCGGCGGCCGGGCTGGTGACGCCACTGGTGCTGCTGGTTCTGATCTTCGCGGTAGGGGCTGGACAGACGCTGACCTCTCCCACGTGGCAGACCCTTCAGCCCGAGCTGGTCGCTCCGGAGGACCGAACGCAGGCGATCGCGCTTGGCTCGGTCAATCAGAACCTCAGTCGGGCGATCGGCCCCGCGATCGGCGGCGCCCTGTATGCGGCGACCAGCGCCGCGACGTTGTTCTTGGTCAACGCGCTGAGCTTTGTCCCGGTGATCGGCGTTGTGGCGCGCTGGCACGGCGGCGCGCGCCCAGGAAGTGCGGCGGCCCCCGAGCACGTCGGTGACGCGATTCGGGCTGGGGCTCGCTACGTCGCTTCGAGCCCGGCGCTACGGACCATTCTGCTGCGCGCCGGGCTGTTCATGGTGTTCGCGAACTCGATCTGGGCGCTGTTGCCCGTGGTCGCGCATACGCGGCTGCATCTCGGCTCGGGCGGATACGGGCTCCTGCTCGGCGGCGTCGGCATCGGCGCGGTCATCGGCGCGGGAGCGCTGCCTCGCTTCCGCACACGGTTCTCGCCTACGGGCAGCATGCTCGGCGGCACGGTGGTTTTTGCCGGCGTGGTCCTGTCGCTCGCGTACGTTCGCGTGAGCGCGCTGGCGGCGGTGGCGCTCGTGATCGGCGGGGCTGCGTGGATCCTCGTCCTCTCCACGCTGAACTCGCAGTATCAGTCGACCCTTCCGGGCTGGGCGAAGGCCCGCGGCATGTCCTACTACCTGGTGATCTTCCAAGGAGGTGGCGCGCTCGGTAGCGCCGCATTCGGTGTTGTCGCCCAGCGCGTCGGTCTCACGAGCGCGTTGCTCGCCGCCGCGGTCGGGCTCGCGCTGGTCGCAGCGGTCGGCCTCTTGCTGCCGTTTAAGGACATCGCACCGGAGGATCTGCTGCCGGCCGGCGACTGGCCAGACCCACAGCTTGTCGACGCTCCCTCCAGCGACGTACCGGTGCTGGTGAGCATCGAATACCGCCCGTTGCCCGGGCGCGAGCAGGAGCTTGTCGACGCGCTGCACGCCGGTCGCTACGCCCGGCGTCGCACCGGCGCGATTCGCTGGCGCGTGTGGCGCGATGCAGCGGATCCCGGCCGGGTGCTGGAGCAGTTCGTCGTTGCGTCCTGGGATGACCATCTGCGACAGCACGAGCGAGTCTCCCGCCGCGACCAGCAGCGGTTGAAAGAGATCGACGCGATGACGGATCCGGACCATCCTGCGATCGTCACGCACTGGCTCGCAGAGCGTGTCTCCTCATCACGGTGACCCTGGCCAAGTGATCCCGATTGGGCGCAGGCGGATTGCAGTAGCCGCGGCGTTTGTCGCGTTCACGGGTCTCCTGTGCGCGGGGTGCGGCAGCGGTCGGGATGCGACGGGGACTGTCTCGTGCAATGGATCAGCGGCGTTGTGCTCGCGGCCACTCAACGAGGTGATCTTTCCCGGTACGCACAACTCGTTCGCCGCCTCGGATGAGCCCGGCTGGTACTTCGCCAACCAGACCTATCCGATTGCCCGCCAGCTCCAGGACGGCATCCGGGCATTTCTGATCGACATCCACTACGGCGTGTACGACCCCGCTACCGGCCGTGTACGTACTGACCTAACCGCCGAGGGATCAGATCGAAACAAGGTGGCGCAGCAGCTACCGCCGAGCGCCCTTCGGGTCGCGGACCGAGTCGCCGGTGGAATCGGCCTTGGCACGCTGAAAGGCAAACCGGAGCCATATCTCTGTCACACCCTGTGCGAGCTCGGCGCGGAGCCGCTCGATCGTGAGCTGGACGTGATCGCGACGTTTCTCCGCGAGCACCCCGACCAAGTGCTGATCGTGATTGTCGAAGATTACGTTCCGCCCTCGACAATCAAGCAGACGTTCGCTTCGGCAGGGCTTACGCAGTACGTCGCAACCCTGAAGCTGAACGCACCACCCCCGACCCTCGGCGACCTGATCGCAAGCGGCCACCGGCTGCTCGTCTTCGCAGAGGTGAAGGGAGGCTCGCCGCCGTGGTACATGCCCGCGTTCTCGTTCATCCAGGACACTCCGCTCGGCGCGCTGCACCCAGGTCAGCTCAGCTGCGCTCGCTACCGGGGCAATGCAGACAGCCCAATGCTGTTGCTCAACCACTGGATTCCCCCATTCCCTCCCAGCCCCACCATCAACGCCCAGATCGGGCGCGCGGTCTTCCTGCGCGCCCGCATCCTGCGATGCACCCGCGTCCGTCACATCCCCGGTGCGATTGTCGCCGTCGACTTCTATCAGCGCACATCGGTGGTCGAGGTGGCAGAGCAGCTTAACTCCCGGCGCTAAACGCGCCACGCAGGGCCGACGCGACTCGATTGCGTGCAGCTCCTGACAGGGGTGAGCGCGTAGAGTGCGCACGCGAGCAGGACGAACAGCGGACCCGCGTTCGGATCCGTGGCGCCTCCCTGGAAGATCCCGGCCAGGCCCTGTGCGGTGGTGAAAGGTCAAAGCGAGATCAGCGCCCGAACCTGACGTAAGTTCACCTAGCCGGTCTGACACTCACGACGTGGGCCATCCACGCGTCGGCTTGCACGCGGTCTGGGTAACAGCTCGCGTCGAACGAACGACCGACGACCGGGCCGCACGGTTGCGGACCGCGATGCCGCACGCGCTCTGGGGACGAAGGAGGGGACGATCGTGAGCCGCCTCCACCGGGGGCGGGGACAGCTCGTGAACTGCCTGGGATGGGACGGCTGACGATCTGGCTCGGCTCGGCTCGGCTCGGCTCGGCTCGGCGAACGGGCGGACGAGACGATCGAACGCGTGAGGCGTCCCTAGCCGGCCGCCGCGAGACCGGGGGTTTCGGGAGCGTTGCGCAGCGTTGCCTCGGCCTCTTCGAGCGCCTTCTCCACCTTGCTGATCTCGACGTTGAGAGCGGTGCGCCGACTACGGACGGCACCCAGGTCGGTCGTTGATCTCGACGCCGTCGCCGCCAGCTCCCGCAGCTGTGCCTGGAGATCCTCGAGCCGCCGCCGCAGGTGCGTCGGAGCCTCGAGATCGAGCTCATACACCCCGCTCTGAGTGGCGCGTCGCACCAGCGGCGAGCGCGATAGCTGGGTCAAGAACACCGCCACCGGGTCCTTGCCCGCGACGTCGTAACCCGCTTGCGCGACGAGTTCGAACCACTCCCGGTAATGCATCGCCTCAGGCCGCCGCGGGTGGGCAAGGAGAGTTCGCACCGCGGCGGCGCGAATCGCCGGCCCGCGCAGGACCGGTCGGCTGCCCTCACCGGGCGAATCCCGCTCGGCGTTGGCTTCGCCTTCGCACGAGCGCTCGCGCGCCGAATCCTCGCCGGCGAGGCGGCTGATCAGCGCCAGACGCTCGTCGAGTTCAGCCACGCCGGCCCGTATCTCGTCGAGCTCCTCCTGGACTCGGCGACTCCGCTCGAGCAGCGCAGCTCGGCGGCGCTCCAGATCACCTCGCTCGGCGGCGACGGCCCGGAGCAAACGCGCAGACGGTGCTGGGGAGCGTCGAGTCATTGGTCGGAGCGGTTCTACACCAGGCGCCATGCCGAGCATCAAGATCGCCTGTGGACAGGATGTTCATACGCGATCCAGCGTTGTGGATAACCGCCACGTGACTGTTGAAAGACCTGTCTGGAGGCGCAAGAAAGGCCGCATCAACCGGCCTTTTTGCCAGCAAATCGCGCAGTTTGCGTAACCGTTCAGTGGTTGGGGCCAGCTCAGGCGAGCTGGGGGAACGGGTCACCGCGGTTGTGTGCGACGAGGAGTTCGCTGAGGTAGGTGAACAGCGAGCGGTGTTGCAGGCGGCAGGTGCCGGCGGCGGATAGCGCGCGTTCGGCGAAGCGCTCGCCCTCGACTGAGCGGGTGCCGTGGGAGAGTTTGCGGTGGATGACCGGTCCGCGGAGCGCGCGCTCGGCCGGGTTGTTCGTGGGCTCGACGCCGTCGACGGTGACGAACGTCCAGAGCGCTGGCCAGACTTTGAGCAGGTTGTTGGCGAACTGGCGGTGCCAGCGGTTGCGCGCGTTCTTCGGTGAGGCGTCTTCGAGCAGCTTGCGGAGCTGGGTTTGGATCGGGGCGATCTCGTCCTTGAGCCGGGCGCGGTCGTTGTGCTCGTGTTGGTAGGCGCGCCAGGCGGCAAACAGCTGGCGGGTGAGCTCGAGGCCCTGTTCGCCGAAGGGCTTCTGTGCGCCCAGCCCGTCGGCGTGCCGGCGAAAGTCGCGCTGCAGGTGTGACCAACACACCTGGCGCTGGTGGGGGTGGAGATGGCTGTAGCCGTTCCAGCGGTCCGAGACGATGATCCCTTCATACCCGGTGCCGACGAGCGCGTTGAACTGCTCGCGGTTGCAGTGCTCGGCGATCAGGAGGAACACCGCCTCAGGCGTGGCCGCGGTCCACAGCGCCTTCCCGTCGCCGCTGGTGCGCCAGCCGGTCTCATCGACATGCACCGCATCCTGGTCGAGCACTGCGTCGTGCAACTGCAGGTGCGGGCCGGCGAGCGCCTCGGACGCCCGCTGGCAGATCGCGTCCGCCGCGCCGGTCGAGAGACTGACGCCGAACAGGTCGCGCGCCAGCTCAGCGATCCCACGGCGGGAGATCCTGTAAGCGGCGGTCAACGTCACGATCGCCGCCTGCAGCCTCGACCCGAACGGCGATCCCGCGATCTCCTCAGGCAACCGGGCACTCGTCCGCGCGCGACAGTGCCGACAGCGCAGCTGGTGGGTGCGATGCTCGCTCCAGATCACGCTGATCGGCGGCAACTCGGCAACCTGATGGCGACCGAACCGGCTGTCGGGCCGCTGCTGTTCGGCGAGGAACGTACAACCACATCCGCCGCACGCTTCTGGGAAGTGATCGACGATCTCATCAACCTGATCCTCCGGCTTGAGTTCGCGCCCCGCGCCCCGGTGCCCCTCCTGCCCTCCCGGCTTGCGCGGCTCACCATCTCCCCGGCGCATCAACTCCTTCGCCTTGGCCCGCGCCTCAGCCCGTCGCTCCGCCCGCGACTTCGGCGGATCCGTCGACGGCGGCTTCGAACTCGTCCGCGAATCCTGACGCGCCTGCGCTTCCAGCCGACTCAACCGCTCCTCAAGCCTCGCGATCTGCTGCTCGTACCCAGCCGTCAGCTCAAGCAGAAACGTGACACACGCCTCGCGGCCAGCGTCATAGATCGCCTCCGCCTCGGCACGGTCCATGCCCGCAAGATTCGCTGCAACAAGCAGGAATCCCTGCCCCAGGCCCCGACGACTGAACGGTTACCAGTTTGCGACGTCAGGCCGCCGGCGGCCGGATTTTTCTGTCCGGGCCGCGCGCTGTCATACGCATCGAGCTGTAGCACCTGCGTATGACGAAAGGAACTCAAATGTTGCGAGCCCCCTCTCTTCGCCCGGGCCGAGCTTGGCCGACTCCCACCCAGGCATCGCGATCGTGGCTCGGCCGCCGTCCAACGCGGTTGACCCCACCGGCGGCCGACGAGACGGACGCCGAGCTGGCTTGCGATCTGGCGGCGCTCGTTGACAGCGGCTTGGTCGTGCCGATTTACGACGGCCTGACCATCCGGTTCGCCCTCAGCGAGGAGGCCGAAGGCGCCGAACCGTGAGCGGGCAGTTCATGGACTCCGCCGGAGTCAACGCTTGAGTTCGGGAAAATCCTCCTCCCAAAACTCTAGGGTCGATGCTTGTGTTGGGCGCGAGGCGCCGCTCAGGCGTTCCTTCTCGTCCTCCCGCAGCTCGACACGGCGGATCTTGCCGGAGATCGTTTTCGGCAGCTCCCCGAACTCGAGCCGCCGGATTCGCTTGTACGGCGCGAGCCGTTCACGCGTGAAGCGCATGATCGCGAGCGCGGTCTCCCGCGTCGGCTCGTAGCCGCGGCTGAGGGTTACGTACGCCTTGGGCACCGACAGGCGTACCGGATCGGGCGAGGGGATGACTGCCGCTTCGGCCACCGCCTCGTGCTCGATCAGCACGCTCTCGAGCTCGAACGGCGAGATCCGGTAGTCCGATGCCTTGAACACGTCATCGGTCCGTCCCACGTACGTGATGTAGCCATCGCCGTCGCGAGACGCGACGTCGCCGGTGTGGTAGTGAGGGCCATCCGTGGCTGCCGCCGCCTGCTCCGGTCCGTGCCGATAGCCGGTCATCAAACCCAGCGGCCGCTCGGCGAGATCAACGACGATTTCACCCTCGGGCGCTGGATTGCCATCGGCCAGGTCCAGCAGGTCGACGGCGTAGCCGGGCAGCGGTCGCCCCATCGAGCCAGGCTTGAGCCACTGGCCCGGGGTATTTCCGATTATCGCGGTGGTCTCCGTCTGCCCGTAACCATCGCGCACCGTGATCCCCCACTGTTCCCGGACTCGCTCGATCACCTCGGGATTGAGCGGCTCGCCCGCGGCTAGGGCCTCCCGCAACGGCATCTGCCAGCGGCCTAGATCCTCCTGGATCAGCATCCGCCACACGGTCGGGGGCGCGCAGAACGTGCTCACCCCGCAGCGAACCATCTGGTCCAGAAGCGTGCGAGCGTTGAAGCGGGTGAAGTTGAACACCATCACCGTCGCCTCCGCGAGCCAGGGCGCGTAGACGTTGCTCCACGCGTGCTTGGCCCATCCGGGCGAGGACACGTTGAGGTGAACGTCACCCGGCTGGATACCGGTCCAGTACATCGTCGAGAGGTGCCCGACCGGGTACGAGGCGTGGCTGTGCTCGACCAACTTGGGCTTCGCGGTGGTGCCCGACGTGAAATACAGCAGCAGCGTGTCGGAGGCCTGCGTCTGACCATCCGGCACAAATCCGGACGCGGCGCCCTCGCTGTCACCGTAGGAAAGCCACCCAGTCACGGGTCCGCCGACCGCAATCCGCGTGTAGTCGCCCGGGACCTCGTCGAACTTGGGCGCGTCGCTGGAGCTCACCACCACGTGGCGGGCCTCTCCGCGCTCGACGCGATCGACCAAATCACTTGGACCAAGCAGCGGGGTGGAGGGGATGATCACCGCCCCGAGCTTCATCGCCGCCAGGATTGTCTCCCACAACTCGACCTGATTGCCCAACATCACGATGACGCGATCACCGCGCTGCACACCGTGCTCGCGGAGCCAGTTCGCCACCTGATTTGAACGGCTCGAGAGCTCGGCGAACGATCGTCGCACCTCGCTGCCGTCCTCTTCGACGATCCACAACGCGGGGCGGTCGCCAACCCGGGATGCGACGGCATCGAACCAATCCAGCGCCCAATTGAACGCCTGGAGCGCCGGCCAACGGAACTCGCGATACGCCGTGTCGTAGTCCTCGCGGTTTTCGAGCAAGAAATCGCGCGCGGAGCGCAGCCGCCCCGTTGCGGTGTCGGCCTTGAGTACGGACTCAGTCATCACACCCCTCCGCTCTGGCGGTGATTTGCCCACACGATGCTCCCAGGGCCGCGGGCATGGGTCAATCCGCATAAGACCGCACGTCAATCCGCATAAGACCGCACGTTGGTGTCCTATCCGTCGCTAGACGAGTACTCGCCCGGCGTTTCGCGGGCTATCACCGGAACCTCAAGCGGAACATCGAACGCGGTTAAGGTCAGGCCGGCGGCGACGACCGGGTCGCCGCGTGCCGCGGAAGGGGGCTCGGATGACTCGGCGGCGGACTGCGCCCGCGGTCGCGACGGTGTGTCGCGACCGCGGTGCCGTCTAGGTGCCGCTCACCGGACCGTGATCGTGCGCTCCATCCCGATCTGGGTGTGCTCGCGTCCGTCCTGGGTGTTCATGAAGCAGGCCAGCACGTACACGCCGGGCTTGGCGCTGATGACCTCCTGCTGCATGCCGCCCGGGGACAGCGGTCCGGCGAAGTTGACGGTGCCGCTCGCGAGCCGCATCGCCAGCTTGTCATTGCCCGCTCGCAGCGCCGTGGTCTCGGCAGCTGCGACCGCGCGGTTCTTCACCTGGATACCCACGACCATGTGCACGAGGTAGCCGTCATTCTCGAACCGCACCAGCTCGCCGCGGTGCAGCACGCTCGCGCCACGGAACCCGAACTCGATCGTGGCGACGGTGCCGCCGGGGGTCGGCAGCGCGGCCGGGGACGCGGACTGGCTGACCGTGAACGGCATAAAGGCGGGGTTGCCGTTCCCGGTGACGTTGAGTGCGACCCAGGCGCCGGGCGTCAGCACCGTCTGGGCCGTGCCTGGAGCGCCGCCATCGAATACGAGCGCGTCGCCGAGCGCGGTCAGGGCGTTCAGGTCCCCATGATGGCTCTCGACTGCTTGGAATCCCTGCGCGAGTGCCTGCGACGCGGGCAGCGCGGGGTTCAAGCGCACCAGCGCGGCCCCGCCCTGACCCTTGCCGGTGAAGGTCGAGACAACGTTGACCGCGCCCGACACCTCAGATCCCGAAACCGATATACCCGTTGTTCCGGTAAGCGCTAGGTTGAGCGTGGGCAGCGTCGGCGCGGCGCTCGCGGCGCTGACTCCACCAAGCAACCCGGCCAGACACGTAGCCACAACGCTCGTTGCGACGATAAGCGATGCAAATCGCTTCACGACAACTCCTCTCAATGGTTTCCGACGAGGCCGGGAGCACGTATCGCAAGAAGTGCTCCGGCCGAGAGGCAAAACCACGATGCGCGCGAGAAGTTGCGTGCGCGCGGTAACTCGGGTAGTAAATACCTAGCCCGTTTGAGGTATGTGACTGAATTGCATTCGCGGTGACCGCCTGTCGTTCAGGCTTGAAGTACGTCGGCAAACTCAGCTTTCAAGCCGCGCGCCCGCCAGCAACGCGTCGATGAGCGTGCCGAGATCCTCGCGGTAGGTGTCCCGGTCGTGGGCCGCGGTCCACGCCGGAGCGGCTGCCGCCGGCATCGGGTAGCGCGCAGGATCGGGCGCGCCGCGAAGCTCGCGCTGCTGGCTCGCCCCGTCGGAACTCGAGCCGGCGCGCACGAGCAGCGAGCCGAGGGTGAAGTTCCACATCAGGCGGTAGGCCCGCACGGCCGCCTCGATCGGTAGACCCGCGTCGCGCAGCGCCGCGTGGATCTCCTCGATCGCGCCGAGCACCGACGGCGCCATCATCCGCCGGCGCGCCAGCACCTCCGGGACCCAGGGGTGCTCCGCGAGGCTGTCGTAGATAGCCGACCACAGCACCAGCATCGCGCCCTTCGGGTCCGGCGGTCGCGGCGGGTACACGAGCCGGGCCGCGAGGCGGTCGACAAGCACCATCAGCAGCTCGTCCTTGCTGCCCACGTGTCGGTATGGCGCCATCGCGGACACGCCGAGCTCGCTCGCGAGCCGGCGCATCGTCAGCGCCTCGGCCCCCTCGGCGTCCAGGAGTCGGAGCGCCGTATCGAGCACGGCCTCGCGGTCGATCGTGGGCGGGCGACCCCGGCGGCGGTCGAACGCCCCGCCGCCTGGCGACCGTTTCGGCCCGGGCTCTTTGGACGATCTCGCCGACATTTGATTACATGTATATTAATCCGCATGGCACATGGAACCCCCACGCTCGCAACCGGCAAGATCTGCCACCTCGAGATCCCGGCGCTCGACGTCGAGCGCTCGTCGGGCTTCTACCGCGACGCGTTCGGCTGGGAACTGCGCACCCGCGGCGACGGCGCGATCGCATTCGACGACACGGTCAAGGAGGTGAGCGGCTCGTGCGTCACCGGCCGGCCCCCCTCGGCCGAGCCGGGGATCATGGTCCACGTCATGGTCGCCGACCTTGACGCGGCGCTCGCGGCCGTCCGCACGGTCGGCGGCGAGGTGCTGAACGAAGACGCAGCCGTCGACGCCGCGTCGGATCGTGCGGTGAGCGCCGGCGCCGAGGTCATCTACCCCCTCGCCGACCAGTTCTACGGCGAGCGCGGCGGCCGCGTCGGCGATCCGTTCGGCAACCAGTGGATGCTCGCCTCGCGGATCAAAGTCGTCACGCCGGCCGAGCTCGCGGCGCCGGAGCCGGCTTAGCGGGAGGACGGTCCGGGGCGCCGATGACGGAGCAGACAGGAGTCCGAGCCGACGATCGGTACGGCGGGCGGGAGCCGACCAGTCACGAGCGGCGGGCCGGCCGGCCCTGGAATGCGTCGTACCTCGATGGTCCGGCGCCCTGGGACACCGGGCGACCACAGCCGGCGATACTGCGCCTGGCGGCCGAAGGCGCATTCGCCGGCGCGGTGCTCGACGCAGGATGCGGGACGGGCGAGAACGCCCTTCACCTCGCCTCTCTTGGCGTTCACGTTGTCGGCGTCGATGTCGCCGAGACCGCGGTCTCGATGGCGCGGGAGAAGGCCGCGGCGCGCGGCCTGGACGCTGACTTCGTGGTTGCCGATGCCTTGCACCTGGACCGTCTGGGCCGGGTGTTTGACACGGTGCTCGACTGCGGGTTGTTCCATACGTTCGACGGCGCCGAGCGCCGCGACTACGTGGCGAGCCTGGCCTCTGTGACGAGGCCTGGCGCGAACGTGTACGTCCTCTGTTTCAGCGACGCCGGCCCCGGTAACGTTGGCCCGCATCCCTTGAGTCGGGAGGAGTTGAGGGCGCCGTTCGCGGGCGACTACTGGAGCGTTACCTCGGTCAATCCGGCGCTGCTCCAAACAAGATTCGATCCGCCTGGTGCACCGGCCTGGTTAGCCAAGATCGAACGGATCTAGTGTCCCGAGGCCACTAGCCACGGGTCGGGCCCGGGGGCTCTTACTGGCGTGGCTCCCAGCTGAAGAAGCGCACGGAGAGCAGGAGCCCGGCGATCCCCCAGACGGCGACGACGGCGACGTCGCGCCAGTGGAACGGCGTTCCCGCGTACCCGGCTTGTAGGCCGACGGCGAAATGACGGACGGGGAAGACCCGCGCGACCCACTGGATCCACTCGGGAGTGCTGTTGCTGAACGGTATGAAGATCCCGGAGAGGAAGAGGAGGGGCAGGATCGTGATGTTGACGATCGGCGCGGCTGCGTCGGCGTTCGGGATCACCGCTGTGATCGCATAACCGAGCGCGCAGAACGCGGCAGACCCGACGAGGAGCATCACGAGGAACCGGAACAGCGTGGCGCCCGAGGGCACGTGCGCGCTGTAGGCGATGTGACCGAACGCCGTCGTGATCGCGACGAGCAGGAGCGCGACCAGCATCGCGTGCAGAATCCGGCTGGCGAAGAAGACCGCGCGCGGCAAGGGCGTTCCATCCATCCGCTTGAGGATCCCGCCATCGCGTCTGACCGTCGTACTGATCGCGGTGTTGTTGAAGCAAGCCGTGATCACGCCGAATGCCGCCATCGCCGCGACGTAGTAGGTCGATTCCTTGACCGCGAGTGCGCCGATGTGGACGGTGCCGTTCCCGAGCAATGCCGTGAAGATGACGAGGAACATCAGCGGGAACGCGAACGTGAAGAACGCCGACGTCGGGTTCCGCCAGAACGCCTTGTTCACGTAGCGCACCTGGCTCAGTGTCAGGGCCGTTGCGCTCACCGCTTGCCGCCTCCGTCCGCCCCGCTTGTCAGCGCCATATAGACGTCCTCGAGCGACGGCCTGATCACCTCGAGCCCCTCGAGCGGCAGGTCGCGTTCGATCGCCCAGCCGGTGAGGTCGTGCAGCGCCAGGACGGGATCGTCGACGTGGACTTCCACGAACCCGTCGGCGTTCGCGACACCTCCGAGCGACGGTGGCGGCACCGCGTCGCTCGGCGGTCGGTAACGGATGCGAACGCCGCTGTTATCACGCAGCCCGAGCGTCGATGGCGGCCCTTCCGCCACGATCCGGCCCGCCGCGATCACGACGACCCGATCCGCGAGATATTGCGCCTCGTCCATGTAGTGAGTGGTCAGCACGACCGTCTTGCCAAGCCCGGCCAGGCTCCTGACAACCTCCCACGCCTCGCGCCTCGCGGCAGGATCAAACCCCGTCGTTGGCTCATCGAGGAACAGGAGGTCCGGATCACCGACCAGGGCGATCGCCATCTCCAACCGCCGCTGCTGCCCGCCGGAGAGATGCACGACCCGCTCGTCCCGCTTCTCCCCGAGGCCGACGACGTCGATCACCTCGTCGACGGGGCGACAGCGTGGATACAGGCTCGCGTACATCATCACGCTCTCACGGACGGTCAGATACGGCTCGACGCCCGTCGACTGGAACACGATCCCGATCCGCGGCCTGAGGCGAGAGCGCTCCGACCCCGGATCGCAGCCGAGAACCTTGACCTCACCCGCATCACGCGACCGGTAGCCCTCGAGGATCTCGACCGTCGTCGTCTTCCCGGCACCGTTCGGCCCCAGCAGCGCGAAGATCTGGCCGACCGGGATCTCGAGATCGACGCCCCGCACCGCCTCGACCGGCCCGTACGCCTTCCGAAGACCACGAACGCTCACCGCGGGCGACGAACCGCCCGCATCGCTGTGCAGACCGCTGCCGGCTTCGACCGTTACGGACACGGCCCCTGATCTTTCCCGACGATCGCCGTCAAGCCTGGGCACGAAAGCCGAAGCTAGCCCTCGCCGCATCGCCGCGCATCCGCAATAACGCGCACGCCGCCAGAGGATCCACCGCGGAGGGCCGGCAACACCCCCGCCTCAACTCGCGGGCCTTGCAGGCGATTTCTCAGCCGCGACGATCGATTCCGCGTACCCTGAGCCGATGCGCGGCATGGCGCACGGGGCGTTCTGGAACTGGTCCGCGATGATCACCGCCGGGCCGGTGGATGCCTGAGCCGATCCTCCGCACGGCGCGTTACATGCCGGGGCTGGACGGTGTCAGAGCCCTGGCGGTAGCCGCTGTCATCGCCTATCACCTCGGCTTTGGCTGGGCGCAGGGCGGACTACTGGGCGTGGGCGTGTTCTTCACGCTGAGCGGCTATCTGATCACCGACCTGCTGCTGGATCAGCGTAGGCGGGGCGGGTGGCGACTACGCGAATTCTGGCTGCACCGAGCGAGGCGGCTGCTGCCCGCCTTGTTCGTGATGTTGGCCGTGGTCGCCATTTGGGTGGCGATCGCAGACCGGTCCCGCCTGACCGAGCTCCGGAGCGAGGTCCTCACATCGGTCCTGTACGTCAACAACTGGTGGCAGATCTCCCAGCACGTGTCCTACTTCGCCCGCTTCGCGGCGCCGTCGCCGCTGAATCACCTGTGGTCGCTGGCGGTGGAGGAGCAGTTCTACCTGCTCTGGCCCCTGCTGCTGCTGCTCGGCGTGCGGCTGATTCCGGAGCGGCGCCGTCCGCTCCAGATCCAGCCGCGGCTGGCCGCCGTGGCGCTGGTGCTGGCGGCTCTGTCCGCAATCGAGATGGGACTCCTCTATCACCCCGGCTTCGACTCGACCCGCATCTACGAGGGCACCGACACGCGAGCCTTCGGGTTGCTGTTCGGCGCGGCCCTCGCGATGGTGTGGCCGAGCCGGTCCCTGACCGCGAGCGTCACTGGCGGCGCCCGGAACATCCTCGACGTAGCCGGAGCAATCGGCCTGGTGGCGATCGCCCTCCTGGTGTGGCGCGAGAACGGCTACTCGGGGTTTCTCTATCCATACGGAATGGTTCTGCTGTCGGTCGCCACGGTCGCGGTCGTGGCGACCGCGGCTCATCCCGCCACCCGGATCGGCCGCCTGCTGGGCTGGGCCCCCCTGTGCTGGTTGGGGGTCCGCTCGTACGCGATCTACCTGTGGCACGAGCCGATCATCGTGCTCACCAGCCCAGTCTCGAGCGGGGCGCCGGATCTCGTGCGGGCCGCGGCGCAGGTGGCTGCCACCGTCCTTTTGGCTGCGCTGTCGTGGCGCTTCATCGAGCAACCGATCCGTCACGGAGCGCTCGGGCGGTTCTGGGCGCGTCTGAGATCGAGCGGATGGCGCGCCGGCCTGCAGCCTCTACCGGCGCGGGTTGCGTTGCTGGCCGCAGGGCTGGCGCTGGTGCTCGCCGGCCTCGGTCTGAGCGGCGTCGGGTTCAGCTCCTCGTCACCCGCGGCCGGGGCGATCCAGGCCCAGCTCGAGGCTGCGGATTCCGCCCAGCCGGCGTCTAGCGCCTTTGCGGCGACGACCAGCGACCCGGCACGGTCAGACTCGGCCGCGAAGGCGTCGACCAGCACTGTCGGTACCGGCGCCGGCGCGGGCGGCGACGGCGCCTTGCGGACATCCTGCCGAGCGGTCGTGCACTTCGGTGATTCGACGTCCGCAGGGCTGATCTCGACCGATTACCTGCCCGATCCGGGCCAGCGCATGGCCGCCCAGTACGCTCGCGTCGGCGTCGGGCGGTCGCTGTTCGACATCACGCCGGCAACGTCGATCGTCGAGACGCCGCCGGGCACCACGGATGCCTACACCCTTGCGAAGGATCTGCAGAAGAGCGGCTACCGAGGCTGCTGGGTCCTCGCTCTCGGCACCAACGACGCCGCTGACGTGTACGTCGGCTCCAACGTCGGCCCGACCGCGCGTATCAAACGCATGATGTCGGCCATCGGCGATGAGCCGGTGATGTGGGTCAACGTCAAATCGCTCGTCGCGAGCGGCCCATACGCGGAGTCCAACATGCGGCGCTGGGACGAGGCGCTGATCCAGGCCTGCTCGCGGTATCCCAACATGCGCGTGTTCGACTGGGCCGACGTGGTCAAGAACCGTTGGTTCATTCCGGACGGGATCCACTACTACTCGCCGGGGTACGCCGCGCGCGCCCACCTGATCGCCGACGCCTTGGCCGAGTCCTTCCCGGCCCGCGGACCCTCGGCGTCTCGCTGTTTGATCCACACCCAGTCGCTGTCGGTGCCGGTTCTCGACGTACCCCACTGACGCAACTCGCCTGGGGGCGTGTCTGTCCGGGCGATGACCAACGCCGCCGCCGTGCCCGGCTATCCCGGTCTGATCCCCTCGGGCACAGCGTCACCGCGCCGAGGGGGCCTCGACCGTCTCGAGATCGTCGCGGTACAGGTCGTACGCGGCCGAGTACTCCATCACCCGGGCGACGTCATCGACGAACTGCTCGTCGTAGCCGGCTCGACGCAGGAGGTGAAAGCCCATCTCCATCCCCGAGGTGATCCCGCCGGCGGTCACGATCCGCCCGGCGTCGACGACGCGCGCGCGACTGACCCGGCAGGCTGGTGCGATTTCGGCCAAGCGGTCGATCGGCACCTTGCCGGACGGCCCCGATTCGACCCGATCGGGCTCTTTGCGGTTGGTGGCGGCGAGCCCGTCGAGCAGGCCCATCCGCCCGTACACCCACGACCCGGTGCACACGCTGGTCAGGAGGCAGTCATCGCCGAGCGAGCGGATGAATTCGTGCAGGCGCCGGTTGTACATCTCCTGTCGCGTGCCGAACCCGCCCGGTATCAGGAACGCGTCCATCGCCGGGCGCTCCGCGAAGCTGTAGTTCGGAAGCACCGTGAATCCGGCCTGCGCCTGCACCGGACGCATCGCGTCGGCGATCAGGAAGGGGTCGAGCTCGGGGTCGTAGCGCCGGGCCACCGACCATACCCCGTACGGCGCCGCGAAGTCGACGATCTCCGCGTCCTTGAAGACGTAGATCCCCAACCGGAATCCTGCCATCTGCTCCTGCTCTCCATCTCCTACGGCGGACACCTTTTTCACAGCGGCGGTGGGAAAATATCACCGCTCCTCGATACTGCCCAACGGTACGTACATCCGCCGGAGCGACGCCGTGAGGGTGGCCGGGCGCTCTGCCCGGCCACCCTCTCGTTGGTTGGAGATTTGTCGGTGGTGTCTGACCGCGGCGCCTTAGTCTGGTGGTCGGGCCCGGGGCACCCAGGTACGATCGTCAGGTCCCGCCCATGGATGTGTGGTTGCATGGCTTCTCGTTCCCGGGTCGCGTCGCTGAGTGGGCGCGGTCGGCTGAACGCTGGGGGTTCGCGGGCCTGGCGATCGCCGACAGCCAGAACCTGACGGCGGACATCTGGGTGGAGCTCGCGATCGCCGGCGCCGCCACCTCGCGCGTCAGGCTCGGCCCGGGCGTGACCAACCCGGTCACGCGCCACATCGCGGTGACGGCGTCGGCGGCGCTGACGCTGCAGGCCGAGACGCGCGGCCGCGTCACGATCGGGCTCGCCCAGGGAGACTCGGCGCTGAGCCAGATCGGGTGCCGACCGCTTCCCGTCGCCGATTTCGAACGTGCGCTGTTCACGCTCCAGGGTCTGCTCCGGGGCGACGAGGTGGAGTTCGAGAACGGGAGCCGGGGGTCGATTCGCTGGAAGGATGCGGCGCTGCCCAAGGTGCCCGTCCACGTGGCCGCCACCGGGCCGCGGACGATCGCGGCGGCGGCGCGGCACGCCGACGGCGTCGATCTGACGGTCGGAGCGGAGCTCGAGCGGCTGCGATGGGGTGTGCGCATCGTCCATGAGGCAGGGCGGCCGGAGCAGGGCATCGGCGCGTTCGTGAACGTGGCCGTCGACGACGACGCGGATCGTGCCCGGGCGCTCGTCCGCGGAAGCGTCGCCACGTTTGCCCGCTTCGGAGCGTCTTCCGCCGCCGCGGGCTCGTCGGAGCGCGCGCGGCAGGACATCGCCCAGGTCAGTGCCGACTACGAGAAGGAGCACCACGGCGAGGCGGCGGCCGGCTTCGCCCGGCGGCTCGACGACGAGTTCATCGACACCTTCGCCGTCGCTGGACCGGCGGCCACGGTCCGACGGCGTCTGAGCGAAATCGCCGCGTGCGGCATCGAGCGCCTGATTGTCGTGCCGGGATCGGTCGACAGCGATCCCGCCGCGGTCCGCGAATCCGTCGAGCGGTTCGCCGCGGACGTCCTGCCGGCAGTGTGCTGAAGTTCCATGTGAATGGTTGGAAAACAACGTTGTCGGCACCGACTGGCGGCTCAGGGCTGGGCTCTGATCGGGGCCGTCGCCGCGCTCATGATCGTGTTCGGCGAGGCGGTGCATTCGGCCGGCGCCAGCGGCGTGCCGACCGGCCAGCCCTTGACGGTCCAGTCGACGTCGCTCGTTCAGACGGGGCAAGATCTGGTCTGGCAGGTGGAGCTCGCCCAGCCTTTCTCGCCTGCCGCGCTGGCCCGCGACGGCCGTCGATTGTGTCTGCTGATCGAGCGCGGCGCGAACGGGTCGGTCATCTCGCAGGTCTGCTTAGCCGGTCCGCGGAGCGGAGCGCACACACCCCGGCTCATCTATGTGCCCGTCGTGGCACCGGTGTCCGTTCGTGCCGGCGCGATCGCCGCAACGGTAACGCGCTCCAGTGACCGGGAGCTGACCGCGAGCTTCCTTCCGGCCAGCGTCGGGCTCGGGTACCGAGGCCTGCGCTGGCAGGTCTCGAGCACGCTGAGCGCTCCCGGCTGCTCGTCGGCCACCGAGGGTGCCCCCGGGTGCGCGGCCCTGTTTCCGGCAACGCCCACGTTCGAGCGGTTGCACACCCCGCAGCTGGTGGGCTGCGAGCCGAGCGGGCCCGACTGGGTGTTCCACGGCCCAAGTGACCAGCGGGAGATCGCGCTCACGTTCGACGACGGGCCCTGGGGAGAACCCCCGAGCTCTCAGTTCGTCAGCTTGCTGGCTCGGGAGGGGGTACCGGCGACGTTCTTCGAGATCGGCGATGAGATCGCCACCTACGATCCGCACGGCACCGTCGAGCGCCAGATGCTCGCCGACGGCGACATGATTGGCGATCACACCTGGAGCCACCCCGACCTCGTCGGACTGCCGGCGGCGGAGCAGCGCGAGCAGATCTCGAAGGCCGCTGCGGCAATCAGGCAGGCGACCGGATTCGAACCATGCCTGTTCCGCGCCCCGTATGGCGCGGTCGACCCGAGTCTGCTCCAGACTGCGCGCTCGATGGGTTTCACCACCATCCAGTGGGACGTCGACCCGCGCGACTGGGCGCTTCCGGGCGTGACCGAGATCATCGACAACGTGGACGCCAACGCCCACAACGGCGCGATTGTCGAGGAGCACTTCGGCGGCGGTCCCCGATACGAGACGCTCGACGCGCTGCCACGCGAGATCGCCGACCTCCGAGCCCGGGGCTACCAGCTGGTGACCCTCACGGAGATGCTCGGCTACAAGCTCGTCTATCGCTGAGGTGTCCGGGACCAGAAGCCCAGCCACATCTGCAGCGTGAGGACCCGGCCTTGCGGCTGCTCCTCGACCTTGAAGAAGTCGGTTCCGCGCGGGCGCCCGGCGAGGGCGAGCTCCACGAGCTGCCGGGCGGCGGGGTCGGATGTGCCTCGGCGCAGCCAGTCGTCGAAGTCGAGCTCGAAGGCGAAGCGCCGTTCGCGCTCGAGCTCGAGACCGGCTCGCTCGCCCAGGGCGCATAGGCGAGCCGCGCTCAGGGATGCCCAGTGCGACGGGTCGCGGAGCCGCTCGACCTCCTGCGCCCACGCTCGGGCCTCGGCATCCTCGTCGGCAAGATGGTCGACGACGACGATCCTGCCGCCGGGGCGGACGAGGCGGGCAAGCTCGGCGAACAGGCGACCGGGAACCGGCAGGTGGTGAATCGAGAACCGCGTGAGCGCGCCGTCGAACGATTCGTCATCGAGGTCGGTGGCGGTGGCGTCGCCGACCTCGAACGTCGCGTTGTCGATGCCCGCCGCCTGCGCCTCGCGGCGGGCGGTCTCGACCATGGCCGGCGTGATGTCGACGCCGTGCACGGACGCGACGAGGGGTGCGAGCCGACGGCTGATGATTCCTGGGCCGCAGGCTGCTTCGAGCCAGCGCTCGGAACGCTGAGGCTGCGCGTCCTCGACGATCACGTCGAGGATCTCAGCGGCGTTCGCGACGGCGCTCGCGTTGAACGTCGATGCCTGCTCGGTGAAGGCCCGGTCGACGATCTGCCCGTGCCGTTCCATATATGGAACACTACCAGCCGTGGCCGCAGCCGCGCGATCTCCCCTGTTGGCCACGGTCGGTGAGAATGTCGCCGCCCTGCGGCGATCGCAAGGTCTCTCGGCCGGTGAGCTGGCCCGGCGTGCCGGCATCGGCAAGGCGACGCTCTCTGAGATCGAGTCGGGTAGGCGAAACGCAACTCTCGAGACCCTCCACGCGCTGACCAGGGCGCTCGGGACATCGCTCGGCACGCCGCTGGCCGATGTCACCGACGGCGCGGTGGCGGGACACAGCGTTCATGCTCGTTTGGCCGCACGCCACACTGATCCGAACGGGGTGACCGAGCTCTACCGCGTCCGGATCCATGCCGGCTCGACGCCTCACGACGCCGCTCATGCTCCCGGTCTGCTGAAGACGGCGATCGTGTTCAGGGGCACCCTGCTCGTCGTCGCGGCGGGTACCGAGCGCCGGCTCGAGGCCGGGGACACAGAGCAGTGGGCCGCGGAGGCCCCCGAGACCTACACGGCGCTGGGAGATCGGGACGTGGAGGCGAGCCTGCTCCTGCGCTACACGCACTAGCAACTAGCGCTTCAGCTCGAACCAGATGTGGGTGGTGCCCTGGTCTCCTCCCGAACGAAGACCGGGGAGGTTTGACAAGGGGACTGTCCCAGGCCCAGAGCGCTCGCACATCGGGCAATCGCTCAGTTCTCTACGGCGCTCTTTAGACCGCGCGGCAGCATCTTTAGAAGTCGACGAGGGCGTCGTCACGCCGTGGCCCCCTGCCGCCGGTCCGGGTGTGCCTAAATGCGTGCATGACAACCGCGATCCAAACCCGCCAAGCGCCCCTCACCCCCTCCGAGCTCGACGCTATGAACACGTGGTGGCGCGCCGCTAACTACATGTCGATCGGGCAGATCTACCTGCTCGCCAATCCGCTTCTGCGTGAGCCACTGCTGCCCGAGCACATCAAGCCCCGACTGCTGGGGCATTGGGGGACGACGCCGGGGCTCAACTTCGTCTACGTGCACATGAACCGGGCGATCAGAGCCCGGGACTTGAACGCGATCTACATCGTCGGTCCGGGTCACGGTGGCCCGGGCATGGTCGCAAGCGCCTACCTGGACGGCACCTACACGGAGGTCTACCCCCACATCGGGCACGACACGGAGGGCCTGCGCCGGCTGTTTCGCCAGTTCTCGTTCCCCGGCGGGATCCCGAGCCACGACGCACCGGAGACGCCGGGATCGATCCACGAGGGCGGCGAGCTGGGCTACAGCCTGTTGCACGCGTACGGAGCGGTGTTCGACAACCCCGATCTGCTCGCGCTTTGCGTCGTCGGAGACGGAGAGTCGGAGACGGGCCCACTGGCAGGGAGCTGGCACTCGAACAAGTTCCTCAACCCCGCGCGCGATGGCGCGGTGCTCCCGGTCCTTCACCTGAACGGCTACAAGATCGCGAACCCGACCGTTCCGGCCCGGATCGATCCCGACGAGCTGCGCGCGCTGCTCGAGGGTTACGGCTACGCGCCCCGGTTCGTCGAGGGGTCGGACCCGGCCGAGATGCACCAGCTGATGGCGGCGACGCTCGACGACGTGCTCGACGAGATCGCCGAGATCCAGCGCCGCGCGCGCGAGGACCACGATCTGACGCGTCCGCGGTGGCCGATGATCGTGCTGGCCTCGCCCAAGGGCTGGACCGGACCGAAGGAGGTCGACGGGCTGCCCGTCGAGGGGACCTGGCGTGCCCATCAGGTGCCCCTGGCGGAGGTGCGGACCAACCCCAAGCACCTGGCCCAGCTCGAGGAATGGATGCGGTCATACCGGCCGGAGGAGCTGTTCGACGAAGCCGGCGCCGTGCGCCCCGAGATCACGGCGCTCGCGCCCGAGGGGGATCGGCGAATGAGCGCCAACCCGCACGCCAATGGTGGGCTGCTGACGCGCGACCTCGAGTTGCCCGACTTCCGCGACTACGCGGTCGAGGTCCCGGCCCCGGCCAAGTTCACGAGCGAGGCGACGCGGGTGCTCGGCGACTGGCTGCGCGATGTGATCAAGGCCAACCCGGACCGTTTCCGGCTCATGGGTCCCGACGAGACCGCATCCAACCGTCTCCAGGCGGTGTTCGAGGTGACGGATCGCGTGTGGGAAGCCAAGCGCCTGGACACCGACGATCACCTCGCGCCGGACGGCCGGGTGATGGAGGTGCTGTCCGAGCACATGTGCCAGGGATGGCTCGAGGGTTATCTCCTGACCGGTCGCCACGGTCTGTTCAACTGCTACGAGGCGTTCATCCACATCGTCGACTCGATGTTCAACCAGCACGCCAAGTGGCTCAAGGTCACCCGGCACATCCCCTGGCGGCGCCCGATCCCGTCCCTGAACTACCTGCTCTCGAGTCTCGTGTGGCGCCAGGACCACAACGGTTTCACGCACCAGGATCCCGGATTCATCGACCACGTCATGAACAAGTCGGCCGACATCATCCGCGTGTACCTCCCGCCTGACGCCAACTGCCTGCTGTCGTGCGCCGACCACTGTCTGCGCAGCCGGCACTACGTCAACGTGCTCGTCGCCGGCAAGCAGCCTGCGCTCGACTACTTGACGATGGACGAGGCGATTGCCCACTGCACGCGCGGGATCGGGATCTGGGACTGGGCCTCGAGTGACCAGGGAGGCGAACCGGATGTGGTGCTCGCCTGTGCCGGGGACATCCCCACGATGGAGGCGGTCGCGGCCGCCGCGATCCTGCGCCAGCGGCTGCCCGAGCTCAAGGTCCGGTTCATCAACGTGGTCGACCTGATGCGGCTGCAGCCTGAATCCGAGCATCCGCACGGGCTGCAGGACGCGGAGTTCGACGCGCTGTTCACGAGCTCACGGCCGGTGATCTTCGCCTACCACGGTTACCCCTGGCTGATTCACCGCCTCACCTATCGCCGCACGAACCATCACAACATCCACGTGCGCGGATACAAGGAGGAGGGGACGACGACCACCCCGTTCGACATGGTCATGCTCAACGACCTCGACCGCTTCCATCTCGTCATGGACGTGATCGATCGGGTCCCGGGGCTCGGGGAGCGCCAGGCGCACCTGCGTCAGGAGATGGTCGACGAGCGCCTGCACCATCGCGCGTACACCCGTGAGGTCGGCGACGATCCACCCGACGTGCGCGACTGGACCTGGCCTGGCGCGCAGGGCTAGCCGGACTGGCGCGTCGCGACCCCGTGCGGGTCCTCGTTGTCAACGCCGGTTCGAGCAGCCTCAAGCTGAGCCTGATCGGCGAGGACGACGCCACGCTGGCCGAACGCGAGCTGTCGGCGCCGCGGTCGACGGTCGACCCCGAGGAGCTGCGATCCGCGCTCGACGGCGGGCTGCGCGACGCGGAAGTGGTCGGCCACCGGATCGTCCACGGTGGGACGCGCTTCCGCGAGGCGGTGCCGATCGACGCCGAGGTCGAGGCCGAGCTGCGCGGGCTGGTGTCGCTTGCCCCGCTGCACCAGCCCAAGTCGCTTGAGTCGCTCGACGCGGTCTCCCGGGCGCTCCCGGGGGTGCCGGCGGTCGCCTGCTTTGACACCGCCTTCCACGCCACGCTGCCGCCGGAGGCCAGCACCTACGCCCTGCCGCGGGCGTGGCGCGAGCGGTGGGCGGCTCGGCGCTACGGCTTCCACGGCCTGTCGCACGCCTGGATCGCGCGGCGGGTCCCGGACCTGCTCGGCCGCGACCCCCTGGAGCTTCGGATCGTCAGCTGCCATCTCGGCGCCGGCGCGTCGCTGTGCGCGATCGGTGGCGGACAATCGCGCGACACGACGATGGGCTTCACCCCGCTCGAGGGGCTGGTGATGGCCACCCGCTCCGGCAGCGTCGATCCCGGGCTACTGCTATGGCTGCTCGAGCAGACCGGACTGGAGCAACGCGAGCTGGCCCGGGCACTCGAGCACGAATCCGGGCTGCTCGGGCTGGCCGGCAGCGCCGACATGCGCGAGGTCCTCGAACGCGCCGGCGCCCACGACGATGCCGCCCGGCTCGCGGTCGACGTCTACGTTCACCGGCTCGGCGCCGGGATCGCGGCGATGGCGGCCGCGCTGGGCGGGCTCGACGCGCTCGCGTTCACCGGCGGGGTGGGGGAGCGCTCGGACGAGATTCGCGCGCGTGCGGTGGAACGCGCGGGCTTTCTCGGCGCGGCGATCGATGACCGCCTCAACGTGGCGGCACGCCTTGACTGCGAGATCGGCGCGCCGGAAGCGGCGGTCCGGGTGCTGGCGATCCGGGCGCGCGAGGACCTCGAGATCTCGGCGCAAACCCGCCGGGTGATGGCCCGGGCTGTGCACTGAGCATTTAGCTCTCACTGAATCGTTTTGGGCCACGGACGGCCGGATGCCATGTTCCACCGCGGTTGGGCCGAGGAGCACTGGTGGCCGATGTCGTTGACCGCCTGACGGCGTCGCCTTAGCCGCAGCCGGCGGCGCGTCTCGCTCGCAGCCTCGGCGCCCATCGACCACAGTTCCCTGCCGACGCTGCCGCGATATGAACGAGACTTGCCGGCGGCGCCTGACGGCGGCGCCTGGGGCGCCCCGGCGGGCCCGGGGTCCTCGGCTGCCCCCGCCGGCAGGAGGTCGATCAGCAATGTCGACCAGCCGAAGTGCCGCGCGGCCAGGCCCTCCCCGTTCAGCGGGTTGTAGTACTCGCGAAAGCCGTGGCGCTCGACCAGCTCCACGCAGGAGGCGAGAATGCGATCGGCCTCGGCGCCGTACCCGAAGCGGCGCAGGGCCGGCGCCAGCAGCCACACCGTGTTGATCCACGATGGACCCCGCCAGCAGCGAAACAGGTGCCATCCGGCGCGGAAGCTCGGCTCCTCCATCGACACCGACGGAATGGCGAACGGAGCGCGGTAGCGGCGGGGGTCGATCAGGTGCTCCTCGATCAGGCGCCGGCCGATCCGCTCCGGCAGCGAGGGCAGCGCCAGCGGTGCCAGCGAGGACCAGGTCGAGATGCGCTGAGGGCTGTGGCCCCGCCCGGCCAGGTCCCAGAACAGTCCGCGGTCCTCGTCCCAGCAGTGTTCGAGCAGCGCACGCTCCGTGTGTTCGGCGCGTTGTCGATAGGCGCCGTCGCCGCTGAGCCGGGCCAACGCGTGCAGGGACAGCGCGTAGACGACGTTGACCAGGACGTCCTCGACGTGCTCGTCGTAGCGCGCGATGATCGCGTGCGAGTCGTAGCGCAGGCGGCGCGAGCGTTCGACCAGCCAGAAGTAACCCGGCCGGTAGTGGGTCATCCAGCCGAACACCGCGTCGTATTTGGGCGAGTCGTCGAGCCCGGATTCGTCGGGATGGATGATCGAGATCAGCCCGTCGCCGTCCGGGTCGCGGTGGCGCGCGAGCCAGTCGTAGTGCAAGCGCAGGGCGTCGAGCCCCTCGGCGGCAAACCCGGGGTCGTCGTCCGACGCCGCCGCGACCAGCTCCCAGGCCAGCGCCAGCAGCGGCGTCTGGATGTGGGCGGTGGCGCGGTTGCCGCGCACCGAGTGGGTCGCGTAGAACGGCGCTCGGCGCCACCCGGCGCTGTCGTGCCAGAAGATCGTGTGCGGGATGAATCCGTCCAGCCGGCCGCCGCGTAGCAGCGTGCGAAGCTCCTCGCGCGCCCGCGGCGGATCGAAGTGACGCCACACGATCGCGTGAAAGCACGAGTCCCAGTACCACTGGTGGCGGTAGCGGGGCGGAGAGGGGCAGGTGAAGCCGTAGGGGGTACCGTCGGCCAGCGACCCCTGACGCCAGTTGCCAGCGAGCAGGCGGTGAGCGTCGCCCCGGAGCCGCTCCAGCCGTTTGCGGCCCATCGGGAGCGCTACCGGCACAGGCGTCCCAGCTCGCGCAGCTCGGCTTCGAACACGCGCTCCCACCGCATGCCCGCGGCGAGCGCCGAGGCCGCGGCCGGGTCGAGCGGGGCGGCCAGCGCCCGTTCGACCGCGCGGGCCAGATCGACCGGGTCCTTGGGAGTGAACGTGTGCACGAGCGGTGCCGCCAACGCCGCCGCCGGCGTCGAGGAGCACGCCACCACGCGGGCGCCGCTGGCGGCGGCCTCGAGCACGGCGAGGCCAAACGTCTCGTGCGGTCCCGGTGCGACGACACAGGCCGCCTCCCGGTACAGCCGCGCCAGCGACCGGCGATCGGACACGAACGGGCGCAATTCGATCAGCCCCTCGAGACCCAGGCGCCGGGCCCGCGCCTCCACCAGCGCCTTGGCCGGGCCGTCGCCGACGATCCGCAGCGGACGGCCCCAGCCCGCCAGCGCCATCGCGTCCAGGATGTCGGCGATGCGCTTCTCGAGCGACACGCGGCCCACGAAGAGGAGGGC
>DASPPG010000209.1:0-3409 GCA_035625625.1 Solirubrobacteraceae bacterium
TGTCGTTTCAACCGATCGACGCAACACATTCGTTGAACTTCTCTGCCGGTGAATAGTACCCCAGCGTCTTGCGAGGTCGCTCGTTGAGCTGCCGCGCGACGCTGTTCAGTCTTGCCTGCGAGTGAACAGATAGATCCGTGCCTCGTGGGAAGTATTGCCGCAGTAACCGATTGGTGTTCTCGTTGGAGCCCCGTTGCCACGGACTCTGCGGGTCGCAGAAGTACACCTGGATGTCAGTCGCCAGGGTGAAACGCTGGTGGTCGGCGAGTTCCTTGCCACGATCCCAGGTGAGTGATTTGTAGAGTTCATCGGGCAAGTGCTTCGATTGCTTGATCAGCGCGTCGATCACCGCGCAGGTGTCTCGAGTAGCGATCTTCGCCAGCATGAGGTAGCGGGTATGTCGCTCGACCAAGGTGACGATGTGGCTGTTGTGCGATCCGGTCAGCAGATCGCCTTCCCAGTGGCCCGGGACCGCACGATCCTCGACGCTGGCGGGTCGTTCTCGGATCGATACCATGTCTCGGATCTCGCCCCGGCCGTCGCCCTTGGCCGTGGCGTGCTGGGAACGGCGGATCGAGCGGTGCGTGCGCAGATGCTCGATCAGCATCTTCTTTAACACGCCGCGGCTCTGGACGAACAGACTCCGATAGATCGTCTCGTGCGACACCCGCAACGCCTCCTCCTCAGGGTGGTGGCGTCTCAGCCAACCCGCGATCTGCTCTGGCGACCAGTTCAGCAGCAGCAACCGGGTCACTTCTTGGCGCAGCGCCGGGTGCCGTGCCAGCTTACACGCCTTGGGACGCCTGGCTCTGTCCCAGGCGTGTCGGTCGGCTCGCACCGCCCGGTAGCCACAGGCGCCACCGTTGCGGGCGAGCTCGCGACAGACCGTCGAAGGGGCTCGCTCCAATCGGGCTGCAATCCGGCGAATCGACAGGCCGTTCGCCAGGTTGCGGGAGATCTCCTCACGCTCGGCGAGGGTCAGCGCCAGGCGCGAACGACGACGCGGCTTAGGCCGGATCCCGCCGTAGGGTCGTAGGTGCGCGAAGATGCACGAGGAGGTCTTCCCGAAGATCCGGCCGATCGCCTTGAGGCCTTCCCCTCGCTGCCAGCGATCCCAGATCTCGGCGCTCTCTGCCGGCGTGTAGAACCGGCGCTTCGGACGTTGATGCATGACACTTCACCTCTCTCTCCTCAAGGTAAAGTGTTGCGTCGACCCAGTGAACGCACCGGGGATTCAACGACCGGTAACGGAAACACCTTCGGACGGTTCAGGGTCGACTCCGACTCGCATTTCCACGAAGTGCTCGGTTGCTGCGCTCAATTTTTTAGATGCGTGTCTAACCCCTGCGATCCCGCCTCTATGGAGTGCTCGGCTGCCGCGGTCAATTCTTCAAATGAGCGTCGAGCCACCCCAGCACCGTGTGGTACCACAGCATGCTGTTGGAGGGCTTGAGCACCCAGTGGTTCTCGTCCGGAAACACGAGCAGCCGGCTCTCGATGCCGCGGCGCTGCAGCGCCGTGAACGCGGCGAGCCCCTGTGAGTAGGGAATGCGGAAGTCCTGCTCGCCGTGGATGATCAGCATCGGCGTGCGCCACCTCGCGACGAAGGCGGCCGGGTTCTCCCGCTCGAAGCCCGATGGGTTCTCGTAGTACGGTGCGCCGAATTCCCACTCGGGGAACCACAGCTCTTCGGTCGCGTAGTACATCATGCGCTGATCGAACACGCCGTCGTGATTGACGATGCAGCGGAAGCGCTCCGGCCAGTTGCCCTCGATCCAGTTCATCATGAAGCCGCCGTAGGAGGCGCCGAGCGCACAGGCGCGCTCGCCATCGAGCCACGGGTATCTCTCCAGCGCGGCCGCGAGCCCCTTCTGCAGGTCGACGAGCGGCTTCCCGCCCCAGTCGCGGCTGATCGAATCGGTGAACGCCTGGCCGTAGCCCGGCGAGCCATGAAAATCGATCATCACCACTGCGTAGCCGCCACCGGCGAAGATCTGCGGATTCCAGCGATATGACCAGATGTTCTGCATGCTCACCTGCGGCCCGCCGTGCACCAGAAAGGCGATCGGGTAACGCTTGCCCGCCGTGAGCCCGAAGGGCTTCATCACGTAGCCGTAGACGGTCTCATCGTTCCAGCCCCGGAAACTGTACTGCTCGTACTCGCTCAGGCGCCGCGCCGCGAGCAGCTCGTGATTCACGTCGGTGAGGCGCACGGCCTCACCGCCGCGCACCGGCAACGCATAGAGATCCGCCGGACTGCCGAGATCGGCGCGCGCCATCACCACGAGGTCGCGGGTGGCGCTGAAGGCCTCCACCTCGCCGAGGGAAGTGAGCCGGGTCGGCACGCCGCTCGCGGGATCGATGCGGTACAGCACCCGCTGCCCGGTCTCATCGATGCTCGCGAGCAGCGCCTTGCCATCGGGCGTCGCACGGAGGTGCGTGACCGAGCGGTCCCACCCGGCAGTGAGCGCGCGCATCGCGCCGCTGCGCGCGCTCTTCAGCATGAGGTGAAAACGGTCCGACTCGAACCCGGGACGATCCTGCGCCCGCCAGGCGAGATCGCCGTTGGCAAGAAACACCGGCTGCGCGTCCCAGGCGGGATTGCCCGGGGTGAGGTTGACCGGCGCGGTGCTCCCGTCCGCGGGCGTCTGGAACAGGTCGAAGTTGGTGGACCACGGCTCGCTGCGCCCGGCGATGCGCGCCGAGAACACGAGCGTCCTGCCATCGGGGCTGAAGTCGTAATCATCGTCCGTGCCGAAGGGCCTGGAGGGAATGTCGGCATCGAAGCCCCGCGACACATCCACCGGCGTCGCGGCCGTGCCGTCGGCCTTCACATGCGCCGTGAACAGGTGCGAGCGCCTGCCGTCGCTCCAGGTGTCCCAGTGGCGCACGAAGATGCGGTCGTAAGTGCGCCCGCTCGCCTTGTCCTTCGCCCGGGCGTCGAGCCGCTCGCGCGTGCAGGCGAGGGTGTCGCAGTCCGGAAAGACCTCCATCGTGAGCGCGAGCAGCTCGCCGCGCCGCGATACTTTGAGTGAGCCGACATCGAGCGGGTAGTCGCTCACGCGCTGCGCCTCCCCGCCGGGAATCTGCAGCCGCCACACCTGCGTGCCCGCCGCGCGCGCTGAGAGGAAATAGAGCGTGCGGCTGTCGCCCGCCCAGCGCGGGCTCGAGTCGGAGCTCGTGGCATCGGTCAGCCGCCGCGGCTGCGCGCCGGCGGCACCGAGCTCGAGCAGCCACAGGCTGTTGCGTCCCTTGTCGCCATCGAGGTCGGTTTCCCGCTGCACGAAGGCGACGTAGCGGCCATCGGGTGAGACCTGGGGATCGCTCACGCGGCTGAGGGCTAGGAGGTCCTCGACCGTGAAGGCTGCCCCGCTGGCGGCGGCGTGCACGCTGGTGCCCAGTCCGGCCA
>DASPPG010000210.1:0-3119 GCA_035625625.1 Solirubrobacteraceae bacterium
ACTCGGCCTGTTGACGTCAACCGGCCTGCGACCCGGGGAGGCACTCGCGCTCGACCGCCAGGACGTCGACCTGCGGCACGGTGCGCTGCACCTCCGCGCCGCCAAGCACAACAAGCAGCGCGAGTGTCCCGGACTCTCAGATCGGCGGTCTCTTGGACTCGGGCGGCGGTGTCGTAGAGGGTGGCCAGCAGGGTCGCGTCACGCCGGCCTTGGTGGGTGGAGCGGTCGGGCAGGGCGAGGAGTTGCCCGGTCTGCTCCACAGTCAGGTGCGCGATGGCCGGCTGGTCGTGTTTGCTCGACGGGATCTGGAGAATGTCTTGGCAGCACGCCATCCGTGCCGGGTCTCGGGATTGCATCCAGCTGTAGAACGAGCTGATCGCGGCCAGCCGCTGGTTGCAGGTTGACGGACTGTTGTGCCGGCTGGCGCGCAGCCAGTCCAAGAACCCGGTGATCATGTCGACGTCGATCAGCTCGAGGGTGAGCCGTTCGGGCGGGATGTTCCGCTCGTCGCGGAGGTAGCAGATCAGCAGCTTGAACGCGTCCCTGTAGGAGTTGATCGTGTTCGGTGAGCAGCCGCGCAGCCCGGCCATGTGATCGGTCAGGAAGCGGCGCAGGTGAACCGCGAAGTCAGTCGCCATCAGCCGGCCCTCCGGTCACGGCGGGGACGATGTCGCCGAACGCCTGCTTCACCCGGTTGTTGATGTCCGGGTAGGCCTCCGCGGCCAGGCGCAGGTAGTAGGCGGTATCGCCGATCGAGGAGTGCCCCAGGTACGTTTGCAGGACCGGCAAAAGCGCGCCCACGTTCTCGCCTCGCGCAAACCAGGATCGGAGGTTGTTGACCGCCATCGCGTGACGCAGGTCATGAACCCTCGGTCCGTGTCCGCGGCCGCGGTGCGGGATCCGCGCCTGCCACAGAAACCGCCGGAAGTTGCGGTTGACGTTGCCCAGCGTCAGCGGCACATCCGGGGTGGCGCCGGGGAAGAACCACTCCCAGCCCGGCTGTCCCGCGAGCGTGGCGTGGTAGCCGCCGAGCCTGTCGCGCAACTGCTCTGAGACGGGGAGTTGCCGGTCCTTGCCGCCTTTCGCGTCACGGATCTGCAGCACCCCGCTCTCGACGTCGACGTCCTTGACGCGCAGCAGCCTGGCCTCTGAGCAGCGCAGCCCGCATGCGTAGATTGTGCGGAACAGGACCGGCATTACCAGATGCCGGTAGGGCACCTCCGGGCAGTAGTGGCAGCGGTCGGTCTGCTCAAACAGCGCCACGAGCTCCCTGTCGCTGTAGATGTGCGGGATATAACGGGCCGGCTTGGGGAGCACCCCGCCCGGCAGCACATACGCCTCGACACCACGGCGGCCAAGCCAACGGGCGAGCTCTCTGACCGGCGCGATGAGATTGATGACGGTCGCCGGCTTCACCGCCCGCCGCCGCGCCGCGGCGATCCACGCCTGCACCGACGCTCGCGTGACCGTGTCCACTCCAGGGAACTCGCTGGCGCTGAACGCTTCGAAACGCGCCAGCGCCGCCTCCTCGGACACATACTTGTAGCCGAGGGCGCGTTTCTCTGAGACCAGGCCGCGGATCGCATCGGCGAGCGTGACCGCAGCGCTCATCTCGTCGCCTCCGACGTCGACGCGTGCGACGTCGCGGCGTCCGGGTCCAGCGCGCACTGGGCCAACAGCCGCAGCGACGACTTCAAATACACGCCGGTGGACTGCACGGACCGGTGGCCGAGAATGTCGGCGATCCGCTCGACCGGCGTGCCGTCCTCCATCAACCGGGTCGCGAGCGTGTGTCTGAGCGAGTGCATCCCGTGGCGGCGCTGCTCACCGAGCGCCACGTGCGCGGCGCGGGCGTGCTTGACCAGGATCTGGTGCAGATGGTCTTGGTCAGAGAACGGGCCGATCGGAGCGGTATGGCGCAGAAACACCTGCGGGCAATCGCTCTGCGGGCGGCCATCGCGAACGTAGTCGATGATCGCCCAGCCGACATCCTTCAACAACGGCAGATCGACCCGCCGGCCGGTCTTGGCCTGCACCACCGAGAGCTGGTTGCCGGGCCAGTCCAGATCAGCGAACCGCAACCGTGTGACGTCCACAGCCCGCAGCCCGAGCCGGCAGATCAATAGCACGATCGCGTAATCACGCTTCCCGGACGGGTTGGCGCGATCGATCGCCTCCAAGACCTTCGCGACGTCGGCCGCCTCCCATACCGACGGGATCCGCGCCTGCCCCACCGACCTCGTGGCCGGGACCGTCCCGAGCACAGCCTCGTTGATCAGTCCGTCTGTCGCGGCAAACCGCAAAAGCGATCGCACCGCGCACAGCTTGTGCTCCACCGTCTTTGGCTGATAGCCGGCCAACGTCGCGACGAACGCGCCGATCACCCCGCCGTCCAGCCCGTCCAGACCGCCGCGCGTGCCGGTGAACGCGAGGAACTCGCCAGCGACCGTGCCATACGCCCGGACCGTCGAGACCGCGCAGCCAGTCGCCCGTAGCCACGCCCGGAAGCGCGCGAGAACGTCAGCCTGCTCAGCATCCAGCTTGCTCACGGTCCGGGAGTAGCGGCGCAGCACCGACCCGTGGACCGCGAAGTCGTCGAGCATCGCCGCGACCCGGAAAAAGTACACGTCGGTCGCCCTCAGCGTGCCAGCCTGCTCCTTCTCAAAGAACCCGCCGCACGCCTCATCGACCCAGGCCATCGCGACATCCAGCGAGAACTCCTGCACGCCACGGGACACGAACCACCTCTCCAGCCGCAGCCAGCAGCCTCGATACCAGACCATCGTCGACGGCTTGTAGCCCAGGCGCACCAACTCGGCATCCAACGCGGACACCAGCTCAGAAACGGCAGCCATCACGGTCACCTCCGATCACGAACGACCGGGCACCACGCCCGAGCCGCGTGACCAGAGCCTCTGCCGCGTTATGCGCAGCGCTCAGCCGTCAACCCCGCTCGCTGCGGGAACTACAAGCCAGCACTGCGCATAACCCAGCGCTGCTCATATGGCGGTCCGCTCTCGCCGTTGCTGTCGAACATCGTGCTGGACGAGCTCGATCGAGAGCTTGACCGGCGTGGCCACCGATTCGTTCGCTACGCAGACGACGCCAAGGTGTACGTG
>DASPPG010000211.1:0-2012 GCA_035625625.1 Solirubrobacteraceae bacterium
CGATCACCCTGTCTTTGGCTACGAGCTGTGTCCGGTCGCTGAGTGCACGTCAGCGGCGAAGTGCATCGGGCTGTGCTTCTCCTGTGGGCATCGCTTCCGACACTTTCGCGGGCACGCTCGAGGAGTTCGTCGCGAACGCCGACCCCTCTCTGTCAATCTAACTTGAGACGTTATCCACAGTAGTAATTTTTTCTGTGCATTGTTGATAACTCCGTGGAGCACTGGGCGGAGAAAGGACGTCTCAACCGAACATGACCGAGATCACCACCAACGGGAGCGGCGCGCCGGCGCCGGACCCCGAGCTCGTCGAGCGCCCCCAGCGCCGGCGCTATAGCGCCCAGTACAAGCTCAAGATCGTCCAGCAGGCCGAGGCCTGCAAGGAGCCGGGCGAGGTCGGCGCGCTGTTGCGCCGCGAGGGGCTGTACACCTCGCATCTGACCTACTGGCGCAAGCAGCGCGACGACGGGGCGCTTGAGGCGCTCGGCCGTCAGCGGGGACGCAAGCCTGCCGACCGGCGTGACCGGGAGATCGCCGAGCTGCGCGCGCGGGCCGAGCGGGCCGAGGCCGAGCTCGAGAAGGCCCGCAAAGTGATCGAGGTGCAGGGAAAGGTCTCCGCGCTCTTGGAGCAGATGCTCGGTACCGAGAGCGCGACCCAGGGCACCGAGCGATGATCAGCCAGTGCGTCGAGGAGCTGACGCCGATCATCGGCACCCGGCCGGCGTGCCGCGCGCTGGCGGCCGCGCCGGCGACGATCTACCGCCAGCGCCGCCCTACCGAGCCCAAGCCTCGCCGACCCCGCCTCCCGTCGCCGCGGGCGCTGTCTGAGCCCGAGCGTGAGGCGGTGCTTGAGCAGTTGCGCTCGCCGCGGTTTGTCGACTGCGCGCCGGCGCAGGTGTATGCCCGTCTGCTGGACGAGGGCACCTACCTGTGCTCGGAGCGCACGATGTACCGGCTGCTTACGGCCAACGGCGAGGTCCGCGAGCGCCGCGACCAGCTCACCCACCCCGCCTACGCCAAGCCCGAGCTGCTCGCCAAGGGGCCCAACGAGGTCTGGTCCTGGGATATCTCCAAGCTCAAGGGCCCGGCGAAGTGGACCTGGTTTTACCTGTACGCGATCCTGGACATCTTCAGCCGCCTCGTCGTCGCCTGGACGGTCCAGTATCGCGAGAGCAAGCAGATCGCCCGCGAGCTGATCGCCCAAGCGTGCGAGCAGCAGCAGATCGAGCCCGGCACGCTGATCCTGCACGCCGACCGCGGCAACGCGATGCGCTCAAAGCCAGTCGCGTTTCTGCTCGCCGATCTCGGCCTGACGCGCACCCACAGCCGGCCCTACACATCCTCAGACAACCCCTACTCGGAGGCGCACTTCAAGACGCTGAAGTACCGCCCGACGTTCCCCGAGCGCTTCCAGAACATCGAGCAAGCACGCGCGCACTGCCGCGAGTTCTTCCACTACTACAACCACGATCACCGCCACTCAGGAATCGCGCTGATGACCCCAGCCGCCGTCCACTACGGACAGGCGCAGCAGGTCTGGGATCGCAGAGCTGAGGTGCTCGCCGCCGCGTTTGCCCGCAACCCCGAGCGGTTCGTCCGCAAGCCACCCACGCCGCTCGAGCTACCAGCCGCCGCGTGGATCAACAAGCCCGAAGACAAGGAGCCAACTCACTAAATAGCGCAAACTGGCGTCTCAAACGACTTGACAGGTTCCGATAGGGTCCGGTCTTCGATCGCGTTCATCGTCCGGCGTGCAGGTCGCGGTACAACGGGAAGCTGCGGAGCTGCGCCGCACGTGGGGTAGGTCGCGCGGTGCCGCTCGCCGTAGGGACGGTCGCGACCGCACAACGCAGACCGAAAGCACCCAGTGGGTTCGCACCAAGCCAGCGACGGGCAGACCGTCCGGCGGCGGGAGGGAGGTTGGTTACGGCGAAGGAGCATCGAGGGGTCCTCCTCGGTGTCGGGCCCCGGCCGGTGCCACCCGGCGCGGGGCCGCTTTGCGGAACGGGCCGCAA
>DASPPG010000212.1:0-15212 GCA_035625625.1 Solirubrobacteraceae bacterium
GCGAGGAGATCGACATCGCCGCCAAGCCCGCGAGCGTCGATGTTCGAGCCCGGCCGCTGGCGAAGGCCAAGGCGGCGCTTCCGTCGGTGCAGAAGGCGCGGCGGCGGCTGGCGGCGGCGAACGGACGCGCCTCCCGGTAGCCGGACATCGTCGAGGGTTGTCCCGGCGACGCCGTGCTCGATCGCGGGCGCGTCGGCGTTGTCGACGATCCGCTCGCGGGTCGCGCGTCCCTTGCTGGTGGCAGGCCCGGTTGTGCTCGTCGTGCTCAGTGGTTGAAGAAGTGGGTCCTTGGGCGCTCGAGCAGGACCCCATCCAGGTGTATGTCGACCTTCTCGTTGTAGAACGCGACAAGGCCGGCGATCGGGAGCATCGCCCCCGTGGGGAAGTGGTAGGTCCACGCGAGGTCGGGGTGGACGCCTGTGTCGGAGCGGACGGACCAGTATTCGCTGGTGACGCCCTTGTAGGGGCACGCGGTCACCGTGTCGGTTGCGATCAGGTGCTCGAAGTTGACCGCGGTGCGCTCGACGTAGTAGCGGGTCGGAAGGCCGGTTTCGAACACCATCACAGACGCCGCCGCCTCCGCTAGGACGTGGCCGTCGAGCGTGATCTTCACCGGCCTTGCCGAGCGGATCGCGTCGACCCGAACATACGGGCTTCGGGGGTGGACGAACACCTGCTCATCCTCCTCAAACCACGCATCGAGCGCGGCCCAGTCAAGGCGGACGGTGTCTCGCAACTCCGGCCGCGCCGAGTCGCGCAGGACCTGCGCCGCGCCCGGGCGGCTGACCTCGCCCGCGCTCACCGTGTGCAGTTCGACCGGCCCGCGGCGTGTCGCTTTCGTGTGGTTCTCGCCGGTCAGTGCTCCGGTGCGGACGTCGGCGAGCGGGATGTAGTACTGCGGGTAGTACGGCCACTCCCATACGTACCAGGCGCGCGTTGTGTCGAATACCACCTTGTCCGCTAGGACCGCGCGGATCCGCCTAGGGACGGGCTCGATGTGGTTGGCCTCGGTGATCGCGGCGGGAAAGCCGGCCATCGGAACTTGCTCGGGGTTTGTGATGTCAGAGCGCATGCTCTACGCCTCACCACGAGCCGGGTAACTGTGCTCACGCCAGTACTTCAAGGCCCCGAGCAGGTCGTCGAGTCGCGGCCGGCCGGCTGGCATCGAGAGGATCGACTCGTAGTAGACGGTGCCGTCCGACGCGATCAGGAACAGACCGGGCTCGCTGAATACGGCTGGTTCATCGTCGTTGATCCCGTGGGAGACAAACAGCCCCCAGCTCCGCATCTGCTCCTCGGTCAACCCGAAGGCAAGCGGCAGCCGGTCGAGCTTCCACTCTGAAGCGAGCCGTTCGGTCCGCTCCCGGGTTTCGGCGCTAACTGCGATCACCTCGATCTCCTGGTCTCGTAGGTCGTCCAGACGACGGTTCAGCTCACTGAGCTGGGCGTGGCACACCGGGCAGTGCAGACCCCGGAAGAACACGACCATCGTGTAGCCGTCGGGGTGCTGGTCGGCAAGCCGGTAGGTCCCGCCCGAGAGGAGCGGGACGGTGAGGTCGGGCGCGTGCTGATGGGGCCGGACGCCGTGGGCGACCGGGGGTGACGCGGTGGACATAAACGAGCCTCCTGTGTTCCTTCGATCAGATTGGACTGCACAGTCCAATTGGTTCGGAAGCATAGCAGCTCTGGACCGAACGGTCCAGACGATCCGTCGAGCGCAAGACATTAGTCGCGGCTACGCTCGCCGATGTGCCCCTGGCCTGACCGTGTGGATGATGGTGTCGGCGAGTTGAACCGGAGCCGCCGATGCAACCGGAGATTCCCAGCTCGAGCCGCTCCCGACGCTCGACACCGCCGGCGCCTGCCAAACACAGCTCCTCAGCCGCGCGCGATCCCTTAACTCCTGCCACCCACGCTGGCGCCCGGGACCCCGCGCCTACGTGCAGACCGTCCTCCTGATGACCTCTCGCGATGTTGCCGAGAGCGCGCTCCGGATCACGCTCGGCGACCAACTGACCTGCCGCGGCGGGACGCGGACCCCGAACGTGTACTTCTGGCACGAGAGGATCTCGCATCGATTCTCGCCACCATGCGTGCTCTGACGACATGGAGCGCACCCACGCTCACGGGTGTATTCAACGACAAATCGCACCAGCAGCTCGCCGACGAGCAGGGCTGGATCCGGAAGCCGTCAGCACCGCGGTGCGCCGAGCGCGGAACAAGCTCGCCATCCCACAGACCCTCGGCGCATAGCCAACCTTCCAGGCCACGTCTTCAGCCACCACACCGAGGTACGGAGTCCAATGATTGCGCGACGCTCATTCCACGCCAAGCGGTGCGCCGTCAATGACCGAACGAGATGCCCGAGCTGCGACGAACGCGCGCCGGCGCGGTCGACGACGTCGCGGTGTGCCTCTGCATCGAGCGCGACGCCTGCTGGTCCTGCGGGTTTGTGCTTCGCCGATTTCCGGAAGGCCGGACCACCAGTGTTCCGGTTCTTCCACCAGCGGTTGCGTCGCGGACACCTCGAGCTTGGTCAGCGCCTTGGGAGCCGGTAGCCGTGTGAGGTCCCGCTGCGGTTTGTGTGGTCGGCACCGCACAGCGTCGGACGTCGATGACGGCGCCAGCGAGATGCGAGTCGCGCCCGGGCGCTCTCGTGTCGTCGGCGTGTGGGCGTGTGATGGCGATCGCCGTCGTCCCTGCCCGTGCCGAGGACAAGGACCAAGCGGTCAGGTCGTGCTGAGGCGTCGCGGGTAAGACCGCGATCCAAGGCGCCACCAACTCCGTTGGTGGTCGTCCGATCAGAAAGACAGGAGCCAGACATGGGTCTCTCATGGCAGCAAGGGCCGCTTGGCCGTAACCCCAACGGTCAGTTCCTTGTGCCCGGCATGCCGCACCGCGCGCTGTACGCGGAGCCGCTACGGCGCCGGATGCGGGCCGAGCTCGGCGGGCGCACCGTCGTGCAAAGCGACAGCGCCGTCCTGCTCTTCGAGCCCGGCCGCTACCCGGTTGCGTACTTCCCGACCGCGGACTTCGCTGAAGGGGCCCTCCGGCCAATCGACCATCGAACCACGCACCCCGAGCTCGGCGAGACCGCCTGGTATGAGGTCATCGGCGACACTCGCAACGCGGCCCGGGGCGCCTGGCAACACGTCGGGCTGCAAGACCATGCCGCCATCCTCGAGGGTAACATCGCGCTCGCCTGGCGCGCGATGGACGCCTTCTACGAGGAGGACGACCGCATTCTGGGCCACGCCGCGGACCCCTACCACCGCATCGACATCCGCCAGAGCTCGCGCCACCTCGTCGTGCGCGCCGGCAACACCGTCATCGCAGACACGACGAGCCCCGTCGCGCTGTTCGAGTCCGGCTTCGCGCCGCGCTGGTACGTGCCCCGAGACGACGTCGTCGCCGATGCGCTGACGCCGGCCGACCTTCAGACCTTCTGCCCGTACAAGGGCATCGCCTCGTACTACGACATCGACGGCGCGCAGAACGCCGCGTGGTCCTACCGCGCGCCGCTGGACGACATGGCGGCGGTCGGCGACCTGGTCTCCTTCGAGCCCGACCGGGTCGAGGTAACGCTCGACGGCGAGCGCCTCGAACTCGAGCCGGGGCAGAACGTCGCCTCGCACGGCATCGATCGCAACCTGGACATCGGCGAGGCCGGCGCGCTGACCACCGTCGCGGAAGCGAGCTTCCCAAAGAACAGCCAGCCGCGCCATGGCGGTGCATCTCGTTCGGTGCGGTCGCGTGCCGCACCGACCGCGACGGTCTCACGGGCCCGGTAGTGCAAACCACAACGATGATGAGAGGACCAGATGACACATTCACCCGGGTGGGACCACGTGACCCACGCTGACGTGGAGCGCGCTCTACAGGAGTACGACCAACTGGGGCCTGAGCGATTCTTCTCCGAGCACGGCTTCGGTCCCACCACGACGTACGACCTGGTCTGGAACGAACGGCTTTACCCACCGAAGGCGATCTTGGGCACGGCTTATGAGCTCGCCACGGGCCAGCGACTTGCCTCGGGTGATTTCGAGGGCGGCAAGACCGGCGCCGTAAAGGTGCTCGGCAAGCTTGGCTTCACCGTCCGCGCGCGAGGATGAGCAGTCAGGAGTATCACCACCAGGTTCGGGTTTCCGGTGTCGGCCGTGGCGAGGCTCCGCCGTGTCAGGAGCTCGCGGTCTGGGGCGAGGTCCCCCACTGCGCCGCGCAGCACCGCTAGCTCCGATGTCACGGACGCTGCTGTCGCGGAGGTCGCGTGGCCACCCGGCGGCCGCCGCTGGTCCACGCCTGCGGCCGACCGCCTTCGTCGAGACGGTGGCCGACGCAACGGTTGATGCCGGACACGAGCCCGGGCGGATCAAGACCGAGTGACTCGGACCCCGGAAAAACTGAAACGAGGAGAACCGCACCATGGAGGCGCTGGACGGAAACGCGATCGCCGGCCCACTGTTGGAGTATTTCGGCAGCGAGATGACAACCGCGCTCGGCACCTGCGCTCACTGTGGGACGCGCGCGCAGATCGGCAAGCTCGTCGTCCCCGCGCGCGCTCCCGGAACGGTCGTTCGGTGCCGCCACTGCGCAAACGTCGTCATGGTCCTCGTCCCGATTCGACGCGAGCTGCGCGTCGACACGAGCGCGTTCCGGATGGAGCAGGCTGAGGCACGGCCGAGGGCACGGCGAGGCAAGCGAGAACCTCGCTAAACCGCACCCCCATTCCACGGTCGAGCAATCACGATGCTTAGACCCTCGGAGCCGCGGCACCGGTTCCCGACCGAGCATGACGCAGTCTAAGCTCACCTCTCAAAGCCACCTTGCACCGACCACGGTGACGACGATCCTGGTGACGAGCGCGGGGAGCGCCAACGGCGGCGGCCACGGCGCGCTTCTCAGCTTCGACTCAAGCGGCGGCCTGATCGGGGCGTTCAGCAGCGATCCGCGGATCGTTGATCCGCGTGGTCTGTCGCTCGACCCTGCGAGCGCACTCATCTACCTCAACAGTGGAGACGACCGGGTGTTGGCGCTCGACCGCGGCGGAGAGGTCGTGCGCGAATCCGGGCGGATACCGGGAATCGGCCCCGGCGGGGCACATTTGGGCCGGACGGCCGCTACTACGTCGGCCTGCGCCGCCGGCGGACGATCCTGGCCATGCCGGCGGCTCTGGACGGGCCTGCGCAGCCTCTTCTGCCAGCCGGCGCGTCCCGGTCCCACGGGGGTTCGGCCTTGCCCGCGACGGCCGGCTGTACCTCGCGTCGGGCGTCGGTCCCTCCGGAAGAGGCGACAACACGATGGTCGTCTTCGATCGCGACGGCAGGCTCCGCACGCGTCGCCTGGTCGCCGACCCCGAGCTAAGCCCCTTGATGTGACGCTCGCTCACAATGGCCACATCGTCGTCGCCAGAGAGTGCCCCTTCGGCGCTTCCGACGCCGTGACGAGCGTTCGCGAATACGATCCGACACACCGGACGGCTTCTTCGGGTGCTCGCGCCCGACCCCTCGATCGAGTTCCGAAGGCCGCGAGGATTGCGATTGGCACCGGACGATCGTCTGTATTGCGTAGGCGAGGATCTCGTCGTCGCGTTCGAGTTTTCCACGGGCCGATTTCTCGGACCAGTCGTGCGGTTGCCGCGGCTCAACGGCCAGGCGCTCGTACTGCTCGGCTAGGACGGAATCGCGCTCACGGGGTGTTGCAAAGGCTCGGCCGGGGCCCTGATCAGGAGCAACACGTGCTTCACGGGTCCGGCCCCGGCCGTCGGCGTCATGGTCAGCCGAGCGCACCTATACGGCGGTTCGGCCGCCGTCGACCGCTACCACCGCCCCATTGACGTAAGAAGCCTCGTCGGAGCCGAGGAAGAGCGCCGCGTTGGCGATCTCCTCGGGCGCGGCAGGCCGACCGAGTGGGACCGTGGCCGCGAGCTGGTCGAGGTTCTCGCCCATCGGCTCGGTTCCGGGCGTTCTCGTCGGGCCGGGGGCGATGGCGTTGACCCGGACACCCTCGGGCCCGTATTCAGCCGCCCACGCCTTGGTGAGCAGCTCGAGCGCGGCCTTCGTCGATCCGTAGAGCGCCATCCCCGGCATCCCGAAGCTCGCGACCATCGCCGAGACGTTGACGATCGCGCCGCCGCCGTTCGCCGCCATCCGAGGCGCAAATGCGCCGGTGAGGAAGAACGGCGCCTTCACGTTGAGCGCATACGTCGAGTCGAACACGTCACTGTCGATCTCATGCGTGGCGCCAAACGGAAACGCGCCGGCGTCATTGACGAGCACGTCGACGTGGTCTACCTCATTGGCTAGGCGCTGGACGTCATCGAAGTTCCCGAGGTCGGCGCGGATGAACCGCACGCGTGTCCCGCCCTTCGTCAGCGAGTCGGCGATCTTCCGGCCGCGGTCTTCGCTGCGCCCGGTGATCACCACATCGGCGCCCTCCGCCGCGTAGGCGCGGGCGATTGCCTCGCCGATCCCCGAGGTGCCGCCGGTTACGAGCACGGTCTTGCCCTGAACCGTCATCTGTTCCTCCTGTCGGTCTACCTTGGATTTTTGGACCCTCAAGTCCATTTGGTCGAGCATAGCAGCAGAATGGACCTGTCAGTCCAAAACAAGCTATGCTTTTAGGACATGCCCGCTGCTGAACCCGTGACCGATAAGGGCCGCGCGACCCGTAATCGCGTGCTTGACGCGGCCGCCGCGCTCATTTTCGAGCACGGCGTCGCGGGCACCAGCCTCGATGACGTGCGCGCCGCGGCGAACGTGAGCAAGGGCCAGCTCTACCACTACTTCACCGACAAGGAAGACCTCGTCCACGCCGTAATCGACCGCACCGTCCAGCAGGTCCTCGACGCCCAGCCCCGGCTGATCGACCTCTCCTCCTGGGCGGCGATCGCCGCCTGGTTCGACGACCTCGTCCAGCTACAGGTCGACCGTCAGGCCATCGGGGGATGCCCGATCGGCAGCCTCGCCGGCGAACTCGCCGAGACAGACGAACAAGCCCGCACGGAGCTCGCCGCCGGGTTTGACCGCTGGGAGGCGCCAATACGGGAGGGGCTTCGACAGATGCAGGCCGACGGCAAGGTCCGCCGCGGCGCAGACCCCGCCCGTCTCGCCACCGCGACCCTTGCCGCGATCCAGGGCGGGCTCGTCCTCACCCAGACCCGACGCGACCCACAGCAGCTCCGCATCGCGCTTGACGCCGCATACGCCTACCTGCGTTCCTTCGCCGCCTAACGACGCGACCGAGCAGCATGGACGCGCTGTCGCTGTCCGATGCTCCTGGACGGAGTGATGTAGCGCCTAGGGGTAGTGGCCTTCGACGGGCTGGTTGCGGCAGGTGCCGTAGGGGCCTCCGAGGGCGTGGATGAGGTCGCTCATGTTGTTGCCGGCGGCAGCGCGCCAGGCGGCGCATCCGTGGCCGTCTTGGAAAGCCGCCGTCCTTGAGCGCGATCGGTGACGGGGAGCCGGGTCCGGCTGCCCACCCGATTTCGATGCACCCGGTTGCGCCCGGCGGCGCGAAGGTTGCGATCTGCTCGCCCGCGCGGACCGCGCCGCCGGCGCCACGATCCCCGAATGCTGTTCGAACGGGGCGAGCTCGTCCTCGGGGACGGCCGTTACCGCCGCAGGGACGGTTACGTCGTAGAGCGCTACCGGGTGGTGTCCAGGCCCCTACCGATCGCCTCCGCCGTCAGCGAAGGCGTCGGCCCGCGCGGCCGCCCAGCTCCCGTTACAGATCGATCACCGTGGAAGTGGGGGGCCAGTCACCGTCCTGCAGGCGGAGGAGCGCTTGCCCGCCTCGCCTACGCGCGTGCGTGCGGGACCAGTCCGTCGAAGAAGGGATCGCGCCGTACCGGTCTTTCCAAGCGCGCATCGCCTCGCGGACCCACGGTCGCGTGCGTTTGCGTCCGATCGCTCCCGGATGGCGGGCTTGCAGTAGTCATACGCGTCACCCTTGCCACCGCGAGCGGCAGTCGGAGCGCCGCATCCTCGACACGCTCCCCGGTAGCGACGCTTCACGGCGCGGGCCTTCTCGCCGGTTGGGTCGTATAGGTAGGCCTTGACCGTGGCTTGCGCGCGAGTGAGCCGGCGCGCGGTCTCGGCGATCGAGAGGCCCTCCTCGTCGCGGTAGTGGCGGGCGAGCGCGACCGCGCGACGGCGCTCCTGAACGCGGTCTAAAGCCACCACGGGTTCAGACGATACGGCGGCCCGCCGACGCGACAAGGAGGAATTGGGCGGCGTGGCGCGCATTGACGCCCAGCTTGACCACCGTGCGAACATACGTTCGCAATGGATGGGGCCGGCGGTGCATGCGTTCGCTTCCGCCGCTCGCTGGCGACCGGCAACCCGCAGCTGGTCTTCGCCGCGGCGCGTGAGCTTCCGCAGGTCGCCCTTGACGACGCGTTGCGCATCTGCCTGGTGCTGCGAGAGGGTGATGCCGATCGCTACGAGCGTGCCGCGGTGGGATGGCTCGGCAGGTTCGCGCTGGAGAGCCGTGGCGTTACGATCGCCGAGCTTCGGCTTGCCGCACGCGCTCTTGACACGCTTCCCGATCAGCCCTCCGAAGCGATGGAGCAACTGCAGGCTCTGTGCCTCGCTCGCGGCGTCCGGTAGCAACTCGGGTGGACCGATGGCTACGGTTGGCCGCAGTCGGCGGTAGCGTCGGGGCCGGTCCGGACGACCGAGCGACTCGGGATTCAGTGTGCTTCGATTCGCCTTGCTCGGGGCGGCGCTGCCTTGGCGCCGCGTTCATGATGTGCTCGTGAGTCTCCGCTCTCACCTGGGCGCGAGGGACGGTCCGGTTCGGGTGTTTTTCGCGTCGCGGCTTCCGTACACGGACCCCGTCGTCCGAGTCGCGGCAGCTCGGCTACGCGACGGCCGCAGGGTTGGCCGCTCGCGGCCCCGCCCGGCGTAAACGGAGGCCGCGCAGGAATTGCTATCGACTATCTGGTGCGGTTCGGCCTCGCCGCGGAACCGTGTCCGCGGGGTGGAGGGGCGGCCGCCTTCGGTGCGGGAATGCTCGAAGGCCGACTCGCTCCCGCTGCGCGCGACGCGGTCCAGCGGGGCCTCCAGGTCGTCCAAGCGACCGCCGCGTTCGAGCGAAACGTGTCCGATCGGGAGTGGGAGGGCCTTGCTCGCGTGGCGCTTCTCTTCGCCGTGTTCGAGCAGTGCTTCCGATCGGGGATCCTGCCCGACCAGTTCGAGGACCTGAACACTGTTCCGAGTGGATGGCGCGAGTGGGCCGACCTCGTCTGCGCTGACGCCGAGCTTGAAGATGTCGCCATGGTCGGATGGGCGGCAGTTCAGGACCACGGGTCGATACGAGGGCGGGAGCTCATCTGCAATCCGGTGTTTGCGCAGTCCGCTGCTCTCGGCGGCGCCGACGCGGACCTGATCACGGACACTGGGCAGCTCATCGACTTCAAATCGACGAGCACGACCAGGACCTGCAGCGCGATCGACATCTGGCAGCTGTGCGGGTATGCGCTCGCTGACACTGACGGTGACTACCGGATCCGATCCGTTGGACTGAGCGCGCTGCGGTGGCGCACTCAGTGCTCCTGGGCACTCGGCGAGCTGTTCCCAATGCTTGCCGGCGAGCCCGTGAGCGTGGAGCAGTTCCGCCGGGACTTCGCTGCCGTTCTAGCCGAGCTGTTGAGGTCGCGCCCCCGCGGGGGACGCCGAAACGACGTGTTCGCGGCCAAAGCGTCCTCGGAGCAGAGTGGGGCCCCGAATTCGACGAAGACGGATGCATGCTTTGGCGGTGCGCGTTCTGTGGTGAGCTGGGAACTGCTCGCGAGGGCGAGCCGATCGCGCTCCGATCGGGGGCAACCGCGGTGCGGATCCTTCTTCCTCCGAATTGGAGGCAACAGAAGGGCAAGCCCGTCTGTCCTGCCTGCAGGAAGGCGTCCTGACCGAAGCGATCCTGGAAGCGTCCCTCTGTAGCCGCGCGCACGTTCGCTTCGTCCTCATGCCGCTCGCACAGCGCGCCAGCGCTCTACCGACCCATGGGACCGTCGGCCCGGCTCGGGGCGGAACGCGAGCGCGGGCTCGACTTGTCCCCCAAGCGCTCGGTCGTCCCCGAGCTCGCGCATCGTCGCCGAAGAGCGCTCGTACGCCGAGGTCCGGCGCTGCAATGAAAGCGATCGCTGGACCCGGGCGCCGGCTAGTGTCCGTCTTGGGGCTCGAGCGCGCCGTCTCGTGCGGACTCTTGTCCGTCCACCGAGCGCGGCGGCGTGTACCTCGTCGAGGGCGCATCGCTGGTGCACCTGAAGCGGTCACGGCGACGGAAGGCGCCGCCGGGCTCGGCAATGGGCCCTCGCCCGGATGGCTTGATGGATGGCCGGCGTGGCGTGGCGTTAGGGTCAGGCGCGTGTGCTTTTCGCCGCAGGCTGACTTCGTCGTTGGCGCGGCCGTTGCCGGCGTAGGAGTTGAGACGCTGCGCCGCGTGCGCGCGCGACGCGAACTGATCGTCGGCACGCTACCGCTGCTGTTCGGCGTCCATCAGCTCGTAGAGGGCTTTGTCTGGCTCGGGCTTCGCGGTCAGGTCTCGCGTGGGCTGGGGGACGCTGCGAAGGAGGCCTACATCATCTTCGCGCACGCCGTCTTACCGGCGATTGTCCCGCTCGGATTCATGCTGCTCGAGCCAGACCGGAGGCGATCGCGGGTGATGATGGCGATGGCTTGCGTCGGCGCGCTGATGGGGGTGTACCTCCTGTGGCAGGTCACCGCGTATCCAGTCGGAGCACACGAGCAGGCTCGCTGTATCGATTACACGACCCATACCCCAAACGACGCCCTGATCGGGCTGCTGTACATCGCCGTGACGTGCGGGCCGGCGCTGATCTCGAGCCGTCGATACTTGCGATGGTTCGGCCTGGTCAGTCTCGTCGGGGTGATCGTGACCGCAGTGGTTCGAGTCGACGAACTGACTTCGCTGTGGTGCGTGTACGTCGCGATCGTCAGCGTTCTGATTCTCGAGCATTTCCGACGGCTACGGGCGTCCGAGGTACATGCGATCTCAGACCCGGCATGGTCCTCCTAGGGTCCGCGGCAGGTCCATCCGGCCGGGACACCCGAGCCGTCTGCGACGGCAACCGGGTGTCGACTCTTGCCTATGCAATCCGCCGGCCGGTACGGCCGAACCGCGCTCATACTCCTCGTGTGCAGCAGCACAGACGATTTTCAGCGCCGTCGACGCTTTCGCTCTTCCGCGCCCGCGTCCGCTTGCTGGCCACGCGGTCGGCGGCTAACGCGACCCAGCGCGGAGTTGCGCTCCGTCGCCAAAGGAGTCGCACGAGATCGGCAGGCTCAGCGACGGATGCAATCGTCCGGACCAGGTCGACCGGACAGCCAGACTGGGCGGAGACGATCGTCAGCTTGGGCAACGTGCCAGGGACCGCGGCTCGAGAGTGGCCTGCAACTTCATGGCCGCCCCGAGCCGAGCCCGACGCGTTGGTTATCACAGGCGGGCGCCAGCCGAGCCTTGTGCTCTGCGTAGCGCACCCATGTGGATACCCGCAGCCGCAGCAGGCACGGTGTGTCTATCGTTGGTCCCCGACGAGTGAGAGGAGAGGTCGACCACCGTTCCGCGCCGACAGTGTGTGAGCCGGGTGCACTCAGGGCCGGTTGCCGTCTCGTCCACGGCATCCGTCCCATCGAAGGACGGACGGCGCCGTGACCTGATCGTCAGTCCCAGACTTCAAACACGGATCGGGGACTGGTCCGGATTAGGTCTGACGGCTTGAGTCTTTACCGAACAGGCGCGCCACCGCTGCTGCCAACAACTGGCTCAGCGGTACAAGGAACAAGAGCTTGTAGACGAGCACGAGCGCGCCCCCCACGGCGGTTGTGTACTCGAATGGGTAATCCCAGTGAAGGGTGCTCGTCGCATCAACCAGAGGGATGGCGTTGACCACGTTCCAGATCAGCAGATCGACTATCTTGAGCACGAGCAGAGGATCGTGCGGCGAGATCCCATCTACCGCCGCGACGTGGTTTATAACGAGCACCGCTTCCACGCACGCGAAACCGAGCGCAGGAACCAGCACGATCAACATCATTATCCAGATGACATCCTCGAGCGTCTTACGGATTGCGCCCGCCAGCGACAAACGCAGCACCTCGATGCTGAGCGGCGGAAACACCAGGGCTGCTCCGATCTGCCACCCGATCCCGTTCGCGAGCGTGAAGGAAAGATAGAAGAGGCATACCGCGACCGCCACGGGCGGCGTCAACCAGATGGCGACACGAATGCCAAGTGGTCGCCGCAGGCCTCGTAACAGGAAGGAGAGACCGACCAAGAGCAGCGCGAGACCTCGGAAATACAGCAGCACCGGCCGGAACCCGAGTGCTCGTAATCGAGGCCGGAGTACGTCCGCAACATCTGCGACCGTGAAGGTGCCGAACTCGCCGCAGGCCCACCGGTCGATGGCACGCAAGACGCCTTGCTCCGCGGCACAGAGCTTGAACGCGTGGATGGATTCAGCATCGGCCCCCCGAGCCGCCCGTCGCGCGCTGACACCCCGCCAGTTCTTGCGCGGATGCCAGAGGCCTTCCCGGTCTATCTCTTGAGCAGGCTTGACCGGCGTCTCTTGCATGATCGACAATCCCCTCCGGGGTTTCGGATTCCGGAGCCCGACTAAGAGAGACGTGACGTTCGCGTCCTGATACACAACGGCGATCGCCGGCGCCACCACGCATCCGCCCCGGCGCTGGCACCGGACGGATCGCGCGAGCTCGGCCGACTCGAACGCTCGCAGGATCCACCCCCGGACGCGACGCGAGCAGTCCAGCGAGTCGACCTCGAGCGCGAATGACCGCCCGCCCCTTCTGCCCGAAATAGCCGGGCCGCTCCCGCCCCGCAACCATCAGCGCCTCGTACGAGGTCGCCGACGGGCAATCGCCCGCGAGCCGCGACTCGATCAGTACCTCTCCGCCGATCGAGCTCGAACCCGATGCCTTCGCCCATCACCACAGGGACGTTGGCGCCGAGTCGGTGGACCTGTCGGAGTCGCACCGCGGTCCCGCCAGGCGAGGAGCCATCCGGTAACAACCTAAAGCGGACAAATCGAGAGCGTGACGGATCGCAGGACACCACCCCACTACCCATCTCCGCCCGAACTCGACAACACGGTCTCGACCGCGGATCTCGCCGTCCCCTGCTCATCACAAAACCCAAGTCAAGTCGTAGGTAGTGGTGTAACGCGGTGAGCCCGTCGGCGTGGGGTGTTGGCGGCTCAGGCCGGGTGGAGCGTCGTCACCTCCTTGGTTCGCGGCCGGTTGGCGGTGGGATACGCGCGTGTTGGCGTGACCCGGAGCCGCGCAGGGCGAGGCTCTGCCGAGCCGTGCGCGGCGGAGGTGAGCGCCGACACGCGCGTGCGCGCCGGTCGGGTGGGATCATGCGGCAAGGCGGGCGACCTCCGGCTCGGCGACGGAGTCGGCGGGCTCGGTTGCAGCGAGGATCAGGGCCATCGACTCGACCGAGAGGTAGCGACGCTGCACGAGCCACTCGTCATTCTGCTCGGAGAGGAGTGCGCCGGCGAGACGGATCACGGCGGCGTCGTTGGGGAAGATTCCGACGACGTCGGTGCGGCGGCCGATCTCCTTGTTGACCCGCTCCAGCGGGTTCGTTGAGCGGAGCTTGGTCCAGTGCTCGCGCGGCAACTGGTAGAAAGCGATCAGGTCCTCCTCAGCCTCCTCGAGCAGCCCGCAGACCTTCGGCGCCACGGTCGCGAGCCGCTCGAGCACGTGGGAGACCCGCTCGCGGGCGTCCTGGTGACTCTCGGCGTTGAACACCTCCCTGAGCGCGGCGGCGACGAGGTTGCGCTGGTCGCGGCGGCAGTGCATGACCATATCCCTCAAGAGATGGACTGTGCAGCGTTGCCACGAGCAGGCGAGCACCCTGGCGATCGCGGCCTTGAGCCCCTCGTGCTGGTCTGAGATCGCCAGGCGAACCCCTTCCAGCCCGCGCTGCTTGAGCGAGCGCAGGAACTCGACCCAGAACGCGCCGGACTCGACCTCGCCAATATCCAGGCCGATCACCTCGCGCAACCCGGTCTCGTGCACCGCGTAGGCGAGCACCAGCGCCTTGGACACCCCCCGGCCCCGGTCGCGGACCTTCACGTGCTTGGCATCAAGCCACAGGTACGGGTAGGCGCCCTCCAGCGGCCGGTTGCGAAACGCCTCGACCTGCTCATCCAACGCCCGACACAGCGCCGACACCCGATCCTTCGTCATCCCGTCGATCCCGAGCTGCTCCACCAGGCGATCGACCTTCCGAGTCGAGACGCCATTGACATACGCCTCCAACACGACCGCGACGATCGCCTGCTCGCTGCGGCGCCGCGGCTGCAGAAACGACGGAAAGTACGCCGGTCCCGAGCGCTTGCGGGGGATCAGCAGCTCGATCTCACCGACCCGGGTCTCCCACGCCCGCGGGCGATACCCGTTGCGGCTCGTGACCCGCCGCTCAGGCGCGACCTCGCCGAGCTCGGCGCCGATCTCGCCGCTCACCTCGGCTTCCATCAACTCGCGCGCGACCAGCGCGACCGCCTCCTTGACGAAATCCTCAAGCCGACCATCGCGCACCTGCGCGACGACATCGGCAACCGTCGTCATGCTCTGACCATCGGCCATCGTGGTGTCTCCTTCACGTCGACTGCGGGAACGGCCGACGAGTTCGGCGCCATGGTGGCCGACCCCCGCAAGAAGTCGACCTACCCGGCGCTCGCTACACCACTTCTACCGGCACGACCAAAACCCAGCCGCCGGGCTCCCGCGGCAGCGGCGCTATCGGAGGCATCGAAGCAACAGTTCGCGGTGCCCGAGGCTCCCAGGCCACACTCACGAACGGGTTCGGGCACGAGAGAGCCACGACCTCGACCGGGGCGGCCGGCACCATTTTCATCCGACCCCGGTGGGCCGTCAACGACGGGCCATAACCACTCACGACGAAACCCGGTCCTGCGGCAGTTGAACCGCGTATAAGAGTCTGACCGCGCGTCGCGCACCAGGCCAGCCCGCCGCCCCCGACCGACAAACAAGCCCACCTCAACCGGGGTGGGCTTCTGGCGTTAACCCCTTGATGCCATGAAGGGGCGGGCGGCCCCGGCGGCCCGGGCGGTTGGCGCCCGGGTTGTAGGTGGCCGGCCCTCCGTCCCGAACTGCACAGTTCGAGACCGCGCGGATGATGGCCGCGCGGCCGGACAACTCAAGAGG
>DASPPG010000213.1:0-13683 GCA_035625625.1 Solirubrobacteraceae bacterium
TGAAGAAGGCGGCCGCTTTTTCGCCCGGGAGACCGGCGAGCCGTAGGCGAGATCTTCTCGCTGATACAGGCGGAGAAGGCGAACTTTCCGGTCTCCGTGATGTGCCGTGTGCTGACCGTGAACCGCACCAGCTTCCACGACTGGGAGCGGCGCGCGCCGTCTCACCGGGCGCTGTCGGACGCATGGCTGACCGAGAAGATCAGGCAGATGCACGCCGCGTCGGACGGCACCTACGCAGCCCGGCGGGTGCACGCCGAGCTGCGCCTGGAGCACGGGATCCGCGTCGGGCGCAAGCGGGTGGAGCGGCTGATGCGAGAAGCCGGTATCTCCGGGGTTCTGCCGCGCAAGCGCCGGCGGACCACCGTCCGGCTGCCCGGGCTGCGCGTGCCGCCGGATCTGGTCGAGCGTGACTTCCGCCCGGATGGGCCGAATCTGACCTGGTCGGCGGACATCACGTACATCTCGACCTGGGAGGGGTTCCTGTACGCGCACGTCCAGGACCTGTTCTCCCGGCTGATCGTGGGCTGGTCGATGGCCGACCACCTCCGCGCCGAGCTGGTCGTCTCAGCGCTGGAGATGGCGCTTCACCGCCGCCACCCACAGCCCGGACTGATACACCACTCAGACCAGGGCCGCCAGTACACGGCGGTGTTGTTCACCAAACGCTGCGCGGCCGCGGGGATCGAAATCTCGATGGGCTCCGTCGGCGACTGCTACGACAACGCCGTCTGCGAGGCGTTCCACGCGAGCATCAAGAAGGAACGCATCTACCGGCGCTCGTGGCCGACCCGGGCCGAGGCCAGAGCCGCCGTGTTCGAGTACATCGAAGGCTGGTACAACCCCCGGCGCCGGCACTCCACCCTCGGCTACCTCTCCCCAGCCGAGTACGAACGCCACCACGCCCAGCTCACGACCGATCGCGTCTCAACGATCGGCGCCGCCGCCGCCGGCAACGGCTCAGTCCCTCCCGAGATCCCCCTCGATGCTCCGACCGATCGCGCTCAGGCCGCGACGAACGGTGATCGAGGGACCAACGGAACTCCGTGGCCTCTCCGACAGACAGTCGAGGAGCAGACACACTGATACAAACATCAGCTACAACAGCTAAGACGTGTCGTCCGAACCGGGGGCGCTCCAAAACGTGGACGTGCTTGCTCACCGTGAGCTCGCAGCGCGTCATGCCGAACATGCGCCTGGTCGCCATAGCGATGGCGCGGTACGCGACGTTTGACGAGGTAAAGCGATAGTGCGGGCCGTCGAGTCGGGACGCGCAATGCCAGCGATTCGGCGGGTTGCGCCGTGCCGAGCCGTACGACTCCGATGATCTGATAGCAGTCAGGGCGGCCAACGATGACCGCGTGGCGGAGGTCGTCCGCAAGCAGTCGCGAGCCGCGCGCGCTGGACTCGGGATCGTGGCTGCTTCCGTGAGGCAGCCCTCGGGATCTTCGTATGCCGACCTAAGAAGTCGCATCATCCGGAGATGTGGGCGGCTAAGGCGCGTCAGGGATAGCGCCTGCGCCGTTTAGGTAACTGAAGAGAAGCGGGACCGTCCCCGGGGGTGCGGTGCCTTCGATCAGGACGTATGGTGCACTGGCGTCGGGCGGGGGCTTGCGTTGCCGCTGCTCACGATCGATGTCGATCAGGTAGTGGGCGTTCAGAAGGTGCCCCCATGCGCCTTCGTGTTTGAAGCACGGCCCGGCGATGTGGATGTTCTCCCTGCGAGCGTCTGGTGCGAGCATCCCGAGCCGCGCGACGAGGTCGTGCTCGTTGCCGAAGCTCTCGATCCTCGGTAGTCCGTCGTGGATGTAGCGCATGTCCGTCGCGCAGTTCGCAAAGCAGTAGACCTCAAGCATCGCGAGGTTGTCTTCATCCACGGGTTCGAGGCGGTCGGTGTGGACGGTCAAGCCCGCCGCCTTTGCCTTGCGGCGGATAGCGTCGCGGTCGTCGTCCGAAAGCACGCCGCGCTGACCGCTGACCGTGTGAGAGTAGACCTCCTTGATCAGTCGCAAGACAACTGCGGTGATTAGCGTCCCCTGGGAGTGGGCGATTAGAACGACGCGTTTCTTCCTCGGATCTGCGATCGCTTCCAGCAGCGGGTGAAACGCCATGTCAACGTCCGCGTCCCTCGCACCGAGCTTCTCCGAGGCGCACTTCAGTAGGTCAATCACGGGGCCGTCGGTGGCGTTGTACAGGATGCTAATCGGGCGGTGAAAGAGCTCGACCAGGTATGCCGCATTCATCCGGGCGACGTCCTCGTTGGTCAAGATCCCGTTGATGAAGAACCACCGCTCTCCGCCGACGTCCGTCGTCGGCGGGTCCCCTTCGCCGGGCTTCAACTCGCCCGCCGAGTGGAAGAACAGCCAGGAAAACGGCCGTGGGACCCACGAAGGCGCTTCGGTGGGTAGCGACGGCACGAGGACGTCCACCAGGTAGAGAGCAAGTCGCCAGAAAAGCTCGTACTCGGAGAACGGCGCAGGCTTCATTGACCTCAATTTGCCTAACACCGAGCGGGGCCACTCCAGCGGGCAGAACCGCAGGGCGTCAATGACGCTCTCGAGCAGATCGCAGACGCTCGGCTCGTGGCGGAGCGGTCGATCCTCGGGTTGCCCGCTCGTATCCACTGCGGTATGGTACCTCCGCCACGGTGCTTGGCATCTTGCCCGGCCGCGTCCGACGGACCAGGGAATGCCCTCGATCTGCTGACCTCATCGCCGGTGAGGATTGACTCTCCGAACATCGCGCCAACGTTGTGCAGTTTGAGCAGACCCCACGTGGCGCCCCCGGGTGCACCGGCACTGTCGCTCGCCGGGTCGATGGCGACCCAGGCGAAAGTGACGACCTGCTCGTACAGTAAGCGCACAACAGTGTGCCGTCCACGTCCTGGTCCGAACCCGTGAGGCTTATCAGGCTCTCGACCGTGTCGGCCGTGCGAACCAGCGACGCCGCCCGCCAAACTCCCGACCACCGCTCACCGCCGTGAAGCGCCTCGGTAGTTTTGGCAGCGGTCTATCGCGACCAGATCGGCATTGCCGCCCCGATCTCCCTCGCTGACTGGTCCTCACCGTCGTTGGAGCGGCCGCCGTGGCTTCCTGCTCTAGATGCCGCCGTTGCCGTTGCCGCCGACCCACGGCTGACTTTTGTTCGTCCTTTTCGTACTCGTCAACCCGTCAGCCAAGCCGAACCCGCCCCCCACGTCGATCACATGCGAACGACGTCAATCCCTCGCAACCGCGCCACGTTCACAAACCACCTGCACATAAGTCGCCCGAGCACAAGCCCGCGAGCGGCCGTTCCTATGTCGTCAAACCGGTCACCGCGGCGAGGGCTCACGCGACGGCAAACGGATCGTCGGCGATATGCGCGGTCGACTCGGCGACGGTGGCGTGATCAGGCCTAAGGGAGTTCTCCACTCGGATCATCTTGAAACCGGGAGGGCACCTCTAGCATCTCACCGCTTTCATCGAGACGCTCGAGCGCGATGCGAACCTGGTTATAGGTCTCAACTGCGTAATACCCCGCGGTCCCGTGTTGCCGCGCTCGAGCGCGTGACCTGTCCGGTCTGAGAAGAGGTATGCGAGCCGGACCGACGCATAGGAGCCTTGTGCAAGCAACGAAGCGCTCCGGTCTCATTGTTCCGACCGCCTGAATAGGTGTCTGTGATTCGTGTCCGCTTCGCCCTGGCTCGAGACCGTTCGGGCCGCCATTGCAATGTCGAACAACTCGGCGGCAATCTCTCTCTCTTCGACGCTCGCAGCAAGCGCTCGTCCGCTCGCTGCCGGTGACGCTCGCGGCCCTGTTCGAGATGGACCTGAGAAGCGGTCGCGATGCCGCCTCCGATGAGGACGCCCACCAAGCTGTATACGCCGCTCGAGATCGCCACTTGCGTGCGGCGTACCACGGCCTCGGCGTCCCCTTGGCGGCGTGGCTTGGGCCGGAGCCCGGCCGGGGTGGCCGGGCATGCTGCTCCGAGCGCTCTCAGCTTCGAACTCGACTTTACGCTTGCGCTCAGCTGGCGCCAAGAGGTGTCGCGAACGATGGGTGGGTCCTCTGTCGAGCCTTCCCGTAGCCGTCCAAGAACGGCAGTCGTTGCTACGACCGCCCGCGACCGTGGCTCGCCGGGGTCACGTTGCTGGGCCATAGCCAACCTCCGGGCCGCGGCTCGTGCTTTGCTGGCACTGAGAGCATGTGAAGTCCACGATGGACGCTACTCGATCTGCGAGCACACCTCGAGGCTCCGCCTCCGGGCCTTCGCCGCTCGTCGACCCAGCGCGTCTTCCTACGCGCTACCACCTTGAGGGTTCCCACGATCAGATGTTGGGAGAAGACCGTGATCGCGGAGATTGCCATGTTGCAGGGCCGAAGCCCGTCCGTGCCGCCGCCAGTGCAGCCGGAGAGGATGCACGGAGAGCCGACGGCGGAATGTCGGTGCGCGTACACGATAGGATCCCGAAGAGAATCCAGGGGGCGCGGCCATCGCGCCTCCCTACCGGGGAGGAAACGCTCATGTCGAATCACACAGTGGTCATATCGATCTTTAACGACGAGGCATCTGCTGACGCGGCAGTCGCCTCTCTGAAGGACTCAGGGGTGGCGAAGGGCGATGCGATCGGCGTCTTAGTCCTGGACGAGGAGGGCAAGCTCAAGGCCGACAAGGCGGGCAAGCGCAGTTGGGGCAAGGGCGCCGGCATCGGCGCCGTTGTGGCGCTGATAACCCCGGTCGGGCTGGCGGCGGGCCTGATAGGCGGTGGGCTGCTTGGCGCGCTTCACCACAAGAATCTGGGACTGAGCGAGGCGGATCGGGAGCGGATCAGCAGCGAGCTGGAAGGGGGCAAAGCGGCTGTCGGCGTGCTGGCTCCCGTATCCGAAGCCACTGTCGTGGCTGACAAGCTCACCGAGCTGGGCGGTACCTCGGAGACTCATGCTGTCTCCGACGAGGCCGTCGAGGAAGCCCAGACGGCCGCCACAGCGGGCGAGTCCTAGCTGACTACAGGTCGTGCCATGGTGCGAGCTTTGAATGCCCATGCTCGACGAGAAGGTCCCTACGTTTGCCCGTCGCATCATCGATCACGATCGACCGCGAGTTAGCGGAGGTATAAGGAAATCCCACCGTCAGCAGCGCGAACGGTCCCCTCGTTCACAAGCTGCGCACGACCTGCAAGCTCGGGGGAGGAGACCTAGGATGGAGAACGGTCGAGCCCGAAGAGACGGCCGCCAGTTTGGACGCGACACATAGGACGACAACCAGGACCACGACTAAGCCGTGCGATGCAAGCGATCGTGCCAGGGCACGGCCGAGTCGCTGCGATCCCGCCGCTGGTTTCCGCGCATAGCTAGAGCGAGGCGAACGGCGCCTGGTTCGAGCTGCGGGACTACCGCGTAGCCGGGGCGATGCAGTATTGCGGCATGCATGGGAAGGCGACTCCTCGCGTGGCGAAGGAATCGCGGCGCTAGCGGGCGCCCGGACCGCCGAATATCACCGAGGTGATTCAAGGACCGAGCCTTTCTATCTATTACAACGGCACCTGGGTGGGATTGGCTTTTGTCTCGAACCAGTGCTGAATACGCTCAGATAGGTCGCGTGAGGCGTACGCCTTGCGGAACCCGCGGCGATAGCTGAGCAGGCGCGCGCGCCGGCCCCCTTCTGGGAGGCCGAGGCCGAAGACCAAGACTATTCCCAGCACTACGCCGACGGCAAGGATCAGTTCACTCCGAAGCCGTCCGCTGGGGATAGATCCGCTTCTTGGACAACGAGCACCAGCCGATGTTGGCATCCGTCGCTACGACTTCAGCTCTGCCTCCGGCCGGCTCGGGTCACCCAACGTTGTCGTCGAGGCGTGGCCGCCCCGTCTCCGAAGCGCTCCCCCGCCGCTCCGGGGCCGGGAGGCGAATGCAATCGTGCGCAAGTCTCGGCGCGGTCCGCGGTCGAGTCTTCTGCGTAGCCGATTCCCGACAGCCGCGACCGAGACTGTTCCGTTTCGACGAAACTGGGGAGCACGAATCGACCGCGGCCGAGTGGCCAAGGCTGTCGTAATCCCGCGGCGGAGCGGCACCGTCGTCCGCGCTGGCCGCGGCACCGAGTGAGGCGTCCCCTCTGTGGTCGCTTTTCCGCTCAGCGCTCCTGTACGAGTCCGCGCGTGCCGCCGATCGTCTCACGCCTTCCCGGACGTCGGTGCCGATGCCCCGATTCGCCGGCCCAAACGGGCGGTCTGACTCAGGCACATATGTTGGTGGCTATCGATCGCGGATCTGGTCACAAAACGCAGAACCTGTGACCAGATAGCCGGGAATCCCCTGGTAATCAAGCGACAACTGGTGACAGGAAGAGGCTCTCGCCGGCTTCAAGAGCCCTGGAAACCGGGCGAAATTCGACGCGCGAGAGCGCCTGGATCGCACCCAGTCGCCGGTTCGAGTCCGGCTAGCTCCACTTTTCCGTGCAAAGCTGGATATGACCGTTATTCGGTCGGTTCACGATCCTAAGCGCCGGCTAAGCCTGTGACCAGCTGCGCTAGCAACCATCTTCTAGAGGGATCGGGTACGTGCGCAGTAGTGCGCCCGCGACGCGTCAGAACGCAGCCGCGCTGGCTTACCGATGGCAGCGCTAAATGCGTTCCATGGCCGTGGCGATGCAGCCGCGACCTGCACTTTTTCAGTTGCTGAACTGGCGCGCTCTTGGTTTCTCTTGACACCTGAATTTCCGGGCGTGTGCGACAGTGCGCAGCCGCTCGCCGCCGCAGGTCTTCCTCGTCGAGGCTGTTGTGCATCACCTCCTCACATAATGGCGAACACGGGACGTGCGCCCGCTTTCCTAGGGTGAGCGGGGCGCCGACTCAAGGAGGGGGCTAGCTGCCGGGACGGACGACCGTCGACCGACAAAGCGCCCCCAAGACCCGCGACCGAGCCCTTGACATCGGTCGTCCATTGACAAGCCGACCCCGACGGGCCACGTGCTTGCAATGGCTGACAAAGCAGACGCCCCGGCTCGTCTGCTCGACGGCCCCTCGTGGTTGTTGCTCGCTGGTGCGCCGGCCTCGGGTGGCCAGGATCACGCCGCTGGTAGTGACCCGGCCGGCAGCTCGCCGTCCATGTGCGGGAAGAGTCTCGTTGCCAGCTCGGCACATGGCCGCCCTTGGATCAGCGGCCGCGCGTCGACAATCGTCAAGAGCATCCGAACCGTGGAGGCGAGTTGAAGGTCGGCTGCATTTGGGTGCTCGGTGTCGCCGACCGTCCGGTCGGCGATCCACGCATCTATCTTGTCCAGCTGCGCGGGCAGGCCCTCCAACGCCGACCGCGCGACGTCGTCGTTGGTTCGGTTCAGCCGCGCTTCGAGGTCGGCGATCAGCGGCGCGATAAAGCGGACCACGGCCGTTGGTAGCCGCAGCTTGGAGTGCTCGCCGTAGCCGACCAGCGCTTCCGGGGTGTGCTTGAGTCCCGCCCAGACCAGCTTGCGAACGACCGTTTGAAAGGTCTCATCTGCCCAACGCTCGGCCTCCTCGACTCGCCCACGCGCCTGCGGGTCGACCGGAAGAAGATGCGGTTCGGGGGCCAGTTGCTCGAGCCGACGGATGATCGCCCGCGACCCCGAGACCTTCTCGCCGTCGATTTTCATCGCGGGGACCGTACGCGCGCCGAAGATCATTCGTTGCATCGGCGCATGCAAAGGTGGAGGCCACTCGAACAAGTCGTACGAGAGTCCCTTCATCGCCATCGCTTTCTCAACCACTGCACACGGGGGAGAGTCGTGGATCACGTACAGCTTCAATCGCATGGACGCGTGAGGATATTCCGCTCGTTTGATCGGTCCGACCAGATAAGTAGAAGTGTGCAGCACGGTCACGCGCCGACGGACAAGACCCAGCGGTTACTGCTTATCCTGTTACTTGTGAGCTGCGCTCGTCGGCGTGGGCTTGAGGTCGGGCGAGGTCGCGCTCGGAGCGTGGTGATGTCGGCGTGGGTATTTTGCTGACGCGCGCTGGCGGGCGGTTGTTAGAGCGCGATCGCGAGCTTGCGCGGGTGGATCGATTGTTTGATCGGCTCGACGCTTGTAACGGGGCCGTGGTCGTCGTCGAGGGTGCGGCTGGGATTGGGAAGAGCGAGTTGCTGGGGGCGGTCGGTACTGCCGCGCTGGCGCGGGGATTGGGTGTGTTAAGCGCGCGAGGGTCGGAGTTTGAGACAGAGATTGCGTTTGGGGTGGCGCGGCAGTTGTTTGAGCCGATGCTGCGCGTGGCGTCACCCGGCGAGCGGCGCCGACTGCTTGAAGGGGTTGCGCGTGCAGGTGCGCGGGCGCTGGGCATAGAGGCCGGGGAGCCGCTCACTGATCGGTTCGTGGCGGTCCATGGGTTGTACTGGCTGTGTGCGAACCGCGCTGAACTTGGACCGCTGGTGGTGCTGGTGGACGATGTGCAGTGGAGTGATGATCCCTCGCTGGCGTGGATTGGTTATCTGGCACGCCGCACGGCGGACCTCCCGCTGGCGTTGGTATTGGGGTTGCGCTCCGGGGATGCAGGAGGCGAGTGGAGCGAGCCGCTTCGGCTCGTGAGCGACAGCGGGGTTGAGCGCATCACGCTTGGGCCTTTGAGCGCGGCCGCGGTAGGCGTGATCGTGCGCTGGCAGTTGGACGCGGAGGCCGAGGAGGCGTTCTGCGTGGTGTGTCGTGACCTGACCGGCGGCAATCCGTTGTTGCTGCACGAGGTGTTGGGGGCGGCTTATGAGCATGGTTTAGCGGCTCGCGCTGAGAACGTCGCGGCGTTGCGGCGAATCGCGCCGTCGGCGGTGGGGACTTCGGTGCTCGCTCGGCTCGAGGGGCTTGGCGATGAGGCGGTCGCGCTGGCGCGTGCGGTTGCAGTGCTCGGGCCGGGGACGGAGGTGATGCTTGCGGCACGGCTGGCCGGGCTTGACGCGACGATCGTTGAGTTGACCGCGGATCGCCTGGCAGCAGCGCAGATCCTGGCGCCGGTGAGGCCGCTCGAGTTCTTCCATCCGTTGATAGGTGAGGCGGTTCGGGAGGACATCGCGCCGGGTGCGCGCCGTGTTGCGCACAGGCGCGCCGCAACACTCGTCGACGGGGAGGGTGAGGGGTCGCCCGCCAGAGTTGCTGCGCATCTGCTCGCGTGCGGCCCGGCCGGAGACAGGTGGGTCGTGCGGCGGCTGGCCGACGCGGCGCGCCAGGCGCTTAATAGTGGCGCGCCGGATGTTGCGGTCGACTACCTGCGTCGCGCGTCGACGGAGCCGCCTGCGCCCGATGAGCGCGGGGCGCTGCTGTTTCTGTTGGGGACCGCGGAGTGGCGCACTGGCCGACCTGACGCCATTGCGCACCTCGAGCAGGCACGCGCCGAGGCTCGGCGTGATTCCCGCACTCTGATCGCGGCTTGTGGCGCGCTGGCTCTCGCTTACGCCGAGGGCGATCGCGCCGAGCAGGCGGTCCAGGTGCTTGAGCAAGCGAGGTCAGCTGTTGGCGACAGGAATGTAACGCTGGCGGTGACCGAGCGGCTGGGCACGATCGAGCCCGAGCCGCTCCGGGACGCCCGGTTGCCGTCAATGCTCGAGGCATCAATCGTTATGGTCGGCCTGATGAACGAGCTCACGGCGCCGGCCGCCTTGGGCCGCGCTGAGGAGTTGCGGAATCGCCTGACTCGGGTGGTCGATCCACCCGTCCATCTTCTCGTGACGCTCGCCTACTATGCGACACGGACGAACCGCGCAGCGGAGGCGCAAGAATTGGCAGAGCGGGCGCTAGCGTGCGAGCCTTATCCACCCCCGCTTGAGATCAGCGCTGTTCTGATCGCGACGTTAACGGTCGTGGAGCGCTACGACGCGTTGCAGCGGCTGTGCGAGGATCTGCTCGCGGCCGCGCGGCGCCACGGCGCGCTCAAGGCGACGATCGCGATCCTCGTGTCGCGAGCGTCGGCGTTATGTGATCGCGGGGCGCTCGCCGACGCGGAGGCGGACGTACGCTGGGTACTGGAGCGCACCGACGCGGTTCACCGCGTGCATGCCCTCAGCGAGCTGATCCGGGTACTGACCGAACGCGACATGATCGATCAGGCGGAGGACGAACTGGAGCGATTCGGCGATCCACGAACCTCGCGCTCAGACGAGGTGATCCGGTTTCTGATCGCGCGAGGACAGTTGCGCAGCGCACAGGGGCGACTCCAGGAGGCTCTCAACGACTTCTTAGAGTGCGGACAGCGATGCGAGCCGCTCGGACGCCTGATGCTGAGCACCGTGCCCTGGCGCAGCGAGGCGGCGCTGATCCACGCTGCCTGTGGCAACGCGCCAGAGGCGAGCCGGCTCGCCGCCGAGCAGCTCGAGCTTGCACGCGAGTTCGGCCTCCCGCGAACCCTCGGTATCTCGCTACGGACGGCTGGATTGGTCAAGGGGGGCGAGCGCGGTATCGACCTGCTAAGCGACGCAGTCAGCACGCTGGAGCACTCGCAGTCAGCGCTCGAGCTCGCCCGAGCGCGGACCGACTACGGCTCCGCGCTGCGCCGGGCCGGGCGCCGCGTGCAGGCGCGCGCTGAGCTCGAGCGGGCGCTGGATCTCGCGCACCACTGTGGCGCGCGGCGGATCGCTAACCGTGCGCGCGCGGAGCTGACCGCAGCCGGCGCGAGGCCACGGCGCGATGCGATCACCGGCCGCGATGCGCTCACCGCAAGCGAGTTGCGCGTCGCTCGGCTCGCCACCCAAGGGCTTACTAACCGCCAGATCGCGCAGGCGCTGTTCATCACCACTAGGACCGCCAAGGTCCACCTCGGCCATGTGTACCGCAAGCTCGGGATCAGCCGCCGCGGCCAACTCGCGGACGCGCTCACCGAGCTGCTGGACGACGATCGCGAGACCCATAGCGCCAGCCGGACGGCGATTTCCTAGCACCCCGAACAGCAAAAGATTGAACCCCTCGGGCGGATGCGCGGCACTTCGCGCCCGGCGACACTCGCGTCATGGAGTTCGCCGACGCACCCACCGCCCGCGCGGCGGGCCACGGGGTTAGCCCGTGCCAGGCCACAACCGGTCGTCGAATCGACCAACCGAGAAGGCATGCGATGGCCACCCGGCTTATGCATCTACTCGCGAAGGAGCGCGTCGTCGACATGCAACGAGAAGCTGGTCACGAACGGCTCGGACGCGCCCCGGCGAGCTCGGGGCGGCGGTTGCACCGAATCGGGCTTGCTCGCGTGAGACGGACATTCTCGGCGCTGGTGCGTCGATTGGGGCTCCGATCATTGCCCCGGCTACGTATAGGCGTACGCCAGGCGGCGTCGAAATCGGCGGAACGGTCGCGGAGCGGCGCTGCCGGGGCGGATGGGGCGGCGTCACGGTCGCTGGCACTGGAACCGTGGGTCTGGCAAACGCCAGGGCAGACGCGGGCGACCGAAACAACGAGGAGGTAAGACGATGAGTTTCGAGCTTGCCAAGGAACTCCAGGCGGCTCTGCGCGACGGGTCGGGACTCGCCGACTTGGAAGCATTGCTGCTCGCCCGGGGCGAAAGCCCCGATGAGATCGCAGCCGCCTGGCTATATGCGTGGGCCTACGAGGCGCTCCGCCCCTGGCCCGATGACCTCGCCGCCCAGATCACGCACCGTTGTGTACCGGGTCAGACGTCTACGCGCCGCCGAGCGGCCGACCGCATCGTAGCCCGCGGCGAGCTCCAGACGAGCTCCAGGAACAGCGGACGCTTCCCCGGGGGCTCCTCTCCAGTCCCGCACTCGAGGCGACGCTCGAGAACCGCGTGGAATTCTGCGCCCAAACCGTCACAGAACGGACCGTTCGAGGTGACGCCGTGACCGGCTATGACTGTGACTTTTTGGTGGTCGGCAGCGGCTTCGGCGGGGCGGTGAGCGCGCTGCGGCTCGTGGAAAAGGGTTACCGGGTGATCGTGCTCAAGCAGGGGCCGGCGGATCGGCCCTGAAGAGATCGCGGCCGCGCGTCGGAGCCTGCGCGAGTTTGCGTGGCAGCCGGAGATAGGGATGCACGGGTTCTTTTGGCAGCGGTTCTTCCGCCACGTCGGGATCATCGGCGGGTGCGGGGTCGGTGGTGGCAGCCTGGTCTTCGGCCGCGTGCTGCTCGAGCCCGAGCAAGGTTTGTACGCCGACCCGGCGTGGACGGGGCTGGGGGTCGATTGGCAGGCGGGCTGGCGCCGCACTATGAGACCGCGAAGCGGATGCTCGAGCGGACGCACGATCCGTCGCTGACCGAGATGGACGAGTACCTACGGGCGACCGCGCAAGCGATGGGCGCGAGCGAAACGTTCGGGCCGGAGCCGCTGGCGATCTTCTTCGGAGCTAAGGGTGAGACGGTTCCTGACCCGTTCTTCGGCGGGCAAGGACCGGCGCGGACCGGCTGCCGACTTTGCGGCGGCTGCTTTGCAGGCTGCCGGTACGGCTCCAAAAACTCGTTGGACTACAACTACCTGTACCTCGCTGAGCAGCGCGGAGCGGAGATCCGCGCCGAGCAGCGGGTAGTAAAGATCGAGCCGCTCCCCGCCGGAGGCTACGCGGTCCACTCCCGACACCCCTGGCGGCGGCAGCGCTATCCGATGCTGCGGGCCCCCAACGTGATTCTCGCGGCTGGTGTGCTCGGGACGCTCGAGCTGCTGTTCCGCGCACGCGACCGCGACCGCACACTGCCGAACGTCTCACCGCGACTAGGTCACCTGGTCCGCACCAACAGCGAGGCGATCACCGCGATCCTCAGCTCCGATCGCGACACGGATCTGAGTCGCGGCCCGGCAGTCTCTTCGCACTTCTACCCCGACCCCTCCACGCGGATCTTCCAGAACCGGCTGGCCGAGAACGAAGTCTTCCTTCGCTTTCACTACGGGCCGCTGGTTGATGACGGGCGGCCCAGGACGAGAGCGCGTAGGGCGATCGTGTCGATGCTCGCCCACCCAGCACGCATGCTGGGACTCTGGGGTGCTCGAAACTTCACCAAGCGCGTTTCAGTGCTCGTCGCGATGCAGCACCTCGACAACGAGCTGGCGTTTCGCTACGGGCACCTACCAACCGCGCCATGGCGCCGTGGGCTTCGCTCGACCGCGGTCGCGGGCAAGCCGGCTCCTACCTACTTGCCGATCGCCAACCGCGCCACGCGCGCGTTCGCACACGCATCCGGCGGCGAGGCGTTGAACATGCTCATCGAAAGCGTCGCCAACAAGTCAACCACCGCGCACATCCTCGGCGGCGCCGTGATCGCCGCCACCGCCGCGCAGGGCGTGATCGACCCGCGCCACGAGGTGTTCGGCCACCCCTGCTTGTACGTCGTCGACGCCTCCGCGATCCCGGTGAACCTCGGCGTCAACCCCAGCCTCACGATCACCGCGCTCGCCGAACGCTTGGCCAGCCTGATCCCGCCCGCCGACGCTCCGCACGCGGACCGCACTCCCCGCAACCCCCACGCAATCGCGCCCGCCAACCTTCGCGTCGTCCGAGCGACCGACGCTTAGCCAATCCGCCGTCCAACTCCGAGCCGCCCGACCCACCAGCACCAACGAGACAATGCACAACGAGCCCGTCCACCACCGACACGAAAAACGGCGCTCCTGCATGGGGAGTGTCCGAGGATTTGTGTAGGCATGAACGAAAGCGACGCTCATGCCTTCAACCAAAGAAAGAAGTCCTCAGTCAGTGTCTGCTCTGGATCCGTATGGCGCCGGCGGCGAGCCGCCAGGCGAGCCGCCGGCGCCCCCC
>DASPPG010000214.1:0-8402 GCA_035625625.1 Solirubrobacteraceae bacterium
GCTGCGCTCGCCCCCCCGCCGGGAGGCCTGCGCGGCTTCGTATAGCGCCCAGCGCAGCGCCGGCGGCCCTTGACGGGATAGACGCCCGGGGGCGCGGTGACGGTCGGATTGGTAGACGGTGATGTCCAGGCCGCTGTAGCGCAACGCGTCGCGGCTGTTGGCAAACCGCCGGCAGTCGCCGAGCTCGGCCACGATCGTGACCGCGGTCAGCTCCCCGACGCCGTAATAGCCGTAGTCTCGCACGGCGTCCGCATGTAGGAATCGCACATCTCGGGAGTGGTGGAGGCGAAGGGCGGCGCCATCGAGCCCGACTTCCGCAACCGTGACGAGGAGAAGCCGACCTACAGCTCGGTCTAGTTCCCCAGCTCGTCCCTTGGGGAAGAGTCCGACCTTGTGGTGCCGGGCAGCGTCGAGATGTAGGGATGCCACATATCGAGGAGCTCAATGTTGGCGAGGGCGGCGCGTTGGAGCGGGACTTCCGCAAACCCGACAAGGGGAAGTCCGCCTTCGCCTCGGCGTAGTTCCCCAGCTCGTCCGTTCCAGAAGGTAGCTCGAGGCCGGCGCGCACTTCCGCCTCGGCCGAATCGCTGGCAGCGAGCTTGCTAGCAGTGGACACGTCGGCGGGCGCGCAATTGGGCGAAATGCGGGACCTCACACAGCACGTGAGCGACACCCGCATCCATGGGATCGCGGCGTTCATGACGAACTGGGCTCAGGCCGGGGTGACTCAGGGTGGGCTGGAGTGGCGGCGCCAACGAACTCGTCGATCAAGGCGCCGCAGCGCGCCGGGTCGTCAAGGAACGGGGCATGACGGCCTGGGATAATCTCGAGCCGCGCGTCGGGTATGAGCGTGCACGCACGCTGGCCGATCTCCGGTCCGCCGTAGGGATCCTCGTCGCCCCAGATCATCAGTACACGAGTAGCGAGCTGCTGCAGTTCGTAATCTGAGATGAAGTTCTCTGGCCGGGGTCGCCCGAACCGCATGGCGAGGTTCATGTGAGTGAGCATCGCGGTCCGGTAGCCGGGCTGGCGCATCCCCTCGTACACCACCTCAAAGAACCCGTCGGGAGCTCGCGCGGTAGCGCCAGGACCGATGACGCCGCGGGCGCCCGCACGGCGCATCGTCGCCACGTTCGGCGGTCGGATCCGCGCGACGAGATGGCGCAGACCGGGCGTGGAGAGCGCGGTGAAGAAGGGGTCGCCGTGCATTCCGGGCAGAGCGACAGCGGGGACTCCGAGCGACGCGACGGCGGCAACGCGATCCGGCGCGGCGAGGGCGAGGCACAGCGCCCACATCCCGCCTAGCGACGTGCCCACGACAGGCACCTGCTCAAGGCCGAGCGCGTCAAGTAGCGAGGTGAGCTGAGCGACCGCGTGTGAGCGCAGCGGTCGGCTGCTGTAGTCGAACGGGTCGCTCAGTCCGAACCCCGGTAGGTCGAAGGCGATCAGCCGATTGGTAGTGAGATAGGGCATCAGCGGCGCCCAGGTCGAGGCGCTCATGCCGCTGCCGTGCACGAGAACGAGCGGCGGGCCATCGCCAACCTCCAAGACCCGTACAGAGACCGGCGGATCCGCGAGGCTCACGCGCCGGCTCGTGACCTGCACGCCGGTGCTGGCTAGTAGCCGGCTTTCGGCTCGCTCGAAGGCCATCGCTGAGTGACCGCCTGTCTGCCGGTGCATGGCTCGTCCCTTCATGCCGGTGTGGTGGGTCACATTATCCCCGCTCCGTCACACCGAGACCTGCTCTCACGCGGCGCAAGGTTGCCGGCCACCCTTACCGTCGGACCTGCGTTGCGCGGAAAGCGTCCCATCCCCGCCGATGTCGGCTCGGGGAATCCTGGACCGATGAGTGTCGCGTCGTCTGGCAGTCTCATCGAGCAAATTTGCCATATTGGAACGGAGCGGAGATGAGCAGGCTAAGACTCAGCATCACGATGTCGCTGGACGGCTACGTTGCCGGCCCGGACCAAACCGAGGAGAACCCGCTCGGCATCGGCGGCATGGAGCTGCACGAGTGGTTCTTCCCTCTCAAGGCGTTTCGGGAGATGCACGGCGGGGACGGAGGCGAGGTCAACGCCAGTTCTGATGTGGTCGGGCAGCGCCGGGCAAACATCGGGGCCACCATCATGGGCCGCAACATGTTCGGGCCCGTTCGCGGCCCGTGGCCGGATGAGTCCTGGCGGGGCTGGTGGGGCGATGATCCTCCCTACCACCACCCGGTATTCGTGCTGACCCACCACCCGCGCGAGCCACTCGAGATGGACGGCGGGACGACGTTTCACTTCGTCAGCGACGGAATCGAGTCGGCGCTCACGCAGGCCAGAGAAGCCGCACAAGGACGCGACGTCTCGTTGGCCGGTGGGGCGTCGGTCGCGAACCAGTACCTGGCCGCACAGCTGGTTGACGAGATTGACGCGTCGATCGCGCCATTAATCCTCGGCCGCGGCGCCCGCCTATTCGCGGGTCTCGAGAGCGGGGCCCTCAAGCTTCAGCAGATCTGCGCAGTCGACGCGCCCGGCGTCACGCATATCAAGTACGAAGTCGGCTGACCCGGCTTTCACCGATCCGCTTGTCTGGCGCCCAGGTACCGCCAGGACCCGCTTGGCGCGGAAAGGGAGCACGTGCCAGCCCGAGGTGCTTACAAGATCGGTAACTATTCAGGTGCCGCTCCAGCGGCGGTATGCGGCGAGCAGTCTTGAGGTCGCGGGGTCGCCGTCGATGGTGACGTCGAGTAGCGCGATCTCGTAGCGTTTGCCGTTGCGCTGGCACGTGGCGATCAGTTCGCGTCGGTCGTCGTTGGCAGCCACTGATAGCACCTCGATCGTCTCCCCGACAACCGTGGCGGGGCACGGGAAGTTAGCGTCCTCGTCGAATGCATTCTCAAAGCCAGTGAGTTGCTCGTATTCGTCGTGACAGTCGACGGTGATCTCGTCGATCAGGTTGTCGAGGTCGGGGTCGGCTTGGCGGGCGCGGCTCATGGTCTGCTCGTCACGCGGCTGGGTTGAGTCGGTCGAGTACGAGGGGTGGGCAGCGGATCTCGCCGCTCTTGAAGCGGCCGATCGGTCGGTGCACGCACACGAGCGCGGTGTGACTGTCGAGTTCGGTGACGATCCCGTGGACGCCGTGCAGGTATTGGGGGCTGGCGTGGTGGTTGATCCGGACGCGGTCGCCGACGCAGAGCATGGCGAGCGCCTTCTGCGAGTTGACCGTGTGCAGCAGCTCGTGGCGGGCGTGGACGGCTTCGGCGATCGCGACCAGATGCGGGTCGAGCTCGCCGGCGGCGATCTGGTCCAACAAGAGTCGCTCGGGCTCGGGACCGCGCGGCGGCGCGACCGCCGCGGATGGCGCGGGCCGGGTCGTGGGCGCCCGCTGCGGCGGGCGTCGGCGGGAGCGTTTACTCACCCCTGGAAGGATCGCGCCTGAGGCGGACCGAACCGGTCAGCCCGGCGGCGCGGGGGGCAGCCACGGCTGGCCGGCAGCCAGTGCAGCGAGCACGTCGATCGGACGCTGCCCTTGCTTGCGGGCGGTGGAGAGGTAGGAGCGGATCGCCAGAAACCGCTCGGCCCCCTGGGTGGTGCGCCAGCAGCCGGAGATCTTCTGCTGCAGCTTGATCATCCGCAGATCCCGCTCAGAGAGGTTGTTGTCGAACGGCACCCGGAAGTCGTGCGCGAACCTCAACACCTCCTGCTCGCGTTGATCGAGACGCAGCAGCAGGTTCTGCGCTTTGGTGCGCTTCGAGCGCCGGCCTTGATCCCGGCCGGCGAGGCCGAGGTTCTCCTCGTAGCCGAGCTTGACAAGCTCACGGTAGCTGGCGTGAAGCTCAGCGAGCGTCTTCGCCGACAGTTGCCTGTACCCGGCCGCCTTGGCCCGGTCGACGGCGTACTTGGTGTCCAAAAGCAGGCAGCTCATCCCCAGCGCCCACGTCTGGCCTTGCTCCTCGGCGCCAGTCAGCTCGCGCAGATGATGAGCGCCGCACAGCGCGTGCAGCGCATCCTCGAAGTTCCGGTATGGAGCCCAACCGTCATGGACCGCGACGCCGCTGAACGTGGGCAGCACGCCGGCGTCGTTCATCGCCTCAACACCACGCTTGCGGTGCGCGCTCAACAGTGTCAGCGTCTCGGTCGAGGCCGAATGGATCCAGGACAGCCGGCCGTCGATCCGCCCGCCGGTCTCATCGAAGTGCGCAACCTCAGCGCTGGCGAGCTGCGAGCGGATCTCCTCCAGGAACCCCTCCAGACCCGCCGCGCCCTGCGCCACGAACGCCTGCAACGTGCCGACCGAGATCGGCGCGCGCGCCCAATCGGACAGGATCTCCGCCGCCCGCTCGTACCGAAGATGCTGATAGGACACCAGATAGACCCCCAACGCCCGGATCCGCAGGCCGTAACAGACCGGCGCCGTGACCTCTTCGGGGAACCTGGAGCTCGCCAGATTCCCGCACTCACAACGGCGCTTCTGGATCCAGTGCGCGACACACTCAAGCCCCGGCAGCTCTGGCAGATCGAACACCTGGCGCGACTGCGACTCCACGATCGGCGCCTCAGTCACATCCCGCCCACAGCAATCGCACACCTCGACCCGGTGCAGCACCGCCCGATCGGGATCCTCGCGACGCTCGAGATGATGACCCTCATGCCCCGGCTGACCGCCCGGCTTGCGACCCGACCGAGGACGCAAACTCCGGTTCCGATCCACAGACGGCTTCGCGTACCCATCCGACGACGGCGGCCGCGACGAGTTCCGCGAGTTCTGATCGAGCTGGGCACGCAACTCCGCGACGACCACCTCCAGCTCCGCGATCCGGGCGGCCTGCACAGCCACCAGCTCCTGGAGCTCGGCGTACCAGAGACGAGATGAAACCTCCGTTGCAAGCAGCATGCGCGCAAGATTCCTTGCGCAACGCCGCAATCCTGCTCAATCAGGCTGCCCGCCGACCTGAATAGTTACCAAGATCGCTGCTAGCGATCCGGCGGGAGCAGAAGTGCGCGACGGCCACGGGTCGCCTCCTGGAACGGAATGCGATGAAGGCCGGCACCCCCCGGAGGCGGCGTAGCCGCCGGAAGGAGGCCGGCTCCCCGTATCGAGCAGCATGGGTAAGGCGCGCGCGGCTGCAACCCGCGCGGCCGAGCCATCCGAGACAGAGAACCGACCACCGGTCACGGTACGCGGTGGGCTGGATCGATTCCTGCCCTGTCGTCCTACGGGGAAGGAGGAGTTGCTGGTGTTGCGTGTTGGTCTGGATCTGAGTCGCAGACGGATAGACGTGTGCGTGATCTCCGATCGGGGGGAGCTGATCGATCGCTTCGCGGCGACGCCGGATCGTGACGGCCTCCGTGGCTTGGCACGCCGGGTGGCGGTCTACGGCGAGCCGGTGCCCGGTTCGTGTACGACGAGCTGGTCTTCCACGGTTGGGAGGTGCTGGTCGCCGACGCGCAGCAGGTCAGGGGGCTCGCGCCGCTGGCGTGCAAGGCGGACCAGATTGATTCGCGGGGTGCTGGCCGAGCTGTCGTTCCGGGATCTGGTGCCGGCGATCTGGCTGGCGACGTTCGAGTTGCGCCGGGAGCGGGAGATCTCCCGCTGGCGGCTGCAGCTGGTCAAGCGCCGCTCGACGCTGAAGAACCGGGTGCTCTCGACGCTGGTCACCTTCGGCCACCAGCGCCATATGTCGGACCTGTTCGGCGGCGCCGGCCGCCGGCTGCTGGGTGAGCTCGAGATGCCCGAGCCGTGGCGCTCGCACGTCGACGCCAGCCTGGTGCTGATCGACGACCTCGAGGCCCGGATCACCCAGATCGCGAAGGAGCTGCGTCGCTCGGGCGCCGACCACCGCTATATCCCGTTGTTGATGACCGCTCCCGGGTTCGGTTGGATCACCTCGTTCCCGGTCGCGTGCGAGATCGCCGACATCAGCCGTTTCTCCTCGCCGGTCAAGTTGACCGGCTACACCGGCCTGTGCCCGCGGGTCAAACAGTCCGGTCAGATGGACCACCGCAGCCCGCTGTCCAAGCACGGGCCCAGGTATCTGCGCAGGGGCTGATGGAGGCCGCGATCGCCGCCTCCCTCCATCCGCTCTCCCGCGAGCGCTACCGGGCCACCAAGCGTCGGCTCGGCAAACAGCGTGGCCCCAAGGTCGCTCAGATCGATCTTGGCCGCAAGCTCACCGAGGCGATCTGGTACATGCTCACTCGTAACCAACCCTTCGCTCCGGCAGGCGCCATGTTTCGTCTGGCTACCTGACAGCCCCTAACGGAACTGCGCCATCTCAGAGAGATGAGCACCGCTCCACCGGCCCGACTCGCACGGCGACCGTGACAGTTCAACTTCCTTCCAGGTTTCACGCTGTCGTGTCAAGCGCCATGAGCCTAACTGTTCACTCCAGTGACCTTGCTCAGGCGCTTGACACGGCAGCCCTCACCCGGCAATTTGACACTTGAGTTGTCAGAGATCTGACACAGGATTTGACAAGCGACCGGCCTTCATAGAGACGATGAGCAGCGCTGATTGCGTCGCTTCCGCAATCGGGCGGCTAGGCGGAAGCAGTCGAGCTCGCCAGCGCCCGGCGAACTCCAAGCCCGCGTTCGAGCCCGCCTCGGTTAGAGCAGGCAGCAACCTGTCCGCAGGAGGGAGCTATGCCTGCTCAGCAGTTGTTGGATGCGGCCGGTCGCCCGCGGTCGCCGGCGACGATGCCCGGTCGTCATGTCGGCCGGATCCCGCCGAACAAGGGCCGCCGGTATCCGGCGGATCCGCCCACGGTTGACGAGATCGTGGCAGTCATGCGCCAAGCCGGAGACGATCGTCACGGCCGACGAATGCGAGGCCTGATCGTCGTGCTGTGGCGCGCCGGTGTCCGGATCCACGAAGCGCTCACGCTCACCGACACTGACCTGAACAAGCGGCGAGGAAGCCTTCTAATCCGACATCGGAAGGGTGACCGACGTCGCGAGGTGGGCATGGACCCTTGGGGCTGGTCGGTATTGGCCGACTGGATGGCGGACCGCGTAGCGCTGCCACCTGGATCGCTGTTCTGCGTGATCGGCGGGCCGACCCGCGGCCTCGCATGGTCAGCCACCGCGGTCCGCGCAGAACTGCGCCAGCTCGCCATCGAGGCTGGGGTGCGCCGGCGGTTCGCGCCCCACCAACTCCGCCACGCGCACGCCGTCGAGCCCCCGTACGAGGGCATCCCACTGCCGCTGATCCAGCGCCACCTCGGGCACGCGTACCTCTCGACCACAGGCACCTACCTCGACGGGGTCTCATCGGAGGAGATCATCGGCGCAACACACGGCCGCAAAGCACCGATGATGCACGCCGACGCCGGGCTCGAGCTCTGACGAGCGCCCATTCGGCGGGAGCGCTGAAGCGCTCCCGCCGCCACTACTACTACCCCGTCCGGAATCGCCGAGGAGAAGCCCCGAGCACAGCGTCCGTTGTCGTCCAAGGCGCTCATAGGTCAAAGTAGGCGGGCCTCGACCGCCGCCGGAGAGGGGGGGTTTGAGCGCTTGCCCTTTGCCGAGGGCCCGTCATAGACCCGCCCCTCCCGACGGCGGTGAGGTGTCGCGAGCGGCGACAGGACGTCGCCCCACTTTGGGGGCCTTGTCTATGAGCAACCGCAACGGTACCTCCGGGTCGGGGCGCTGTCGAATGGTCGGCGTGACTGGAGGGAGCGATGGGCAATTGCGCGGGGATCGATTGGGGATCGGAGAAGCACGATGTGCTGATCCAGGACCCGGAGGGCGAGGTTGGCGTCGACGTTCGCGCACGATGAGGACGGCGTGAGCGCGTTGTGCGGGGCGCTTTAGTGCTTTGACGTGGAGGTGGTAGCGATCGAGCGGCCGGACGGGCTGCTGTCGACCGGCTGTTGGAGGCGGGAGTGCGGGTGTTGGCGCTGCACCCCAATCGGGTCAAGGCGGCGCGGGGTCGGTTTCGCGCGTCGGGTGGGAAGTCCGATCGATTTGACCGGTTCGTGCTGTGCGAGCTGGCGCGCAGCGACAGCCACCGCTTCCGGATGCTTGAGCCCGACTCCGATCAGACCAAGGCGATCCGGGCGCTGACGCGCGCGCGGGAGGATCTGGTTGGTGCCCGGGTGGCGCTGGCCAGCCAGCTGCGGGCCGAGCTCGAACGGTTCTGGCCGGGACCGATCGGCTTGTTCTTTGATCTGGACAGCGCGATCTCGCTCGCGTTCCTGGCGCGCTACCCGAGCCCTGAGGACGCTTGCGGGCTGGGTGAGAAGCGCCTGGCGGCGTTCTTGAAGGCCCACCAGTACAACAACCGCAAGACCGCCAAGCAGCTGCTGGAGCGGCTGCGCTCGGCGCCGGCGGGGCGTGCCGGCGAGCTTGAGACGCTCGCCCGGCGCGCGATCGCGCAGGGCATGGTCGACGCGCTGCAGACGATCGTGGCGCAGATCG
>DASPPG010000215.1:0-16712 GCA_035625625.1 Solirubrobacteraceae bacterium
TAGCCCAGAGGGGAAGCGGCGTCCTCGGCTGCAACACGCCTGGCAGAGGCCGAGCAGTGTCCGTAGTCTGCGCCTGTGGAGCGGTCCGGTCCGCAACCAGCTTGGCCCGTCTTTACGTGGCGCCCAGCGAAGGCGGAGCTCTTTCCTCGGTTCCGCAGCCTCACCAATGACATTCCGGTCCTGTCAGCGGAGATCCGCGCGTTTCTCGACGCACGTCGCCGCGATGACGCTGGACTCAGCGTCCTCGACTTCGGCGGCGGATCCGGCGAGCTGGTTGGCGCCGCAGCCAGACCGCAGGATCGCGTCGTGATCATCGAGGCAGGCGACGATCGATCCGCCGAGCTTGCCAGCGAGAGCGATCCCTTCGATGCCCTTGTTTTCTCGCACGTGCTCGTCTACATCGCGGATCCGATCGCGTTGTTCGCGGAGCTTGCCGCGTACAGCCAGCCGCGCGCCGGATGGCTCGCGATCGTCCTGGATGACAGCGGCACGCAAGCGGACATCTGCCGGGAAGCGGCGAAGACCGACGCGCGCTTTCTCAACAATTTTGGCCAGGCCCAACGACTCACGCCTCTGCTCGACGCGGCCGGGATTGGCTTCTCCTCCCACACGGTCGAAACACGCGCGGTCGCTCGCTCTCGCGACGACCTGCTCAGCGTCGTCGCGTTCTATCTCGACGGCGTGATCGACGACCTCGCTGAACGCATGGCCGCCACGGTCGCCGCTGAGCCCAACGGGGACTACATCTTCACGATGCACCATCGCGTCTTCACTTGGCCATCTGACTGAGCACGAGGCTCCGACGACTCAGAGTGCCGCTTCGATCGAGACGCAACAGTCTCGTGCTCGACCCCGCCCACCGCGTCCAGGATGAGCGCGAGTCGCTGCTGCTTGTCCCGCACTGAGCAGGAGGCGTGGTACCGGGCTGATTATGCTGATCGCGGATGAACGTTCCCGTCGGACCGGTGATCATCGCTTACGACGGCTCAGCGGCAGCGCGCGAGGCGATCACTAAGGCGGCCGTGCTCATGCACTCATGCCGGTTTCTTGTGGTCTCGGTGTGGGAGGAGGGTCTCGCATACGCGGCGATGGCCCCGACGATGCAGCCAGACGCTTTCGCGGCGACTCCGGCGGTCGACCCTGGAGCCGCGCTCGACCTCGACCGCAGCCGGCACGACTACGCCGAGCAAGTCTCCCGTGAAGGGGCCGACCTTGCCCGATCGCTCGGGCTCGATGCCGAGCCACTCGCCCTGCCCGATGCTGGCGACGTGTCCTCCACGATCCTGGACGCGGCTCGTGAGCACCGCGCGTCGGCCATCATCGTCGGCTCACGCGGCCTGAGCGGTCTTCGATCAAGGCTGGAGGGCAGTACATCCAAGGGTGTCTTGAAGCACGCACCGTGCCCCGTCTTCGTTGCGCACGCGCCCGACAAAGGCGACTGAGCTCCACGCACGTTCGCCCGGGTTCGGGCGCTACCCACCCCCGTGGCTACCCCAATGATCGAGATCCATCAGCGTCGACGACGCTGCTCGAAGCTGAATGCTGGCGTGGTTCCAAGTTGGTGACAGCGGCAGTGGTCCGCTGAGGGGCATCGGGCGCGGTACCTTTTCCCGGTGGAGACGATCGCCCCAGGTGAGCTCGTTCGGGTCGCGGGGCGCGGTCCGGGTCTGGACGGGATCGTGTTCGACGTGCCGAGCCACTCGAAGGTGGTGGTGGCCGTGGTGGAGCCCGGCCGAGGGCCGACGTTCCGCACAGTTCATCCCGCGGCCTTGACTGAGCGAGGGGAGGAGGGTCCCGACGATCGGGCATTGCGTCTTCTCCTCGGTCGGACGCCGTCGCCAGTCCATGGTGCAGCGCGGGGCGGGGCCCGCGGCGGGAGAGGACGCCCCGGCCACGCACGCGCGCCGACGCACCGCACGACCGGCCGGTAGCGAAGCTCAGCACCTGGGACTGACGGCTCGGCCGCGGATTACAGCGAGGCGGGACCCCCTCGAGGGGACGGCCCGCCTCCGCCGCCAGCAGCCGATCGGCCTACGCGGTGCTCAGCACGCGCGCGACATGCCCCAGCGATGCCCCGCGGCGAGCAAGGCGGAAGTCTCCCGGCGACGCCGCCGTCTCGGCAGACTCCGGGTGAGCCGCGTGGACCTTCTGCGCGCCGCGACCTTCGCTGGCTGCTGGTCCTCGATCATTGCGGCAGGCGCTCCGTAGTTCCGCGCTGCATCAGCGCATCTATCTGCTGATGGGGCGTCCGCCTCGCGGAGCGACCATGCAGGGTGGCGAGAAACGAGCTTGATGATCCGATCCGACCGCCGGAGGCGGAGGTGCGGACCGCATTTGATCAGGCATTGGAAAACCAAGCGTTAGGCGAGGCCGCGGAGGACTACGCACTCCACCACGGGAACCCCGGCAGTCCGGAATACCGCGCGGCGTGGCTACGCTTCCGCCAGCGCGTTCGAACGGTCGATGATCTGATGGAGTCTGAGGCTGCTGGTCAGGCATTCGAGACGGCTGAAGTGGCCGGTCGCACCGCGGACCCGACCCAGACGGCTGCTTTGGGCTAAAAGGGGCAACCTGCGGCGTCGCGACCGGACTGCCGCAACCCCTGGCGTTCCGAGCGACCTGACGGCCGTTGGGCGCTCTTCCGCCACGGACGACAGCCGGAAGTGCTAAATCGTCAATCGAGACGCGACGCGGCTTCCGGATTCGCGGAAAGCGACGGTGCCCCCGGTTGAGTGTAACCGCGGGGACGAGCATCGTCTCCGAGGACGACCGGTGGCTATCCAGCACGTTCGGTGGCGGTCGGCTGCGACCGGTATCGTCGCCAGCGATGCCCGCAGGTCATCGTGTGCATGAACGGCGCAGGGCTGCGGCGCTTGCTCGCCACTACCGCGATGCGGAGGGTCTCTCGATCCGCGAGATCTCCCGGCGGCTGGGACGCGCCGAGGCCACCGTCAAGGCGTACCTGTATGACCCAACCGGCGACAAGGCACGCGCGGTCAAGGCGCGCTACCGGGGAGTGTGTCGCGGCTGCGGGGGGCCCACCGCGCCACGGAACGGCAAGGGCGACGCGTACGCGTATTGCAAACGCTGCCATCCCGGCGCGATCGCGCCGGAATGGACACGGGAACGGGTTCGCGAAGCGATGCGCGCATGGCGAGCGCGCTACGGCGCTGCGCCGTCCTCCTACGACTGGTCCCGCACGCACGCACGCCGGCGCGGCGGCGAAGCGCTCAAACGACTACAGGCCGGACAGTGGCCCGCGCCGTCCACCGTCATCGATCTGTACCGGAGCTGGGCGGCGGCCGGCGCCGACGCCTTCGGCGGCGCCTGAACGTTCGGGCGTCAATGCCGCTGGCACACGGACGCGCGCTTGCGCTTGGCCGTCCGTGAACGGGAGCGCCGAAGGTCGCCGGGAACGCTTCTGCCATTCGTCCCTCTCGAGACGGACGACGAGGTCGCGGCGGGCTTCCGCGACCCCCGCGCAAGCAGCACTCGCATTGGCGGGCCTCGAGACGGCCGGACGTTTGTTGTTGTCACGATACCCCGGCTCGGCCTGTGCTGGCGGCAGCCCGGTTTCGTCACCGAGCAGGTGCGCACCCTCGATCGTCGTGCGTCTTGCTGTCGGCGATGAGCGGGTGAGTCGTGGCGTACCCGTCGAGACCCGCAGTCGTCCTCATACCAACACGTGAGAGATCAGCGCGGCTTCGTGACCGGGTCTGTCCATGAGCGGCAGCCCTGACCCAGTTGCGCCAGGCCGATACGTGAACCATTGCACGGTCGCACCGAAACGCCTGGCCTGCTTTCAGCGCACCGCCAGCGCGACGGACTGCGGGTAGAGCTATCAGTGGACGTTCGCTGCACAAGCGAGCGCGAACAGCGCGACCCAGGTGATGGCGGACACGTAGAAGCCACACTCGATCGCGCCGAACCGCACGCGCATGGCCGGAATCGGCCGCGACCAGCCGAAGATGAGCAGGCAGGCTGTCATCGCGTACCCGAGCACTGTCGACGCCGGTCCGAGAGAGTGCCACCGCGTCACGTTGGGCAGGATCGCCCCGAGCCAGCTCGCGGCGGCGGCGACACTCAGGAACGCGAACGAACGCCAACACGAAATGGATCACGCCGGTGGATGTGCGCGGCTTGCGAGGTGCGTCCATCGGAAACCCGCTGATCGCCCGCGCGCAGCGCCGAACAGGACGAGAAACGCGACCACCCCCACGCTTCCGTGGCCGCTGATCGCACGATCAATGCCGATTGCGAGCGCGACGCCGGCGATACCGTACGCGATCGTAGGCATTGCGGTATCCGGAGCGAAAAGGGGTGATGCCGTACTCGCTGACGGCATTCCGAGCCGCGGATAGGCCGGTCGGCTGTACGTGCAGCCAGGCCAGGCTCGCCACGACCACCGCAAAAGCAATCAGGCTGACCACGCCAGCGATCACCATCGGCCCGTCTCCTCAGAACCGAACCGGCCCGACGAATAGCAATCGCCGTTCACGGCAGTCATCTATTCGTACTGCAGTGCTTGCAGGGGGTCGAGGTGAGCGGCTCGGCGCGCGGGGAGTCTGCTGGCGAGTCTGCCGGCGAAGAAAGCGATCGCGATCATGCCGACGAGCGTCGATCCGGGAACGGTGAAGGTCAGGCTCCAGGTGGAGAGCGCGGCGGTGGTGAGCGCGGCGAGCGCGACGCCGACGATGATGCCGATCACGGCGCCGATCAGCGCGGTGATCTGGCTCTCGATTCTGATCATTCGTTTGAGCTGGCGGCGGGTCATCCCGATCGCGCGCAACGCGCCGATCTCCCGGGTCCGCTCGACGATCGAGAGCACGAGCGTGTTGACGATCCCGAACAGGCTGACGATGATCGCGAGCGCGAGCAGCACGTTGAAGAGGTTGAGCACCGCCGTGATCATTGCCTGCTGGCTCTTGATGAACGCGGGGACCGTCTGGATCCTCGCGTTCGGGAACCCGGCGAGGAGTGTGGCGAGCGACCGCTGCGCGGCTGGACCAGCGCCACCGGGAGTGTCGACGACCACGCCGAGGTCGCCGGGCTGGGCGAAGCTTCGGTCGAACAATGTCGTGCTGATCACGACAGGACCGAGCAGCCCACCGACCACCGGAAGCTGCTGGACGCCGCGAACGGTCAAGACGAGCCTCGTCCCGGATTGGGTCTCCAGCCGCAGCGTACCGCCGATCGCGAGGTGGTGGTGATCGGCGAATTGCTTGCTGATGATCGCGCCGGATCGGCCGAGCGCCGCAAGATCCCTCGCTCCCGAGCCGGCGGTCCATTTGAAGTTGTAGAAGTGCGCGGCCGTCGCGGGGTCGATGCCGTTGATCTGCTCGGTCTTGCCGAAGGTCAGGATCTGCCCGTAGCGGACCGCGGTCACCGTCATTCCCGGTGCCGAGCGCAGCGTGTCGCCGACCGCGGTCGGCAGCGGCGTGCCATTGGCAGTGCTGATGACGTAATCCGCGCTCAGCTGCTGCTTGATCGAGGCATTGATCGTCGTTCGAAGCTCGGCTCCGAGCACGGCGATGAACGCGACCACCGCCACGCCGACGGTCAGCGCGCCGGCGGTGATCGCGGTGCGGGAGGGGTTGCGGCTGGTGTTCTCACGGGCGAGCTCGCCGGTGGCGCCCGCGGTTCTCACAAACGGCCGTCCGATCACAACCGCGAGCGGTTCGATCAGCCACTGCGAGACGAACGTCAGCCCCACGAACAGAAGCGTCGCGCCGCCCGCCAGCAGCAGCAGCCGCGCGCCTGTTGACAGCCCGCTCGCGAACAGGCCAACGCCGAGCAGGCCTGCGCCGGCGATCCCGACGGCGCCCAGCAGTGGCTTGCCGGCGCGCGCGAGCCGTCCCGGGGGGAGGATCGCGCCCTCACGGACCGCGGCGATCGGCGCCACGCGCGTCGCACGCACCGCCGGCACGACGCTCGCCAGCAGCGTGACGATGATCCCGGCCGCGAGGCTGACGATCACCGTCCGGGTTGCGAACACGGTGCCGGCGTTCGGGAGCTGCGTGCCACTCGCGGCGAACAACGACTCAAGCCCCTTCGCCAGGCCCAGCCCCCCGAACAGGCCGATCAGCGACGCCAATACCCCGATCGCCAGCCCTTCGACGACGACCGAGCCGAGGACCTGCTTGCGCGAGGCGCCCAGCGTACGCAACGTCGCGAACTCGCGGGTCCGCTGAGCCACGGTGACCGACAGCGTGTTGAAGATCACGAACGAGCCGACGAACAGCGCGATCCCGCCGAACGTAAGCAGCACATATCGCACGATCGCGAGGGCCTGATTGACGTCGTTGGCGCTCGCCTGGGCCTGCTCGGCACGTGTCCTGACCTGGGCGGTCGCGGGCAGGAGCGGCGCGATCGCACGCACCAGCTGCTGCGGGCTGACCCCGGGACGAGACGAGACATAGATCTGGTCGTAGAAACCCTGCTCGTTGAACAGCTGCTGCGCGACCAGAAGGTCAAGCCCCGCCAGCCGGATCGGCCCCAGCGAGCCGACGCCGCTGTAGCGCACGATCCCGACCACGCGGAACCATTGCAGCGGATGCATGGTCACCAGCCCGACGGTCGAGCCGACGCGAAGATGGTTGTCCTTGGCCGTCTGCTCATCGACCGCGATCTCGCCCGGCCCGGTCGGACGCTGCCCGGCCACGACCTGAGTGGCATAGAACGCACTGTTCGCCCCGGGGCCACCGACAACCACCACCATCCCGCTGATCGCACCACCGTGCCCGTTTCGCAGCTGCGCCCTGGTGTCCTCGACGAATCCCTGCACATCCTCCACCTGCGGCAGCGCGCGTATCCGGGCCACCAGCGCCGCCGGCACCGGCGGTGTGGTCGCACTGGGGCCGGAGATCGGGCTCTTGCCGACGACGATCGCATCGGCCTTCGAATAGGCGGTCGCGAACACGCTGTCGAACGCGTGCGTGGTCGTGTCCATCAACACGTACGTGCCCGAGATCATCGCCACCCCAAGCACAATCGCGAGCGCCGTCAGCACAGCCCGCAGCTTGCGCATCCTAAAGCCCCCGATGATCACCGCGGTCATCCCTCGAGCGCGTCGATCGCGCTCCTCACCTCCCCACTGGAAACATGGCCAAGCTCACGGACGATCAGCCCGTCCGCGAGCAGCAGAATGCGATCGGAAACCGCTGAGACCCGCGGCTCGTGCGTGACCGTCAGGATTGTCTGCCCGTACGACGCGACACACGACCGCAGCAGCCCAAGGATCTCGCGACCAGCCTTCGAATCAAGATTTCCCGTCGGCTCATCGGCGAACAGGATCGACGGGCGCGTGATCAGCGCCCGTCCGATCGCGACCCGCTGCTGCTGCCCGCCCGACAGCTCCGCCGGCCGATGCTCGCGCCGATTGCCCAGCCCGACCCTGCCGATCACCTCATCGACCCATTCGCGGTCAGGCGCCTCGCCCGCAAGCTTTAACGGCAGCACCACGTTCTGTTCCGCGCTCAGCATCGGCAGCAGGTTGAAGAACTGAAACACGAAACCAACCTCCTGCCGGCGCAGCAGCGTCAGCTGCTCGTCGCGCAGGCCCGACAGGGCACGCCCGCCGATGTAAGCCTCACCCGACGTCGGCTTGTCCAACCCGGCAAGGATGTGCAACAGCGTCGACTTGCCAGACCCCGAAGGCCCCATCACCGCCACCAGCTCGCCGCACGCGACCGACAGCGACACGCCGCGCAACGCCTCCACGGCGGTCTCACCCTCGCCGTAGCGACGACCCACATCCTCGGCCGACACTGCAGCTACACGCCCCACGTCGATAACCGCCGACGGTCCAGAAATCACCCCTGCAACACCCATCAGTCGGCCCTCCTCTTCGGGGCGGATCTATGCCGCGTGCTCCACCTGCCCGCGCGCGCCGCAATGTTTCTCGGCTGCATGGCGTTTCCTCCGTTGAAAGTCGTTTGAAGCACACCGCCAGCGTCCCACCCGGTCGCGGGCGTGTCAGTGCGGCGACCCGGCGTGTTGGGGTTCGGGTGGCTCACCCGCCGGGTGCAGCTAGCCGTACCGTGGTGCCTGTGAGCTCGTGGATCCGATTGAGGAGCCGAAAGGCCGGGCGTGACAGGTGGTAAGGTCTGTGTTGCCGGGCCTTACCACGTGTGTCGCTATCGAGATGCCGCTGTCGGCGTAAGAGTGAGCATCAGCTCCGATGCTGTTTGAGCTCACCGTCTTGAGTCCGCGGATGTCTCATTGGGTGATTCCAAACCTAGTGACGGTGCCGTTCGGTCCGCTGTTAGCGCTAGGTCTGTCTCAACTGGCAGCACGGCATGCCCGTACTCTGTCGCACCTTCATTCGAGCGGCAACCGAGCTAGCTTCACAGTTACCGTGCGAAGGGCCGCACCGTCGCGTTACGGAGAACCCCCCGATGGCTTGATTTCGTCAGCGGACGGCCTCGTTGACGAGCGCGAGCACGTGCGCCGCGTGCTCCAAGGACACGCCGCAAGGTCGCCGGCACGCTCCGCCGCCAAGCCACTGCCGCGCGCCTGGACAGCACCCACCGCAAGCCCGCCGACGAAGCCGCCAACTACCTGACCAGCAAGAGCCCCTACCTCGACTACCCGACCGCGCTCACCCAAGGCTGGCCGATCGCCACCGGGACCGTCGAAGGCGCCTGCCGACACCTGATCAAGGACCCCATGGACATCACCGGCGCCCGCTGGGGACTCGCCGGCGCCGAAGCAATCCTGAAGCTACGCGCACTCAAAGCCAACGGCGACTTCGACCTCTACTGGCCCCACCACCTTGCTCAAGAACAACACCACATCCACGAGGCCCGATACCTCAATCACACCATCCCGAGCGTACGTGACCAGTCAGACCAGGTCCCTCCAAGAGAGCCGCACCCACGCCAGGGCAGCAGGTACCAGTTCGACGCCTCGGAGTGCGGCTAACCGCACCTTGCCGGTGCGTGATCCGAACGGGAGGACGCCTGCCTGCTCCATCGACGACCAAGCGACCCAGTGGGACGCTCCAACCGTGCTTCAGAGGTCTCCGAGAAGAAGCGAAGGAGGAACCGAGATGACCGCAACAGTCTTCACCGAACGCCGCGAACTCGCGCACCGCACCAACGACGGGATCGAGGTGACGCTGTTCTGGAGCAAGCCCTCGACTCAGGTCACGATCTCGGTTCTCGACACCCACTCCGACGAGTCCCTCGAGTTCGAAGTCGACGGCAGCGCCGCACTCGACGCTTTCAACCACCCCTACGCCTACGCCGTCCGTGTTCGAAGCGTAGCCACGCCAAGTATCGCGGCGGCGCGCTGACCCAGCCAACGAACCCGAGAGCCACCCTTGATTCCCCACATCCGATATCTGGAAGCAACCGTCATGTACAGCCCACATCTCCACCGCTCGCCTGTCAACATCCGCATCGACGAGCTACGTCGCAGCCTGGCCGCGTCCCGAGGCCGCCACTCGCCAGTGACGGGCCACTCCGATCGCGGCCCTTGCCAGCCACGCCTAGATGCACCCAGCAACTCGATTCGCGCGCTTGTCGCGCGGTTCGCACATTGACTTGAAGCCTCGCGCCAGCGAACGAACGACCCGCGAACAGATGCAGACCTTCACGGCCCAGACCACCGCTACCTCCGCCCCACACGAGGTTCAAAGGTCACCGAAGCGCTGCTAGCCGCCGGTGCGCTCCCAAGCTCTCTGGACCGTCTGGCCGACTAGCCAGGACTGGCAATCGCCGCATGACCCCAAGACGTCCCACAACAACGACCCGGCGACCGATCCCGTTCGCACGCATCGCGGACTTCCGCTCGTGGAGGCAAGCACGCGCCGTGTTTTGCGATCCGCACATGGTAAGCCTGGATTGTCATCGACGATTTGCAGCGTTCTCGCCATGCCCTGAATCGTCACGCCACGCCACGCCGCACACAGTACGGCTACCTGCACCCGACGGGCGAACGATCCGAACCGCAACACTCACGGTCGCCACACTGACACGCCCCCGACTCGGTGGAACGCGGACGGTGTGCCTCAACGACTTCTCAAGGAGAGGAAATCATGCAGCAGCCGAGAAACGTTGCGGCGCGCGCCACTAGATGGAGCGCGCAGCACAAGCCGATCAACGAGAGCGAGATCGGGCGCGAGGTGAACCGCCTGACCGCGCGCAATAGGAATCGAGGGCAGCAATGGCCACGTATGTAACAGAACGATTCGAATCGTCCGCGGCGACGGCCACGGCGACGCTGATTGAGCTCGCCGGTGTGGAGAAGGTGTATTGCAGCGGGAAGCTCGAGTACCCGGCGTTGCGCGGCGTGAACCTGTCGATTGCGGCGGGAGAGATGGTCGCGATCGTCGGCCCGTCGGGCAGCGGGAAGTCGACGATCATCAACATGATCACCGGCATCGATCGCCCGACCGCCGGGACGGTGTCGGTGGATGGGGAGCGGATCGATCAGATGACCGAGGAGCAGCTCGCGTCCTGGCGCGGCGAGAACGTCGGGATCGTGTTCCAGTTCTTCCAGCTGCTGCCGACCCTGACAGCGCTGGAGAACGCGGTGCTGCCGCTTGATTTCTCGCATCACGGTTCCAAGCGCGAGCGGTTCGAGCTGGCCGCGCACAATCTCGAGCTCGTCGGGTTGGGCGACAAGCTCGACCATCTCCCAACCGAGATGTCAGGCGGCGAGCAGCAGCGGGTCGCCATCGCGCGCTCGCTGGCGTGCGACCCGAAGCTGATCGTCGGGGATGAGCCGACCGGCAACCTCGACACGCACACCGCGGCCGACATGTTCGACGTGTTGGCGAGACTGAATTCCGAAGGCAAGACGGTGTTGTATGTCACCCACGATCTGTCGCTCGCCGAGCGTGCGCACCGTCGGGTGACGATCCAAGACGGCGTCGTCGCAGGAGGCTGACCATGACTCTCTCAGCTGTTTCACGCAAGTCGATCAGCGACCTGACGCGGCGCCGAGCGCGCGCGGTGTTCACGGTCGCGGCGCTGGCGATCGCGGTCGCGAGCATCGGGCTGTTCGCGCTGCCCACGCTGATGAACAGGGCGATGAACCGCGAGATCGCCGCCAACAAGCTCGCCGACGTTACCGTGAGTGTCAACCCGCTGCCGCTGAGCGCGGCACAGGCTCGGGCTCTCGGGAGCCTGCCGAACGTCGCGGCCTTCGACCCCAACAGCACGTTCGGGACCTATGTCTATAAGGGTCCGCGCACGTTCATCATCGGCAAGGCCTCGTTCGCACACCAGACGGTGGACGCCGTCACGGTGACGGACGGCTCGGCGCCCGGTCCGGGCGCGGTGCTGGTCGACGTACAGAATGCCCCCTCCGGTCATGACGTTGGCGGCGCCGGCCAGTCGGTGCGCGTGCGCGCCGACAATGGCCAGGTCGTCTCGTTGCCGATCAGCGGCGAGGCGCGGAACCTGAACGGCGCGCAGAGGGTCGCGAGCGACGGGATCCCGGTGCTGTACGCCACCGCCCAGACCGTCGCCTCCTTGCGCGGCACGCCCGGCTACACCCAGCTCGCCTTCCGCCTGCACGACTCCTCAACGGCCGCCGCCCGCCAGACGGTGAACACGATCCGCTCCTACCTGCGGACGGTCCCCGGGTTCACCGGCTTCACCAACCTGCCCGAGATCCGCAGCCCGGGCGATTGGCCCGGCAAGAGCGGCTTCGCGCAGCTCACGCAGATTATGTCTGTGATCACGCTGCTCGCCCTGCTCGGCGCGCTGGTGCTCTTGTCGAGCACGATGACCGCACTGGTCGGCGAGCAGACCCCGGAGATCGCGACGATGAAGGCGATCGGCGCCCGGCGCAAGCAGATCCGCCGCGTGTACCTGCGGACCGCGACGCTGCTGGGTGCGATCGGCGCGGTCGCCGGCGCGGTGCTGGGGATCCTGCTCGCCTGGGGGCTGACCTCCTACTTCGCCTCCTCGCTGTTCGCGATCAGCGCCCCGTTCAGCGTCGACCTGCCCGTGGTGGTGGCATGCATCGCGCTCGGTGTGATCGGACCGCCGTTGGCGGCGATGCCGGCAGTCCGCCGCGCCGCCAGGCTGCCGCTGGCCGAGACGCTGCAGGCCACCGGGAGCGCGACGGGCCCGGAGGGACGGCTTGACCGGCTGCTGCGCCGCGCCGGCTTCCTGCCACGCACCGCGCAGATCGGACTGCGCGGCGTCACCCGCCGCCGGCGGCGCAGCCTCACCACCGTGCTGCAGGTCTCGCTCGCGGTCGCGACGCTGCTCGCGTTCCAGTCGTTCGCGACCAGCGTCAGCAACACCGTCAATCAGTCGTGGAACTCCTACGGCATGAACATCGAGGCTGACTCGGTGACGGGCCAGGCGCTCGCGCCAAGCGCCGGGACGCTGATCAGCTCGGTCCCCGGCGTCGCACGCGTCCAGCCGGCGCTGTACAACAGCGTCAAGCTCGGCGGCCAGGACGGCACGGTGTGGGCGCTGCCCGACAAGCCGATGTACAGCTTCCACCTGGTCTCGGGCCGGCTCCTGACCCCCGCTGATCAAAGCGGGCAGGCGCGCGTAGTGGTCGTCGAGCAGAGCATCGCCCGCGCCTCGGGCACCCACCTCGGGCAACTGGTGACCGTCCGCACCGCAGCCGGAGACGTCCCGTTCACAGTCGTCGGAATCGTCTCCGACCAGCAGGACAGCGGCACCGTCCTGTATGCCCCGCTGACGACGATGCAATCGGTGCTGCACACGCCCGGCGCGGTCAACACGTACTGGATCCAGACCACCTCTGGCAACCACCAGCTGATCGACCAGACCAACGCGCGCATCGAGCACGCAGTCGCCACCCACGGGGTGCAGATCTCAACGCAGCGCGAATACATCGGCGCCGCCAACGACCGCGCCCACTACCGCGCCCTCACCACCGTGCTGACCGTGCTCGGCCTGCTGATCGTCGCGATCAGCATGGTCGCCCTGATCAACACGATCACGATGGTCGTACTCGAACGCACCCGCGAGATCGGGATCCTGCGCTGCATCGGCGCCCACGGCCGCGACGTCAGGCGGATCTTCACCACCGAAGGCCTCACGATCGCGCTCGCCGGCTGGCTGATCGGAATCCCGCTCGGGTTCGGCCTCGCACACGGCGTCACCGCGCTCGTCCAGAACGTGATCAACGAACACGTGCTGTTCACGTTCCCGGCGCTCAACATCCCGATCGCGCTGATCGGCACCATCATCCTCGCGCTGGTGGTCATACAAGCGCCACTGCACCGGGCCGTGCGGTTCAAGCCAGGCGAAGCGCTCAGATACGCGTGAGAGCAGGGTGCGCGATGCCCTCACATCGCCTGAAGACGGCCAATAGGTCAACGCGCGCACGAACCTCTGTCGATGTCGCGAGATGGGGGTCGCTGCGAGTCACCGGGGGCACGACGCGTCTGCGCTGGCGCAGAGACGGACCTCTGCGCCAGCGATCGCGGTTAACCGCGATCGCGTCGCATACCTCGACAATCTCAAGGTGCTGCTGGTCGCGGTGATCATCGCGGGACACAGCATCCTCGGCTACCAAATCCGGTTAGGGTCTTGGCCCCACCAGACCGTGCGGGAGGTCAGCCTGGGGCGCGTCAGCCAGGCGATACTCGCGATCCCGCTGGTGCCAGCCGGGTTGTTCGCGATGGGATTGTTCTTCTTGATTTCGGGCCTGGTTACCCCGAGCTCGGTGGCGCGCAAAGGGCCGGGCAGGTTCGCGCGCGACCGGACCGTGCGGCTGGGCGTCCCTCTGGCCGTCTGGACTCTTGGAGTCTGGCCGGCGTTGCTGTTCGCCCGTGATCGTGTCGGAGGGACACCCGTTACGTTCTGGTCCGAGGTCGTGCATCGCCATCCGTTCCTTGAACCGGGGCCGATGTGGTTCGTCGAGGTCCTGCTGATCTACTCCCTCGGTTACGCCGCCTGGCGACATTGGCGCACGCACCATGCGTCCCGGTTTGCGACCCGCTCCCGTCACGGCGCAGACGGCAGTCGTCGGCTGCAGGGACGAACGCTCGTCGTGCTCGCGGTCGGCATCTCGCTCGCCACGCTTCTGGTGCGCCCGGTGTTTCCGTTGGACAGCAGACAGGCCGGGGATGGTCCAGCTCTGGCAGTGGCCGCAGTACCTCGGGATGTTCGGCTTTGGCATCGTCGCTGTTCAGCGCGGCTGGCTTGACCGTGTGCCGGAACGGATCTGGCGCAAATGCGGTTTGGCCGTGCCGCTGTCGCTTGTGGCGCTCGGGCTCGCGTTCGCCGCGAGCACGCTCGCGGGCTATCACACGACTCTGACTGGTCCGGGCTTGCACTGGGCGCCGGCGGTGCTCGCCGCACTCGAGGGCCCGATCGCCGTCGGCGCATGCCTGTGGCTGCTCGGCGCCGCGCAGCGGCACCTGAGCCGGCCGCCGGGCGCGCGGGGCCGCGCGCTCGCGCGCAGCGCCTTCGCTGCCTTCGTCATCCAAGGCCCGATCATCTTCGGACTGCAAGTTGCGCTGCGCCAGCTTGCAGTGCCAGCAGAGTTCAAAGCGCTCAGCGTGGCCTGTGCAGCAATGACAGGCTCATTCGCGCTGGCCTGGTTGCTCGTCAGCCGCACCCCCGTCGGCCGCATCCTGTGACCCCGCTCCTGATGCAGATCCCGCAGCGCCGCGGCCATACGATTCACGCCAGGCGAGGCACTCCGATACACGTGCGATCGGATGCGCAATGACCTCAAATGCCCGGAATGCAGACGGCAGGTCGCGGGTGGATCGCCGCGGCGTCTTGCTTGGCGCGCTGTTGATCGCCCGTGCGGTCGCTGCCGTGGGGCTTGCGCGCCGCGGCTCGCCGGCGCCGGTGCACACGAAGGATAGGACTGAGGCTCGTGACACCCGCGGGTGGCGGGGCTCACCGCCCGCTGCTGGTGTTCCTGCACGGCCATTACGCCAACAACAATTCCGTGCTCTCAGAGCAGCTGCTCACGGCGCTGCGCGCGCTCGGCCCGCTCGCTCCGGACATCGCATTCCCCTAGGCGGCGACCTGTCCTACTGCCACAGCCGCGCCAGCGGCGCATGGGGCTCCTATGTGCTCGACGAGGTGATCCCCAAAGCGCTGACGGTTCTCAACGCCGATCCGCGCCGGGTCGCAATCGGCGGTCTCTCAATGTGCGGCTTTGGCGCCTACTCGGTGGCCCGCCTCCGACCGGGGCGGTTCTGAGGAGTCGGCGGGGCCGCGCCCGCCATCTGGACGGCGTATCGCAACGCCGAGGGGGCGCCTTGGACGACGCTCGCGACTTCGCTCGCAATAAACAACTTGATCACCACCGCCACGGCGAACCCGAAGCTGTACGGCCACGCGCAGCTATGGCTCGACGTCGGCGCGCAGGATCCTCACTTCCGGGCTATCGACCAGCAGCTGGCCAGCGCCCTGCACATCCACATGCACGTGTGGCCCGACGGCCACGACAGCGCCTACTGGAACCGCGCAGTGGAGCAACTACGTCGGCTTCTACGCACAAGCGCTCGCGACCTGCAGTTAGGGGGGCCCCACGTACAGCGCCGCGGACGTCATCGCCGGCACCGTCCTCGCAGCATTGCAGGTGTCTTGCCGCAGCCGGGTGACGTCCCTCGTTCTCGCCACAAACGCGCATCGGGTGCTTGCAACCTCCAGCAAGCGCCCTGCTCGAGGCAGCAGTCCGGCGCTGGCGTCAACGCTGGTCCCCAAGGTGCCGACGAACGGCACCGACCGCCGAATCGCGCTCTGCTCCTATTGCCCACGGGTCACGCGCGCCGCGACTCGGCAGGTGCTTTGCGCGGAATCCGATCACGCCGCGATCGCCGGTGCGGCGATGCTTCGATGGGCGTCTCGCCGCGGAGCCGGCCGCTGCGCCGGCGACCAACCGTAACCCCGGCGGCAGTTGGTGCTAGCCGCGACGGCGTCGGCCTGCTAACACCCGCGCGCCTGCTCCGTCAACAACGCGGGCGCCAAGCTCGGGCCGACCTGGTTTTCCGAGCGGCCGAATCTCGGAACACGGGTGCGGCGTCGATCTTCCCTCTGGTGCTTCTCGCGGTTGCAGAAAGCGTGCGGGACGGCGACGTCCGACTCCGTGGCGGTCGGCACAGTTGTGCGAGTCGTACGACCGGAGGGTGTTCACCGGAGCGCGAGAAGTCCTGCTGGGGGGCTTCCTTATGGATGCTGGCCCAGGAACCTGATGTCGATCCGGCGAGGGTCCCAGCGGCGACTGGGGCGCCCCTCCGCGGTCATCGCCGGCGCGACCGTAACCGACTCGACGGTGTCGGTGATCAGCCGTCGCCAAGCCGCCAGGCGCTTCGCCGGGTCGCGCAGCCTGTCGATGTCGCCGGGACCGATGACATCGCTCTCGCCCAGATTGCCAAGTCGAGCCCGCGCGGTGTGCGCGTCATCGAGCGCCGTGGTCAGCTTCTCCAAGGTCTCCTGGCTCGCGGGCCGGGCCAACAACCCAAGCTCGCCGAGCCGCCGGATCGTGTCATCGAGATCCGCGTCGGCGCGTTCGATCGCGTCGTCCGCCTCGCGGATGTGCCGCCTGCGCGACGCGCGTCCGCCCGCGTCGGCCGTGGCCGAGTACGCCCGGACCGCGTCCCGCACCATCTCCTCGACGCGGTCGGCCTTGACCGCCGCTCGTCGCCGGCACCGGTCAGCGCTCGTATCGCCGCACCGGTAGCTGCCGGTGTAGCTATTGATCACCATCCGCGACCCGCACGTCCCGCAACGCAACACACCCAGACGCGC
>DASPPG010000216.1:0-14319 GCA_035625625.1 Solirubrobacteraceae bacterium
CGGGGGCGAGAGCGATGCCATCGGTCCTGACGAGATCGACAGGCTGCGCGACCCGGCGAAGCGCCTGGCGGCGTGGCGACGGCTGATCACCGACACCGTCGAGTCGGTTACGGTCGCGCCGGCGATGACGGCGGATGGGCGTCTCAGTCGCCGCTGGGACCCTCGCCGGATCGACATCAGGTTCCTGGGTCAGCATTCGTAAGGAAGCCCCAGCAGCGACTTCCCGCAATTCCGTCGACACCCTCCGGTCCTACGACACGCACAACTCTGCCGACCGTCGCGGAGTCGGACGTCGCCATCCGTCGCTTCCGCAACGCCGAAACGGAGGAGCCAGCGGACCCCCACGCAGGGCACTTGCAGTTCGTCCTTAACGACAGCGAGCTCGGCGTCCGTGCGCGACCGCAGCTGCATATGCAGCGCGCGGGTGGCCGGTCGGTCGAGCCGGCGACCATCGCTGTCCCGCTAGCGCTGGGGAAGGAGAAGTCGTCGATCTGCGTCGCCTCGTGGGCGCTGTTCTGCTCCTCGAGGAAGGGGTCGACACGCGAGACCACCGGTCGTGTCCGTGGCGGAAGAGCCGCCAACCAGCGTCAGGGCGCTCGCAACGCCACGGGTTGCGGCAGTCTTGACCCGCGACGTGGTGGCGTTGCCCCTTTAGCCCAAAGCGGAAGCGGTGACGGGCCGCTCAAAGGCGCCTCGTATTGCTCAGGGGCGGCTGTGATGGAGACGCTGGCCGACGCAGCCGCAACGCGTGGTGAAGCGAAGCAGATCGGCTGGGCGTCTTTCACGACCGTCGTTTGCTCTCCGGGAGGAAGCGGCGCTGATCCGCTGCGTCGAGCTTCGTTGCTTACCGGGGGCGTTCCGCGCAGGTTGCGCGAGCCGCGCGGCAATCAACACGAGACCGGCGTGCTCGCCAGTTTCGGAGAGACGACGTGCTGGGCGACGCTCGACCGGCGGTAAGAGTAGGGCGCGGCGAGGTCCCGAACCCTCGCCGCGCCAGGGGGTTCACCCGACCTTGGTCCAGGGGTGGGCCGTGAGAACGTCTCTGCGAACCGTGCAGGTGTCGCTGATCTTCGTGAAGGTCAGCGACTTGCCGGTCAGCTTGAACGTGTACTTGCCCGTCGTTTTGCAGGCGCCGTTCTTCTTGGGCGTGAGGGTGATCGTGGAGCCCGAGATAGCGTACGTGCCGCCGCCTGACTTCTGCCCGTTCCAGGTCAGATTGAGCTTGCCAGAGGTCGGATTGGAGAAGTCGACGGTCCAGGTCCCGTCGAGCATGCCGTGTTCCGTCTTGGCGCCCGTGCCGGTGATCTTAGTCTCGAACTTGCCCAAGCCGCCTGCCGCAAGTGCAACCGAGGCCACGGATAAGGCCAGCAAGACGGCCGCGAGCGTTGCGAGTCGCTTCATGTGCATGCACCCTTCAGATTGAGTTGTGGAGAGAGCGCCACGTTGCGCCGCAAGATGACTCCGACAGCATGCTGACGGAATCCTTTGTTAGGAGACCGCAAGCATTTGCTTGCGGATGTGGTCTTACAGCCCTCGGGACGCGCTCCTTTGCCCTGCAGAAACCCCCGGGCTTGGCCCATAGTTTCGGCGAAACTACTACTACTAATGGCAGCATCGCGCGACTTTGGCTGCTCGGCTCCTCATCAGGACGGGTGCGCGTCAGGTCGACGGAATGACCGTGGAGAATGTGGGACCGAGCGCCGGTCGGAGAGGTTGCGGAGGGTTGACTTAGAAACCCCGAGTTTCCCAACGCTGCCCCGACGGCGTGCGGGCAGCTCGGCGAGGCGCGCCTCGAGGCGCGCGACGATCTCGCGGTGCAGGCCCAGCTCGATCGAGCCGGCGCTGGTGAACGACCCGTCGGGGGATGTGGTCGGGCGCCACGAAGCTGCGCATGCCGCATCTCGATCATTGCGACAGTGTCCAAATCACTGTTGGGCATGTCGGGATAGTCTCGAACTGGCGGATCTTCGAGTAGTCCTAGGTCACACCGTCCCTGGCTTAGGCGATCGACTCGTCAGGCCGCTCGTAGGCCCTGCTGGTCGATCAGGCTGGGGTCGGTCTGCAGTCGAGGGCCCAGCCGCGTGCCCGATAGTCGATCCCTCGGAACGAGTTGTTTCCGGGTCGTAATGTCACCTCGTTCGGGTGATGCGACACCGGGTCCCTAGCGCCATTGTGAGTCCGACCGACCTCCCGCAATGGAAGGACCCCAATGGCCGACCCATCGTCCGAGACGCCCGTCCTTGACACACTCGCCGCCATGACCGCGGAGTCGGTCGCGCGGTGCGGGCTGGATCCCAACACGCTTGTTGCCGTGCGCATCGCCGCGTTAGCGGCGATCGATGCGCCAGCTGCCTCCTATCTCGCCCACGTCGGTCCGGCGATCGACGCGGGCCTCACCGTTGAGGAGATCCAGGACATCCTCATCGGCGTGGCGCCGGTTATCGGCACGCCTCGTACGCTCGCCGCCGCTCTGAAAATCACGAAGGCGGTGGGCGTTGCGATCGTCGCGCTAGAGGAGGCGCTCGAAGCCGAGGAAGAGCAAGAGGAGGAGAACTAACGGCCGCGCCTCGAGGCGCGCCTCGCCGAGTTGCCGGCGCGCTGGCGCGGCGCCGTCGCGTAGTTTCCGCCCGCGGTGTCGGTCGTCGCGTCGGCGCATGGACTCCGAGATGGCCCGGTACGGGAAGCGGTGTTGCGCGAGGTGCTGGACGCTTGAGCGCTGGGGCCGGCTCTGCGCGGCCGGCCCCAGCCCAAAGCTCACCACACGGCTCAGTCGCTCGCCGCCCCTTTTAGCCCGAAGGAGCAGTCTTAGCGACCGGCTCCACCTGTCGCTGCGCATGGGAACCAGCACTCCGGGCCTCCGGTCCGGGTGGCCGCTCGTGGCTGCGGTCGAGCGACCGAGTCACCGGCCGGCGCTTGCAAGGCGCCCGATGACGCGGTCATGAGCAATCACGAGGCCGCTATCGCGAACGTGGCAAAGCAGCACGGCCGACCAGCGTCGTGGCGATCGAGGCCCCGCTCGTGCCTGGGCACACGCCGGCCGCCGCGAGCAGGACGTCACCGGTCCGCTCGTCGGGGGGCAAGGCGCCCTTCGGTGAGTCGCTGAGCTCGGGCGCCTGCGTCGGGTTGTATGACGCGCACAAATCTCGCGGCCAACGAGTGGGCGATGCCCGCCTCGTGGGCGATAGCCGCTGCGCTGGCGTCGGACCGCCCCATCGTCGGCCACTGGGCGATGCCCCGCGCCGTGTCTGGGCAGCTCGGGAGGGGCGCGACTCGGACCAGATCGATGGGGCGCCTGATCGTGTTGGCGACAAATTCGAGGTGGCGGAGGTTGCGCGAGTTCTCGACGACGACCCACACCGTCGAGAGGCCATTTCCCGCCCGCGCTAGACCCTCCGACCTTCAGCAGCCCGAATCGGTCGGTGATGCACCTGCTGAAGCCTGCAGTCGTCATCGACATGGCGATGACTCGCCTCTTCCGGACGATACTTCCTATTCCTTGTGGCGGTTTGGCTTCAGCATTCGCAGCTAGCCCATGGGCGGCCTACGGTCGCGGGTGGCTGGCGTCAATCGATTCAAAATGGGACCATAGATGCCATCTCACGACAAGGCTTCTCATCGGACCGATCGCGCGGTGAGCGTGCCGCGGGACGAGGAGGACGGCACCGGGTCGCGGTGGTAGTCGCGGGCGCCGGTGCGCGCGGCGCGTATGAGGCGGGAGCGCTCTCTGTGCTGATCCCGTGGTTGTGTGAGCACGACAGGAGCCCGTCGATCTTCGTTGGCACCAGCGCCGGGGCGATCAACGCGATGTTGTTCGCAGCCGTGGCGGACCGTCGTCCGGCGGAAGGCGCGGAGGCGGTGCTCGCCGCGTGGCGGTCCCTGACCGTTCACAGGGTGTTTCGATCACCAGTCGCGAGCGTGCCGTTGAAGACCGTACCGGCATACGCGCGTCAGGTGCTCGGTCGCGGGCACGTCACGAGCCTGCTCGACACGAGCCCGATGCGCGCCACCGCCGATGAACTTCTCAACCCTTTCATCCCGACATTGCGCGAGAACATCCACGGCCGCAAGCGCGTGGTCGAGAAGCTCGCGGTCGTCGCCACCGACGACATTGACCGTACAACCGTGTTCGTGGACACGCCCGACGGCAACAAGCTGCCGCCGAGGGATCCTGGACGGGCAATCCACTACGAGCGCGCGAAGATTGCGCCAGAGCATGTGCTCGCCTCGAGCGCAATCCCCGCGCTGTTTCCACCGGTCAAGCTGGGCGAACACTGGTACACCGACGGTAGCGTGCGCTTGAACGTTCCCTTGAAGCCGGCGATCGCGCTCGGCGCAACCGACCTCGTCGTCGTAGCGACTCATCCAGCGACATACCCGGAGGCTGATGCATCCGCGCCAAGAACGCGCAATGTGGTCGATGGCGTGGTCACCCTGCTCGAGAGCGTGCTCGCCGACCGAATGGTCGAGGACATGCTCACGCTCGGGAGCATGAACGAGGCGGTACACGCAAGCGGCCAACGCGCCAGCCGCCGCAAGCCCCACGGCCGCGAGATCTCCTACATCTTCGTCGGTCCCGAAACCCGCCACCAGCTTGGTGATTGCGCCGAAGACGTCTACCGCGAGCACTTCAGCGGCCCCGACGCGTTACAGGAGCCCGACTTCGCTTTGCTTCACCGCCTCATCGGGCCCGACCAGCGGGGCGTCGGCGACCTCCTCAGCTACCTGTTCTTCCATCCGGCGTTTATCGATAGCGCCATCAAGCTCGGGATCAGCCACGCCACCAAGGTCACGAGCTCCCGCGATCCGTGGACGAAAGGTCTCGCCGGAAGGTGGACCAAGCGCCCTAATTCGCGGGCGACCTGACGCGCGTGCGAACAGCGATCCCAGCCTGGCGCTGGTGCCCGACTCGCATCGAAAAAAGAAGAGCCCGCCCGGGAGCCGCGTCGTCGCCGGCGTCGAGACGCCAAGGCCACAGAGAAATACCGAAGCACAACCAATGCAAGACCTGCCGAGCGAGCGCTCAAAATACCGATCCTCGCCAAACGGAGACGCGACGCTCGCTGGTCGTTGTGCCCCAGGCCGGCAAAGACGTGCATATGCTTCGGTTCGGGCGCGGCTTCAAACAGGGCTCTGCCCTGCGAGAGCGGCACGATGTCGTCATGGTCGCCGTGGAGCACCAACAGCGGCGCCCGCAGCTCGGGGATGCGGCGCACGGTCGGGTAGGCGTCGGGGACCAGGGGTTTGGGGATGAACGGATAGTGAAGGCGGGCGAGTTCGCGGACGCTGGTGACGGCCGACAGCAGCACGAGGCCCGCGGGCGGGTGCTCGAGCGCGAGGTCCAGCGCGATCGAGCCACCGAGCGATTCGCCGAGATAGAACACGCGCGCCGGATCCACGCCGGGCTGCTGGAGCATGCAGCGCAGCGCCGCGCGCGCGTCGCGGTAGGTGCCCTCCTCGCTGGGTCTGCCGCTGCTGCGGCCGTACCCGCGATAGTCGAACAGCAGGACGTCAAATCCCCCGGCCGTCGGCAGAACGGCGTGAAGGACACGGTCGCCGACGTTGCCCGCGTTGCCATGGCAAAGCAAGAGCTGGCCGAGCGGCTCGTTCCGTCCGCCGATCCACCAGCCGTGCAGCCGCTCGCCGTCGTCGGTCTCAAGCGCGACGTCGCGGTAGTCCAATCCCGCCCGGCCAGGCGTCTCTACGATCGCCCGGAAAGGGAAGTACAGCAGCGAGCCAGGCAGCGATCCGATCATCGGATACGACTGTTTAGCGTGCTTCCAGTGACCTAGCTGCCGAATCGGTCGCTTCGACCGCTGGATTCAGTACCCGTCTGCTCGCTCGCTGGCTAGCGAGAAACGGACGTTGCAAAGTTCGACCACCAAACGGCGCATCGCCGCGTGACGGCTTGTTGATGGTCAGGTTTAGGTCGTCGGGCCGCGTGGGCTAATGGCCGTTGGTTGAGAAGTGCTGGTAGTCGGCGGCGGTCCAGTACCCACCCCACCCCCAGCCAATCGCGGCGAATGCATCGACAAGCGCGCCTCCCGGGTAGGCCACCCCGGGGCCGGTGGTCGGCTCGGTCAGCGAACGCCGCACCCGCGGGCGGCTGCACCGAATGCCCCGGCTCGAAGTACGGGTCTCGACCGTGTTGACGTCGATTGCCTCGCCGTACGCGTGCATCGACCAGGTCGGGGAGCCGTTCGCTACCGCGTAGCGGCAGTTGAAGCCCGAGGTGTTGTCGGCCACCATCAACTTCGCGTCACTGCCATAAAAGCGCCGACATGCTCCATGCGCCGGATCGGGAAGCGAGCGTCATACAGCGTGCGAAAGACTCTGATCACGCCCGTGGTCACGGCGGTGTTGACGATGATCGTGCCGGTGTGCGAGAGCCCGTCGAACCCTACGAACGACAGCCTGATCTCACGCAAGTTGCCGGGCGCCACGGGGCAGCCAGGGCGCCAGGTGAACCGCACCTCGCGGCCGTGAGCGGCCCCGAAGTCGTCGCGGTGAACGGAGGAAGCGGCGCGCCGGTCACGCGGCCCGTATCAGCGCCCGCAGGATCACCCGTCGAGGGTAACGCCAGCCGATGGAGGGCGGGGCCGCCGACGAGCAAGCAGGTGCCCGGGCCGGGCCCGCATTTGGTCGCCGATGCGATCGCGATCCCACCCGCAGCTCCGACGGTCAAAGCGATCCCGTTTTGTCGACGCTGGTGAGAGGCTGACTCCCGTCGCAGGTTGAGATTTGACCCCTTGGATGTGGTACGGGTTTCATCGCCTCGCAGTGATGCTGGCTGGGGCTCTCCGACGCCGGCGATGCGTTCGAGCCCCTCGTTGGTTCATGTCGTCATCGGCCGTATCCTTCAGCGCTCGAGCATCTGCATCTGCTGCTCGTTGTGATGCTCGCCCGCGGCTGGGGGGAGCTTGTTGAGCCTGTCGAGCTGTTCGGGACTGAGCTGGATGGCGTCAGCCGCAATGTTCTCTTCGAGTCGGGAGACGTGCTTAGTGCCGGGGATTGGAGCGATGTTGTCGCCTTGGGCCAGCAGCCAGGCGAGGGCGACCTGCGCGGGTGTCGCTTGGAGTTCGGCGGCTATCGCCTCGACCTCGTCGACGATGCGTAGATTGCGCTGGAAGTTCTCGCTGGTGAAGCGCGGGTTGGTCTTGCGCCAGTCGTTGTCGGCGAGGTCTTCCATTGAGCGGATCTTCCCGGTGAGAAAGCCGTGGCCCAGTGGCGAGTAGGGCACGAACCCGATTCCTAACTCACGAAGCAGCGGCAGCACCTCTGGCTCGGGGTCGCGGGTCCACAGCGAGTATTCCGATTGCAACGCGGTGACCGGGTGGATGGCGTGGGCGCGGCGGATCGTGTCCACCCAGGCCTCGGATAGGCCGATATGGCGAACCTTGCCCTCGGCCACGAGTTCGGCAAGGGTGCCGACGGTGTCCTCGATCGGCGTATCGCGGTCGACGCGGTGCTGGTAGTAGAGGTCGATGTGGTCGGTGCCGAGTCGTGTCAATGAGCCTTCGATCGCGGTCCGGACGTTTTCCGGGCTGCTGTCTGGCCCGCCGCGGCCGGTATGCGACATGAATCCGAACTTCGTTGCCAGCACCACCTCGTCGCGCCGGTTCTTGATCGCCCGGCCGACCAGTTCCTCGTTGGTGTAGGGCCCGTAGACCTCGGCGGTGTCGATGAGGTTCACGCCGAGGTCAAGCGCCCGGTGGATCGTGCGGACGGATTCGGCGTCGTCCATGCCTGCTCCGGTGTAAGCCGCAGACATTCCCATAGCGCCGAGCCCGATCCGCGACACTTCGAGGGTTCCAAGTTTGATGTGCTTCATGTGTTCTCCTGCGTTCGTGTTCTTCATCGGGTCTGCTGGCTTCGGTCGAGCTCAGAGCGAGAGCGTCCATCGACCAGCGCGGAGTGCCGCGATTACACCCCCGTCGATCAGCAGGTCGCTGCCGGTGATGAACGCGCCGTCGGCGCCGAGCAGCAATGCGGCGACGGTGGCGATCTCATCGGTCGTCGCGGGCCTGCGGGCGGCGGAGTTTTCGATCATCCTGCGGTAGCCCTCGGCGCCGGGACCTGACATCTCGTCTCTTGCGAGCGGGGTGATAACGATGCCGGGGCTGATCGTGTTCAGGCGGGCGGCGCGGTCGCCCCAAGCCACGGCGGCGGCTTGGACTCGCAGGACGTTGGCGCGCTTGGCCAGGGCATACGCCGCCCCGGAGTTCGGCACGGCTTGGTCGCTGAGCATCTCGAGCCCGGCGAGCGCGTCGGTCGGTGTGAAGGCGAGAGCGTAGTCCTGTTCCGCTGTGAGCGCGGGCAGCATGTGGCCCGCCATGCTCGCGATCACTACACCCGCCCCGCCGGGCGCGATCACGCGCGCGAACTCCTCAAGCACGATCGCGGTGCCGACGAGGTCGACCGCAATGACCGTGCCCTTGGACGCCTGGACAGGGGAGACGCCGGCGGCGACGATCACGTTCATGATGTCGCCCATCGCGTCGGCGCGATCAGCCAGCTGCTGGACGCTCGCGCGCGATGAGATGTCGACGGGCTGGGTCGCGACGACATGACCTGAGTCTTGGAGTGCGGCGGCCGACCTGGCGAGCAGTTCCTGGTTGAGATCGGCGAGCACGATGGCGCGGCCGGTGCCCTGCCGGCGGGCAATCGCGAGTCCGATCCCGCCGGCTCCGATCACGACAACGATCTGAGTCTTCATGAAACGTTCCCTTCCGAATGAGAAGCGCATAGGAGATACCTCCGATATGCGGACAGCTGATGTCCGGATCAGCATACAGAAGCGGACATTCAATGTCCAGTTAGCTGCTACCCTGACTGCATGAAAGACGACGAAGCCCCGCGGAGCCCGAACGCGACCGACCATGAGTGCCGGGGGGACCGCTCCTTGCGCAAGGACGCGGAGCTCAACCGCCAGCGGCTGCTGGCCGCCGCGGCCGAGGTGTTCGCGCAGCAGGGGTTGGGCGCCACCTTGCACGACGTCGCCGCGCACGCCGGCGTCGGCGTCGGAACCGCATACCGCAACTTCGCGAACAAGGGCGAGCTGATCGATGAGTTCTTCCGAGAACGCATCGATGAAGTCGTCGCCCATGCCAAGAACGCGCTCCAAATCCCTGACGCCTGGCAAGGCCTCACCACTTTCCTGGAGCACTCGCTGCGGATGCAGTACGAGAACCGCGGCCTCAAGGACATGCTCACCAACCCGCACCTTGGCCCCGCACGCGCCGACGAATCGCCCGACCGGATCGCGCCGCTGATCGACGCCCTGATCAGCCGCGCCAAGAGTCAGGGCATCCTCCGCCCCGATTTCGAGAGCAGCGACCTGATCCTCATCCAAGTCGCACTCGCCGCGCTCATGGACAGCAACGTCCGCCGCGTCCAGCCCGACCTCTACCGCCGCTACCTCACCATGTTCCTCGACGGCATCCGCACCGACCAGGGCGCGATCTCCGAGCTCCCCGTCCCCGCGTTGAGCAACCAGGAAACGCACGCCATCATGACAAGGGCCCGAAACGCAGACGCCTCCAGTGTGGGTCTCGAGGCCGGCGGACGCGCATCTCTCGGACAGGCGTGGGAGCGACCACCCGACAAGAGACGGCGCTGAGGCGAGAGCGCGCGGCTGGCACCGCTCAGATAACTCACGCCACCCACACCAAGCTCCGTGCGGCGCTCAGAGCAGCCCACACCATGCTCGGGCGAAGCCGCTGGGTTCGATGCTGGACGATCGAATCCGCCATCGCGCCGGCACCGACGAAGACGAGCGCAGAGGCGCGACGGCGGGATGGTCTGGGGGTCTGCGCCCGCGCGACCGCTAATCGATGAGAGCAGCGACGGGGTTCGACCCGATCTCGTCGTCGGACCTGTCCGGTTCCGGCAGCGCGGTTGCGGAGTCTTGCGCCCGATCCGGTGGCTGCTTCGGGCGGTGGGCGAGGCGCCGTCGCCGGGGTCGCGCCAGGCTGTGGTGCTAGGAGTCTGTGCGGCTTCTGGCTAGCACCTACGCGATCGGAGCGAGCGGACCGGACCGCGACGAGGCGGGCCGCGGCGCGATGGGACGTGCCCGAGTTGCGCGCGGAGCAGAGCCGGCGTCTAAGCCCACGAGCTGCGCGCGTGCGAGCAGAGCAGAGAGGTGTGAGCCGGAGCGCGAAGAACGTGCCTGCCGTCGGTCGGGAGGGCACCCGCACATGGATTGCCGCGACAGCGGCTAACAGGAGGATGCCGTATGTGGCTGAGTGGTTGTTCGTTGGGCCGAGGAGGGTGCTGGCGCAAGCTGCGCTGCATACGGCGGTGACGACGCCGAGCCAGCCGGTCCACCGCGCGAGGATCTGCTCGCGCAGTGCTGCGGCGGCAACGACGCCGACCATGGGGACCAGGGGCACCGCGATCGCGGGCCCGCCCGCGAGGGAGGAGAGCACGAGGAGCGCGTGCGCGAGCGGCGCATCGCGGGCGACCGTTGGTTCGGCCAGCGTGCGGTAGCAGAGCGCTGAGAGCAGCAGGAAGGCCGCAGCGATGGCGCCCCGGCCAGCGCGAACGCTGCCAGTGCGGACGGCGCGATGCTTTCGCGGCGCAGATAGGCGTAGATGTAGGCCGCGACGGCGACCAATGCGATCGCCGACAACACATGGAAGAGGCTCAGGGCCCGCACTTGGGAGCCGTTCTCAAGGAAGTAGGCCCTGACCTCCGGAGCGGTCGCGTCGAGCGCCGGAAAGCTGGTGGTCCCGAGCACGTCGCCGAACAGGAGGCCGCCGCTGATCGGAGCATTGCGCTGCACTCTCGCGTCGTGTCCGGGTGATGTTGCGGTATAGATGGAGCGGGATCGTGATGAACACGAGCAGGATTCCGGCCGACCGCGCGAGTGATCGCCACACCCCGTGGGGTGCGGGGCCATGTTCGAGCAGGGGCGGACGGCGGCGACGGTGACGCTCAGCCGCTGATTGTGTGCGAAGCCTTGAAGCCAGCCCGGGATGGTGGCGGCCGGGACGATCGCGTTGTGAGGCGAAGGCCCGGATGAGGAAGGGCACGATGCCGGCGCCCTGGGCGTTTCGGGGTCCCTGGTGCGAAGCTCGCTTGGGGCGCGCGTTGCGCCTGCCAGGTGCGCGTGAGATGAGTGGCTGGTGAGCGTGGCGAGTTCGGACGGGTCGAGTGGCAGTGTCGCGCTCTCGGTAAGTGGCCTTGGGAAGCGGTTCGGTGACCGGGTCGCGTTCGAGGGTCTCTCGTTTGAGATCGCCTATGGCGAGGTGTTCGGGTTCCTGGGGCCCAACGGCGCGGGCAAGACGACAACGGTCCGGACGCTCGGCACCCTGATCGCTCCGACCTCGGGGTCGGCAACGGTGGCCGGGATCCCGCTCACGCCGGAGAACGGAGTCGAAATCCGCCGCCGGATCGCGATCATGCCCGAGACGCCTGGCCTGTATCGGCGGCTGAGCGTGGCAGAGAACCTCGAATGCTTCGCCGACCTCTACGAGGTGTCAGATACGGACGCTCGTATCGAGCGTGCGCTGCGGGCGGTCAACCTCACCGAGCGGGCGCAGGACCCCTGCGGAACCCTGTCGAAGGGTCTACGGCAACGGGTTGCGGTCGCGCGCGCGTTGCTGAGCGACCCCGAGGTGCTGTTCCTCGACGAGCCGACCGCTGGGCTCGATCCGGTCGCCAGCCGGGACGTCCACGCGATGATCGCCGAGCTCGGGCTCAGCGGGGTGACGATTTTCCTGACGACGCATCGTCTTGAGGAGGCCGAGCGCCTCTGCAACCGGGTCGCGATCCTGAACACGACCTTGCGGACGATCGGCCGACCCGACGAGCTGCGCGAGCGACTGTTCGCTAAGGCGCTCACGGTCAGGACGCTCGTCCCATTGTCCGAGCCCGAAAGCGTCTTCGGCGGGCTCCCGGCCGTTGGCGGCTGGCGCCAGGACGACAGTGGGGAGTACGTCGTTTCCGTGTCTGACCCCGAGGTCGCCGGCCCGGCGATCACGCGGGCGCTCGTGGCTGCCGGCGCCGACGTGGTGACGATCAGCGAGTCCTACCACTCGCTCGAGGACGTCTACCTCGAGCTGATCGATGAGGACCAAGAATCGAGTCGATCGTGAGGGGCCTCAGCCGCAGGCGGATCCGTGCCATTGTCCGCAAGGAGCTGCGGGTCTACCGGCGCAACGGTTCGATCATCGCGGCGATGGCGATCATCCCGCTGCTCTTCCTCGTCCAGCCCCTCGTCTCCGTGCTGACGGTTTCCTCGTCGTCCGCGGTCCAGCTCAGAGATCACCACGAGCTGGTCTACATGCTCGGGATACCGGCACTGGTGCCGGTCATGCTCGCTGCCTACGCGGTCGTCGGGGAGCGCCAGGAAGGCACGCTCGAGCCGGTGCTGACCACGCCGATTCCGCGGGAGGAACTGCTGCTGGGCAAGGCGCTCGCCGTGCTCGCCCCATCGGTCGGGATCGCATATGCCGTGTTCGGCGTCTTCCTCGTCCTCGTGGGCCTGTTCGCACATCCGGGCGTACCGTCCGCGCTCATCCGCCCGCCGGACGTAGTCGTTCAGGTGATCTTCACTCCGTTGATCGCCGCGTGGTCGATCTGGATCGGCATCGCGATCTCCACCCGCGCGAGCGACGTCCGCGTCGCACAGCAACTCAGCGTGCTCGCGAGCCTACCCACGCTCGCACTGACAACCCTGGTCGCTTTCAACGTGATCCACGCAACTCTCGGCCTCGCGGTCGGCCTCGGGGTGGCCTTGCTGCTCGCCAACCGGCTTGGCTGGCGGCTCGTCTCAGCACTATTCGACCGCGAACGGCTCATCGCAGGCGTTAGATGAACCGACGCAACTCCGATCCACCCGCCACCGACGCCCCCTGTGCGCACGGCGCTAGTCCGGCCACGATCGCCTCCGAGCGCGTCACCAGGCACGCCCATCATGCGAAGGAAAAGGACGCAACCGGCATGCCCAGGCGTTCGACCAATGTGCCAACCTCGAGCATCTGAGCACCGGAGGCCGTGCTTCCCGAGCGCGTGCAGGAGGCGTTGGGGGAGTTGGTGGGGGCTGCGAAGGAGGGGCTGCTCGCGTTGAGCGTGGAGGTCGGGTTCGGTGTGCTGCGGGAGCTGCTGGAGCAGGAGGTCGAGGAGGTGGTCGGCCCGAAGGGCAGGTGGAACCGGGAGCGGGCCGCGGTCGTCACGGCCACGAGAACGGCGAGGTGATGCTCGGTGGCCGGCGGGTTTTGGTCCGGCGCCCGCGGGTCAGGACGGCGGACGGCGAGTCAGAGGTGGCGCTCCAGACCTACGAGCACTGCGCCGATCGTGACCGGCTGGAGAAGGTGGTGCTGGAGCGGATGCTCGCCGGCGTGTCGACTCGCCGGTACCGGCGGGCGCGGGAGCCGGTCGGCGATGAGCTCGAGGGTCAGGCTCGGTCGACGTCGAAGTCGGCGGCATCCAGGATGTTCGTGCGCCGGACCCGCCAGCAGCTTTGGCATCTGATGAACCGTCCGCTCGCTGACCTGCGGCTGGCGGTCATGATGCTCGACGGGATCGAGCTGCACGGGCGCACGAACGTCGTCGCGCTGGGAATCACCACCACGGGCGAGAAGCTCGCGCTCGGCCTGGGGGACGGGTCGAGTGAGAACGCGACGGACGCCGCCGCGCTGCTGGCCGATCTGGTCGACCGCGGCGCAAACGTGCTCCTGTCGGTCGCGACCACGGCGGCGTCCTGCGCCAAGCCACTGGTGTCGAACTACCGGGTGGCGGTGATCGAGTGCGGGCGACGGTTCGCGGATCAAGGGTTCGCGAGCACGATGTGGGAGCAGGACGCCCCCGGGACGGGGTTGTTTCGTGGGAGCGGTCGTCGCCGGCCGGGGTCGGTTGGCCGTGGCGTCTGCGACGAGCGAACGTGGGAGCCTCGGTGTCGATTGATGTTTGGATGCGGCACCCCAGTGTCGGATTCCTGTTCCAGGACGTGTTCGGGTCGCTCTGGCGGTGGACGGGCGGGGTGCCGTCGGGCGAGTTGGCGATCGGGGCCGCGATCCGAGCGATGGACGCGGCTGACGTGGAGGTCGGGATTCTCGCGGCTTGGCGTTCGCCCGCGGGCGGGGGGAGCTGATCTGCAACGGCGAGGTTGCCGGCTGGGTCGGGAAGCACCCCGGCCGGTTCCGCGCGCTCGCCGTGGTTGACCTCGATAGGCCGATGCAAGCCGTGCGGCTTCCCCGAGCTGACGATCGTGTGCGGCCACGTCGGCTACCCGTGGACCGCGGGAATGGTTGCGGTGGCGTGCAAGCACGACAACGTCTACGTCGACACCTCTGCCTACACGACCACGCGGCTGCGGCG
>DASPPG010000217.1:0-11319 GCA_035625625.1 Solirubrobacteraceae bacterium
TCAGGGCGTCACGCGGGATGCAGGAGGCACGGTCCAGGATCGCGCTCGGTTCACGTCCCGGCCCGAAGGGTCCTTGGAAGAGATCCGCCAGCGTCGGCACGACATTTCGCTCCCACAACGGACGGCTCCTTTGGGCTCGACGCGCTCGATCACCTCGAGCTGCACCTTCAACGAGCGCACCAGCCGGTCGAAATAGGCAACCACGATGTGATCGGCCTCACCGGCCTCCACGATCCCGATCGCCTTCACCAGCCCCGGCCGCCTGGCGAGCGCAAGCTTGCTGCTCACGTCGATCTCCTCGAACGCGTCCACAACACGGTTGCCCCGATCTTCGCTCCACAATTGGGCCTTCGCGAGCTGGGCGTTCGGGGAGTGGAAGTTCTCCTCTTCGCGGTCCCCCTGCTCGCTGACCCGCACAACGACGACATCTCTGGCCTTCTTCGGCATGCCGGCTCCTCTCCCCAGGGATGGACGCTAGCGCCTCTTGGACGCTTGGGATCCGACCGGCAAGAAGACGCGGGCGGTCAAGGCCCGCTACCAGGGCGTGTGCCGAGGATGCGGCGCTCCAACCACAGCGCGCGGTGGCAAGGGTGACGCGTACGAGTTCTGCAAGAACTGTCGTCCGGGGGCGATCGCGCCGACCCGCACGCGCGACTGGGTACGCGAGGCGATGCACGAATGGCGACAGCGATACGGCAGGCCACCGTCGTCAACCGACTGGTCTCGCACTCATGCCCGGAGGCGTGGCGGCGAAGCACTCAAGCGATTCCGAGCCCGAGACTGGCCGGTCCCATCGACCGTCATCGACATCTACGCGTCCTGGGCTGCAGCTCACGCAGACGCATTCGCCGACGATTGACGGATAGCGTCGGAGCCATCGGCCGAGATGCCCGGTACCTACCAAACGAGGTGCCCGGCCAGCTTTCGCAGCGCAACCACGCAGCCCGCCGCGACACGGCGGTGATCGACGACTGGCACGAGCTGTCGGTCGCCAACCCCACCTTCCTGCTCGAGCGCCTCGGCAGCGAGTGCACCGACCTTCAAGGCCTGCGCGAGCTGACCGTCAACGGGCTCGACGCGATCGCCGCGCTCAGCGACGGCGCTGTCGGCCGCGTGGTGTGGGATCTGGACTGGCAGCGGGCCAAGGCCTCGAGCGGCCGGGTGCGCAAGCTGTCGGTCACGGACACCGGCACCGGCATGACGCCTGAGCAGCTACGCCACTACATCAACCAGCTGGCCTCGAGCGGCCGCGAGCAATCCGCCGCTGGCAACTTCCGTGTCGGCGCGAAGATCGCCGCCGGGTCACGCAACCCGCACGGCCTGGAGTACCGCTCCTGGCGTCGGGGCCACGGCGCGCTCGTGTGCTTCAAGCGCCACCCCGACGGCCGCTGGGGACTCGAGCCCCAGCACTGGCCCGACGGGCACAGCGACTTCTGGCGAGCACTCGACGAGGCCGACAAGCCGTGGCTGCTGCGCGACACGACCACGGCACAGCTCGGCGAGCACGAGCGCCACGACACCACCCAGGCGCCGGACAGCGTTACCGACGGCCGCCGGCAACGGATCACCCGCTACCTCAACGGCCGCTTCCTGCGACTCCCCGACCAGGTCGAGGTGCTCGTCCGCGAGCAACACGGCCGCGACCAGCCCGGACAGCTACAGCGCATCCACGGCGAGCAACACCATCTCGACCAGCACGTGATCGCGACCGGGGTCGCGCAGCTCAGCGACGCGATCGCGCGCTGGTGGGTGCTCGATGACGACCGCCATGCCCGGCGCCGCGAAGCCGCGCTCTGGGCCTCGACCGGTCACGTCGCGGCCATGTACGGCGATGAGCTCTATGACATCCTGCCGCAGACCCGAGGCGGGTACGGTCGCCTGCAGGACTTCGGCATCCGCTTCGGCTACGAGCGCGTCGTCCTGCATCTCCAGCCCCAGGTCAGCGCCCGGCGCCTGCAGGCCAACACCGCCCGCACTCTGCTGCTGCTCGACCACGAGCCTCTGCCCTGGGTTCGCTGGGGTGAGGAGTTCGCCGCCGCCATGCCCGCTGAGATCCTGCAACTTCAAGAACGAGCAGCCAGCGCCGACTGCCTCCCTCGCCGGGAGGCGATTCGGGACCGCGTCACCGCCATCCTGCCGCTCTACCAGCTGAGCCGCTATCGCCCGACACGACCGGCGGTGCCGCGATCGCCGAAGACATGCACGAGCAGCGCTGGTGAAGGGCCAGCTGGCGCCCCAACCGCCATCCCGCCGCACGCGTCCTGCGACACCGAGGCCGCGCATGACCGCACCGGCAGCGAGCCGCCAACGGACAGCCCGGCCGGCGATGGTTCGCTCAAGCCGATCGTCGGGCTACCCGACGTCGCGTGGATCTCGGCGCGCGATGGCTCCCGTGCGCCGGGTGATCTCGAAGACCAGGCCGCCCGCTACCAGCCCGGCCGCCACGAACTCACAATGAACGCGGACTTCCGCGCGATCACCGATCTGATCGGCCACTGGCAGCGGCGCTACCAGAGCGTGCCGGGTGCCCGCACCGTGATCGAAGCACAGGTACGCGAATGGTGCGAGCAAGTCTTCATCGAGGTTGTCCTGGCCGCACGAATCTCGAGCTGGAATGAGGACCAGCTTGGTGCCCTGCTCTCGCCGACCTCGTTCACCGCCGCGCTGCTGCCGAGGCACTTCCTGCACGCGACGCTCAAGAAGAAGCTGGGCCAAACACTTGGCACCCCCCAGGACGTGATCAGCGGCACAACGGCGCGGACGTGCGCAATCAAAGGGCTCGGGGATCACACCCGTCACGATGGGGGCTCATGAGCGGGATCCTGGACGCGTCGCTCAATGAGCTGATCGATGGCGACGACAGGACGCTCGCCCAACTCGCTGACAAGCTCGCCCCGCTCCTCGTGGACCGCATCGTTGCACCGGCGGCGGGCGACGGCTGGCTTCGTGGTGCGGACCAGATCGCCAGCTACATCGGCAGCCCGCGCAGTCGGGTCTACGCGCTCGCGTCCGCCGGGCGGATTCCCGTCCAGTGAGACGGCTCGGCGCTGGTCGCCCGTCGATCGGAGCTCGACTCGTGACTGCGGAGTGGCGGCGGAAAGCGGCCGTGACGGAAGTCCACGCCCCGCGCAGAGGTACGGGGCCGACGGTGAGCCGGCGCTACTCAGCGAGTCCGGCCACACGTTTTCGCCGTCGGAAGCGGGCTGCAGCCAGATCCAAGCTGGTAAGACCTGTGCGACGTGAGCCGGGATCGCGGCTCCGGGACAAGACAACAGGAGGCTTGAGCTGCACCATGCGAACGGCCGTCAGCGCGCGAAGCGCCGACAGAGCGCTTGTGAGCACCCCCGGTCTGCCAGGCATCTACCGCCGGCGCATGGATCACTGCACGCACGGCGGCCGTTCTGGGTGCAAACCACGTGACGATCAAGAATCCAACGGGGTTCCGACGGTCCGCCCGCAGCACCGATCTCGATGCTCGTGCGGAGGAACCACGCCCTCCAGACGACGCCGGCGGGTCGACGCCTGATCGAGCGCAGGGCCAAGAACGTAGTCCACGGGTGTGCGCTCGGCCCGTCCATACGGAGGAGGTTATGGCGAGGACCCCTTACACGGGCCTGATTCAATGGGGTCATTGTCGCGTACCTGTGCCCACCTTCAGGGCTCGATCGCCGAAGCGGTGGACCGTGCGACGCGCGAGGGGAGCGACGCGGGTGTGGCTCCTCCAGCCGCAGTCGTGGCCAAGATGGCAGCGCATGGGAGGGCGTCGAGCCGGCCAACAACCCCGCCGAACGAGCGCTCCGCGCACCGGTCATCCACCGAAAAATCTCGCTCGGCACCCAAAGCGACGATGGCGAGCGATTCGCTGAGCGTGCGCTCTCAGCCGCAGCCACCTGCCGCCTACAAACCCGCTCACTGTTCACCTACCTCAGCGAACTACTCATCGCCCACAACCGGCGCGATCCATTCCCAGCACTCGCCTGAGGCCCCGGGGACTGAACGGTCACCGGAATCCTACGATTAGCAGGCAGAACCGGAACAGCCGCAAACAGCCGCAACGGCCTTCGGAAACCCAAGGTTGGAGGTTCGAGTCCTCCACGGCCCACTTACTTGAAAAGCCCCGTAAATGGGGCCGCTTATGCCTCGGTCAAGCCAGTAAGTGGACGGACTGCGTGAACGTCTGCGTGAACATCCCGACCATCGGCCGCCCACGCCTATGCCGTGCTCGCCGTCGCCGAACGCCTCGACCGCGTCTAGCCGAGCTCGCAGCCATCCTCGAGCGCCGGCGCCAGTCCGCCATCGAGGCCGAGCGCTAGCGCCGGCAAGGCTCGTTATCCGACGAGGCGAAAGGGACCCGGGTTCTTCTGCATTCGGCGGGGTTGTAGACCAACGCGGACGGGTTGGTGCTGCCGGGGAGGCGTGGCAGACCTTGGGGGCTGAGCTTCCGCAGCCGGCGAGTGTGGAGAGGGTGAGCCCGAGTGTTGGGGCCTGTATGACGCCGGCCCTTGTTCGTTGTCTCATGTGAACAAGATCCGGGTGCGTGGTTGGGCTTGCCGGCCGCCGCGTCCAGCCCCCTAGAGCGACGGCTGGCTGCGCTTGATCAACGGGCGGGGTGCGGTGGCGTTCTTGGCGTTCCGTTTGGATCGGCGCGTCCACCCTTTCGGGTGGGGGATGTCGCGTGTTTGGGTGGGTCGGTTCGGCTCTACGGGAGCGACGGCGTCGCTGGTGCAGGAAGAACGAGATGTGCTCAGGCGTTTCGTCGTTGTTGGAGATCCGTGTACGGGAAAGGTGGCACATGCTTCGAAAGCTCAAGTTACAGCTGGCGCTCGCGCGTCTTTGTGAGCCGTACGTTCCGCCGGTCGACGGCGACTATTGGGTGTACTGACCGTGGTTGGTTGTAGGCCGCGTCCGGGCCGCGGAGGCGGTCGCTAGCTCGGCGCGGAGTGGCGGGAGCCTTTCGGCCTAGCTGTGGCCTAGCTCTGAGGACCCGGGTTAGTCTTGCAGCTCACCGCCACTCCGCTGCCAACACGAGACGCCCTACCACCCTCGAGGGCGAGGCGCTCAGGCTGATCAGCCCGGGCCGAACCGGGGGTTCCGTCCGTGGCGTTCAGTTAGGTCGCGGTGTCATTCCCGCAAGCGGTTTGTGACTGCTTCCTAGCAGCGGTCGGTTTGGCGTAGTAGCGGTGCGTGGCGCCAGTCGTCGGGTGGAATGCCGTGGTGGGCTTCCGCGGTCAGTGAGCGTCGGGTCGTGGCCGCTTGGCCGACGATCTCTCCGTCGCGTGGTTGTCCGCGGTCGGTGTTTGGCGTAAGCGTCTTGTCCGCGGGCCGAGCGAGCATCGGTTCGTCAGGCCGCTACGGCAGTTACGGGTTCGTTGGTGTGGTGGTTGGTGTGTGTGAGGTGTTCGAGGGCGTTTAGCTGCGTGTATAGGTCGTGGATGCGCTGCACTCGGGGGGCGAGTCTGTCGTTGTTGAGCGCGCCGTGGTATGTGGGCGCGAACGTGGCGCCGCCGAGATCGGTGAGGGCGAGGGCAAGCTCGTGCTTTACGTGCGTCCGTTCGGGGCTTTCGATCGGGGGGCGCGTCGGATGCCTGCGTGTGGGTTCGGGCTCCGCGGTGGGACGTCCCTGGTACCCGTCACGGTCGTGGCGGCGGCGCTGGTCGGCGGGGGCCTCGCGGGGACGCCTGCGTGCGATCGTCCGACGGCCGGGCAGGCGGCCGGCTGACCGCGGCTCTAGGTCGATCACGCCATCGCGCCCCTCAACCGAGGCCTGGTCGATCGCGGCCGCCGTCGGTGCCATCAAAGCGTGAGTCTGCGTGCCTGGCAGGAGCGGTAGTCCGGCGGCGGTGGCGGCGGCCGGGGGTGGCGGCACGGGCTGGTTCCAGTCGAGGGTTGCGGTGATTGTGTTGCCGAGCGGGGCCGCGTCGATGTGGACCGAGCGCAGCGCGAGGCCAAGCGCGGTCGGGTCAGGGTCGCGGCACCAGGCCAGGTAGTCGCCGGCGGTGATGCCGTCGAGTTTGAGGGTCAGGATCTGGAGTGACATGGCGTGCTCTTTCTGCCGGACGGGCGGTTGCTGAGTTGGCGGTTGTCAGGTGGCGTTCGGCGGGGCGGGGGTGAGGCCGTGGCGCCGCATTACCTCAGCGATCGCGGCTAGGTCCGGCGGGCCGCCGGCGGTGGTGGCGAGCACCTCGCTCATCTCGCGGAAGTAGGCCGCTCCGAACACGGCCGGGGTCGCGATCGCGAGGAACGTCGCATCGACGGTGCCATGGTTCTCAAACCCGTGGATCTGACCGCGCGCGACACACACCGCCTCGCCCGGGCCGATGTCGACCGTCTCGCCGTCGATCGTCCAGGTCGTGACACCCTCGAGCCCGTAGATCGTCTCCTCGAAGCCGTCGTGGCTGTGCGGGGCGGGCATCCTCGCGTTGGCGGGGACGCCGCACTCGAACACCGAAGCGGCCCCGTTCGAGTCGGCGGCTTCGATCAGGAAGCGGACGGCGAGCGCGCCGACGGTGATGGTCGCGTGATCCGTGGCCTGGGACATGGTCGTCTCTCCTCTCGCACGAGGGTCATAGTGCGAGGTGGTCTGGTTTGCGGTGAGAGCGATTGTGCGGTTCATTTGACTTCTCCTCGCTTGTGGTGCGTTCGATGGGCTGGTGTGCTGTGCTCGGCTCGGACGACGAGCACAGCCGTCCGGTTGGTTCGTTGGGTCTACCGGCCGAGGCGCGGCAGCAGCGACCCGTCGAGACGGCGAGGCTTTCCGATCGCCCCCGTCGCGGGCGTGAGGTCGGCCGCGAGAGCGCTCATCGCGTTGGCCTTGGCGCTCGGCGTACCGCCGCTACCCCGGCCGCGGCGGCGATCGCCGTGCCCGACGACGCGACCGCCAGCACCGCGGCGGCGAGCATTAGTGACGGCGAGAGCCTATGAGGTGAGGTGAGTTGCATGTGACTGTTCCTTGGTTGCTGTTCCTTGGTTGCTCGATTGTTGGCTCGAATTGGGTGTCAGCGTCCGGCCGGGACGGGATGGTTTGATCGGATGACGTCGTCTGGGTCGACGGCGGCCTTGACGCGTCGCAGGCGGCGGTAGGCCTGTTCGGTCCAGAACTGCGCCGGGCCGCCTTGTGTCTCGGCGAAGTTCAGGTACATGTGCGACGCCGCCCACGGCCCCAGCGCCCCCTTCACCGCTTGGACCTGGGCCCGCACGGGTGCGTCGAGCTCCGGTACCGGGATCATTCCCGCGGCGAACAACGAGTACTCGGCTTCGAGCGAGGAGAGCGCGCCGTGCGTGGCGTGCGGCCGGCCGAGCGCGCCACCCAGGTGCCTTAGCTCGACGGTCAGGAGCGGGAACTCGGCCGCCTGGCCGGCGACCTCGACGAACGCGTCGACCGCCTGCGCGGGCCATTCGGCGATCATCATCCCGTCGCCAACGCCGGGCACAGGATGCTCGGGGTCCATGTGCAGGTGGCTGAGCGCCGGCATCGAAACGGTCCGGATCGTGTCGGTGATGGGCCCGAGCGCACGCAGCGGGGCCAGCAGCTCGTCGGCCTGCGCTGGATCACCGACGTGATACGCCTCGACGATCACGAACGACTTGCCGCGAACCTCCTCAGGGATTTCCGGGATTGGCGGCAGTCGCAGGAACCGGCCGACGGTCGTCAGTTCGTCCGGCAAGTCGTGGAAACAGGTCAGCTCGCGCCAGGCGTGCAAGACCTCGCTGCCGCGCTCGATCGGGTAGAACAGCACGCCGGCGTACGCGTGCTCGATCGGGAACAGTTCCAGCTCGATCGCGGTCACCACGCCGAAACTGCCGCCACCGCCCCGCAGCGCCCAGAACAGGTCCGGCTCGTGCTCGCGATCGGCGCGAACCAATTGACCGTCCGCGGTGACGAGCTCGATCGCTCGGACAGAGTTGGCGGCCAACCCATACTTGCGGCCGAGGAAGCTCATTCCGCCCCCGAGCGTGTACCCGACCACGCCGACATCGGGCGATGAGCCCGCCAGCGCCGCCAACCCGTGCCGCGCCGCGGCCTCAACCACCTCAAGCCACACCGCGCCGGCCTCAACGCGCGCGAGCCGCGCCTTCGGGTCGATCTCGACGCCGCGCATCCGCTCGGTCTTGAGCAGGATCGTGTCCTCGAGCGACCCGAGCGGACCGGCGTTGTGACCCGTGCCCTGAGGAGCGATCCGCAGGTCATGCTCGCGAGCGAACCGCACCGCGGCTGCGACATCCACCGCGAACTCCGGGAACACAACCGCAGCGGGCTGCTGATCGACCGTCAGATTCCAGGCTCGCCGCGCCTCGTCAAAGCGCGCGTGCTCCGGAGTGACGATCTTCCCATCAAGCGCGGCAGCCGATCGGCTGGGTAGGCTCGTCTTTGCTGGGTAGACAGACATTGGCTTCGGTCTCCTTCGCTTAGGTGATCAGTCAGCGAGGTGCCGATACTGCGCTCGGGCCGCCGCAGCGTCATCGGCCAGGTGGCCGATGCAGGGGATGATTTGCGGCTTGACCGCTACTGGCCGGCAGAGATGCGCGGACCCGGATCGTTGGCGGCGACCCAGTTCGCAAGCTGGACGCGAGACTGCAGGCCCAGCTTTGTGAGGATGTGGGACACGTGCGTCTTGACCGTCGCCACCGACACGAACAACTCGGCCGCGATCGCGGGATTCGACATTCCGCTCGCCACGAGCCTTGCCACCTCTAACTCCCGGGCGCTGAGCTCGCCGTCCGCATCGCGCGCGACGACCGCGGCCGAGGCCTCCTCGAGGGCGGTTGCGACCACCTGCTCCCAGCTGAGCGCATACCCCCGCTCCCAGCAGTCGCGGTAGCGGGACGGGCCCAGGCCGGTGCGGACGTTCGCCTCGCAGACGTCGTGGTGGGCCTGCGCCCGCCCGTACGGGAACAGCGGCACTCCGAACTCCTGCGAGCGGGCAGCGCTTGAGCCGAGCAACAGCGCCGCGCGCTCCAGCTGCCCGGCAGAGCTCGCCACCCACGCGAGGCTCTCCAGGGTCGTGAGCATGCCCCATCTGTGACCGGTCCGGCTCTGGATCCGAAGCGCCTCCCGAACGCTCGCCTCGGCAGCCGCCACATCTCCCTGCAGCCATTGCGCGGTTCCGAGCAGTCCCCACGCGATGCCGCGCACGAAGCTGTCCCCTGCGTGCTCGCTGGCCCGCAGCCCGTCGACCGCCAAGCCCTTTGCCTCGTCAAACCGGCCGGCAGCGGTGACGACGGTGGCGAGGAAGCAGCACAACAGCGCCAGGCCGACCGGGTCGTCCGCTCGCTGCATCAGCCCGCGCCCATGTGCCGCGAGCTCGCGTGCTTGCTTGGTGTCTCCCCGCCGCAGGTACAACAGCCCCAGCCCGTGCAAGACATAGCCCATCTCCCGGTCGCCGCCGGTGCGCTCGCAGAGCTCACGTGCCCGCTGGAGCACCGGCATCGGACTCGTATAGTCGCCGGTTGCCTGTGTCAGGAATCCGAGCGCCCACATGGCCATCACACACGCGCGGCCGTGGGCATGGTCCATCGCCAAGAACGTCTCCAGCCGCCGGCATCCGGCCCGGTAGCGGCCGCGCATCAACCAGTACAGGAAGAGGTCGGTGGCCATGCGCAGCCCGATCTCGGCATCGGGCTCCGAGCCGGCGAAGAAGTCCAACGCCGCCTCGACGTTGGCCCACTCCACGTCCAGCTCTTCCATCGTCTCGATCTGCAACGCTCTGCCCCACCAGGGCCGGTAGCCACCTGAGAACCGCCGGGCGTACCAGGCCGCGTGCGCGGCCGCCAGCGCGGCTTCCTCGCCGGCCTGCGCGAGTCGCTCGGCGCCGTATACCCTCAGCGTCTCCAGCAGCCGGTAGCGACCGCGGCGGCTGCCGTGCCCCATCGTCAGGATCGACTTGGCGACCAGGCTACCGACCGCATCCACGACCCGCTCGCGCTCGAGCCCCGCGCCGGCGCACACATCCTCCGCGGCTCGCAGACCGAAGCTGCCCGCGAACACGCTCAACCGCCGCCACAAGATCCGCTCCTCATCGGTCAGCAGCTCGTGGCTCCAATCGACCGTCGCGCGCAGCGTTTGGACGCGTTCAGGCCCGGTCGGGTTGGTGAGCGCCAGCAGTGCGAGCCGATCATCGAGGCGCTCGCGCAGGTCCTCGGCTGTCAGCGAGGCGAGCCGCACGGCGGCCAACTCGATTGCCAGCGGCAGCCCGTCCAGGCGCGAGCAGATCTCGGTCGCCGCCTCAAGGTTCTCAGGCGTAAGCGCGAAGTCCGGCGCGACCGCAACCGTCCGCTCGACCAGCAGCCTTAGCGCCTCGGCGTCGGCGAGCCCGCCCATCGCCGAGGCGTCCGAACCGCCGGGGAGCCCGAGCCCAGAGACCGCGACGATCGCCTCGCCCGGCACGTCCAGCCGCTCGCGGCTGGTGCACACGATCCGAACCCGAGGACAGGCCGACAACAGCGATGTCACCAGGGCGCGGCACGCGTCGAGCAAGTGCTCGCAGTTGTCCAGTAACACGAGCGCCCGTCGCTCGCTCAAATGTGCCAGCAGCGCCACTGCGATCGCTCCGTCCATACGCTCCTGAACGCCCAGGGAACGGGCAACCGCGTACGGGACAAGGTCCGGACTGTCCACGTCGGCGAGTTCCACCATCCACGCCCCGTCGGAGAAAAGACGGCTCAGCTTATGGGCGGCGCGCACCGCCAGGCGGCTCTTGCCGACCCCGCCCGGCCCCGTCAGCGTGATCGCGTGCGCGCGCGCCAAAAGCCGCCTGATGTCCGCAAGCTCGCGATCGCGCCCCACGAAGCTCGTGAGCTCCAGAGGGAGATTACCCACGCGCGGATCGTACCTCCCACCCGGCGCGGGCCGGGGTGGCGGCGGGCGCCCGGAATCGTCCCCCACATCGGCCACGTGGCCGATGCGGGAGCAGCGGCAAGAGCGAATAATCGACACGTCTGACCCGGCGCCGCCCACGCGCTCAAACCACGCGACAGCGTCCCGGGGCCGGCGCTCCGGCCACCTCTGAGGGAGGAAATCCGGGCGTACTTCAGGTCAGCCATTCGGAGAAACCATAACGTGACCGGAGGCCACCCCATGACCAACAGCACACCCAGACCCCAGACAACCGAAGACGCCCCGATGCCCCCAACCGGCTGGCGGATCCTTGGCTTCGGCAAGCACCCGGAGGCCGCCGCCGCGATCCAGAACCACCTCCGCAGCCGAGGGCTGCGAGCAACCAACTTCGCCCTCACCGACGACCCGGACGGCGACGCGCGACTGGTCGCAGCGCTGCAGAGCGACAACTACGACGGGATCGCTATCGGCGGGTTCATCAACGG
>DASPPG010000218.1:0-25564 GCA_035625625.1 Solirubrobacteraceae bacterium
GGCGCTTCTGCATGTTCCGTGGGTGAGGTGAGCGCGGTCGCTGGGTAGCGCGGCCGTCGTCGTCTGATCAAGCAGCGCCTCGATGTGGGCGTCCGGCGCGAGACGTTTGGGCTGCTCGTCCGGGGTTGGCGCTGTTTGACAGCCGCCGCCGGTCGCGCTTTGAGGCATCCAGGTCGGGGCGCTGGGAGCGCCCGACCTCCGGGCAGGAGGGGGTGCGCACGCCGCGCGCCTTACGGTTCCGGCTTCTCACAGTCAGGAACCACAGGAAAGGGCGGTAGCGGCGTGCGCAGGAAGAGCGTATGGAAGAAGCTGCTCGGGTTGCACCGAGCAGTGGTCGAGGGCGTCGAGGTTGAGGACGACGGCGCGGTGGTCGTGTCGGTCCGTCCGAAGGCGCGGGAACGGGATCGCTGCCCGCGCTGCCGTCGCCGCTGCCCGGGGTATGACTGGGGCGAGGGACGCCGGCGCTGGCGGGCGCTGGATCTCGGCACCACCTTCGCCTATCTGGAGGGGTGGGCGCCGCGGGTCAACTGCCGCGAGCACGGCGTGGTCGTTGCGGCGGTGCCGTGGGCACGGCACGACTCGAGCTTCACCAGAGCGTTCGAAGATCAGGTCGCGTGGCTGGCGGTTCACACCAACAAGAGCGCGGTCGCCGAGCTGATGCGGATCGCGTGGCGAACGGTCGGCTGGATCTGCGACCGGGTGATGGCCGAGCAGCTCGCCGGCCGCGACCTGTTCGCTGGCCTTGAGCGGATCGGGATCGACGAGATCTCGATCCGCAAAGGCCAGCGCTACCTCACCGTCGTCGTCGACCATGACACCGGCCGGCTGGTATGGGCGGCCGCCGGCCGCGACAAGCAGACGGTTACGAAGTTCCTGGATCTACTGGGAGAACACCGCTGCAAGCAGCTGCGGCTCGTCTCCTGCGACATGGCCTCGTGGATCACCATCCCACTCGCCGAGCGCTGCCCGGACGCGACCGTCTGCTACGACCCGTTCCACCTGATCAAACTCGCGACCGACGCGCTCGATGACATCCGCCGCGAGGTATGGAACGAGGCCCGCCGCGCCGGCCAGCGCCAGCTCGCCGCCGAGCTCAAAGGCGCCCGGTTCGCGCTGTGGAAGAACCCCGGCAACCTGACTGAGCAACAACAGCTCAAGCTCGCCCGGATCCAGAAGCTCAACCAGCGGCTGTACCGCGCCTACCTACTCGCCCAACAGCTCCGCCAGATCTACCGCGTCGGCTTCGACCAGGCGATCGCGCTGCTCGACGCCTGGCTGAAGTGGGCACGCCGATGCCGACTCGAGCCGTTCGTGAAACTCGCCCGCACGATCACCGAGCAGCGTGAGGGGATCGAGGCCGCGATCCGGCACAGCCTCTCGAACGCACGCGTCGAGCAAGTGAATACCCAGCTGCGGCTGATCGTCCGCCGCGCGTTCGGCTTCCACTCCTACCAAGCCGCGATCAGCCTCGCGATGCTCGCCCTCGCCGGCCTGTGCCCGTCACTCCCCGGCCGGTGACCCCACCCACGGTTCCTGCAGGAGACGCGATTAAACGGTCACGTCCCGCGAGGCGCGCGACTGGGTGGCCTGCGTGGACCGTCGGCTCCGTGAGAGCCGCGCCGCCAGCGACCGCTTGCTGAGATCCTGCTAATCCGACCTGGGGTTCGTGCACGCTTCCCGCGCGGAGCGGGACTGTCGGCGCCGGCTTCGCGGTGCCCGTGGCAGTCGCGGAGCAGGTCTCGGCGGTGGCCGACGCTGCTGCCGGTTCACGCCTTAAGGAGGAGCGTGCCGACGGCGTGCATCGTGACTGCTCTCTCGCGGATCGAGCAGTCCGCCCGGGTCGGCGGCGGATGCTCGCAATCGTCCGATCCGGAAGCCTCAGGAGGCCCGAACGGGCGTTGGTCGGCTGCCGTGTTGCCGGAGAAGGGACAAGACTGACTGCTAGCCGACCGGAGAGACTTCAGCAAATGCCGCGCGTCTCGCGGTGTGCCGCTCGGCCCCGGCGAAGGGGAAGTCAGCACGGACAGGCTCGTCCGGAGTAGCGGATGTCGTCCTTTTCGACCGTCTGCTCTCGGTGTGAGGATGTGCTCGCGTTCGTGGCGGAGCAGGAGGAGTGCGTGTTGGTTCGTCGTTGTCGCCGGCGCTAACGGCGACGTCGTGATGAATACGTAGGTTCATGTCCTGGGGCTTTCGCTTCGCTTGGCGGAGGGCACTTGCGGATACTGCCGGCCAGCCATTTGTCGCCGCCGGTCCACGGGGGGACCGACGAGGGTCCGGCGGTGGCTGCTGCTCGTGGTATCAGGCTGTTTGCTGACGCTCACTCGTCTCGCAAGCGTCTTCGGGTGATCCAAGTGCGCTTCGGGTTCGGCGTCGGTCTCGGGTGAAGCCTCGGGCCGACGGTTGGTTTGGCGCATGACGGTCGGTCTGGTCGTGTCATTTATCGTGGGTGTTGGGTGGCGAGCTGCTCGATCAGCTCGGCGACAGCGGGTGCTTGGTCTTCTTGGAGGAAGTGGCGGGCCGGTAACGCGGCGAGGTATCGGAGCCCGGTGGCGGCTAGCGCTTTCATGCCGTATCGGCGTAGTGGGAGCGCGGGGTCGAGTGCACCCCAGATGACCTGCACGGGATAAGGATTCGTCGCGCTGTTGACGAGGGCGGTGTAGTCGCGAGGTCCGCCGTCGACACGGCCGAGGGCGCGCATGATCCGCAGGTATGCGGAGCCACCGTCGTCGCCGAGAGCGAGGACGCGGTACGCGTCAAGCTCGGCGGCTGGCACGCCGGAGGCGTCAAGGATGCCGACGCGCAGCATGAGTTGGCGCCATACCCATGGGGAGCGTCCCCATGCCGGCACGCGGTCGGCCACGCGTGCCATCAGTTCGCCGGGAAACGGGATCGTGGGTGGCTGTATGAGCGTGTTGAGGATGGTGAGTGAGCTGATGCGGTCGTGGCGCCGTTCGGCGAGCTCGAAGCCGATGGGTCCGCCGGCGTCATGGACCACGAGGTGGAACCGTTGCAGTCCGAGCGCATCAACGGCAGCGGCGGCGAACCTTCCCAGCCCTCTTATGCTGTAGTCAAAGCCTTCCGGCCGAGCCGAGAGGCCGAGGCCGGGGAGGTCGAAGGACAGCGCCCGAAAGCCTCGCCGGGCGAGCTCGGCGATGACCTTACGGTAGAGAAAGGACGAGGCTGGGAGGCCGTGCATCAAGAGGACGTTCTCGCCCGCTCCGTCGTGTCGAGCGAAGGTGCGGAGCCCGGCCGCTTCGAAGAATGCGCCGGCGTCGCGATGCGCCTCGATCACCCGCGCGACGTCATTCATTGCCGCGCACTCCGCTCGCGCGCCTACGGGGCTTTCTGAACGGGCCAGTCGTCCTTGGCTGACCACGCCCAGCCGGCTTTCTTTAACCGTGCTTCGAGATCGCTCAGGCACCGGCCTGACAGGAAGTGCCCGATCGTGCAGTTCTGGCCGTCGGGAGCGGTCAGACCCATGTTGGTGTCCTGGGTCGCCTGCGCGCTCGATGGGTCCTGCGGCAGGGGGAGGAACGGGTTGGTCGATTGCGGGCACGGTGCCCCTTGGGTGACGCTGTTCGCGCTGATCGCGCCCTTCCAGTTGTCGTTCTGTCCCTTCTCTCGGATCACCAGCATGTTCGGCGCCGCCGTCGTCTGCAGGCCGCTGCGCAGCAGGTTCCACCCATTTGCCTTCGCGGCCGCGGCTATCTGCTGGATCTGAGCCTGGGTCGCAGACTGCGGCCACAGCACGAGGGTGGCGCTGCCGTCGGGGCTGATGTGGATCTGGCCATTACCGATCTGGGAGTTGTTGACCGAGCCGACGGCGTCGATCTGCTTGGTCGCTCCATAGATCACGAAGCTGTAGAACTCGACGTTGAAGTTGTTCGACTGGTTCAGGGTGGATGCGGTTGCCCCGCGATAGTCCGGGAAGCTCGGCACCTGCGGCACATGGACGAGCGAGACGGCATCGTTGGGAAGGTTCGCCATCACATATCCGCCGCAGGCATCCGGCGGGTTCCCGGCCGGCGGCGCTGACTCCACATCCGCATAGGGCGCCTTGGATGCGTTGTTGCGATAGAACTGCACCTCGCTCGGCACCGGGGACGGCGGAAACTCGGCGCCGATCGTGCCGCTGACCGCGCCACTTTGCAGCAGGTACTTCGGAAGGTGCTTGAGGTCCGCCGTCGTCGGCCGGGGCGCGTGCACGAACGTGATGAACGGCTTGTACGTCTGCGGGTTGAACCACAGTCGCTTGGGAAGCTGGCTCTGTGAACCGCAGTCCCCGGCCGGATTCGCGGTCACCTGACCGGTCGACGCGTTCGTCAGGAACGCTTGGATAACCGGATACGGTGTGTGCGTCGGACCGCGGTAGCCGAACCGGTCATAGTTGCCCAGGCCGTCATTGCTGTAAGACCAGTAGCTGCGCGACACGATCGAGACGCCCTCGGTGCTGCCCACCTTGGGAAGCAGCGCGACGTTCTCGCCCTGCTGCTGCATGCTTGAGATGACGCTCTGCGGCGTCGTCGCCGGCATGAAATAGATGTGATAGTGCCGCTGCGGCGCCAGCACCGGATTGCCGTCCACGAACGGGTTGGTCGAGCCCGAATCAGCTTTGAGCTTCGCGTCCGAGAACTTGAACAGCGGCACGCCGCTGGTGTTATAGACGTACCAGGCCATCCACTGGGAGTACGGGAAGTCGCCCGTGACCTCGTAGGCCCAGCTCTGGGTCGTGCTGTTGAGCTTGATCGCCGCGAGGCTGTACCCAGCCGAGAAACTGCCCTGGATTGGGTAAAAGGCTGCCTTCTCAGTGACCATCACCTGGGGACAAGTGTTGCCGCTCACCGATGTATTTGCGCTGGTCGAGACGGCCGCCACGGATGTAGCCGTGGGGGAGCCGGCACTCGTCGTCTCGGCCACGGACCGAGCCGTCGAGCTCGCCGCAGCGGTCGACGCGTGGGACTTCGAGCCGCCACAGCCAGACCCAAGAAGCACGACCACCGCACCCAGCGCCAGCACCCGAAGGGCGAGAAGCCTGCGCCCGACCTCGCCGCGGGAGCTCGAGGTGACTGCCGCGGCCGTGTGCACCTCATGCAAAGGTGACCAGTTCGTGGCCTCCTGTGCGACGATCAGCGACGCCTCATCGCGCCGTGCGACTTTGCGTGGCACAGTTCTCTCCTTTTGAAGCTGAGGCCGTCGATGCGACGACATTTCCCGCCGTCAGCTTGCATTACCCAAGCGTGGATTTGGAGACCAAGCCCGGATGATCACCCGGGTGATTCGACCCACTCAAACTGCTGCTCACCCGGAACGCCGAGTAATCGAAGGCGGGTAGAGGGACGGGCGCCCCACGCCGATCTCGGCCCGGAGTTATCCATCCTGGCCGACAAGCCGGGACGAGCGCCGGACGGCTATCTCCAGACCGGCCGCCAGGACCCGCCGCGGCCGCGCGCGCTCGACGGCTATGTTCTTGGACCGGCGAGCATGCAGGCGCGCCGCTCCTGGGGCAGCGTGCTGATGTCTTCGAGATGCGTGAGGATTTCAGTCGTCGCGTGCTCCGCAAGGCCTGCCCGCTCGCAGGTCACAGGATCCGCGGGACGTCGCTCGCGACGGTGTGCGTGAGCTCGCGCAGCCGACGACCTGGCACCTCTTATCCGCGGTCGACTGGAGCGCGTCGAACGCACAGGCCAGGAAGCATGCGGCCGCCCGGCGACGTGGTTCCAGTTCGCCGCCGCCGGGTCGATCATCGAGCCGGGTGAAGGGACGACGTATCCGGCAACGGCGCAGACGCGAAGAACATCCAGCCGAGCACTCGTCTCGGGACGGGCTCGCGTCGCGTCATCGGGTACCTCGACCGCCCGCATCCCGAGTCCGCGGAGTCGATCCCGACGGTCTGCTGGTTGGAGTTGTTCGGTGGAAGTGCTTCTCGTGACGCCCCGCTTGCAGTCCGCATCCGAGATCACTTGCGTCTCTTGGCGGTCGGAACGATGAACACGCGCTCACACGCGGCTGCCGCTCGCTCCTCCTGGTCGAGCGCCGCGACGTATCGGCGATAGCACTCAGCACTGCAGGGACGATCTGCGGCCAGCCACTCGTTCCACGAGCGCGTCACACCCTGCGCGCAACGCCGCCACTGCCGCCACTCAAGTGTTTGGCACCCAGGTGTGTCCTCGCCCAGGCGTCCGTCGCCCCGGAAGGCACCGCGCGGGGGCTCGTGCTGCTGCCTCACCGAAGGCGGCGACGCGCATCGCGTCGCGGTGGCGAACGAGGCTAGCTGGAGGTCGTTTGCGCCGGAGCTTCCCGCGGAGGCGATCAGCCCGCACGCTGCGACGCAATTCAGGGTAAAGATGCAAAGCACCCATCCGGGATAGTTGGCAAATCATGACTAGCTGCGCGATCGCGCTCATAACAAGCGTGGTCACCGCCGCCCAGCGCCACCGTCGATCGTCGCGGCGTGCCCGCATGCCTACGAAGATCGCGACAATGCCGACGCAGATCGCGATCCAGCCTCGGGTGTGGAGGCTGCCCGCGAGGTAGTGGATGCCGGTACCAAGGTCGGCGTGGGCGACGACGGTCAGCCCCTCGACAGAGCTCCAGAGCCCGAGGGCCAGCAGCATGACTGCGGCGCGGGTAACCCACCGATCGGCGTGCTCGGCGACGCAGGAGCTGGATCTTTGCCGCCGATCTCCCGACTGTCGATATAGGTTACGTGCTCGCTGGTCGGCCATCGCACGTTCAAATTTCTGGGCGATTAGCCGCCGGCACGCCGCGCTTATAGGACCTTGCGGTACCACCGCGCCGCGCTCCCTGCCGGGCAGTTCTCGATGACACCAACCGTCTCGTATCCCAGCCGCTCGTAGAGACCGCGCGCGAGCAGGTCGTAGGCATGGAACACGACGAGAGTGCAGCCTCTGCGCCGCGCCTCGGCCTCAGCTCCGGCCATGAGCGCGCGGGCCAGTCCGCGACCCCGCAGCGACTCCTCGACCCACATCGCCTGCAGTTCGCAATAGCCGCCCCAGACGATGCCGGAGACGCCAGCCACGATCCGACCGTCATCCCGCCGGGCGAAGATCGCGAACTCCTGCTCCCCGCCGACTCCGGCAGCCGCTGCTGCGGCTGCCGCCACGTGCGCTTCGAGCAACGCAACATCAGCCGCGGCGGGTGAGTCCTCGACGACGAGCTCGGGCAACCCACCCGCCTTTGCCGGCACTTCTGGTCGCACCGCGGCGATGACCTGGGGTCAGGTTCCGAGGATCTTGGCCTTGGCGGCCGCGAACTCTTCGTCGGTCAAGGTGCCGTTGGCGTGCAGCTCCCCTAGACGTTGAAGCTCGTCGTAGTCGATCGTCGGGCTCGCCTCGGCAGGCGCAGGCGCTGCCGCCGGCGCTGCTTCCGGCGGCGGCTCGTCGTATCCGCCGCTCTCGTAATCCTCCTCACCGCCACCGTGCCTGCCCGCGGCGTACGCCGCGCCTCCAACGAGCAGCGCGGTCCGGCGGCGAGCGCGTCGACGAACAAATCCCATTGTGTCCTCCTGATCGTGGAACGGTTTGACATCACGGCCCGGTGATTTTGCCGGCACCGTGTCCCTGCTACTGATGTGCACTTGACGGAGCACTTCGTCATCGTGCGAAACGGTCGAAACGTGACAGGTGAGCCCATCGGCCCTCCCGGCTGCGCGCCGGGTGTACCGCACCCGCAACCTCTCGCGGGTCCCGACTCGTAAAGCGTCCGGAAGCACCCACACCGACGTAGCCCAGCTCGAAGACGGCCACCTCCAGGGATCCAGCGTGTGGACGATGGTCCCGTGCAGGTGGGCGCGGAAGGTGACCGCGATCGCGTTGATCACTGCACGCGGTTCGAGGGGGAGGTCGGCGAGCGCATCGACGGTCGGCCGTTCGTAGCGTCCGAGATCCACCCTGGCGAGCGTGACCGGTGGCCCCACGGGCGGCCAGCCGGCGAGGACCTCAGCTTCGGTCGGGCTGTTGACCGGACCTGGGACGGCGGCGTCGAGCAGCGGCTGGAAATCGATCGCATAGAGCTGGCGCCAACGCTCGATGGCACGCCGGCCGATCGCGCGCTGTCTGACATCCGCATCGGGTATCAAAAGCGGACGAGCCATCAACTCGAGGGTGTGCGGAATGAGCCGCCCGCCTGGCTTCAGCAGGCGCCGCCGGGCATCCAGCGTCGTCTCAAGGATCTCTTCCTCGAACGGCTCGTTGCCGATGAGCTCGGCCACCAGGACGTCTGCCCGCTCGGGCAGCTCGATCTCTCTGGACCACCCGCGAATCAGGGTTACCCGATCCTGGACCCCGTTCTCCGCGAAGACGCGCTCGGCGACGTCGGCGATGTCGCTCGCCTCGACGGCGTAGACGTGACGCGCGCCCGCCCGCGCCGCCGCGATCGCGAGCACGCCGCTTCCCGTGCCGATGTCGAGCACGACGTCGCTTGGTCCTACCGCCTCGCACAGCGCGGCGATGTAATCACTCGTCCGGCGATCGTCGTGGAGCATGCGCGCATGCTCCACCGGATCGGCCCAGCCCCTGGTTGGCCCGCCGTCGGCATCGGTCGGAGCGAGTGCGCCCTCCTCGATCAGCATGTTGATCACGCTCAAGGTGGGCACGAAATCGGTCGCGCCGTTGCTCCCGTTCTCGAGTCGTTCGGTGGCCGCTCTGAGGCTGAGCGGGCGGGCGAACATCGACAACGTCGCGAACCCCCGCGGGCCGATGTCGACGATGGTCCCGTCTGGCGCGTCGAGGAGCACGTGCCCGCTAGAGTCCAGGCGCGTCCTGATGCCCGGCGCGAGCCGAACCGGCGTGTCCGGCGATAGGTGATTGCCGACCACAGTCTTGAACTCTCAAGACGTTGTCATTCAGGCGGGTGACCGATCACTTCGGTCCTTAGACATTCGCATCTGACAGTCCCGCGGCGGCCGCCTCACGGTCCTCCTCGACCGCGGCGATGAGCGCTTGGATCGGAATCCGTCCCGTGCTGATCAGCTCTCCGCCGGATCGGCGAATTGCCGACGCGAGCGGACCGGCCCAGGTGTTCTCCCACACGAGCACAGCCGCCGTGCTCCCGGGTTCCAACTCGGCTCCCACCCGCTCGATGTCGTCTGCCGCGAGCAGCAGGGACACCTCCGCCTCCAGCGATCGCAACTCTCCGACTTCGCTCTCGTCCTGCTCGCGCAGCTCGGCTACCTCGACGGTGCCGTCCGTGTCCTTGGTGACGATCGCGAGATCGAGCACCCGTACCGTGCCGCCGTCCATCAGCTTCTTGAGCTCATCGGCCATCGCGCCCGAGAAGTCTGCCTTCTCAGCGGGAAAACCGACCACCATGTAGTCGACCGGCCCGAGCTGGTCAAGGTCGATATCAGGCATGTGCATCCTCCTTCTGACGCGTATCGCGCCTTCCGTTGGTTATGTCGAGCTCAGCTCCACGATTCCAAACACCAGGACGGCCAGCCCGATTACCGCGGTTGTCGGCCCGACGATAACCGGCCAGTGGGCGAACAGCCAATCCCCCGCGGGGCGCACGACGCCATCGGCCCGTTCGCCCATCACCGCGAACACGACCGCGATCGCGATCAGCGGCAGCCCATAGACAACGCAATACAGCAGCAACAGGAACAGCTGACCGGCGTCCGAGACTCCGGAACCAACGATCAAGGCGATCGCAGCGAAATACGGAAACGCCGTCAACAGCTCGAGCCCCCCAATCCCCGCGCCGATCAGGCCGGCTGATCCGTGGGAGCGCCCGTGATCCTCGGCAGGCTGGGCGTTCGCGAGCGCGCGCCGGCGCATCCACACCAGGATCCCGCCGGCGCTGAGCACCAGTCCGGCGGTGGTGATCAGCGCGTATTTGACGGTCGCGCCCGGCTTGGGCAAGAGGGAGAGGATCAGGTCGCCCAAGCCGAGCACGAGCGCCAAGCCGACCAGGAACGTCACTGTCAACGCGGCGAGCGTGAACGCCGCCGTGCGACGCCGCGGATGCTGGCCCGTCCCGACGAACAGCTCTCCGCCGATCAGCGTCCGGTTGATGCAATCGGGCAGCGCGATCGCCACGACGGTGATGGCCAGCTTCACCACGATCAACCAGCACGGTGTGACCGACGGGCCCGACCACAGATCGTCAATGCTTGAACGTCGCTACCTCCTCCGGCGCGCGGTCCGGCAGCGGCGAGGTCAGCGCCTCGAGCGAAGTGGTCTGCTTGCGCACCGCGGCGAGGAACAGGTCGGCCATGTCGCGGGACATTCCCGCCCTGACCACCACCCTCAGCACCGACAGGTCCTCCCGGTTCTCAGGGAACGTGTACGCGGGCACAAGCCAACCGTTCTCGCGCAGGCGAGCAGAGACGTCGAACACTGTGTAGTTCTCGACCTCCGGCTTGAGCGTGAACGCGAACACGGGCAGGTCGCTGCCGTCGGTGAGCAACCGGTACGGCCCGATCGCGGCGATCTCCCTCGCGATATGCTGGGCAACGCGACTCGAGCCTTGCTGAACCGCCCGGTAGCCCTCGGCGCCGAGGGAGACGAACATGTAGTACTGCGCGATCACCTCGCTGCCCGGGCGTGAGAAGTTCAGAGCGAACGTCGGCATGCTCCCCCCCAGGTAGTTGACGTCGAACACCAGGTCGCGCGGCAGCGCCTCCTTATCGCGCCAGATCGCCCACCCCACACCGGGATACACCAACCCGTACTTGTGCCCCGACGCGTTGATCGACTGGACCCGCGGCAGCCGGAAGTCCCATACGAGGTCGGGCTGCACGAACGGGGCGACGAACCCGCCCGAGGCGCCGTCGACGTGAACCGGGACGTCCGGGCCGCCGCCGGCGGCGAGCCGATCGAGCGCCGCGCAGATCTCGCCGATCGGTTCATAGCTGCCGTCGAACGTGGAGCCCAGCACGGCCACGACGCCGATCGTGTTCTCGTCACACCGGGCGGCGGCCTCCTTGGCCCCGAGGTGAAGCCGGTCCCCCTCCATCGGGACGAGGCGCGGCTCGACATCCCAATAGCGGCAGAACTTCTCCCAGCACACTTGGACGTTGACGCCGGTCACCAGGTTGGGACGGTCGGTCGGTTTGCCGGCCGCCTTCATCCGCTCGCGCCAGCGCCACTTCAGCGCCAGACCGCCCAGCATCGCCGCCTCGCTCGAGCCTGTCGTCGAGCAGCCGGTGACGTCGCCCTCACCGGGTGCGTGCCACAGCCGCCCGATGATGTTCACGCACCGTCGCTCGATCTCGGCGGTCTGCGGATACTCGTCCTTGTCGATCATGTTCTTATCCGCCGTCTTCGCCATCAGCGCAGCGGCCGGCGGCGGCATCCAGGTCGTTACGAACGTCGCCAGGTTCAGGCGCGCGCTGCCGTCGAGCAACAGCTCGTTGGAAATCAGGTCGTAGGCGACCTCGGTGCCGGTGCCACGCTCGAACAGCTCGTCATGGCACAGGTCCTGTATCCGCTGCTCGAATACGAGCGCGCCTTCGCCTGGGCCGTCAACTTTGGTCTTTACGCTCATCGGGTCGTCTCCTGCTAGGTCGGGTGGTGAGGTGAGGCCTGGTTTCGCTGAGGGGTGAAAGTGGAGAATTGTCAGCGCCTACGACCGGGCGAGCTTTCCCACTGCCGTATCAGCGCCATCATCAGGAGCGTCTCGCCCGGCACCGCTCAGAACCGCCTGCGGTCTCGACGACGCTCCCGTCGCCGCACGCCACAGACCGACACCGGCGACAGCGGCCGTCCGAACGGGTCGATGAACAGCGTGACGGGCCCCGCCTGCCCAGGGACGGCTCCCTCCAGGGCCTCGATCGAGTAGGAGAGCCGGCCGTTCTCGAGTCGCGGTTCCCGGATGACCACCACTGCATCCTCCGGGACCTCGTCGCCGGGCTGCAGAAACGCGAGCACCGCGTTGGGGGGATCGTCCTTGAAGCTGTTGGCTCCTTCGCCCCAAAGGTCGACGAAGTCCGAAGTGGCCATGTGCCCGACGACCCGCTGGGGTCGATCGGAGAAATACAGGGTCGACGGCGTGACCCCCGTCAGCGTCAGGGTCGTGCCGTCACTGGTGACGCCCTGGGCCGTCTGGACGAACATCGACTGCTCAGCTTCGAGCTCTTCGATCATCTGCTTGTCAGTCATCTCCGGTTTCCTTCCGGTGGTTCGGGAGGTGGATGGATCGCACACTCGGACGATGTTCCGAGGTCAGACGGTCAACGCCACCTTCGTCGGCGACTTCACCTTGAACGGCTGGAGCCGGTCCTCTCCCCGGCCGACGACCCCGTAGCTCGATTCAGGCACCTCGTTCCAGGCCCCGGGAAGGTCGCCCATCGGCTCCGAGACGACCAGCCGGGCGTCCGCTGAGACCTCGTGCAGAATCTCGCGCTCGGGATACAGGTCGCGAAGCGTGGGGACGTCTTTGGTGAAGAACAGCGACCGGGACTTGCCTTCGCTCGAGTAGCGGAAGGTCCACATGCGCTCCCCGTCGGTGGTGGCGATCGTGCCCTGGAACGGGTACCTGACGCCCCTCCGCTGCCCGACTGACTCGACCAGCCCGATCGTCCGCGCGACCGCGTCCGGCGGGTCGTCCTCGAGCCCGAAGGTCAGCGCGAGGTAGAACAGGATCTCGGTGTCGGCCTGGCCCTTGATTTCCGGATAGAGCGACTCGTCGATCGCGAGCACGAGGTCGCGCTTAACCGTCGCCAGCTCCGCGACGTAGCCGTTGTGCATGAACAGCCAGCGGCCGTGGCGGAACGGATGACAGTTGGTCTGCTGGACGGCCGAGCCGATCGCCGCCCGGATGTGCGCTAAGAAATGGCCGGAGGTGATGTGACCGGCAAGCTCGCGCAGGTTGGCGTCGTTCCACGCCGGCTCGATGCTGTGGAACACGCCGGGCTCGGGCATCGCGTCATACCAGCCGATCCCGAAGCCATCGCCGTTGGTGGGCTCGGCGCCCATCGACGAGTGCAGGCTCTGATCGATCAGCGAGTGCGCGGGCGTGTACAACGCCCTACTCAGCAGGATCGGCGAACCCGAGTAGGCAAGCCAGCGACACATCACTCTGTCCTTTCACGGTTGTAGGTGACCCGACCACGGTGGATCACGCCGTGGACGAACAGGCAGTCCACGTCAGACTCCGCTCTGGGCCTCGATGCGGCCGGACTTGACCGCCTCAGCTAGCGCGATGTAGTCGCGCTCGTTTTGCTCCGCGTACGCCTCGGAGAACTCCAGGATCGCGCGGTCGAACCTGTCGCCGTTCCCGAGATAGGACGCAATCGCGATCCGGTCGCCGCTGCGGGCGTGCGCCCGGGCGAGCGTCCAGCCGCACAACGTCCCGTACGTGGCCATGCCCTTAGGGACCATCTGCTCGATCTCCGCCGAGCCCTTCCAGTCCTTGAGCTGACGGCCGTAGAAGTCACGCGGCTTCTCATCCAGTCCCGACCTGACGTGGAGCCAGCCGAGGAAGATGTCGCTCGTGGCCTGCATCAGCCGCTGCCCGGTGACGACCCGTTCCCCGTGGTTTGAGAACTCGCTCGGCCCGAGGATCTTTTCCATCACCGAGGCCTCGGCCTCCTTCATCTGCAAGAACAGCGGGTCCTCATCTCGGCCAAGGAGCAGCGCGATCCACGCCCGGGTACCGACACTCCCGACCCCCACCACCTTGCGCGCGAAGTCGGTCAGCCTGAACTGCTCGAGCAGGACCCGGCGGTCGAACTCGAGCGTCTGCCGGTAGCCGCGCAGCAGCTGGTGCAGCGCCTCGAACATCTCCTCGCGCTCCTGACCGGGCGCGAGCTGCTCGATCGGCACGATCAGCGGCGACTGATCAACGATCCGCACCTCCCCGTTGACCGACTCCGTGAGCTTGGAGAACGCGGTCATGCTGTCCTTGGTCCGCGCCTTCGCGAGCGCCTGCTCGGTCCGCTGCACAAGCTTCTGCTTGAACTGCGGCGCGAGCTCCTCGATCAGGCTCTCGATCTCCAAGCGCGAGTACCACACGTCGAGGTCGCTCATCGAAGCGAACTCCGCCATCGCGGTGCGATAGCGCGCGACGGTGTCGAGCACGATCCGCTCCTCGTCCTTGGCGCGGTAGCCGTTGTCGCGCGCGGCGATCAGCATGCTCACGGCCAGGCGCTTGACGTCCCACTCCCACGGCCCGGGAAGCGTCTCGTCGAAATCGTTGACATCGAACACCAGCCGCCGCTCGGGTGAGGCGAACACGCCGAAGTTCGACAGGTGCGCATCCCCGCAGCACTGCACCGTCAGCCCCGACCGCGGCGTCGGCCCGAGATCGTGGGCCATGATCATCGCCGCCCCGCGATAGAACGTGAACGGCGAAACCAGCATCCGGCCGTAGCGGATCGGCACCAGCTCCGGCACCCGCGTCGCGGCCTGACGCTCGAGCAGCTCGACCGGATCGGCCCGCATCGGCGGCGGATCGAAGATGGCGTGGCTAGAGCGCGGGACCTCCGCCCGCGCCGCCTTGCCGCGGGCGATCCGCTCGGCCACCGACAGATGCGGCACGGCCGCGGTGGTGCGCTTTTTCGATGCCCTCGGCGTGGGACGTTCAGGTTTGGATGTAGTCGTCGTCATGTCTGTTCGATCCTCAATCCGCTGCCCATAGGCCAGCCGTCACGCCGCCCCCGCCGCTCGTGCCGCCGCCCGCTCGGTGGGGGCGATCAGGGCGCCGACGATCCACAGGATCGGCAGGACGAAGCCGATCCAGAACAGCCAGTAATGGCCCTTACGGAACGTCGCGAGCCCCAGGAAGACCCAACACAGGATGCCCAACAGAATCCAGAGAAACTCCATGGTTCACGGTCCCTTCAGACGCGCACGGTGTCAGATGTCGACGACACCGGCTAGAGGTGTAAGTGCAATGGCCCGACCGACACACCGCGGTCAAGCCAGAGAAGTAAACGTTGGCGAGTTCGTAACTCGCGGGCATGGCGGCAAGGGGGCTGATGTTTCCTGCGACGTATAGGCGGTGAGGCGCGATTACATTCGGCTGGTTAGCTTGCCAGGTACGCATTGCGCTGTAAAGACGGCGAACGCCGTATCACCCGGGTGATTGGCTTAGCAGGCAACACGTCGTGCTGGGAGCTCAGAGACATCATCCGGCCCCGTCGACCCATGCCCGAATAGTTCGGCGCGGTGTCTGGGTGTCGCTATGCCTGGGTGAGGTGATTGCGGGGACGGGCGCCGTGCCTGCAGCGGGGCATCGTGAGCGGATCGTCGGGTCGGCGTGACGTACGCGTGCTGCTCCCTCACCCGAGCAGCGCGATTGTGTGAGGTCAGGGGCGGTCGTCGGCGCGGGGCGTGGCACGGAGTTGCTCGATTTCCGCTCTGAGCGCCTGTAGCTCGAGGGTGAGCTGGTCGAGCTTGTGCACGACCGGATCCTCTTCGGTGGCTCGTCGCCGGGTCTCTGCCCGGGATACGAAGCCGCTGGTGATCGCGGCGGTGATTACGGAGAGGAGGGACAGGCCTCCGAGCATGAGGAAGCCGGCGATGATCTTTCCCGCCGTTTGGTCGGGGACGATGTCTCCGTAGCCGACCGTGGTCACGGTTTCGATTGCCCACCAGATGCCCAGCCAGACACTGTGGAATGTCTTGGGATCGATGAGCCGTTCGAGCGCGCCGAAGACGACGACTGCGATCGTCCAGAACGCGGCGATCAGATATGCGGCGTCGCGCGGGCGCAAGCCTTTTCGTCCGAGCGCCCGGTCGAGCCACGCTTCGGATCGATTGATCGGCGAGTGCGACGTCATCGGTCGCGCTCCGGTTGGCCACGAGCCTGGTGGGTCAAGGTGCTCTCAGTACGCCGGCTGGCGCCGATCGTGGACGAGGTAGGCGGTCAGCAGGGCCAGGGGAAAGAAGACGAGGCTGAAGATGAAGTAGCCGATGAAGCTATGCCCCTTGCGGCGCGCCACCCGCGCGGGCCAGAACGCAAGCGCGATCCAGATGACCAGGAAGGCGACGCCCAGAAGCACCCAGCCGAAGGTTGAAACTGCAAACACGATGAACACGAGGTTGATCCTCCTGTAGTGGGGTTTGGATGGCGGTCCTCATCAGCTGACCAGCCCGATGATTCCTTTGATGATGAGCAGTGCGCCGAGGACGGCGAAGCCTCGTACCGCGAAGATGTGTGCGTGTCGGCTGACCCAGAGCTTGGCTCGGTCGATCGCGCGTGGCGTCCATTCCGGTGCGACCAGGAACGAGGCGAGCGGGACCTCGAGCAGCCACAGCATCACGAGGTTGAAGCCGATCACGATCAGGACCGTCACGGTGGTGGAGTACTTGAGCTTGTGGATCTGGTCGAGGCCGGCCAGGTAGGAGGCGCCTGGGAGTGTGAGTAGCGCGCCGATGACGAACGTGGTTCGCGGGGATCCTTTGCTGAGCTCTTGCTGCCAGCGCGGCGGGCCTTTGTCGGGTTTTGCCGCCTTGCGTTCACGGCGGCGTTCTCGGATCCGTTCGTGGCGTCCGGTGTAGAGCACGAACGAGATGGCCAGCGCGATCGCTCCCAGCCCGATGTCAACGGCTGGGCTGATCGTGTTCTCGGTGGTGTTGGTCGCGCTCGAGTTGGAGAGTGAGAACACGATCACGAGCCCGAGTGTGATGCTCGTCATGTACGCGCCGAGGAGGTAGCCCAGCATCAGCTTTGCCGGCTTGTCGAGCAGCAGCATCACCGTGGTGGCGGCGACCAGCGTGGGGTTCAGCGAAGCCGTCAGCGATAGGAGGATGACCTGGCTCATCGGCCTCGATCGACACTCTTTGGCCAGGGCAGGGCAAGGGTCAGGACCGTGCCCCAGCCGGGCTCAAACCCTTGACCATCGTCTGAGATGCGAACGACCAGCGAGCCGTGGTTGTGGAGGAGGCGGAGCACGACCCTGGCTGCATCGCCGGCGTGTATTACGACGTTCTGGATCGCCTCCGAGCAGGCGAAGTACACGGCCTCGTCGGCTTCCTCGGCGGCGCGCGGCGCGGTCCCTACGAGGCGCAGGCCGAAGGCCGCCCGCGCCGCCTGGGCGCGCAGCGCCACTGCGAGGCCGAAGTCGGCGAGCACCGGCGGATAGATCCCGCGGGCGATGCTCCGGACCGAGTCCAGCGCAGCCTGCCCGCGAGCTTCGATCGCCGCAAGCGCATGCGCGAAGGCAGGCGGAGTTTCCGGGTCTTGCTGCGCGAGTGCGAGCTTGACGATCAGCGCGACCAGTTCGCTCTGGACGCCGTCGTGGAGGTCGCGCTCGAGCCGACGCCGCTCGCTCGCACCGCCCAGAGCAACTCGCGCTCGCCCGGTCCGCACGCTTCGGACCGATGCCGAGCCGCCCGGAGGCGAGCCGGCCGGTCGGAGCGAGCGAACCTGCCCGGAAATGGGAGAGGCGTCGTGCACCGGCGTGTTCGCTCGGATGGGCGTCTGGTCGCCTACAGCGGCCACGGATCTGCACATTTCTACTGACACTCGCGTAGTTTCTACGGAAGTCGCGTGGTTGCCGTCGGATGTCCCTCGGGCTTGACCCGCGATCATGGCGGTTGATTTCCAACGAGTCATCAATTCGGACTAATGTTCACCCGGGTGATTGGCGCCCACCCGGCTGATTGGGGCCACGCCCGCCGCGCAATGAGTTCAGGGACCGAAGAAACAGGTCGCCCGGGCCTCCGGGTGATCGAACCGAAGCTGATGCCACCCCGGGTTCACCCGGGTATGTTGAGGCGGGGCCGCCTGCTCGCAGCGCTCGATGGCGAAGGCGGGACCCCGTTGACGGTGCTCAATGCGGCCGCTGGGTACGGCAAGACGACGTTGGTGCGCTCGTGGTGTATCGAGCGTCCCGAGGCGGTCATCTGGATCACGCTCGACCCCGCCGACGACGATCCGGCGCGGCTGTGGACGCACCTCGCGACGGGCGTCGAGCGGCTCGGTCAGGGGCTTGGCCGCGGTGCCCTGGCGGCGCTGGGTACTCGTGGTGCCCCGGCCGAGGCCGCGGTCGATGAGTTGATGAACGGCCTCGTCAGGCACGGGCGCTCGGTGACGGTCGTTGTGGATGACCTGCACACCGTCGGGAGCGACGCTTCGCTGCGATCGATTCGGCACGCGATCGAGCGGCTCCCTGCGAACGTGCGCGTGCTCGCCTCGACGCGGTCTGACCCGTCGATCGGTCTCGCGCGGCTGCGGGCGAGAAGATCGCTCGTCGAGATCCGCGCCCGCGAGCTGGCGTTCACCGTCGAGGAAGCCGCGCAGCTGCTCGCCCACGAACGGATCGCGTTATCCGGCGACAACGTCGGGTTGCTCGTCGAGCGCACCGAGGGTTGGCCGGCCGGGCTGTACCTGGCGGCGCTGTGGCTGCGCGACCTCGACGACCCCAACCGAGAGGTCAGGGCGTTCGCCGGCAGCACGCGCGCGGTCGGCGACTATCTGACCGACGAGGTCCTCACCGCCCTCGCGCCCGACCGAAGGGACTTCCTGCTCCGCACCTCGGTGTTGGGGCGCTTCACGCCCGAGTTGTGCGACGCGGTGCTCGGGCGCAGCGACTCGGCCGCGGTGCTGGGGGAGCTCGCGGCCTCGAACATGTTTCTGGTCGCTCTGGACGCGCGCGGGGAGTGGTACCGCTATCACCACCTGTTCGGCGAGGTGCTGCAGCTCGAGATCGGCGCCGAAGCCGCGCCCGAGCTACGCCGCCGTGCAGCGACATGGTGTACCGCGCACGGGCTCGTCGAGGACGCGATCGAATACGCCGCCGCGGCCGGAGACGCGGAGATGGTCGCCGAGCTGCTCCTCGAGCACCACCTCCAGTTCATCTGGGGCGGACGGCTTGAACAGCTCCTCGGCTGGATACGGTGGCTACCCTCCGAGCTGCTCGTCAGCCATCCGCTGCTGCCGGCCTCCGCCGCCGCGGCCACGGCCGCACTCGCACGCCCCGAGGCCGAGGTACAACGCCTGCTGGCGGTGGCCGAGCAGGCCCGCCGTCGGCGGCCGGAGCTGTGGTCGCCGTATGTCGAGGCGGGGGTCGAGGTCACGCGCGCGGAGGCGATCCAGCGTGGCGACGTGGCCGCGGCCGTCGAGCACGCTCGTCGGGCGGTGGCGGCGGCTTGGGCCGGCGCCGACATGCTCACCGTCGGCGTGCTCGCGAGCCTGTCGCAGGCCCTGTTCTTCGCCGGCGATCTCGACCAGTCGCGAAAAGTCGCCGTGGACGCGGTCGAGCGCCCTGACGCGCCGGACGTCACGGACGGCTACGTCGCCGCGCTCGGGCTGCTCGCGCTGATCGACGCCGAGCAGGGCCGGAGCGAGAGCGCGGAGGCGTGGGCACGTCAGGCGATCGCCTTCGCCCAGCAGCGATTCCAAGCCAATTTCTGGGTCGCCTCCCTGGCGCATCTCGGGCTCGCACTGGTATGTGCATCGACGGACCGTCTCGACGAGGCCGAACGCGAAGCTCTCCGCGGCGAGCGCCTACGCCGCACCGCGCAGCCAACCGTTGGACACGCTCATGCGCTGCTCGTGCTCGCTCAGGTCCGTGTCGCGCGATCGCGGCTATCTCGTGGCGCCCGCGACCTGCAGCGCGCGCAAAGGCTGATCGCAGGGTTTCCCGATCCCGGGCGGCTCCCTGTGATCGCGGCCGCGGTCGAGCACAGCCTCGCCGCCACCCAAGCGACTGCCGGCAACCGCGAGCCGATCGAGGAACCGAGCCCTGCCGAGCTCGCCGTTCTCCGAGGTCTTGCCGCCGGACTCTCGCGCCGCGAGATCGGCACGCAGCTGTACATCTCGCTGAACACCGTCAAGAGCCACACCCGGGAGCTGTACCGCAAGCTGGGTGCAACCTCGAAGGCTGAAGCGGTCGCCCGCGCCGAGGGGCTCGGCCTGCTCGAGCCAAGCGAATCACCCGGGTGATCCTTCCCCGCGGCGGCTCAAACCGCCGCCACCGCCGGGCATGCTAGAGCCCGAATGTCGCCGCAGGTCTACCGCCTGGTCGTCAACGGGGAGCTAGGGCCCCGCTACGCGTCCGCGTTCACAGGAATGACGGTCTCATCCGCCAGTGGGAAGACGGAGATCACCGGCGCGATCATCGACCAGTCGCACCTACACGGGTTGCTCCAACGGATCGGCAGCCTCGGCCTGACGCTCTACAGCGTCACTCCGCTGGACGACGGCAACGGCGAGTCCGGCCTCCACGGCGACCCGGCGGCAAGCTCATGACGACGACGGCCCAAGCCAACCCGTCGGGCCCAGCCGGCGCCGCCCCGGCGGAAATGTCCGCCGAACAGGCCGACGCGACGATCCGCAGCAAACAGTACGTCGCGCTGCTCGTCGTGGTCGCGGTCATCGGCGTGATCGTGTCGCTCGCGGCGTGGTGTTTCCTCGAGGGGATCCACCAAATCCAGCAAGAGCTGTACACGCACCTCCCGCACGCGGTCGGCTACCAGAATGGACCGCCGAAATGGTGGCCTCTCCCGGTCCTCGCGATCGGCGCGCTGATCACGGCCGTCGCGATCGCGCGGCTCCCGGGCAACGGGGGCCACATCCCCGCGGAGGGCCTGTCGGCCGGCGGCCCTTCCGGCCCGCGCGTCCTCCCGGGAGTGATCCTGGCCGGCGTGGCGACGATCGGGTTCGGGCTGGTGCTCGGCCCGGAGGCTCCGCTGATCGCGATCGGGGCGGGACTGGCGGCGCTGACGATCAGCCTGGCCCGCCGCGACACGCCCCCGCAGGCGCTGATGGTGGTCGCCGCCGCCGGCAGCTTCTCCGCGCTCTCGTTCATCTTCGCCTCGCCGCTGATCGCCGCGGTCATCCTGATCGAAGCGACCGGGCTCGGCGGCCCCAAGCTCCGCGTCGTGCTGATCCCCGGGCTGTTGGCCGCCGGGATCGGAACGCTCGTCTCGCTCGGCATGGGGCACTTCACCGGACTGAGCACCAGCGCGTACGCGCTCGGCCCACTTCAGCTGTCAACGGCACCCCGCCCGACGGTCGGCGCGTTCGGCTGGACGATCGCCCTCGCGATCGCGATCGGCGTCGTGACCAGCTTCATCATGCGCGGCGGGCGCCTGACGTACCGTTTCGTCTCCCGCCGCCAGCTCCTCATGCTCCTGCCCGCGATCGGACTGATCATCGGCGGGCTCGCGATCGCGTTCACACAAGCAACGGGCAAAAGCTTCGACGAGGTCCTGTTCTCCGGCCAGAACCAGCTCCCCGGACTCGTCAGCCAGGCCGGAACCTGGTCGCTCGCCGCACTCACCTGGCTGCTCGTGTTCAAGGGCCTCGCCTACGGCCTCTCACTCGGCAGCTACCGCGGCGGCCCCACCTTCCCCGCGCTATTCCTCGGCGCCGCCGCCGGGATCATGGCCTCCCACCTACCAGGATTCCCGATCCAGGCCGCCGTCGCGGTCGGCATGGGCGCAGCCGTCGTCACGGTGCTCCGGCTACCGCTATCCGCCGTAGTCCTCGCGACGCTGCTCACGAGCCACGCCGGGGCCAACGTCGAGCCGCTGATCATCGTCGGCGTCGTCGTCGCCTACATCATCACCCTGCTGCTATCGCGAGCGCCGAAGCCAACCCCCGTCGCGGCACCCCGATCCGCCCCGACGCCCACGCTCGCGCCCAGCTCACCCCGCTAATGGTGTCGGGCGCACTCAGTCGTATACCGATCTGTCTCCGGCCTCGCCAGCCGCCGGTGGCGGTCACCGTCGGCGCCGCTTCCTCACCAGCGAGCGGCCAGACATGAATCGCCGGCGCTGGATGGCGCTCTGCTTCGCCCTCGGGTCGCTCTGCTTCTTCATCGGCCCGTTCCCCGGGGTACGCAAACCTCGTCGGCGACTCGGCCGACGCCGTCACCTTCTTCGCCGGCTCGATCCTGTTCACGGCCGGCGGAGCGCTTCAAAGCTGGCTCGCGTGGCCGGAGCGGCATCAGCCCGGCGCCGGCCGCCCGGCCTGGTGGGCCGCAGTCATCCAGTCCGCCGGCACGCTGTTCTTCAACGTAACCACCTACCAGGCCATGCACACCGCCCTGACGAGCCCCGAATACAACAAGCTCGTCTGGCGGCCCGACTGGTGCGGCTCGATCTGCTTCCTGGTCTCGGGTGCGATCGCCTACCGCGCGTCACCGAGGCATGGTTGGCTACCCGCCCGCGAGGGTGCGGGATGGTGGCAGCCCGCCGTCAACCTGCTCGGCTGCATCTTCTTCGGAATCTCGGCGGTCGCCGGCTACGTCGTCCCCTCGACCGGCTCAATGCTCTCCCAGGCCGCGTGCAACTGGAACACCTCGCTGGGCGCCGCGTGCTTCCTGGCCTGCGCGCTCGACACCTTGCACACCGGCGAGGCCTCGAAGATGCCACGACTTCGCCGGCTTCACGAGCTCGAGCACGCTCTTGAGCGCGACGTCGGACGGGTCTGTGACCCAAGCTCGTCAGCAGATGCGACGATCGCTCTCTCGAAGAATGCGCGCTGGCTCCCGCGTTCGGACACGCGGGCTTGCTCGATCTCGATTGCCGAGCTCGCACTGGCCGCACGATCGGCGAGCTGGTGACGCATGCCGACCGTCTCACACGTGTTCACGCTCCGCGATTGTGCGGCTGGCGTCACTCGAGCTCTTAGCGTTCGGGCCAGCGCAACGACCGGCTCGAGGCTCTGTGGGTGTTCGAGCCGCCGGCCATCGTTCTGATGGTCTGTCGCGCTTCCGCAGCGCGGATTCGATTCGCGGGATCGATGGTTTGTGCGTGGCTGGCGTCACCTGCTTGGGTGGCGGCGATGTGATGCGGCGGCGGTTGGATCGGTCGGGCGATCGTGGCCCGGGGCGGGAAGCTCCGGCCCGAAACGGGAGTCCGGCGTGAGCAGCGATCTGGTCGACATCTTCCTGCTGTCCCTGGTGGCGATGTTCAACCCGACGCTGCTCGCCGCGGTGACGATCATGATGCTGATGCCGAGTCCGAAGCGGCTGATGCTCGGCTACCTGCTCGGCGCGTACACGACCAGCGTCACGTGCGGGTGCGTGATCGTGTTCGCGCTGAACGGCTCGTCGAGCGAGACGAGCAGTGCCAAGCACACGATCAGCCCGGCCGAGGACATCGTCGTCGGGCTGCTCAGCCTGGCGCTCGCGTGGGCACTGCGGACCGGGCGCGACCAGCCCTTCCAGGCCCGCCGGCGGCAGAAGAAGGAGGCCAAGGTGGCCGCCAAGCGCGAGGCCGGCAAGCCGACCGAGTCGCTGCCGCTGCGGATGCTGGGCAAGGGCGATCCAAAGGTGACGTTCCTCGTGGGAGCCGTGTTGAGCTTCCCCGGCGCCTCATTCCTCGCCGCGATGGATCACATCCACAAGCTCAAGGCGGGAACCGCCGCGAGCGTGCTGCTGATCCTGTACTTCTGCCTCATGCAGCAGATCATTCTCGAGCTGCCGCTGCTGGGGTACGTGTTCGCCCCCGACAGCACGAGGGACAGAGTCGATCGGTTCAAAGCCTGGATGGCGCGCCGAGGCCGCACCGTGGCGGTGATCGGCGCCGCCGTGATCGGCCTCTGGCTCCTCATCAGCGGCGTCGTCGCGTTGATCTAGGGTTCTGGTCGCCAGCACCCGAGAGGGCCGACGGTTTCCCACAGGGACCCCGCTTTCTCGCGGCGACGAGCATCCGGTCAGCAGCGGTGAGTGCCCTGCCTTGCGCGGTCAGCGGTCAGGAGGGAAGCCGTCCAAGCCGTCCCGCCCGGCGGGTCCGACGCCACTCACGGGCCTCGCGCACGGCGCAGCAGGGACCGTCCCAGCGCGAGCGAAATACCAGCGGTGGGGCGAACGCGGTACTCGGCTCGAACCGCCGGGCGGGGAATTGCAGGATTGCTGCTGACGATTGCGTTAGAGCGGCGGTCGGCGGGAGCGTACGGGGCAGGCTCGTACTAAGCCTGGATCCACCGGGTTGGTAGGCCGGTTCCGTCCGGCCGGGAAAGAAGAATGACCTCCTGTGCAGGGCTTTAACGGCTGAAGACAGCAGCCGGGGCCTGCGGACAGGAGGTCCCCTTCGAGGTGCATGATGACGAGCCGGTCGGACTGGACGGTCTGGGGGTCTGCTTCGACGACGAGCGGGCCGTTTCGGACGCGGGCGTGGTACTGATCGCGACGCTCGCCAAACGGTTGGGGATCGAGGCGTTGGCGGGCCGGCTGGTGCGGTTGCGGCGGGACCGGCCGGGCGCGGCGAACGCGGGGCGCAAGGTGATGGCGCTGGTGTTCGCGATGGTGGTGGGCGCGGACAGCATCGACGACTGCGAGGTGCTGCGGGCCGGCAAGACGCGGCGGCTGTTGGGCGGTTGGATGCCGGCGCCCTCGACACTGGGGACGTTTCTGCGCGCGTTCACCTTTGGGCATGTGCGTCAGCTCAATGCGCTGCTCGGGGTGGCGTTGGTGCGCGCGTGGCGGGCTGGCGCCGGTCCTGGCGACGGGCGGCTGGTGATTGATGTGGACAGTTTCGTTGGCGAGGTGTGCGGCAGGCTCAAGCAGGGCGCTGCCTACGGTTACACGAAGGTGTTGGGGTATCACCCGATCCTCGCCACCCGCGCTGACACCCGCGAGGTGTTGCACATCCGCCTACGCAAGGGGTCAGCGAACACGCAGAAGGGGATGCTGCGCTTCACCGACGAGTTGATCGCCCGCGTCACTCGCGCGGGCGCCACCGGCGTGAAGCTGCTGCGCGCTGACTCGGGTTTCTGGAACACCAAGGTGTTCAAGCGGCTCGAGCAGGCCGGCTGGCAGTACTCGATCGGAGTGCGCATGCAGAAGGGGATTCGAGCGGCGGTCGAGCAGATCGAGGAGAGCGCTTGGCAGAGGATCGAGGACTACCCCAAGGAGGGCGAGGCGCAGATCGCCGAGACCACCTGCAGCGGCCGGCGGCTGATCGTTCGCCGCACCCGGTTGGTTGGCCCGCAGGCGCAACTGTGGCCGGACTGGCGTCACTTCGCGTTTCTCACCAACCGCACCGAGGACATCACCGTTGTGGAGGCCGAGCATCGTGACCATGCCGTCGTTGAGCAGGTCATTGTCGATCTCAAGGATCAGGCGCTTGTGCACTTCCCATCGGGACAGTTCAACGCCAACGGCGCCTGGACGGTGCTCGGCGCGCTCGCGCACAACCTACTGCGCTGGACCCAGCTGATCGGCCTGCCCAACAGCACCGTCCGCGCCGCCCGCACCCTGCGCCGCCGGCTGATCACGATCGCCGGGCGACTGACCCGCCACGGCCGAGCCTGGACGCTCCACCTCCCCGCCCGCTGGCCCTGGCAAGGTGACTACCTCGCAGCGCTCGCCCGCATCCGCGCGCTCCCAGCCGCCTGACCACCGCCCGCGGCAACCTCACCCAAGATCAGCACACAGCTCGCGCTCACGGCGCGGTCAACCATGCGCGCGGAACGCCCCAAGCGGCTCTCCGGAACCGTCCCACCCGCCCCGGACCAGCCAGAAACGCTGCCGACCCCCGTCAACGACCGCATCAGCGGACCCGGCGGCCGGTTTCAAGCGCTTCTGCCCACCGGATCGGTGGATCCGGGCTAAGGAGCGCGCGGATTGGGACGGTCGAAACGTTCCGTTCATCGACGCACCCCCGCGCACCACTGCATACGATTTCCCGCACTCGAAATCGCGCTC
>DASPPG010000219.1:0-30784 GCA_035625625.1 Solirubrobacteraceae bacterium
AGGTACGCCTCGCGCTTGTCGAGCTCGCGAAGCTGGGCTCGCAGTGGGCGCAGCTGGCGCCGCCGGCGCACCAGCCCCGCCAGGAGCACGGGCAGCGCCGCGAGCGCGACCAGGCCGCCGATCGACCCGACCGTCTGGACGGTGGTCAACCCGGCCGCCGGAGTGCTCAGTGTCGGCACCGGGACCGCTCCCAGGTCCGGAGTCCCCTTGCCGGCACCCCTGGCCGGTGCTCGCGTGCCCGCGCCCGTCACCGGCGTCAGCGGCTCGGTCTGCTCGGCGATCGCCATCAGCTCGCCGTTGCCGACCGCGTCCGTGAGCGTGTTGTGGACCCAGTACACGGCGCCGTACTCGCGCCAGGCCACGGTCGCCAGGCTCGTGCCGTCGTAGTAGAGGTCATACGTCCGCTTACCCACCCGCACCGTCTGATTGGGATCCGAGAACAGCGGCGCGTCGGTCCAAGTCGTGCCCTGCACGTCGTAGAACTGGCCGAGCTGTCCGTTGGAGAACACCTCGACGTAGATCGGGTAAGCCTTACCGCCGGGCGCGTGGATCAGGTAGTCGCGCACGCAGGCCTCGACCTCCTGAGTGCACTGCGGGGCGACGGTGTATGCGCCGCTCCCGGCCAGGTCCTGCACCTTCGGGAACTCGGCCGTGAACGGGATCCCCGCCGTCGCCGCCTTCTCGGCGGCTACGTTCGTGGCCAGCGTCGGCGTCAGCGGCAGGCTCGCGAGGGCGCCACGATGCCCAACCTTGTGGGCGATGGCCGCGGTCTGCTTGGTCGGTGGCGCCGACCCGCCGTTGAGGAAGCTGTTCACGCTGGCCTGGATCTGCTGCGGGGTGGCGGTGAGATCGCCGCTCGGCAGCGGGTCGGCCTGGAACGGGACCTGGCGCACGCGTAACCCGGCGGCCGTGATCAGCAGATTGGCGAGATTGAGGATCTCGGTCGGACTGTCCAGCCCTGGATCGGTCTGCACCGTCTGGCCGAAGATCTTCTCGAACTTGCCGACGTTGCTCGCGAGCTCGGGACCGTACTGCTTCTTGACCGCGAGCAGAAAGGCCTGGTCACGGGCGTCGCGGATCTGCGAGGTGTCGGTGTGGCGGTAGGAGACGAACTGCTCGGCCTCGTCGCCATCGAGGCACTGATAACCGGGCTGGAGGTCGATGTTCTGGTACTGCGCCCCACCGTCCACGTTGTTGTGGTAGTAGCGCTCATCGACCGTCGCGTACACGCACCCCAACTCGTCGATCGCATTTTCGAACCGCCCGAACGTGGCCACGGTCACGTGGTTGATCGATAGTCCGGTGACCTGCTTGATCGTCTCGACCAGGTACGTGGTCCCGAACGTGTAGGAGGCGTTCAGGCGGGTCGGGCCGATCTCGCCGTTCGGCGTGGCGATAGGCACCCACAACTCGCGCGGGATCGACATCATCGAGATGAACGGCTTGCTCGGATCGATCCGCACCAGCAGCATTTCGTTCGCCAGGTGGGGAACCGCGTTCGGGTAGTACTTGGTCGCCGGCCGCCAGTCGTCACCGACCAGGAGCAGCGTCTCCGGGCCCCCGTAGTAATCGTGGGCGAGCACCTTGCGATCGACCCGGAGGGGCACATTCACCCTGAGGTCCTGCACCACCGTGTGCACCTGCTCGAGGATGAACACGGCCGTTCCGCCCGCGCTCGCCAGCACCACCAGCAGGCAGCCGAGCGCGAGCTTGACCGGCGTGCCGAACCAGCGCCGGGGCTGGGCCCGCGGCTCGGTTAGCACAGAATCTGACACCGATTTGACATCATATGAATGGCCAAACATATGATACGGCGGTCCTAGGCTCGTTCCTGCCACCGCTACGATCCCCGCCTCGATGACCCGGCCTCCGCTCCCGGGGTACGAAGCCCCACTTTCGCGCGAGGCGGCCGAGCGCCTCGCCGACACGATGTTCGCGCTGGCCGCCCCCAGCCGCCTCCTGATCCTGTCCGCGCTGCGCGATGGCCCGCGGACGGTGTCGGAGATCATTGCGGTGGTCGACATGGAGCAATCGGCCGTCTCCCACCAGCTGCGGGTCCTCCGTGACCATCGCGTCGTGAGCGTTGAGCGCCGGGGGCGCGAGCGTCTGTACGGGCTCCGCGACGAGCATGTCGGCGCGCTGCTCGATCACGCTCGCCGCCATCTGCTCCAGCTCGACCGCCCCAGCGCTCAGTCCGACCGCCTCGACCGCGCCGGCTGATGGCCGTCCCCTCGCCGTCGATCGCTCCGCTCGCCGACCGACGTGCTGCGCTCGACCGCGCACACCTGGGCGACATCGAGGGTGCAGTCGGAACCGTCCGCTCGTACGACACCGCCCCCCGGCGCACCATCCATCGCCGGCTGCTCACTTTGCTCGCTGTCGCCGGGCCGGGGCTGATCGTGATGGCGGCCGACAACGACGCCGGGACCATGACCGTGTTCGGGCAGGCCGGCCATGGCTACGGAACACAACTGCTATGGGTGCTGGTGCTGCTCGCTCCCGCGCTGTTCGTTGTGCAGGAGATGGCCGCCCGGCTCGGGGCGGTGACCGGAGCCGGGCACGCCCGCCTGATCCTCGAGCGGTTCGGCCGCCTTTGGTGCGCATTCTCGCTCGGCGATCTGATCGTGCTGAACTTCGCGCTCCTGGTCACGGAGTTCATCGGAGTGACCCTGTCGCTCGGCTACTTCGGCGTGACCAGGTATCTCTCGGTGCCGCTGGCCGCCGCGTGCCTGATCGCCGTGACCGCCGGCGGCAGCTTTCGCCGCTGGGAGCGCGCGATGTACGTGCTGGTGGCGGCGGATCTGAGCGTGATCGCGCTGGCCGTCCTGCACCACCCCCCGGCGGCCGCCATCGGCACCGGCCTGGTCCCCCGCCTGGGCGGCCACCCGGGCCGACCCGCGCTCCTGCTGCTGATCGCCCTGATCGGAACCACGATCTCGCCCTGGCAGATCTTCTTCCAGCAGTCCAACGTGATCGACAAGCGGATCACACCGCGGTGGCTGCAGTACGCGCGGGTCGACACCGCTCTCGGCACGATGGCGTTCGTCGCCGCGGCGGCGGCGATCATGATCGGCTGCGCGGGAATGCTCGGCTCCGGAGGAGCTGATCCGGGCCACCTGATCGACGCGGGCGCGATCGCCCGGCTGCTGGCGCTCCGCGCCGGCCCCGCCGCCGGCGGACTGTTCGCGATCGTCCTGCTGAACGCCTCGCTGCTCGGCGCCGGTGCCGTGTCGCTGTCGATCTCCTATTCCGCCAGCGAGGTGGTCGGGGTCAGGCACTCCCTCCATCGCCAACCTCGCGACGCCCCTGTCTTCCACGGCTGTTTTGCCGCGTTCGTGATCGCCGCGGCCGCAACGGTGCTGATCCCGGGCGCGCCGCTCGGCGCGATCACCACCCTTGTGCAGGCGCTGGCCGGCATCCTCCTGCCGGTCGCGCTGGTGCTGCTCTTGATGCTGTGCAACGACCGCGAACTCCTCGGGCCGCTCACCAATCCACGCTGGCTGAACGCAATCGCCGCAGCTGCGGTCACCGTGATCCTCATCCTGGTGACGATGCTGACGATCACCACCGTGGTCCCCGGAATCAGCGTGCTCGACGCCGCGATCGTGACCGCGGCCGCCGTCGCGGTGTGCGGCGCCGCGCTCGCGATGACGTTCCGGGACGCTCGTCCGCCACGGCCGCGGGCCACGGGGATGACCCCCTGGCAGCGGCTGACCTGGAGCTCTCCGATGCTCGAGCTGGTGCCGGCCGCCAGCGGCACCCGCGCCCGCCTGCTCACCCTCGCGCTGCTCCGTATCTACACCCTGGTCATGCTCGCGCTGCTGGCGGCACGCCTCGGGTCGCTACTCGCCGGCTGACCTCTCAGTCTTCCTACGGATGATAGACTGTTCATGTATGGCGAATACGGACGACAAACCCCGAAGTAGAACCCTCTCCGCGTTCGCCTGCGGCGCCCTCCAGACCTAGCCTCTGGCGGTGACCTCCGCGGGTGGCCGGAGAGCCAACCCGAATGGAGAGGGCGCCATGACGAAGTGGGCGCTTCGGTTCCGGGCAAGGTCCGGGACCCCGACAACCCAGCGCAGTGACTCTCGTCCCGCGATGACGGAGGGTGAAGCGATGCCTGACTTAGACAGTCAAAGAACGAGCGCGGCCGTGCGCTCGCCTGGGCTGCCCTTGGTCTGAGCTGGGCCAGTGACCTCCCGGGTGGGCGCGCCGCCCCGCGCAACCCACCCTTGATTCCCCACGGAGGTCACCATGAACACCACAACTCTCGCCCCGCAGAACCCGGCCGTCCTCGCCCCACCGGGCCGCCGCAACGTGCTCGACGACGCCCATGTCGGCGACATCCACGGAGCGCTCGGCACGCTGGGCCAGCACGAGGCCCGGCCGCGCTCCCGCCGCCGGCGGCTGCTGGCCCTGCTCGCGATCATGGGCCCCGGCCTGATCGTGATGGTCGGCGACAACGACGCCGGCGGTGTCGCCACTTACGCGCAGGCAGGCCAGAACTACAAGCTGACCCTGCTCTGGACGCTGCTGCTGCTGATCCCGGTGCTGATCGTCAACCAGGAGATGGTGGTCCGCCTCGGCGCGGTCACCGGCGTCGGCCACGCCCGCCTCATCATCGAGCGCTTCGGCAAGTTCTGGGGCGCCTTCTCGGTCGGTGACCTGTTCATCCTGAACTTCCTGACCATCGTGACCGAGTTCATCGGCGTCAGCCTCGCGCTCGGTTACTTCGGCGTCAGCAAGTACGTCGCCGTCCCGGTGGCAGCGGCAGCCCTGATCGCGATGACCATGACCGGCAGCTTCCGGCGCTGGGAGCGGTTCATGTACGTGTTTGTGGTCACCAACTTCGTGGCCATACCCCTGGCCATCCTCAGCCATCCGCACCTCGCGCCCGTCCTCCACGCGGCGGTCACGCCCGGGGTGCAGGGTGGCATCAACTCGACCTCGATGCTGCTGATCATCGCGATCGTCGGCACCACGGTCGCGCCCTGGCAGCTGTTCTTCCAGCAGTCCAACGTGATCGACAAGCGCATCACGCCGCGCTGGATCAACTACGAGCGCGCCGACACCGTGATCGGCTCGGTGGTGGTGATCCTCGGCGCCGCCGCGCTGATGATCGCCGCCGCGTTCGCGTTCGGCGGCACAAGACTGCAGGGCCAGTTCGTCGATGCCGGCACCGTGGCCAGCGGTCTCGCGCACACGCTCGGCCCCGCCGCCGGCGCCCTCTTCGCGATCGCGCTCCTGAATGCCGCGATCATCGGTGCCGCGGCGGTCACGCTCGCGAGCTCCTACGCGTTTGGCGACGTTTTCCGCCGCCCCCACTCGCTGCACCACGGCCTCAGCAAGGCGAGGCTGTTCCACGGCAGCTACGCGGCCATGGTTGTCCTCGCGGCCGCGATCGTGCTGATCCCGGGCGCCCCGCTGGGCACGATCACCACCGCCGTTCAGGCCCTCGCCGGCGTGTTGCTCCCGAGCGCCACCGTGTTCCTCCTGCTGCTCTGCAACGACAAGGCGGTGCTCGGTCCGTGGACCAACCCCACCTGGCTCAACGCGCTGGCGAGCGCGATCATCGGGGTGCTGGTGATCCTATCGGCGGTTCTGACCGTGACGACCCTGTTCCCTCACGTCGACGTGACCGCCCTGACCGAGGCCCTGTTCGGCGCGCTCGCCGCCGGCCTCGCCTCCGCCGGGCTCTACATCGCCCGCGGCCGCCGGCGTGACGCCGGGCCGCTCGACCTGCCGGCGGGTCCACGCCGGCGGGCACCCGCCGACCGAGACAGCTGGACGATGCCGTCGCTCGAGCTGCTCGAGCGTCCGACTTGGTCTCGCGCCCGCACGATCGGGATGTACACGCTCCGCGGCTACCTCGTGATCGCGGTGCTCATGCTGATCGTCAAGGCGATCGAGGTGGGCATCGGTCACTGAGCGCCGAAGACACGGCCGGCCGTGCGTGGCGCCAGGAGTGCCCCTCGCAAACCGCAGGGCGCCCGCCACCTGCAAAACCTGCCAATTGGGTGACGAGATCGCCGCCGTGGCCGGGTACGCATCTCCCACATGCATACGCTGCCACGGTCGCGCCACCGCACCCCATTTGGCAGGTTTTGCAGGTCGCCCGTGAGGTGCGCGTTCAGTCGGCGGTCCGTTCTCAGGATTCGGACGATCGTGCAGGCCGATCCTCACAGCCGAGAAAGCCGACCAGCTCGTCCGCCAGCTGGTCCGAGGTCAAGGCCGTCCAGTGGTCGCCCGGGACACGCCGGACCCGGCCGTTCGGGAAGACGGCGGCCAAATCCTCGACCGGCCCGCGCTCGTTGTCCTCGTCGCCGGCGACGACGAGCGTCGGCACCTCGACCGCGGCGAGCGCCTCGCGTGGTGTGTCGACGAACGTGTCGAGGACGCGCGTCAGCGCGACGGGGTCTGCGCCGGCGCGCTCTAGGTACTCCTCGAGCTGCGCCTCCTACGAGCCTGGCTCAAACGTGCCCAACAAGGCGCCGCCGTCAGGCGCCGCCGACAGGGCCAATCTACTCAGGACTCGCCGGTAGCCGTCGCCGCGCCCGGCGGCGTGGAGGATCGGCTCGAGGCCCGTCCCGCCCAGGAAGGCGCGGCCGGGCGTCGCCCCGAGGGCGAGCATGCGCGCGGCGATCCGCGCGCCCAGCGAGTATCCGCCCAGGTCATAGTCGCGGAGCTCGAGCCGCGCGATCAGCGCCAATCCGTCGCTCGTGAGTGCGTCCGAGGGGAGCCGTCGGCGTCGTGCGGCTTCGCGCTGTCGCCGTGGCCGCGCATGTCGGGCATGATCACGCGGTGTCCGTCGGCCGCCAGTCGGCCGGCGATCCCCGTCTCCACCCAGTTGGTCAGCGCGCTCCCGGTGTAGCCGTGGAGCAGCGGCACCGGCCGCCCCGTCCCGAGCTGGTGGTACGCGAGCGCGAGGCCGTCGTCGGCCAGGAAGCTGTGAGTGGTCGGCCCGGCCAGCGACTCAGCCGAACCAGGCCGACGGGTGGGTGCGCTCGACGGCCACCATCTCACGGGCACGAATCCGCGGCCCCGGCCGCGTCGGCAGACCTTCCTCGATCATCGACGCGAGCATCAACTCGGCCTCGCTGAAATGGGCGGCGATTGCGGCGTGGAGGCGGTAGAGAACCGCCTGCACGCGCGGGGCGTCCGTCGGGTTGACGCGGGCGAGCGACTCGAGCCGCGCGAGGATCGCGTCGTGGCTCGTCGACCGAAGCGCGACGTCCGCCACCGCCGCGCCGCCGCCATAGTCAAAAAGCGCCTCGCGTCCCGCGCAATCCCGGTCTGACTGAGGCAGCACGCGGTCCCGGACGAACGCGACCACACGTGCCACCGTCGCCCCGCGTTCCTCGGCGGAGTAATTCGGCGACTCTCGCGCGATAACCGGAATCTGCTCGATCTCATCCAGCAGCGTCACGTACTGCGAAAACTCGTCGGTCATCTCAAGCTCCTCGAGCTCACGGAAGCGCCACCGCTCCCAAGTCTCTCAGGCCTCCAGCCACAGTCAACCCCGATTTCACCATCAACACGCACATGGACGCACGAATACCATCGGCCGCCATCCGGGTAAACCCACAGCCAACGGCGGGAGGATTCAAAAAGGTGCTGCGCGCGCCGCTTGGGCCGGCCGAGGCGTATGGGCGCACGGCGACGGCGATCGGCGGGGACCTGGCCGCGACCGCGCTCCCCGCCGCGAACGCGATTCGTTCCTCCTGCGCGACCTGGCGTACATCTCATCTTCGCCCAGCATTTCTACGACCCACTTCGGACCGAAGCGGCGCTTTCACCAGCTCGCCCACGACCTCTTGTTCAAGCTTCCCGGGCTCCGGATCCTGGCCGAGCCGCTACGGCACCGTCCCGGCCTCGCCGGCCAGGAGGGCAGGGAGACCGCGCTGTCCTCGGTCAGGGACGGCGCCTCGCCCGCGCCCTCAAGCTCGACGAGCGGTTCCGCTCAAGGTGCTCCCGGCGGCGCTCGGGCCGCCCTTCGGGGCGACGATCATGGACCTGCCGGCGCGCTTCCCGCTCCCGGCCAAGATCGCGATCCGGGTGGGCAAGCCGATCGACCTGCGCCAGTGCCTCGGACAGCAGCCCGATCCCGACAAGGGCTACAAGCTCGTTCACTTCGACCATGCAGCGGACGCTGACCCGACTCTCGAACCAGCGCTCGCTTCCGGTCATTGGGTGAGCGCCGGTTCGACGGTTCCGAACAGATCCAAGCCGTGAGCGCGTGCGTGGTCAACCAACAGGCGACTGACCAGCCTCGACATGACGGCACGATCCGATGGAGGCAGATGTGCAAGCAGGGCTGTCACGTCCGCGTCGAACTCCGACCCCACCGCGGACGCGAGCGAGCGGCCCCGGTCGGTCAGGCTGACCTGTACGACCCGCCGGTCCGTCTGCGACGGAACGCGAACGACCAGGCCGCGATTCTCGGCGCGGTCGACCAGGCCGGTGACGCTCGACTTGTCCAGGGAGAGCAGTTGCGCCAGTTCGTTCATGGTCGGCCGGCGATCGCGCAGCACGCCGAGCAGCCGGGCCTGGATCATCGACAGGTCGTGCTCGGCGACCCGGCCCTCGAGCAGGCCATAGACCACGAACGAGAGCTGGGCCAGCCCGTCGACCGGGGTCAGCTCACTTGATTTAGTACGTTCCACAAACTAAATTGTACGTGGCACAAACTAATTTCGCAAGAAGGCTCCCATGACCAAGATGAACGCCGCCGTCGTGAGCTCGTTCGACGAGCCGCCCCACTATCACCAGGTCGACGTTCCAGAGCCGCGCACCGCCGACGAGCTGCTCGTCGACGTGCTGGCCGTCGGCCTGCACCCACGCGTGCGAAGCGGCGCCCGCGGCGGCCACTACACGAGTACCGGTGCGCTCCCGATGATCCCCGGCATCGACGGCGTCGGACGACGGCCGGACGGCAAGCGGATCTACTTCGTCGCCACCAACGACACGACCGGCACGATGGCGGAAAAGGCGCTGGTCGACGCTCGCCGCGCGGTCGAGCTCCCGGACGGTGTCGACGTCACGAAGGTCGCGGCCGCGATGAACCCGGCCATGTCGTCGTGGGTGGCGCTGCGCCGCCGGGTTCCGCTCGAGCCAAACCAGAGCGTGCTCGTCCTCGGCGCCACCGGCAACGCCGGAACGATGGCCGTCCAGGTGGCCAAGCGACTCGGCGCCGGCCGCGTCATCGGCGCGGGCCGCGGCCCCGGCCGGCTGAACGCGCTGACCGCCATCGGTGCCGACGCGGTCGTTCAGTTGACCGCCGACGCCGACCTCATTGCCGGCGCGCTCGCCAAAGCCGCGGCCGAAGTCGACATCGTCGTCGATTACCTGTGGGGGGCGCCGGCGCAACAGGCGATCCCGGCGCTTCTGACCGCGCGCGCCGACCACAGCCGACCGCTGGACTGGATCCAGATCGGGGCGATCGCCGGCCCGACCATCGAGCTGCCGTCGGTCGCCCTGCGCTCGGCCAACCTTCGCATTCAGGGCAGCGGCCAGGGATCGGTCTCGCCGGCGGCGTACCTGGCCGAACTGCCCTCGCTGATCGCCGAGATCGCCGCCGGAAGGATCGCCGTCACCGCCAACCCAGTTCCCTTGGCCGAGGTCGAGCGGATCTGGAATGAGCCCGACGTGCCGGGCGCGCGCACGGTACTCGTGCCCTAAGCCGCCGCCATGAGCCGCCGCCCCTCAGGCACCGCCGTCAGCGCCGCCGATCATCTTCATCAGGCGCCGCCGACCAGCCTCGGGATCCTCAACCCTCGACGAAGTACGCGCCGCTCCCCTGCCCGCTCGAGAACCAGCGGCTCGTGACTGTCTTCTTGCGCGTGTAGAACTCGGCCCCATCGGTGCCGTGGGCGTGCAGATCGCCCAAGAAGCTGTCCTTCCACCCGCTGAACGGGAAGAACGCCACCGGCGCCGCGACGCCGATGTTCACGCCGACCATGCCGGCCTGGACCTCGTGGCGGTAGCGCCTGACCGACGACCCTGACTCGGTGAAGATCGAGGTGCCGTTCCCGAACCGGCTCGAGTTCACGACCGCGATCGCCTCGTCTAGGGTGGGGGCGCTGATCACGCACAGGACCGGCCCGAACACCTCCTCCTTGGCGACGTCCATCTCGGGGGTGACGCCGTCGAGGATGGTCGGCCCCACGTAGGACCCCGCAGGATCCGCCCCAGCCGCATCGCGACCGTCCAAGACCACCTTCGCGCCCGCGGCCTCCCCGCGATCGATCCACTCCCGGATCCGGTCGCGCGCCCCACACGAGATGACCGGGCCCACGTCGCTTGACTCGTCCAGCCCGTCCCCGACCCGCAACGCGCGCGACGCGTCAACCAGGGGACCGAGCAGCTGCTCGTGGGCGTCGCCCACGGTCACCACCACCGACCCGGCCATGCACCGCTGACCGGCGGCGCCGAACGCCGACGCGATGATCCCCTCGACCGTCTTGTCGATCACCGCGTCGGGCATGACCACCATGTGGTTCTTCGCGCCCCCCAACGCCTGGACCCTCTTTCCGGCCCGCGCGGCCCGCTCGTAGACGATCCGCGCCACCGGCGCCGACCCGACGAACGACACCGCATCGATCCCCGGGTGCTCCAGGATCCCCTCCACCACCTCGCGCCCCCCGTTGACCAGGTTCACTACGCCCGGCGGCAACCCCAACGCGTGCAGCTCCTCGAACGCGATCTGCTGCGTCAAGGGAACCTGCTCGGAGGGTTTCAACACGAACGTGTTCCCGCACGCGATCGCGAACGGCAGGAACCAGAACGGCACCATCGCCGGGAAGTTGAACGGCACGATCGCCGCGCACACTCCGACCGGTTGGCGGACGGTTTCCGCATCTATGTTCCGCGATACGTCCTCCAACACCCGCCCCTGCATCGTCGTCGGGATCGCACACGCGGCCTCGACCATCTCGATCATCCGCGCCACCTCGGCCCGTGCGTCGACCAGCGTCTTGCCCATCTCGGTCGTGACCGAACGCGCGAGGTCCTCCTGCCGCGCCACCAGTCGCGCACGCAGCTCGAACAACTTGCTCGCCCGCGCGATCGTCGACACCGCCCGCCACTCGGGCAACGCCTCCCTCGCGGCCCGCACGGCCAAATCGAGATCGGACGCGCCCGACAGCGGCACCCGCGCCAGAACCTCCCCGTTGGCCGGATTCACGACGTCGAGCACATCGGTCGCGGCCTGCGCCGGCGTCCACTCGCCGTCGATGTAGTTGTCAAGAAGGCGGGTTGCTGTGACTGCCATCCAGGATCCATTCGTGTTCGGGGTCGTTGACGACGGCCCAGATGCGACTGGGGCCGGCCATCACGTTCAAGTAGTAGAGCTCGTAGCCGGGAGGCGCGGAGACGGTGTGGTAGCCGCGCGGCACCAGCACGCAGTCCCGGTCGCGGAAGCTCATCGTCTCGTCGATCGCGGAGTCGTACGCGTACACGCGCTGTAGCCCGAACCCCTGCGCCGGCTTGATCCGGTGGTAGTAGATCTCCTCCAGGTGCGACTGGCGCGGGGGATCGTCGTGGTCGTGCTTGTGCGGCGGGTAGCTCGACCAGTGCCCAGCCGGCGTCACCACCTCCACCACGAGCAACGACTCCGCCCCCTGGTCGTCCATCAGGATCGGGCGGACGAAGCGCTCAAACTCGCCGTGCCCGCGCGTCTCCACCTCGATCGCGCTGCCGGGAAGGACGCGCGGCGTGGCGCCGCCCTTGTGCGCCGGCCCCCAGCAGAGCGCCACCTCGGCGCCGTCTTCGGCGGCGCGCAGGCCGACATGCGACTGCGGCGGCAGGTAGGCGGCGTCGGGGAGGCCTGCCCACGGGTCGCGCCGGCTGCCGAGGTCGAGCCATTCGCCGTGCTCTGAGGCCACGTGCACGACGCCGGAGATCACGACGATGCACAGCTCGCGGGGACCGCAGACGCGCTCGGCGGTCCCGCCGGGGGAAAGGACCAACACCTCGAAGCCGACACGCTCCCATCCGGCGGACTCGGGGGTCACGCTGAGGATGGTGCCGTCGGGTTCTGGGGTCGAGGCACCCGAGACCAGGAGATCACTCATGCGTTGAGCGTAGATACTGGCGCTGGTGCTCGTGCGAGCGCTCGTAGCTCGCGCGCGCGGAGCGCACGGTCTCCTCCTCGGATACCTCGGCCACCGGCACGTCCCACCAGCTCTCGTAGCTGGGCACTCCGCGATACCGGTCCGCCTCGATGTACACCACCACCGGACCGTCGGCGCCCCCCGCGCTGGCCAGTGCCTCACGCAGCTCGCCCACCGTCGACGCCCGCACGACTCGCGCCCCCAAGCTCTCCGCGTTTGCGGCCAAATCCAGAGGCAGGGCATCCGTCGACGCCGGGTCAAGCGGCACCGAGCCGCTGTCCGAGAAGCGGAAGAGGGTGCCGAACCCGGACGACCCGATCGACCGCGACAGCGCGCCGATCGACGCGTAGCCGTGGTTGTCGACGAGCACGATCACGAGCGGGACGCGCTGCGCCACCGCGGTGACGAGCTCGCCCGGGAGCATCAGGTAGGAGCCGTCGCCGATCAGCACGTAGACCTCGCGCTCGGGCGCGGCCAGCTTGACTCCGATCGCGCCGGGAATCTCATATCCCATGCACGAATAGCCGTACTCCACGTGGCAGGACTTCCCGTCGGGATCGCGAGCGCGCCACAGCTTGTGCAGGTCGCCGGGCGCCGAGCCGGCGGCGTTGACGATCACGCCGGTCTTGCCGGCCGCGTCGTTGATTTCTTTGATTATTTGTGCCTGGGTCGGTGGGCGATCGTGGTCGCCATCGAGCGAGACCACCCGCGCTACCTCGTCTCCCCACGCCGCCGCCTCCTCGCGGGCACGCTGCTCCCAGCCGTGCTCGACGCGCCACCCGGCCAGCACCGCGCGGAGCTGCTCGAGCGCGACCCGGGCGTCGGCCAGGACCGGCAGACCGCTGTGCTTGCCGGCGTCGAACGCCGCCACGTTGATGTTCACGAAGCGGACGCGCGGGTCTTGGAAAGCCGACTTCGACGCCGTGGTGAAGTCGCTCCAGCGCGTCCCGACGCCGATTACCAGATCGGCCTCGCGAGCGAGCCGGTTGGCGGCCAGGCCCCCGGTGGCGCCGATCGCCCCCAGGCTTAACGGGTGCTCGGAGAGGAGTGCTCCGCGGCCGGCCATCGTCTCGCCCACCGGGATGCCGGTGGCGTCCACGAGCGCGCGCAGCGCCGGCGTCGCCTCGCTGTAGATGACCCCGCCTCCGGCCACGATCAGCGGCCGCCGCGCGCCGCGGATGAGGTCCGCCGTGCGCGACAGCGCCTCGGGCGCCGGCGGCTGGCGGTACACGGTCCAGACGCGCCGCTCGAGAAACGCATCCGGCACCTCGAACGCCTCGGCCTGCACGTCCTCGGGCAGCGCCAGCGTTACCGACCCGGTTTCGGCCGGGTCGGTCAGCACCCGCGCGGCCTCGAGCGCGGCCGGGATCAGCTGCTCGGGACGCTCAACCCGCTCGTAGTAGCGCGACACGGGACGGAGGCAGTCGTTGGCCGACACAGTCGCGTCGTGCGGCACCTCGAGCATCTGGAGCACGGGGTGCGGCGTGCGGGTCGCGAAGGTGTCCCCGGGGAGCAGCAGCACCGGCAGGCGGTTGATCGTGGCCAGCGCCGCGCCCGTCACCATGTTCGTGGCCCCGGGGCCGACCGACGTCGTGCACGCGAACGTCGCCAGGCGGTTCTTCTGACGCGCGTAACCAGCTGCGACGTGGACCATCCCCTGCTCGTTGCGCGCCGGGAAGAACGGCAGCGAATCCCGGTACTCGTGGAGTGCCTGGCCCAGCCCCGCGACGTTGCCGTGCCCGAAGATCCCGTAGCAGCCGGCGATCAGCCGCTCGCGCCGTCCGTCGCGCTCGGTCTCTTGCACGGCCAGGAAGCGAACCAGGGCCTGAGCGACGGTCAGGCGACTCACGCCAGGCTCCACGATGACTCGACCTCGGCCTGCAGCCGTCCCAGCATCGTGCTCAAGTCGGGCGGCTCCACGCCGAGCGCGCGTGCGGTGAACGTCACATCAAGCCGCGTGTCGTTCGGCACCGGTTCGCCCGAAACGATGTCCGCCGGCGGGGCGCTCACCTCGCCATGCTCGCACGCGAACACGTGGGCGAGGTTCGAGACGACGAACCCGCTCGCCCCGGTCAGGTAGATCCTCATGCCGGCTTGACCTCGTCCACGCGCACGGGACGGCCCTCGCGCAGCGACCGCCCGGCGGCGAGCCCGATGACCAGCGGCGCGCGGGCGTCCGCGGTCGACACCGGCGGAGTCTCTCCCCGCTTGACCGCGTCGACGAACGCCTGCCACTCGCGCACGTAGCTGGGCAGGTAGCGCTCGAGGAAGAAGTACGGATTCGGCGGCCGTCGCTCGCCCGCGGCGGTTGACACGCTCCCGGTGTGGGCCCGCGGGTTCTCGGACATCGCCATACCCTCCGACCCGAGCACCTCGACCCGCTGGTCGTAGCCGTAGGCGGCCCGGCGCGAGTTGTCGATCGCGGTCAGACATCCGTTCTCGTGCACGAGCGTGACCAGCGCGGTGTCGATGTCGCCGACCTGCGCGAACGACGGCTCCACGCGCACCGCCCCGCGGGCGAACACCTCTACCACCTCTGACCCGGTCACGTACCGGGCCATGTCGAAGTCGTGGATCATCATGTCGAGGAACAACCCGCCGGAGCTCTTGACGTACTCGAGCGGGGGCGGCGCCGGGTCCCGGCTCGAGATCCGCACCAGATGGGGGTCGCCGACCGCTCCCGAAGCCACGGCCTGGTGCACCGACTCGTGCCCGGGGTCGAAGCGGCGGTTGAAGCCGATCTGGAACGGGACGCCCGCCGCCTCGACCGCGCCGAGCGCGCGCTCGAGCTCGGCCAGGTCGAGCGACACCGGCTTCTCGCAGAACACGGCCTTGCCCGCCTGGGCGGCGGCGATGAGCAGCTCCACATGGGTGTCGGAGCTCGAGCAGATCGCCACCGCGTCGAGCTCCGAGTCGAAGATTTCCTCGACGCTGGCCACGACGGGGACGCGCAGCTCGGCCGCGACGTCGCGCGCCAGCGGCTCGTGCGCGTCGAACACCGCGCCGACCGCCGCGCCCGGCACCTGGTGGGCGATCAACTCGGCGTGCATCCGCCCGATCCGCCCGACGCCGATGACGCCGATGCTGAGCGGAGCGACCGCGGTGGTGGCGGTCACGCACGCACCTCTTCCCAACCCCCACTTTGTACCGATCGCAGCAGCGCGTCCTGTACCGCCGCCCACGCGAACGCATCCTCGAAGCTCGGCTCGAACGGCCGCCCCTCCGCCACCGCGGAGCAGAACTCGTAGTCCTCGATCGTCACGAGGTCCTCGAACCCGATCGCGTTGCCGCGGCCGGGCACGAACACCCCGTGGTGGCCGAAGCGGTCGCCGCCGAGCACCGTCGTGTAGCCCGACCCGCGGTCCTCGGTAGCGCGGTAGAGGCGCAGCTCGTTCAGACGCTCGAAGTTCCAGCCGACCGCGCCGCGCGTGCCGTAGACGTCGAACGCGTTTTCGCTCTCAGGGCCGACCATCGTGCGGCTGACCTCGAACGTGCCGCGGGCGCCGGAGGCGAACTCACACAGCATCGCGGCGTAGTCCTCGTTGGTGACCGGCGAGCGCGGGTCCTCGGGCGTGCCTCGGCCGTAGTGGCCCGCGCCGTCGGCGGGTGCAGGACGCTTGCGAATGAAGGTCTCCAGGGTGCCGGTCAGCCTGGTGATCGGACCGAGCAGCATGTGCGCGAGGTCGACGGCATGGCTCATCAGGTCGCTGGTGACGCCGTAGCCGGCCTGATCCAGCTGGAAGCGCCACGAGTTCACGCCGAGCGGGTCGGCGCCGTACATCGAGAAGAACCGCCCGCGGTAGTTGGTGATCTCGCCCAGCTCACCCGCTTTGATCAGCTCGCACGCGTAGCGCACCAACGGAGCCCAGCGGTAGTTGTAACCCACGCCGCTGATGACACCCGCGGTTCGAGCAGCCCGCGCCGCACGCCCCACCTGCTCCGGCGTGCCCCCGACCGGCTTCTCGCAGAACACCGCCTTCCCAGCTTGGGCCGCCGCCTCGACCAACTGCACGTGCACCATGTTGGGCGCGGCGATGTAGACGACCTCGACGTCGCGGTCGTCGATCACCGATTCCCACGCCGCCGAGGCGCGCCGGAACCCGAACGAGCCAATCGCCTGATCGAGCCGCGCCGGCAACGCGTCGCTGCACGCCACGAGCGTCGTGTCGAAGGCGCGCTGCTCGAACAGGGTCGGGATCCGCAGCAGCGAGCGCGTGTGCGCCTGACCGAGCCAGCCGAAGCCGATCACCCCCACACCGATCCTCGGCCGCGCGGTTCTCGCCGCCACGGCCGTCGTCTTCGGTTCCGTGGTCGCGCTCACGCCGGCGTTCCTCCCCAAGGCGCCGCCGTCAGGCGCCGCCTACCCTTCCCCATCATCTCCGCCACCTCGTGCTCGTAGGGCATCGCGTGCGAGCACAGTAGACGGGAGGCGACGATCCCCCCGGCCGCATTGGCGAACGCCACCGTGCGCTCGTGCGACCATCCGCTCAGCAGCCCGTGGCACAGCGCGCCCCCGAAGGCATCGCCGGCGCCGAGCCCGCACAGGACCTGGATCTGGGGCGGTTCGATCAGGCGGTCGCCCTCCGCGTTCGAGAGCAGCACCCCGTCGCCGCCGAGCTTGACGATTGAGAGCTCGACCCCTCGCTCGCGCAGCCGTGCGGCGGCTTCGCGCGGATCGTCGGTCCCGACGGCCACGCCGCACTCCCCGCGGTTGCCGACCGCGATCGTGGCGTGCGCGACCGCCGCGCCGATGCCCGCCGACGCCTCCTCGCGCGAGCGCCAGAACGTCGGGCGGTAGTCGAGGTCGAGGACGGTGTGCCGGCGGCGGGCCCGCACGGAGAGCATCGCGTCAACCGTCGAGCGGCTCGGCTCCTGCGAGAGCGCGCTGCCGGTGATCCACATCACCCGCACAGCCTCGACCGATTCCCAATCGACCTCGCCGGTGCGGAGCTGAAGGTCGGGCGCCGGTGGCTCACGGCGGAACAGCAGCTGCGGATCCTCGGGCGGGTCGAGCACCGCGAAGGCCAGCGGGGTGATCGTGCCAGGTTCGACCGACACGAACCGGGTGTCGACGCCGAAGTCGCGCAGCTCCTGCACGGCCACCTCACCGAATGGATCCGTTCCCACCTTCGTGTAGACGGCGGCCCGGTGCCCGAGGCGGGCGGCGGCGATCGCCACGTTGGTCGCGCTGCCGCCCACCGCCTTGCTGAAGCTCCGCGCGGCGTGCCAGTCGGCCCCGACCTGATCGCAGTACAGGTCGATGCTGATCCGGCCGACCGTGAGCAGATCGAGATCGGCCATCGCGCTACGCCGGCGTCTGGGCCTCCGCCGCTGACTCCTTGGCGACCTCGTGAAGGAACGCGATGCTCTGGCGGGCGTCGCGCATCGGTCCGCCGGCCACCATCGGCTCATCTCCGGTGATGGCGGTGTCTTGCTCGAGCACGAGCCAACCGTCGTACCCGTGCCCCTGCAGGGCGTCCATGACCTCGGTGATCCGGGCGTCGCCCTCGCCCAGCGCCCTAAACAGACCGGCGCGAGTGGCGCCGAGCAGCGTCCGCCGCCCGGCTCTGAGCTCGGCCGCGAGCGACGCATCGACGTCTTTCAGATGCACGTGCGCGACGCGGTCTCCGTACCGACGCGCGAACTGCACCGGATCGTTCCCGCCGATGAGCAGATGTCCGGTGTCCAGGCACCACCCCACCTCGACCACCTCCAACGCGCGCTCGACCTGATCCGCCGTCTCGACCAGCGTTCCCACGTGCGGATGCAGCGAGACCGCCATCCCGTACTCGGAGGCCAGCGACTCGACCTGACTCAAATGCTCCGCGAGCCTGGTCCAACCGTCGCCGTCGAGCTCCTGTGGCGCGCTCCAATCTGTGTCCTGGACGGCGGCGATGACCAACATCCCGGCCCCTGCTTCGCTCATCAGCCGTGCCGCCCGCCGCGCCTCGTCGATCGCCTGATCGACGCGCCGTTCGTGGAGGACGAGCGGAACGAAACCGCCGACGAGCGTCAGGCCGTGGCCGGCCAGGAGCGCAGGCAGCGCCCGCGGGTCCTCGGGCAGGAACCCGGGCGGGCCGAGTTCGGTGCCGCGCAGGCCTAGCTGCGCCATCTCGCTCAGCGCGACCTCCGGCACGGGCATGACGCCCCAGCCGGGCACCTCGCACGCTCCCCACGAGATCGGCGCGCCGGCCAGCCGCTCGTCGATCGGCCGCGGGTCGCCGGTTGACCGGTCGCGCGTCGCTTGCATTCTTCCTTAGTCCTCTCTCCCACGACGTAGATCGCGCTAACGCCGAACAAGCGATTAGAGCGCTCTAACAGCGCAGTTGGGCGACTATATCCCGCCCCTTCGGGTGAAGTCAAGAGGAGCCGCCACTCCCCGGTAGAAGCCGCGGACTCGCCCAGAGATGCCGGATCTCGCGGTTTGGTGGGTAGCATCGCCCGTCTCGGCGACAGGATCCCTCGCCCGATCCGTTGTTGATAGAGCGCGCTAACACAATTGCGATGTTGTCGCGCTCTAAGTAAGGTCACGCCCGGGACGCCTGAGCCACCGCGCCACCACCGAGGGACTCCATGAACGAAGGCCACGGCCCCAACTCCAATCCCCTTTCCCGGCGCGCGCCGACGATGGAGGACGTGGCGGCGGAGGCGGGCGTCTCGCGCGCGCTCGTTTCGCTGGTCATGCGCGAGCGGCCCAATGTCTCCGAGGAGCGGCGCCGCCGCGTGCTCGACGCCGCCGCCCGCCTCGGCTACCGGCCCAACGCGATGGCCCGCAGCCTGGCCAGCCGACGGACGAAGACGGTCGGAGTGATCCTCGACGACCTGCGCAACCCGTTCTTCGCCGAGATCGCCGGCGGCGTCGAGGAGCTCGCCTCCAAGCTCGGCTATCAGCTGCTCCTTGCCGCGGGCGGCCGGCAGGCCCGGCGCGAGCGGGCCGCGCTGGCGGCGCTGCTCGAGCAGCGGGTCGGCGGGATCATCCTGGTCAGCCCCCGCATGCCGGCCGGCGACATCGTGTCCGCCGCCGCCGAGGTCCCGCTGGTGATCGTCGGGCGCAACGTGCGGGGCGCCAACGCAGACACGGTACTGATCAACGAGACGCACGGCACCGCGCTGGTCCTCGATCACCTGGTCGGGCTCGGTCACGAGCGCATCGCCCACGTCGACGGCGGCAGCGGCGCCGGCGGCCCCCAGCGCCGTTCGGCGTACGTGCGCGAGATGCGGGCGCGCCGGCTCGGGCGCCACACGCTCGTGATTGGCGGCGACTTCACCGAGGAGGCAGGCGTCAACGCCGCCGGCGAGCTGCTCCTCCGCCCCGAGCTCCCGACCGCGATCTTCGCCGCCAACGACATGGTCGCCGCCGGGCTGCTCGACGGCTTCGACCGCGCCCGCGTCGACGTCCCGCACGACGTCTCGATCGTCGGCTACGACAACATCTCGATCGCCCACCTCGCCCACGTCTCGCTCACCACCGTGGACCAGCCGCGCACCGAGATGGGTCGCCTGGCCCTCGAGCTTCTCCTCGATCGGATCGACAACCGGCGCCCGAACGAGGTGCGCCTGATCGAGCCGACGCTGGTGGTTCGCTCGACGACCGCGCCACCGCGCACGCTCGCCACGCCCGCGGTGGCGGCGGTCGCGGGCGGGTTGTAAGCCCTCTCCGACGAGGCGTGAGCCGTCCACTGCAAGCCGACCCGACGTTCGCCACGGCAACGCCCGCCGCCCTCAGCCCCGCCACCGCGCGCCACCCCAAAGCCAACCCCCAATCGGGTGCGACAAACTTCACACTCGGCGTCCGCCCGTCGGTGAATGCGCATTCAGCGCCATATCCGGGTGCTATCTGCATACTCGAGCCACGGACATCGTCGAGCGTCCACTTATGACCCAGCCGGCGTGGCCGTCAACCGCTCCTGAACTGATCGCGTCGCAGCGCGCGCTGGCGGCGGCGACGCCCAACCCGTGGACTCCCCCGGACCCGCCGATCGCCATCGGCGCGTGCGTCGTCGTGTTTCCGCGCGGGCAATCCGGACGCGGTACGGCCGGCGACCTCGCCTGGGCAGCGGCGGCTGTGCTGCGCCGGCGCCGTGTACTCGCGGAAGCGACAATCGCCACCACCGCCACCGGTCACTACGAACCCGGGCTGCTCGCGCTGCGCGAGGGACCCGCGCTGGAGGCGGCCGTGCACGCCCTCGCACTCGCGCCCGATGTACTGCTCGTCGACGCCACGGGGCGCGACCATCCGCGCCGCGCCGGCCTCGCGCTTCACCTCGGGTCAGTGATCGGGCTCCCCACAGTCGGCGTCACGCACCGCCCCCTGCTCGCCCATGGGCCGTGGCCGTCCCAAGAGCGCGGCGCGCACTCGCCGTTGTTGGTCGACGGCGCCCCCGTCGGCGCCTGGCTACGGACCCGGCGCGGCGCACGGCCGCTCGCGATCCACCCTGGGTGGCGAACCACGCTCGAGGTCGCGATCGAGGTCGTCCTCGCCTCGACCCACGGTCATCGCACCCCCGAGCCGATCCGGCACGCTCGCCGGCTCGCCCGCGTGATGCGCGCCGCAAACGGGAATGAGCTAGCAACCAGCGCACTCGACAAGTAGGGTGCGCGCGTCTACGTCACAAAGGAGGAAGGTATGCCGCAGGCCAGAAGCAGTGGTTCGGGTTCGGGGGGTTCTTCGGGACGCGGCCAGTCCAAGCGCTCGACGGGCAGCAGCGCGAGCGGCAGCCGCGCCACGGGGACGCGACGTACGACGCGGAGTAGTAGTGGTGCTGGCAGCAGCGGCACGAGCGCCCGGAGCACCCGCTCGCGTTCCACCAAGTCGGGCACCTCGTCGCGCCCCTCATCCCGTAGCGCGGGCTCGGCCCACAGCGCGACCGGCGCCGCCGGCGCGGCCCAGTCCGCGATCGCGTCCGACCCGAGGGTAGAGGCCGTGGCGGAGCGTATCCGCAAGCTGAACGAGCGGATCATCGACGCCGGCAAGGACATGGGCGAGGCAACCCTGTCCAACTACGAGAAGGCGCTCAAGGCGATCGCGGGATCGATCGAGCGTGGACCCGGCAGTAGCGACGTCGAGTGGATCTCCTCGCTCGCCACGACTCAGGCGAAGTTCATCCGCGACGTGACCAACGCCTGGACGTCCGCCGCGCGGGGAATGCTCAAATAAGGCGCCGCCGTCAGGCGCCGCCGACAAATCCAATAACCCGCCGCCGACAAATTCCAAACCGCGCCATCACGTAGCGGCATCCCAGCGCGACTCCGCCCGCCTGCGCGCGCGCCGGCTTCGCGCGACCGCCTTGGTGTGGCCGAGCAGCGCCACCGGCGCGGTCGCCAGCACGGCGCCCGCGGCCGCGCACAGCGCGCCGCTGGGATCGGCCGCATGTGCCGCGAGCCCCACCGCCGGTCCGCCCAGCCCCACGCCGGCGTCGAAGTAGGCGAAGAACGCGCCCGCGGTGCGACCGTGCCGGCTGGGCGGCACCGAGGCCAGCGCCAGCAGCCCGAGCGAGGGAACGGCGAGCCCCTGTCCCACGGACAGCACCACGAGCGCGACGAGCGCGGCCGGCGCGCCGGTGGCGATGGCGAGCCCGGCGAGGCCCGCTGCCTCGAGCGTCACCGCGATCGAGAGGGTCCGCGCGGCGCCGAGCCGGTCCGGAATCCCAGCCAGGATTGTCCGGCTGGCGATCACGCCGGCGCCGAACACGGGAATCACCAGTGCCGCGATCCCGCTCTCTGCTCGGCCGCCGCAGCCGCGCCGAAGGACAGCAACGCGACGTAGCCGAAGTTCACCAGCATCAGCCCGAGCCCCGGGCGGAACGTGTCCCGGAACGCGCTGCGGGCACCGGCGCCGTCTCCCTCGGGCTCGTCCTGGTGCGCGACCGCGTGCGCGGCCTCGTCGTTGCCGCGCGCCATCACAGCCCCGGAGTGCCGCACCCAGCAGGGGCAGGATCGCCGCGGCGATCCACACGCGCGTGGGATGAGACTCGCCGGCCAGCGCCCGCGCCAGCGGCGGACCGACGGTGAGACCGGCGTAGTTGGCAAGCCCGATGTGACCCATCGCGCGGCCGCGGCGTTCGGGGCCGGCCAGGCGAAGCAGCCACAGGACGGTCGCCGCCATCATCGCGGCTTCTCCCGCGCCGACGGCGAGGCGGCTCACGATCAGCGCCGCCAGCCCGTGGACGTAGGCCGGGAAGGTCCCGAGCGCCATCAGCAGTGCGCCCGCGATCACCACGCGCGCGGGGCCGAGTCGATCGGCGATCCGTCCGCCGAAGGGACGTCCCGCGGCGCCGGTCAGCGCCGGCGCGCCGACCGCGAACCCGACGAGCACCGCCCCGCCGCCGAGGGAGTGGACATAGCCGGGCAGGATGCCGAGCACGGCCCCGAGCGCCGCGTAGCACAGGATCGCGGTGGCGAGGACCATGAGGTGTCTGGTGCCGGTGGCGCCGACAGGCAGACCACGGCGTGGCAACACGCTTTGGATCGAAGAGGGCATGTATCGATGTTGGCCCGGGGACGCTTCGGGCTAAACCGAAACGTCAAATGACGTCGAGCACGACCCCACCGGGGATCGCGGCGATCAGCGCGTCGGTGCGGGCCTCGAACACGGCGTGGGGCGTGCCCGCCGCGCACCACAGGGTGTCGAACCGCCGCAGCGATGCGTCGATCAGCGTCTCGAGCGGCCGGTCGTGACCGAGCGGCGGTATCCCCCCGATCGCGAATCCTGTGCCGGCGCGAGCCTCGTCCGCGGTGGCCGGCCTCAGCCCGAGCCGGTCGGCCGCCACCCGGCGATCGCCCGCGCACAACACCATTACGGGCTCGTCACCGCGCATGAACACCAGCGACTTGACGATCTGACCGACCTCGCAGCCCACGGCGGCCGCGGCCTCCGGCACCGTGCGCGTGGACGCCGGGAGCATCTGGACGACGACGTCCAGCTCGCGTTCGCGCAGCCGCCCCTGGAGCCTCGCGGCGGTCGGGTGCAGCCCGCTAGGTGCGGAGCTCACCGGGCTCGAGGTCGGGCGGCATCGACAGCTGCTGCGGGGAGACGGGCTCCTCATCGCTCCAGGCCGCGAACGCCTCGCCGTCCCGGCCTTGGTGCTCCCCTGCGGCGCCGAGCGCCAGCAGCACCAGACGGCCGGGGCCGCGGTTTACGAGCTGGCGGCGAATCGCCGGCGCCACCCGGAGCAGCTCGCCGCTTTCGAGCTCGGTCTCCTCGCCTTCGAGCAAGATGGTCAGCGTGCCCTCGAGCACGAGGTAGACCTCCTCCTGACGGGCATGGCGGTGAATCCGCCCGCGCTGCCCCGGCTGAAGCACGATCTGGTTCATCCCGAACGAACTGACCCCGAGCTGGCGGCGCAGCGGCAGAAAGCGCTCGCCGACATCCGGATCCAGTCGTGTCCTGGCCGTGCCCTCCTCCATCGCCTCGACATGTTCGCAGGCCGTGGGCCGCTGTGAAACGATGCGACCTGCACAGGCCCGCGGGCGTGGGCCGGGACCCACGGGCGTCGCAAATAACCACTTCTGAGGAAAGGTGTGGCATGTCCATGCTCCCACGCCCCGAAGGATCGTGTGCGCCCTCGCGGGCACAGCGGCGATTCTCGGCGGTTTGGTCTCAGCCGGAACTGCCGTGGCGGCCCCTGGCCGCCAGGCAATTCCAGGCACCCACCCCGCCTGGGCGGTCAGCCGGCCGGGCACGACGGCCCCGGCCGTCACCACCGGTGGCGTCGACCTTCGGGTCTACCTGGCCAGCCGGGACCCGTCCGGTCTCGTGGCGTACGCGCACGCGGTCTCCGATCCGAGCAACGCCTCGTACGGGGACTACCTGACAGCGGCACAGGCCGGGGCTCGCTTCGGCGCCACCAGCGCCCAGGTCGATGCCGTGAAGTCATGGCTGACCGGCAACGGCCTGACCGTCACCGGGGTGACCGACGGCTTCGGCAGCTACGTGTCGGTCACCGGGACGGTGGCGCAGGCCAGTCAGGCGTTCAGCGTCTCCTTCGCCAACTACACCGACCCGAGCGGCCAGATGGCGCGTGCGCCCCGGAGCGCGGCCACGGTTCCCAGTTCCGTCGCCGCCGACGTGTTGGCGGTCTCCGGGCTGGACACGGCCAGTCACCTGATGAAGCCGCAGGATAAGCTGCCCCCGCCCGGCCCGAACAACTGGGTCGCGCCGCCGACGTCGTCCTACTACGGGCAGAAGGTCGCGACCAACGAGCCGCAGGCCGACGGCAGTTACTGGCCGTGGAACAACGCCGGCTACACGCCCCAGCAAATCCGGGGCGCCTACGGCGTCACGGGCTCGGGCATGACCGGGCGAGGGCAGACGGTGGCGATCGTCGATGCGTACGCGTCGCCGACGATGCCCTCTGATGCAAACGAGTACTCCCAGGACACCGGCAACCGGCCGTTCCGGCCCGGGCAGTACCAGCAGTACCTCGCCCGCCACTTCTACGACACCTCCAACGCCGAATGCGGTGCTCAGGGGTGGTACACCGAGGAGACGATCGACATCGAGTCGGTGCACGATCTGGCGGCGGACGCCAACGTGGCCTTCCTCGGTGCGGCGAGCTGCAACGACACGGATCTGGCCGCGGCCGACGCCCGGGTGGTCAACGACCAACTGGCCAGCATCGTGACCGACTCGTTCGGCGAGCCGTACGACGACGCCGTGATCCAGTCCGTGTGGGACCAGATCTTCCAGGCCGGCGCGGTCGAAGGGATCGGGTTCATGTTCGCCTCGGGCGACAGCGGCTACGAGGACCCGGCGGTCGAGGACCCGGGCTCGGACAAGATCCAGGTCGACTATCCGACCTCGAGCCCGTGGGTGACCTCGGTCGGCGGCACCAGCCTGGCGGTCGGGTCGGCGAACAACTACGAGTGGGAGCTCCCCTGGGGGACGCTGCTCAATCCGCTGTCGGCGAGTGGCACGTCGTGGTCGCTTCCGTTCCCGCCGACGTACGGCCCCAGCACCGACCCCAACGCCTGGGAGTACGACGGCTCGAGCGGCGGCGGCGTCAGCACCGCCTACACGCAGCCCGCGTACCAGCGGGGCGTCGTGCCCGACTCGCTCGCCACGGACGTCCCGGAAGGGTCGACCGCGACCCCGATGCGGGTCGTGCCGGACGTGTCGGCGTATGCCGATCCGAGCACCGGAATGCTCACCGGCGAGACCGTGCAGCTCCCGAACGGCTCGTACGGGTTCGAGTTCAGCCGCTGGGGTGGAACGAGCGTGGCCAGCCCGACGTTTGCCGGGATCGAGGCCGACGCCCAGCAGGCCGCCGGACATGACCTGGGTTTCGCCAACCCGGCGATCTACGCCCGGTACGGGACCTCGGCATTCCACGACGTGACGGAGAGCCCGTCCCCCGAGTTCCAGGTCCGCAACAACTACAGCGAGGAATACACGCTGGACCTGCCGCTCGTGACCGAGCTGCGGGCGATGGGAATCGACGGCGGACAGAGCTCCGACGGCAACGCAACATTGCTCGCGACCCGCGGGTACGACGACGCGACTGGCGTGGGCTCGCCCAATCAGTACGTCCAGTCGTTCTTCGGCTCGCGGCACTGACGTAAAGGACGCCCCCTTCGACGGGGGTGGCGCAACGCCACCCCCGCCGGCCGGCGCGTCACAGGCTTCTAAGGGGCAGCCGGCACGGTCAGCATCGCTGCGCTACCCGCCGGCAGCCGGAAGACGTACTCGCCGGCCTGCGACCGGACAGGCAGCACGCGCTGCTGTCCAGCGAGCACGCCGGTGCTCGTGCTCGAACCGAAGCTCTGGCCTCCCAACGTCACGCCCCCGCGCGAGCTCAGCCTCGGGGCCTGCAGCCGCTCGAGCGTCGCGACACCTGACGCAAAGGACGCCCGGACCGCGATCGTGCGGGCGCCGGCGCCGTCGTTGATGGCCACGACGCGGAGCGTCCCGTCCGCTGCTCGCGTCGCCCACGCCTTCACCTCACCCTCGTCCGCCTCCGAGACGTTCTCCAGGCGTGAACCCGGGGGCGCGGCCTGCGCGAACATCAGCAAGCCGTAGTACTCGGGCTCGACGTCCGCTCGCCAGCTCCCGTTCGCCCGGCTGAACCTGAACAGCTCGTACGTCGCGCCTGGATAGCTGTGAATGTTCACGCCGTCGACGCCGACGCGGGCCATCTCAAACAGGGCGTCGAGCGCCCACAACGCCGAGGCGAACGACTTGCTGACCGCCGGGTCATCGCCGCACGAGATCGTGTTCATCTCGTCAATCCGCAACGGAATTCCGTGCGCGTGGGCGACCTTGACGTCCGCCGCGACGCTGTCGGCCAGGCCCTGCGACGCCCCGGCTGAAAGGAGGTGGGTGATCGTGGGGTAGTTCGGCTGCCTCGGGTGGACGTAGCACAGCTGAAGCGGATAGCGGTGCAGCGTGGCCACCACGACGCGGGGGTGGCTGGACAGGAACCGGCCCAGGTTCGGAAACCACCCGGGTGCGCCGATCGCCGGCCCGGCCAGCGGTGCCATCGTGAGCGCGCCGCCGATCCGGGTGACGTCGCGGTTGAAGTCGGAGAAGTCGTACCCGCGCGCGCGTCCCTTGCGCCCCGAGCCGTCCCAGTCGAACACTGCGTACAGCTCGGGCTCGTTGCCGAGCTCGAGCCCTTCGACCTGATCTCTACCGACGCCCCCGACCAGCGCCGTGGCCTCCGCCACCGCTAGCGGGCTGCTGTCGGCCTCCAGGTTGATTCCCAGGATCATTCGCGCTCCCAGCGTCTCCGCAAGCGCGTGCAGCACCTCGACCTGATGGCTACTCAGGGTGTAGTCGACGCCGGCTGGGCTGCGCATGCCCGGGACCGGCCACCACGTCCAGTCCGTACTGTCACCGCCGATCCGCAGGACCGACGCCTGCCCGGGCGTCAGGTTGCGGATCAGCTGCAGGAACACCGGATCTATCGCCGCCGGGTTCGTGCCCGCGTACGCCGCCACCGCGGGGTACTCGAGCGACAGGCCCAGGAACCCGGTGGGGATCGCGCGACCGGTGGCGGCCCCTCCAATCTTCAGCACTGCCGCGCCCGCCGGCACCCTCCCCACGTGGGCGACCGAAGCGCTCGCCTCAGCCTGCGGCGCGGCCGCCGCGGCCGCCGCCACGGTGACCGAACGGCGCGACGCGGTCGATCCACCACAACCGGCCGCGATCCCCCCGACCGCCAGTCCGAGCGCTGCGACGGTAACACCCGGCGCGAGCAATCGACGCCACGCCGTCATGGCCATATGCTCGCACGCCCGCACACAAGAAGCCGGGGCCGCGCAACGTTGGTCTAGTGGGCGCTGTGAGGCGACGGCCGCCACGAGCCGGAGGGGATCGAGGGTGAGACTTCGGAGAGCCTCGCAGCGCCATCCGTCTGCGGTCCCGCCCTCCTGGATCCGCGACCGGGTGTAACGTCGCGCGCCAAATGAGCTTTCACGAGCAGCGGCGCGGTCGCCCGGAACGCCCCCGTAAGCGTGACCAGCCGGTGACGCCGGGCCGTGTCGCCGCGCTCGGGTCGCTGGTCGCGGTCGCAGCGGTCGTCGTCGTGATCGTGCTTGAGCTCGCCGGCGGCCCGGGTTCGCACTCCGCCGTCTCGAGCCTCACGGCCACGTCGGCTCGAAGCCAGGCGCGGCACGGGAGCACGTCTCGCACCGCCACACCTACGGCTAGAGCGAGCGTCCCGATCCTCGTCTACCACGTGATCAACACGCAGCCGGCCGGGAGCTCCGCGAATCCCGCCTTGTACGTCCCTCCAGACGTGTTCTCGAGCCAGATGAACGCACTCAAGGCGGCTGGGTGGCACGCGGTGACGCTCAACCAGGTCGAGGCCTACTGGACCCGAGGCACCTCGCTCGGAGCCGGGAAGCCAATCGTGATCACCTTCGACGACGGCTATTCGTCGCAGTACGTAAACGCCCTCCCGATCCTCAAGGGACTCGGTTGGGTGGGAGTCGAGAACCTGCCGCTGACCGGCGTGCCACCGTCTGAAGGCGGTCTGACCGAGACGGAGATCCGCGGCCTGCTCGCCGCCGGCTGGGAGCTCGGCACGCAGGGCCTCACACAGACCGACCTCGTCACGCTCGATCCCACGCAGCTGAGCAACCAGGTCACGGCAGCCCGGCAGACGATGCAGAGTCAATTCGGCGTGCCGGTCAACTGGTTTAGCTACCCCTCGGGCGACTACGACGCGACCGTGATCGCCGCCGTCCGTTCCGCCGGCTATCTCGGCGCGACCACCGTCAACCCCGGATGGGCAAGCCCGCAGCAAGACCGCTTCCGGCTTCCCCGCCTGGTCGTGGTGGCCGGCACCACCCCCTCGCAACTCGTCGCGCAAATCGCCTCGGCGCAAACATCTACGTCGATCCCCTCCTCGTATACGAGGACAGGACTCGCTTGAGCTTCCCGGAGCGTAGAAACGATCCTCCGGCACCGGGATCGCCTTCACCGCGCCAAGCGCACCTGCGGCTCCGCTTTCTCGGGACGGGCGCCAGCGGCGGCACGCCGGGTCGCGGCCGCTCCCGTCGGCTGGAAAGCTCGCTCCTGGTATCCGGTCCCCCCGCTCTTCTGATCGACGTGACTACGAGGCGACCGCGACGGTCATTCACGAGCGATACAGACGCCTCGAGCACTGCCGCTTTCACGTCACGCCCGCCGGGCCTTCTCGCCCGCTGGGGCCTTTTGACGTGAGCGCCATCGCTGTCCCCCACGCCCGCGACCCTCGCTTCCCAACGTGTGCGTGGCGGGTAGCGACCGGCGCGACGTCGATCGTGTACGCCTCAGACGTGGCCTATTTGACGGATGAGCTGGAGCGATTCAGTCGCGGCGCGGCGATCTTGGTCCTTGACGGTGCGATGTGGCGCAAACGGCTGTTCTCGCATCTCACGATCGACGAGTCGCTGCCAACTGCCTGCTCGTGGCCGGTGAGCGCGATCATCCTCACGCAGATCGGGCGGACCGCGCCGCCGCACGCGAAGCTCGCGCGCGAGGTTGCCACGCTGTGCCCTAAGGCGCGTCCCGCCTACGACGGTCTCGTGGTGACCGTCGGCAAGCGGCCGTCACGTCGGCAGCCCCTCGATCGCTGATCGCTTGTTCTTGTAACGGGAGTCGTCGGTGACCTCCGCGCCCAACCATGCCGGCCCCGCGAACGCCGCTGCCGCAGCCGACGAGTCGAACTCGATCTCGGCGATGAACAGACCGGCGAGCTGCGCGTGGTAGACGTCGAGCTCGATTCGTAGTCCGCCGGGGGCCGGAATCACGTAGCGGGTCTTCTGAATCCGCCTGCCCTCGGTCAGCGGTCAGACCGCGCGAAACCGGCGTGGCGCAGATCGGCAGCCACCGGGAATCCTTCGCGCAGTCGACGTCGCTCGCTCTGGAGATCCTGGCGCTGATCTCGCTTTCGCTCGGCGTCATCAACCTGTTCCCGTTCCTGCCACTCCCCGGCGGTCACGTGTTCTGGGCCCGGGTTTCAACGTGCGATAGCGCCGGCGCGCGCGACGCCTCGGGAGAAGTCGGCGCGACGCACGAACGGGAGCATCCAAGCCCACTGATCCGTTCCCCCGGCTGGGCGCAAGGCCCGCGGGCTCACATCAGTGCGCGGACGACCACTACGATCGGCAGAGAGAAGTCGTCGTCTGGAGGTGTGGGGTGAAGCCCCCAATCGAGGCAACGCAGTTCGGGTCGATCACACTTGGCGGGGTGGTCTACGACCATGATGTGCTCGTCTGCCCCGGCGCGACGGTCAAGCGGCGGAAGAAGAAGCTCTCAAAGGCGGTCTATGGAACGTCGCACACCATCTCCCTCGCCGAGGCCAAGTACGTCTACGGCCAAGGTGAGGGAACGGAGAGGCTGATCATCGGCGGCGGGCAGTACGGGAGGGTCGAGCTCTCACCTGAGGCGGCCGAGTATCTCGCACGCAAGCGGTGCGACGTCGTGCTCCTCCCCACGCCAGAGGTGATTGCGACTTGGAACGAGGCTGAGGGCAAGGTCATCGGACTGTTCCACGTCACCTGCTGAAAAGATGCAGACCGGTCTGATCGTAGGTTGCTGCCGTAAGCGGAGACGCTGCCCATTGGCGGCAGGCTCCGGACGATGACCGGCAGCGATCAATTCCGCTTCTCGGAAACGGCGCCGCGCTGCTGGAAGGCACGCTTGTGGAGTTGAGCAGTAGTGCGTTTGCCGTTGGGCAGCCGATCCCCAGCCGCTACTCGTGTGCCGGCGAGGACGTCTCGCCGCCGTTGGCGTGGCGGGCGCTGCCGGCGAATGCGACTTCGCTGGCACTGATCGTCGATGACCCCGACGCACCCGCAGGCACGTACTTGAGGTCGGCCTGGTGTCCGGCTACGGCTCAGCCCTCGCGCTGGAGGTTGTTGGGCCGAAAGGTCTGCTGGTGGCGAGAGAGATCGACGTCACAACGCTCGCATTCGCACGGGCCTGAGACGGCTGGGCTACACGGACGTGGTCCTCATTAACCGCGATGGAGGGCTAGGGGACCCAGAGCACGCTCCCTGCGATCGGACCCTGCTGGAGATGACCGGCGGGGGCGGGTGGGGACTTTATTTCGCAGCTCAGCGGAAGAAGCCTGGCGGGACGTATTGGTAGTCGAGTCGCTTTCGGCCGCGGTCGCTTTGATCGTGGCGTCGACCCGATCGGTCATCTCCTCAGCCGCGTTGACATAGGCAGGACCCTCTGCGGCCGC
>DASPPG010000220.1:0-9330 GCA_035625625.1 Solirubrobacteraceae bacterium
TTCGACGTCACATCGGCCCCTCCACCTCGGTCACTAGTGAGTCGGCGACGTCCGCTGGAGAGGTATTGCCGTGGAGCCCGAGCCGCTCGCCGGCCTTGGCAGCCGCCGCGGTGCCGTGGTCAGCTTCCCCGGTTCAGCAAGCGTCCTGTCGGGGCTTCTCGGGATGATCTCCCCGTCGCGTGCTTATCCGCACTCGATGTTTCGCGTTAGCGTCTCTCCGCGAGCGCATATCGGTTTCGTCACGCCGCTACGGCAGCTACCGGTTCGTGGGTGTGCTGGCTGGTGTGCGCGGGGTGATCGAGCGCGCTTAGCTGCGTGAACAGGTCATAGATGCGCTGTACTCGGGGGGCGAGCCTCTCGTCGTTGAGCGCACCGTGGTATGCGAGCGCGAAGGTGGCGCCGCCGAGATCGGTGAGGGCGAGGGCGAGCTCGTGTTTTACCTGCGTCAGTTCTGGGCTTTCGATGAGGGAGCCAGTCGGATCCCTCGGTGCGGGTCCGGGCTTCGCGGCGGAGCGTCCCTCGGACCTATGACCGTCCTGGCGGCGGCGTTGGTCGGCAGCGGCGTCGCGGGGACGCTTTCGCGCGATGGTCGTCTCTCCTTTCGCACGAGGGTCATCGTGCGAGCTGGTCTGGTTTGCGATAGCGCAATCGTGCGGTTCATTTGGCTTCTCCTCACTTGTGGTGCGTTCGACGGGCTCGTGTCTTGTGCTAGGGGCGGACGACGAGCACAGCTCGTCGGGCGGGGTCGTTGGGTCTACCGGCCGAGGCGCGGCACCAGCGACCCGTCGAGACGGCGAGGCTTTCCGATCGCCTCCGTCGCGGGCGTGAGGTCGGCCGCCAGGGCGCTCGTCGTGTTGGCCTTGGCGATCGGCGTACCGCCGCTGCTCCGGCCGCCGGCGGCGATCGCGGAGCCCGAGGAAGCGACCGCAAGCGCGACCGTCACGAGCATTAGTGACGGCGAGAGCCTATGAGGTGAGTTCAGTTTCATGTGACTGATCGTTGTTTTCGCGATTGTTGGCTCGAAATGACTGGTGGGTGTCAGCGTTCGGCCGGGATGGGATGGTTTGAGCGAATGACGTCGTCTGGGTCGACGGTGGCCTTGACGCGTCGCAGGCGACGGTAGGCCTGTTCGGTCCAGAACCGCGCCAGGTCGCCTTGGGCCTCGGCGAAGTTGAGGTTCATGTGGGATGCGCCCCACGGTGCGAGCGCCGCCTTTACGGTCTGCACCTGCGCGCGCACCGGTGCTTGGAGCTGGGGGACCGGCACCATCCCGGCGGCAAACATCAAGTACTTAGCGTCGATTGAGGAGAGCGCTCCGTTCGCCGGGTGCGGGCGGCCCAGCGCGCCCCCCAGGTGCCGCAGCTCGACCGTCAGCAGCGGGAACTGGGCGGTCTCGCCCGCAGCGTCGACGAACGCGTCGAGAGCCTCGGGGGGTAGGTCGGCGATCATCAGCCCGTCGCCAGCAGCGGGCACCGGGTGTTCGGGGTCCATGTGCAGGTGGCTGAGCGCCGGCATCGGGACGGTCTGGATCGTGTCGTTGACCGGTCCGAGCGCCCGCAGCGGGGCGAGCAGCTCGTCGGCCTGCGCCGGGTCACCGACGTGATACGCCTCGACGATCGCGAACGACTTCCCGCGAACCGGCTCGGGGATCTCCGGGATCGGCGGCAGCCGCAAGAACCGGCCCACGGTGGTCAGTTCGTCGGGTACCCGGTCGCTTTGCGTGAGCTCGCGCCAGGCGTGCAGAACCTCGTTGCCGCGGTCGATCGGGTAGAACAGCACGCCGGCATACGCCTGTTCGACGGGGAACAGCTGCAGCTCGATTGCGGTCACCACGCCGAAACTGCCGCCACCCCCGCGCAGCGCCCAGAACAGGTCCGGCTCGTGCTCCCGATCGGCGCGAACCAATTGGCCGTCCGCGGTGACGAGCTCGATCGCTCGCACTGCGTTGGCGGCCAGTCCGTACTTGCGTCCGATAAGGCTGATCCCGCCGCCGAGCGTGTACCCGACGACGCCGACGTCGGGCGAGGAACCGGCGAGCGGCGCCAGCCCGTGTCGCGCCGCTGCCTCAACCACCTCGAGCCACACCGCGCCGGCCTCGATGCGCGCGATCCGGGTGTCGGGGTCGATCTCGATCCCCCGCATGCGCTCGGTCTTGACGAGCAGTGTGTCCTCGAGCGGTCCGAGCGGGGCGGCGTTGTGACCGGTTCCCTGGGCGGTGACGCGGAGCTCGAAGGCCCGGCCGAGTTCGACGGCGGCGATCACGTCCTCTGCCGTTTCGGGGAAGACGACGGCGACCGGCTGCTGGTCGACAGCGAGGTTCCAGGCGAGCCGTGCCTCGTCCCAGTTCTGGTGGTCGGGAAGGACGACTCTGCTCGTGAGCGCGGTAACGGAGCGCTCGAGCTTTCGTGTGGGTGCGGTGGTGGTCATCTGAGGCCTCCTGTTGTTCTCGTGGTGGCGGTCAGGCGACGTCGGGGACCAGCTCGCCGGTCGCCGCCTCGTTGCGAAGGCCCGTCAGCAGCACTGCCGAGGCGAGTGCTCCGGCTACGGCAAGCGCGGCGCCGACGAGCAGGGCGGTGTGCATGCCGGCGACGTATGCCTCTGGCGATCCATGGCCGAGTGCGGCCGCGGTCGGGACGAGCGCGCCGAACGCCGCGACCCCCACGGCGATGCCTCCCTGACGGAAGGCGTCGTTGACGCCGGCCGCGAGCCCGCTCTGCCGCTCGGAGATGGAGCCCATCGCGACCGCCGCCAGAGCGGGGTTCAAGAGCCCGGTCCCGACGCAGACGACGAGCTCGCCCGGCAGGAGCGCCGTCCAGGAGGAATGCGCCCCGGCGAGGGTCATCAGGGCGAGTCCTCCGGCTACTAGCGCGAGCCCGGCGACGACCAGCAGGCCGGGGCGGATGCGGCGCGTGAGTTGCGCAGTGGCTGCCGAGACGGCAAACATCAGGATCGTTCCGGGCAGATAGACGAGTCCGGCCTCGATCGGCGAGAGCCCCAGCACCTCCTGCAAGTAGAGCGTGGTGTAGAGAAACAGCGCGAAGAAGGAGGCCGAGATCGCAAAAGCGGCGATCTGGGCGCCGCCGAAATCGGGCCGGCGGAAAAGGCGTAGCGGCAGCATCGGCTGCTGCACCCGGGTCTCGGTGACCACGAACAGCGCGAGCAAGCCGGCGGCGCCGACGAGCTCGGCGACGATGCGCGGGCTTCCCCAACCTTCCTGATTGCCGCGCAAGAGCGCAAAAACGAGTAGGAACAGGCCGCCGGTGAGGGTCGCCTGGCCGATCCGGTCGATTGCCCGGGGCCAGGGGTCTCGTGACTCGCGCAGCCATGCGTAGCTCGCGAAGAGAGCTGCGATGCCGAGCGGGACGTTGACGTAGAACACGGCCCGCCAGCTGATCCCGCTCGTGAGCGCGCCTCCGACGAGCGGTCCGACTGCGAATGACGCGCCCATCGTTGCTCCGTAGGCGGCGAACGCCTTCGCCCGCCCTGGATCGGTCGGGAAAGCGTCGACGAGGATCGCGAGCGAGCTCGCGAACATCATCGCCGCGCCGATCCCTTGCAGCGCGCGGGCCGCGTCGAGGAGGGCGATGTTGGATGCAAGCGCGCAGGCGAGCGAGGTCGCGGTGAAGAGCTCGATTCCCGCGGTGAAGATCAGCCGCCGGCCGATCCGGTCGGCGATCGAGCCGGCCGTCAGGACGACCGTAGCTAACGCGAGGGTGTAGGCGTCGATGATCCACTGGATCCCGGTCAGATTGGAGTGCAGATTGGCCGCGATCTTCGGCAGGGCGGTGTTGACCACGGCGATGTCGAGCATCAACATCGCGGTCGCCAGGCACACGACGGCGAGCGTGCCTGCGCTGCTGAAACGGTGGAATCGCATAAGTCCTCCGTGCAGTCGGTTCATCACGACTGCGAGAGTGCCGCCCGACCCCTCCTATTCGCATCGGAGGCGACCCGAATCTGCCCTCTAATGTTTCGCCCGGCCGTCCCTAGCATGAGCGTCGTGGCCGCGGGCCCCGAGCATCCGGTCCCCTCCCTGACCGTGCAGCTGGAGCGGTCGACCCAGGAACGGTTACGGTGACAACCGCCGAGCCGCAGCCGGCGAACCGCGCCGGCCTCCGGGCGGGGTCTGCGCGGCCACTGCTCGAACGCGATGGGGAGCTGGCAGCCCTCCAAGAGGCAGTCGGCGCCGCTCGGGCCGGAGAGGGACGGTTGGTGGTGATCGAGGGGAGCGCGGGGATCGGGAAGTCGAGCCTGCTCGCCGAGTCACGGGCGATCGCGAGTGGCGCCGAGATGCGGGTGCTCGGCGCACGGGCCGGCGAGCACGAGGCCGAGTTCGCGTTCGGTGTCGTCAGGCAGCTGTTCGAGCAGCCGCTCGCCAACGCCTCCGCAGACCAGCGGGCCGAATTTCTCGCCGGCGCCGCAGCCCTCGTCGAGCCGCTGTTCCCTGCCGTCCAGCCGCAGCCTCCGCCAGCCCTCGCCGACTCGCCCTTCGCGATCCGGCACGGGCTCTACTGGCTGGCCGCGAACATCGCCTACCTGCAGCCGACCTGCCTGATCGTCGACGACCTGCACTGGGCCGACGGGCCGTCGCTGCACTGGCTGGGGTACCTCGTGCGTCGGCTGGAGGGGCTTCCGCTCGTTGTTGTTGCGGCGACGCGACCTCCCGAGCAGGGCCACGACCCGGCGCTGCTCGACCAGCTCCTCACCGACCCGGCGGCCCTGATCATCCAGCCTTCTCCATTGACGCTTCCCTCGATCACGCAGCTCACCCGCACGCGACTCGGGCTGGACCCGGCCGACGCGTTCTGCGCCGCCGTCGCCGTTGCCACCGGCGGGAACCCGCTGTTCGTGGGTGCACTGCTCGACACGGTCGCGCAAGAACGGCTGGAGCCGACCGGCGCGCACGCCAAGACCGTGCTCGGGCTTGACCCGCGCGCGATCTCCCGAGCGGTCTCGGTCCGCCTCACCCGCCTGCCGCCAGACTCGATCGCTATCGCCAGAACGGCGGCGATTCTGGGCGACGGAAGCGAGCTTCGCCACGCCGCCGCGCTCGCCGAGCTCGACCTCGTCTCCGCCGGCCAGGCCGCAAGCACGCTGGTCCGGGTCGATCTCTTGCGTGACGCAGACCCGATCGAGTTCTCCCACCCGGTCGTTCGCTCCGCCGTCTACGACACGATCGACGCGGGTACCCGGATCCTGCTGCATCGCCGTGCCGCCGAGATCCTCGCGGCGGCTGGGGCTCCACCCGAACGCGCGGCCGGTCACCTCCTCCAGGTCGCACCGGCCGGCGACCCGGGTGTCGTGCATGCGCTGCGAATCGCCGCCGACCGGGCGGGGGCGAGCGGCGCCTACACCACCGCTGTCGACTACCTCCGCCGGGCACTCGCCGAGCCGCCGGACAGTGAAGACCGATTTGAAGTCCTGTTCGAGCTCGGCCTGGCGGAACGCCGAATCGGAGCGCCCGATGCGATCGGCCGGCTGGAGGAGGCGATGCACGCCGCTCCGGAGCCGACTCGCCGCGCCCGAGCTGCGCTCGAGTACGGCCGGACCCTGTTCTATGCGAACCGTCTCGTGGACGCGATCACGGTCCTCCCTGAGGCGTCCGACGCGCTCGGCGACGACGATCCAGACCTCAAGGAGCACTTCGACGCTGAGATCATCGCGTCGGCCCGCTGGGTTGCCGACTACTACCCGGTCGCCGCCGAGCGCCTCGCCGCGATCGACGAGACCGCGCTGCACGGTGGCGCCGGCAGCGCCCAGCTCCTAGCCGCACTCGCCGTCGATGAGGCAGTCCGCTGCGGCTCGCGCGAGCGGGCGACACGGCGCGCACGGCAGGCGCTCGCGATGGGTGTCCTCCAGGACGAAGAAGCGATCGGCTATCAACACGCTGTGAACGCCCTGTTCATGGCGGGAGAGCCCGAGGAGGCCTGCGACGCCTACGGGCTGGCCGTACGTCGAGCCAGGCTGCGGGGAGATCCGTTCGCGCTGTCGAACCTGCTCGGTTTCCTCGCCTACGTCCGCCTTCGACTAGGTCGCCTGCTTGACGCCGAAGCCGACCTTCGCGAGGGCCTTGAGCTCAGCCGCGCCGCCGGGACGGCCTCGACCGTCTTCCAGTGGCACACCGGCACACTCGCGGAGGTCCTGATCGAGCGCGGCGAGCTCGAGGAAGCCGGCGTGCTCGTCGAGAGCGCGCGCCTCGACGACCAGCCCGCCGACAACATGCAGCTCTTCTTTCTTCGCGGCGCACGCGGGAGGCTGCACCTCTTCGCGCACGAGCCGGAACAGGCGCTGGCGGACTTCCAGACGATCATCGACGTGGCCGCGGCGGGCGGCGCCTTCACCCCCGTGTGGATCCCGGCGCGGTCACTGGCCGCGCTTTCCCTCCACCACCTGGGACGCGACGCCGAGGCCACCACGCTCATCGAGGAGGAGCTCGGCTTCGCCCGCGTCTGGGGCGTGCCAGTCGGAATCGGCGTCTCACTGCGAACCCTCGGCCTGGTCACCGGCGGCGCAGACGGCCTAGCGATGCTCGAGGAAGCCGTGGACATGCTCGAGCCGACGACCGCACGGCTCGAGCACGCACGCACGCTCGTCGAGTACGGCGGTGCGCTGCGCCGCTCGAAACAGCGGATCGAGGCCCGCGAGCGGCTCCGTGAAGGAGTCGAGATCGCGCACCGGCTCGGCGCGTACGCGCTCGTTGCCCAGGCGAACGACGAGCTCGCGGCCACCGGAGCACGACCACGCAAAGTCGTGCAAACAGGGCTCGAAACACTCACCGCAAGTGAGCGCAGGGTCGCGCAACTCGCCGCCGATGACATGAGCAACAAGGACATCGCTCAGGCGCTATTCGTCACCGTCAAGACCGTCGAGGTGCACCTAAGCAGCGTCTACCGCAAGCTCGAGATCAGCTCGCGACGACAGCTCGCACCCACCCTCGCCGTCAACCTCTCAGCCGCAACTTCGGTCTAATCGCAGCTCACAACCCAGGCCGCGCCCAGCCGCACCGCAGCCGACTGTGCCGCTGGCTGCTGCGTTCCCCCAATGTGGCCGCCCTGCATTCCGGCGCGGCGAGGCTCATGCAGAGCCCGGTCCGCCCGGCCCCGCAGACTCGTCCGCACGTTCACCGGCCACAACCACGACGATCAGCACGCCGCCATGCTTGACTCCTCCTTCGCCAATGGTTGCGAACGCGGCGACGATCGTCATCGTCGCTGATGCTCCGGACGACCGGCACCGTCGCGTGACGTCCCCTTTCTCGGGGAACGGCAGCGCGCCGGGCGTGCGGTGACGCAGCTGAGGCGCCGGCGATTGACGACTTCTCCTTTGCCTACGCGTGCGGCATCGCGTGCTAGCGGAGACGATCGAGTCAGCAAACGCCGCCAGGCTCTAAGCAGAAGTGCGACCGCACCTCGGGTCGGCTGTCCCTTCGGACGATCTTCATCAGTCTCGGGCAGGCCCTGTCAGGCCGGGCACGGGGCTCCTGCAGCTCGTCCGAAGCGGCACAGTCGCAAGCGACGCCCGCATTGCCCCGGCCAAGTAGAAGCATTGGAGGGCTTCGACGGGATGATCCTGCTGTCGCTATCACCGGAAGCGGCCGCCTCCGCGACGAGCTCAAGGAGAGTGCTGCAGATAGCCCGATCCAGCAGTCTTCGGGCAGGCTCGGGGCTGGCGTATCGGTGGCAATCCCGATTCATGCCGAGGTACGCGCGGCGGACGTCCCACACGGACGCCGGCCAGCGCGACCCCGTCTTCGGACGTGGCGGGGCGGGAGACCCCGTCTCGTCACCCCACGCTGCTCTCCGGCGGGAGCAATCACACAGAGATAACCGACCAGCTACTCCGTCGGTACGACTTGACCGGAGCGATCTTGCGGCTCGGTTAGCTGGTTCGCTTTAGCGGGTGCATTGTTCGCCTCGAAGGCACCTGGCCGGTCAGGGTTCATCACCCGTGCATGCAAGCCTGGAGGGTCCCGCTCTGCGCGCGAGTCGGATCGCGGGCGAGGCCGGCTGACCACAATCTGCATCGTCGCGATCAGCAGAACGATCACGGTCAGGATGCGCTCGCTCCTTGGGACCTCGTGGAAGAACGCGTAGGTCTGGAGCGATATCGCTATCACCTGGGCCGCGAGCGCCAGGGCGATCGCCCGCCACCCTGTCACCTCCCGCCGTTCGAGTCGACCCGGGTACGGTTGCCATGCCGAGTAGGCGACGAGAACCGCGGCGGCCGCCCATGCCGCGTCGTAGATACCCCGGTCATGAGTGTGCTCCAGAGCTTGAACCGAAGAGATCGCATCGGCGACCCCAATCGCCATCAGCCCCACCCCGAGCGCCAGCCACATCCGACCCGGGCGCCAGTCCATCAGCACAAACAGCCCGAGGACAGCCCCGACGAGCACGACGTCTCCCAGCGGATAGGCAAAATTGAGCACAATGGCCAGCCCAGCTGCGCTCGAGTGCTCCGCGACAGGCTGCAGGAATAGAGCCACCCAGGGCGTCGCGACGAGCAACATTACCGCGATGCCGTCAATCCATCGATCAAGCTCGAAGCCTGGGATCCGGTCTCTAATCAGGAGGACGAGCGCCGCGACGATCAGCGGGTACCAGGCCAACCAGAACACATCTGAGATGCTCGTCTGGGGTGGCGCAGGGGCGCCGCCGAACCGAATGCTCCAGATCGTGCTGCCGACAGCCCAGCTCGCTAGCGCGAGGGCAACCAGCAACCACGGCGCGCGGCTCCGGCCTGCGCGCAATGCTCCTCCAACGCACGCGACCGCGGCACACCACAGCAGCCCGTCGTTGATCCAATAATCAAAGAGACCGTCGGTCCCCCGACCACCAAGCCGAAGGCCCTGGTGCGCGGCGTAAAGCGCCACCGCCACGCCCATCGTCGGCCAGATAACCCAGATAGGCGGAAAACGCATAAGCGCGCCCCGCCACCGGGCGGCTCGGATCTCCATAGGCAGAGACTAGCCGGATGCACTCTCGTGGACAGCTCGCAGTGCTGGATTGATCGACCGAAAAGGAGCAGCTAGGAGCGGCTGCCGCGTTTAGCCCGATCCAGCAGCGGGACCGATGGCGGTCCCGCGAATTCTCAGGTGCGCTGATGTTGCCTAGCCGGTCGGCGCCGCCAGCGCAGCCCGGATCTCGCTGACCCATTGCGCGGTGGGCGGGAATCCAGGCACGTCGACCGCCGTGTCGGGATCGAGGCCTTCGGCGATCCGCTGCCAGCGGCGCGCGCGTCCAGCCAGCCTATGTTTCGCTGCGCGAGCTTGTCCGATTTCGACACCGTTCCCTGGGACCTCGTGGTCAAAGCGGTGGAAGCGGTCACCGA
>DASPPG010000221.1:0-6995 GCA_035625625.1 Solirubrobacteraceae bacterium
GACGCCGCCCTTGTAGCTGGCGCCGAGGATCAGGATGCGCGAGCCCTTGACCGGCTTCGAGACGTCGTTCAGTGCCTGCTCGACACGCTCCGCGCAGTGGTAGGGCATGTATTGGTTGATCTTGCCCGCGAGTTCGATGAACTCAGTCGACATGTGGAACTCACGCGCGCGCCAGGTGAGGTAAAACGGGTCCACCGGTAGGCAGTGCCCGCCCATGCCCGGCCCGGGCTCGAAGCGCATGAACCCGTAAGGCTTGGTCGAGGCGGCGTCGACCACCTCCCAGATGTCGATGCCCATCCGCTCGGCGAGCACGGCCAGCTCATTGACGAGCGCGATGTTGACCGACCGGAAGATGTTCTCGAGCAGTTTGGTCAGCTCGGCCGCCTCAGGGGTGGAGACCCGCACCGTGTGGTCGCAGACGCGGCTGTACAGATCGTCGACTCGATCTAGGCAGGCCGGCGTGATCCCGCCGATAACCTTGGGCGTAGTGCGCAGCGTGTAGTCGGTCCGACCTGGATCGACGCGCTCCGGCGAGAAACCGAGGTTGATGTCCTGCCCGACCCGCAGGCCTGTCGACTCGAGCAGGGGCATCAGCCGCTCCCGGGTAGTGCCCGGGTAGGTGGTGGACTCGAGCACGATCAGCTGACCGGGCTGGAGCACCTGGGCCAGCGCCTTGCCTGCGGCGTCGAGCGGACCAAGATCCGGCTCGCGGTTCTCAGTCAACGGCGTCGGAACGCAGATGATGACTGCGTCGGCCTTGGCCAGGTCGGCGTACCGGTAGGTCGCCCTGAGCTTAGGGAGGACCGCGCGCAGGCGGTCAGACGGGATGTCCTCAATGTAGGACTCGCCCGCGGCGACGGCGGAAACCTTCAGCGGATCGACGTCCAGAGCGACGACATCATCACCCGCCTCGGCGAACGCGACCACCAGCGGCAACCCGACGTATCCCAGGCCTACAACCCCTACTTTCATGTCTGTCCAGCCTCCGAAGCGGTCGGTTTGGTGCGTGAGCAAGATAGCGGCGCTGGAGCGACTGCCCGCAGACCAACATCGCCACCACTGACAACAACGGTGGCGATAGTCCCGTTTTTCGCGCCAACAGCGCTACGATCCTGCCTGGACCGTGCTAGGCGGGGTGCTAGCGGTGCCCTGTACCCGCAATCCGCTCTAGCGGGGCTGAATCCCCTCCCAAGGGGCCCAGGCCCCGGGGTCAGCGCCCTGTGCGCGGCGTCGATGGTCCGGTCCCTAGGCGATGAAGACCCGTGAACCAGGTCAGGTCCGGAAGGAAGCAGCCTTAAGCGGCCACCTTCAGGCGTCGCGGGAGCACCGGGCCGGAGTCGCGATACGGAGGCCGCGCCCCGGGTACCGGCTTCGACGGAGGGTGCACGGTCCGCTTTTTTGTCTGTGAGGTGAGGCGGCGCCTGGCGTGGTGGACGTTCAGAAGTCTGTTCATCGTGATCGGGCGATCCCCTCGACTTGGACATCGTCGACTCCCGGTCCGGTGACGCCCCCCGACGGGGGTCGCCGAACCTGGAGTTCCCCCTCCGGAGGCGACGTTGGAGGCGCGGTGCGCCCTGCGCCCAGCTGCACCCGCCGGCAACCCACTGGCTGGACGAGGGACTCGATGCCCTTCTCGGAAAGCCCTCCTCGGTCCCGACCAGCTGAGCTTGCGCACGTCGTGGACTAACCGCGCCCGTCACTAGACTCGGTTTCCCGTGTCCACCGGCCCATCCCTCTACCGCCGCCACCGCCCCCGCACGTTCGCCGACGTTGTCGGCCAGGAGCACGTCGTGCGCACGCTCCAGAACGCGGTCGAGAAGGGCCAGGTGCACCACGCCTACTTGTTCGTGGGCTCCCGCGGCACCGGCAAGACGAGCATGGCGAAGATCCTCGCCGCCTGCCTGAACTGCGCCAGTGGTCCGACGACGAGCCCATGCGGAACCTGCGATTCGTGCGTGGCGATCGCCAACGCCACCTCGCTCGACGTGATCGAGATGGATGCCGCCTCCAACAACTCGGTCGACGACATCCGCGACCTGCGCGAGAAGGTCGCCTACGCCCCCGTCTCGGGCCGCCACAAGGTCTACATCCTGGACGAGGCCCACATGCTCTCCCCGCAGGCCTGGAACGCGTTCTTGAAGACCCTCGAGGAGCCGCCGCCACGGACGATCTTCGTGCTGGCCACGACCGAGGCCCAGAAGGTGCTTCCGACCGTGGTCGATCGCTGCCACCGCTTCGACTTCGGCCGTCCCACCGTGGAGCAGGTCGCGACGGTGGTACAGCGCGTCGCTGACAAGGAGGGGATCGACATCCATAAGGGAGCGGTGGCGCTGATCGCGCGCCACGCCACCGGAAGCTTCCGCGACGCGCTGGGCACGCTCGAGCAGCTCGTGACCTATGCCGGCGGAAGGCCGATCGAATCGGCGGATGTGCTTGCCGTGCTCGGGGTGGCCGATGCCGAGCAGCTGTTCGAGGCCGTCGACGCGATCATTGCCCGCGACCCGGCGCGCGTGCTCCGGGCGGCCGCGAACCTGGCCGACTCTGGCCGAGACGCTGGTCAGCTGCTGCGCGACCTCGAGGTCCACGGGCGCGAGCTGCTCGCGGTGCAGGTGCTAGGCGACGTACCGCCAGAGTTCCAGATCACTCCCGAGCGCGACATCCGGCTGGCCGAGCAGGCCACCGCGCTGTCCGCCACCGATGCGGTTCGGCTGCTCGACCTGGTCTCAGCCGCTCTCGAGGCGACCGCCAACGGCGCCCAGGCCCGGATTCAGCTCGAGCTGGTGCTGGTCAAGGCGGCCGCGCCCGAGGTCGATCCGTCGATGGCGGCGCTGCTGGCGCGGATTGAGCGCCTCGAGCAGGGCCCCGCCCGCTCCGCTCAGTCCGGAGGTGGGGCGGGACTGCGGGCCGCGCAGCGTCCCGAACCGCCAGCGGTAGAGCCCGAACCTGAGGCTCCTGATCCGGAGCCTGAGCCTGAGATCGGGGCCGAGACCACGCAGTCTGCGGTGCCGGCACCTCCGGCGTCAGCGTCCCTCGCCCTTGATGACGCCGCCGCCTGCTGGCCGGCGGTCGTCGATCTGGTCCGGGGCGAGAACGCGATGCTGGCCGCGCTCTTGTCCGACGCCCGACCGGTCGCGGTGGGCGAGCGCGAGCTGACGCTCGCGTTCCCAGGCGGGGCGGCGTTCCTCAAGCGCAAGGCCGAGCAGGAGGACCACCGACGGGTGGCGGGCGAGGCGCTCCAGGCGGTCACCGGCCAGCGGCTCGCGCTCCGCTACGAGCTCCGCGACGGCGAGGAGGCGGAGGAAGGCGAAACGATCCTCTCGGGCGAGGAGCTCGTGCAGCGCTTTATGGAGGAGTTCGACGCCGAAGAGGTGCTCGAAGACGAACCCGAAGAAGGCGAGGTCAAGGGCTGATGCCCCAACCCAACATGCAGCAAATCCTCAAGCAGGCCCAGAAGATGCAGCAGGACATGCTCGCCGCACAGGAGGCGCTCAAGGATGAGGTCGTCGAGGCCTCGGCCGGTGGCGGCATGGTCACGGTCAAGGTCAGCGGCGATCTGGTCGTCAAGTCGATCTCGATCGATCCCGAGGCGGTCGACGCCGAGGACGTCGAGATGCTCCAGGACATGGTCCTGGCCGCGATCAACGAGGCGCTGCGCTCAGCTCAAGAGCTCGCGTCGGCCAAGCTCGGCGGGATCACGGGCGGGTTGACGGGCGGCCTCGGCGGTCTTGGGCTCCCGGGACTGTAAGCAGCACAACCGAGCGTGTACGCCCCGCCCGTACAGCGGCTGATCACCGAGCTCTCGAAGCTGCCCGGCGTCGGAGGCCGGACGGCTCAGCGGCTGACCTTCCATCTGCTCCGCGCGAGCGACGAGGAAGCGATGGCGCTCGCACGGGCGATCACGGAGGTCAAGGAGCGAATCGGCCTGTGCGAGACGTGCTTCAACCTCGCCGACGGCCCGAGCTGTCGGATCTGCGCCGACGAGCGGCGGGAGCCGGACCTGATCTGCGTGGTCGAGGAGCCCTCGGACGTGATCTCGATCGAGCGCACGCACGAGTTCCGGGGCCGCTACCACGTGCTGGGCGGGGCGCTGTCGCCGATCGACGGGATCGATCCCGAGGACCTCAAGATCGCCGAGCTATACGCGCGGGTCCGGGGCGGTCGGGTGCGCGAGGTGGTGATCGCCACCAATCCGACCACGACCGGTGAGGCCACCGCGATGCACATCGCGGCCGGGCTGCGCGAGCTGGACGGCCAGGTGGCGGTCACGCGGCTGGCGAGCGGCCTGCCGGTCGGCGCCGACCTCGAGTACGCCGACGAGCTGACGCTGGGGCGGGCGCTGGTCGGCCGGCGGGCGGTGTAGCGCTTCCTCGCGATCCCGTCAGCACGAGCAGATCGCTGGGCACCCTGGGGCGTCAGGCATGGACGGCCACCACCTTGCAGTCAATCGTGTCGCCTGGAACCGGTGCCGACCAGGGCTGCCGTCCCGCAGCCCATCACTGAGGCCGCACGAGAGCCCTCAGCCCGCCATCCGGGCGCGCGCTCAGCTCGCGAGCGCGAGCACCGGTTCGCCGAGGCCCGCCGCGGCAGCGAGTGCCTCGGCCTTATCGGTCCGCTCCCACGTGAAGTCATGATCGTCGCGGCCGAAGTGGCCGTAGGCTGCGGTCTTCTGATAAATCGGCCGGTGCAGGCGCAGGTACTGCCGGAATGCTCCCGGCCTGAGGTCGAAGTGCTCCCGGATCAGTTCGAGGATTTGCGCGCGGCCGACCTTCTCTGTGCCGAACGTCTCGACCATCAGCGAGACTGGGTGGGCGACGCCGATCGCGTAGGCCACCTGGACCTCAGCTCGGTCGGCGAGCCCTGCCGCGACAACGTTCTTGGCTACATAGCGGGCGGCGTACGCCGCGGAGCGATCGACCTTGGACGGATCCTTGCCCGAGAACGCGCCGCCTCCATGGCGCGCCATACCCCCATAGGTGTCCACGATGATCTTGCGGCCCGTGAGACCACAATCGCCCATCGGTCCACCGATCACGAAGCGTCCGGTCGGGTTGACCAGGAGGTGCCTTTGGAGCCTGCGGGCGTCGTAGAGCTCGGGCGGGAGGACCGGCTCGATTACGTGCTCCCAGAGGTCATCCCGAATCAGAGACTCAGCGCCGTCGCGATGCTGGGTCGAGATCAGCAGCTTGTCGATCTCCGCCGGCCGACCGTCGATGTAACGGACGGTCACCTGCGTTTTACCGTCGGGACGGAGGTAGGGGATGATCCCGGCCCTGCGGACGTCCGCGAGCCGCTTGGCGAGCTTGTGCGCCAGCGAGATTGGGAGTGGCATCAGTTCCTCGGTCTCGCGCGTGGCGTAACCGAACATCATCCCCTGGTCACCTGCGCCCGCCAGGTCGAGCTCGTCGTCATCCCCCGGATCGAGGCGCGCCTCGTACGCTTGATCGACGCCCTGCGCGATGTCAGGCGACTGCTTGTCGATCGCGTTGATCACCGCGCACGTGTGGTAGTCGAAGCCGTACTCCGCGTCCGTGTATCCGATCCGCTTGATCGTCTGGCGGGCGATCTCCTGGATGTCGACGTACGTCGTGGTTGTGATCTCACCGGAAACGACAACCAGGCCGGTGTTCACCAGTGTCTCGCACGCGACGCGGCCAGCAGGATCATCACGCAGAACCGCGTCCAGCACCCCATCAGAGATCTGGTCGGCAACCTTATCGGGATGGCCCTCGGTAACGGATTCCGAGGTAAATAGGTATTCGGTCTGCCTCATGCTGCCTCGTTCTTTGTCTCTTCGCGGGTGAGCTCATATGCGCGGCGGCGCGTCTGGCCTATGCCGCGCCTGGTCAACGAACGGAGCAAAGCGGCGTCTGCTTCCGGCGTCACGCCGGCCAAGTCCGCACGGGCGCTGGCAAAGCGAACGGCGCAAATGGGGACGTGGCAGATCGCTGCCGTCCGCCCATGAAGCGGACCGACCTGCTGGGCGGGGATGAGCTGGGAGTCCTCCGCTGCGTAATACCGGCTCGTCAAGGACCGGCTGGGCGGGCTTCACTCCGCGGACGGTCTGCTCCTATGCGTCGACTTCGCCCGGATCAAAGTGGTGTAGCCGGCCGGCGGTCTGCCGCTCGGCGCCGATCTCGAGTACGCCGACGAGCTGACGCTCGGGCGGGCCCTGGTCGGCCGGCGGGCGGTCTAGCGCTTCCTCGCGGTCTGTCAGGGCTCGGTCAGCGCGAGCAGGTCGCTCCGATCGATCGGTCGCCCGCTCGCGCGCTTCATAGCGATCAGGTCGTCGCGCCCGGCGACGGGCACGGTGACGTCGAGTTCGATCTTCAAGGCCCGAGCGCGGAGCGCCGCATAGGGCGCGGCCCCCGGGGGATCAAGGTGGACGTCGACCCCACCCGCGTCGGTGTCAAGCTCGAGCACGCCCGTAGCCGGGATCTCGACTCTAGCCTGCACCTGCCGCGCAGCGCCCACGGGGCGCGCGCCGAGCGCGGTGAGCGCGTCCGCGAGACGCGCCAGGTTCGCAGGGCTGGGCTCCGGCACCAGGTCAAGATCTTGTGTCGTGCGCGGATGGCCATGGGTCTGGACCGCGAGGCCCCCGATCACGACGTAATCGACACGGTGGCGGTCCAGAGCGCGCAGGATCGCCGCGGCATCGAGCGGGATCTCGCGCCGGGTCACGGATCGGCACCGGCTGACCGAGAAGCATCCGGTCCCAGGGAGCCGTCAGCACCGCGTGCCCGTCGCCCTTCCTGCGCGAATCGCCCGGCCAGCAGGTTCCAGCTGATTGCCTGCGCCAGGCGCTCGGCAGGTGGGCGCGCGCGGAGCGACTGGATGCGAGCGCGGTCGTAGTCCGCGGCCGACCGCTGCACGGAGAGCTCGGCCTCTTCGCCCATCACCGCCAACAGCTGCTCGAACGTGTGGAATGTGGGAGAGATCTCCCCGCGCTCGAGACGGCTGATCGCGGCCTGCGTAGACCCAGCTCGAATGGCGAGCTG
>DASPPG010000222.1:0-46147 GCA_035625625.1 Solirubrobacteraceae bacterium
GCCGAGCGCGAACATCACGTACGTCAGAGCCAGGATCTCCGTGTTGACGAAGTTGCTGGTCACGGTGAAGAGTTGCGGCAGGATCAGGCCGAACGCAATCAGCCCCACCGCCAGGGCCCGTGGCCACCAGGGAGGCAGGAGCCGCTCGATCGCCGCTCTCCATTCCCGCATCTGGGCGAGCAGCTCGTTCACCCCGCCTCCCTCGTCTCCTCGCCGAGCAGTCCTTGCGGGCGGAGGACCAGGACGATGATCAGCAGACCGAACACGAAGAACGGCGTCCACTGGGGCCCAACGCGAGCGTCGATTGTCTGCTGGATGCAGCCGATGATCAACCCGCCGAGCACGGCTCCGCGAAGGTTCCCGATGCCTCCCATGACCGCGGCGGTGAATGCGATCAGCCCCGCCTCGAACCCCTGGAGGTACCAGATGGTGGTCTCGTAGAGCGCGTAGACAAGTCCGGCGGCGCCGGCCAGGGCCCCGCCGATGAGGAACGTGAGCGAGATCGTCCAGTCGACGTTGATCCCCATTAGCCGCGCCGCCTCGGGGTCCTGCGCGGTGGCGCGCATCGCCCGGCCCTGACGTGTGCGGCTGACGAACCAGCCCAGCAGGATGACGAGCGGAATGGTGACCGCGATCGAGAGCACGTCCGCGCGATGGACCACCACCCCTGAGATCTGAACCACGGTGTCGTTCTCACGGATCAGGTCGGACACGCCGACCGTCGATCCCCCGCGCCACAGCAGTCCAACGTTCTGGAGGATGAAGGAGAAACCAACGGCGGTGATCAGCGGAGCCAGCCTCGGCGCACCTCGCAGCGGCCGGTAGCCAACCCGTTCGATGAGCACGTTGAGCGCGCCACAGACGAGCATGCACACGAGCAGCGCCAGCGGCAGGCCGACGACCAAGCCTAGAGTCGAGGTGCCCAGACCCAACCCGATTGCGGTCCAGAAGCTAACGCCGGTCATCGAGCCGATCATGAACACGTCGCCATGAGCGAAATTGATCAGCTCGATGATTCCGTAGACGAGCGTGTACCCGATCGCGATGAGCGCCCAGATCGCGCCGTTGGAGATGCCTTCGACCAGGTTGGTGCCGAGGTAGGTGAGGTCGTGGATCCTTATCGGGTGCCCGTGCGCAAACCCGGGATATCCGGTGGTGAGGTCGTGCGCGGCGAAGTAGACGGGGAAGGCCAGGAGCAGGGCCACCAGGCCCCATCGGCCCGCCGCGTGTCGTATCTCGAGCAGCACCTTCCTGCCCGCCGGCATGGTTCTGGTGGGGAGCGATCTCGCTTCCATGGATCCCCGGCCTGAGCCTAATCGTGGAGCGGGGCCGTTGCAACGGCCCCGCTCCCCTTCGCTTGCTGGTTAGGAGACCGTGATGGTCTTGAAGAACAGCGGGTTGCCGTTCGAGCCAACCTTGTAGAGGCCGTAGGACTTCAGCGTCGTGTCCCCGTTCGCGTCGAACCCGTAGGTGCCGATGGTCCCGTGGTAGTCCTTGGTCGCGAACAGCGCAGCCACCACGGCGCTCTTGCTGTCGCCCTGGGCGCCCAGCTTCGCGATCGTCCGCAGCGCGAGCTGCATGTCCTCGTAGCCGTAGATCGAGTACGGGTCAGGGTCCGAGACCCCGTAGGCCGATTTGTACGCGGCAAGGAACGCCCGGCCGCCCGGATACGTGGTCAGCCCCTGCGTCGCCACCGTGCAGAAGAACAACGGCGCGATGCTCGCCGGGAACCCGCCCATCTTCGGGTTCGTCTCTCCACCGGAGCAGACGCCGTCGCCGCCGAAGATCTTCGCGGTCGGAACCGCGGCGTTGATGTCCTTGACGAGCTCCACCTCGCCCGGCGGGTCGAACGCGGTGTAGGCGCAGTTCGCTCCCTCCGCCTTGATCGTCGACGCGTACGAACGGAAGTTCGGCGACGTCGGGTCGAGGGGGGTGATGCCGCCCGCGATCGTGATCCCATAGGTACTCGCGTGCAGCATGACCTGCGTGGCCAGCCCGACGCCGTACGGCGTCTTGTCGTCGGACACCGCGACGCGGGTGCAGCCCTCCTGCTTCATCGCCACCAGGCCCGCCTGGCCCTGGATGGTGTCACGCGGAACGATCCGCAGGTACGTCCGCTTCCCCGTCGGGTAGTAGATCCCGGGCTCACCAGCCGCCGTTCCCGGGTCGTTTGTCGTAAGCCCCGGGTACGTGTTCGCTGGACTGACCTGCGCAAGACCGGCTTCGTTCGTGATCGGAATCTCGACCTTGGCGCAGCCAGAGTTGAATGGGCCGACGAGGTAGACCGCTTTCGGATCGGTCGCCGCCCGTCGGGCGTTGGCCTGGCATACGTTGAGGTCGTAGTTGGTTGGCGACGTCGCCGTCGCGTCGTTCATCGAGATGAAGTTGACCTTCCACTGTCCGGCCTTGTATCCAGCTTGGGTCAGGGCGAGCTTCTCCCCATTGAGAGCCGGGACCGTCTGCGCGGTCACTGCCCCCGTGAGCGGCAGGTCGGAGTAGATGTCGATTGTCTTGGCGCCCGAACTGCTGCTGCTCGAGCTGCTGCTCGCACTGCTGGTCGTACTGCTGCTGGAGCCGCAGGCGGCGATGGCGAGCGCCGTCACCGCCAGCGCACCGGCTGATATGGCCCTTTGTAGCCTCATATTCCTCCTCTTCTCACCCCGGAGAAGTCGCTTTAGCTGCGCACGCTAATGCCGACAGCGGCGGAATCCAAGTCCGCAGGCCAGCCTGTTAACAAAACGTGAATTGAGGCGCCAACAGGCAGGTCGCAGGGCCGTGGCGCATTCCTCGACGGTCCATCGCCTGGGAGCCGACCAGCGCGCCAGGCTCCGGGTACCCGGAGCTCGGCCTGGGGTTGCGTCCTACTCGCGTCTGACCAACACCTCGTGAGACCGGTTGAGCGTCACGAGCCAGTGCGCCCCGAAGCGAAACCACCTGCTTGGACAAGACACCGATACTGAGCAGACTGTCAGGCCCTCCCCGAGCGTAAACACAGGTACCGTTCTGCGGCACTCTCCGCGATTCTGCTGCGCTACGCGAGCGGCCGTCTGAAGAATCGTCGACTGCAGCGCGTCGCGACGTCGCGCGAGCTTCTCGCGTTCGGCAGCCGATCCTGCCTGGTCCCGCCGTTCGTCGATTCTGATTCGCTCAAGCCCTTCACACTCTTCTTCGATCGCCGAGACCCACTTATCCGCGTCCGCCTGAAGCGTCCTGGCGAAGAACAGCAGGGTCGCGAGTTCAGCACGCAGCGATCGCGGGTCTTCGTTCCGATGCTTCGCCAGCGCCACCCGTTCGCCGAGCTCGGCGAGCTGGCGGCACAGCTCGCTGTGTTCCGCCACCGACGAGCGTTGACCGTCATCCGCACGCGCGGGGTGATGGTCCGCCAGCGCGATGTCAGTCGCCACTGCCGCGCGATCGATCGAGACCTCGAGCTGGGCGATTTCCGAGACGACATTGGTCTCAGAATCGATGCCCATACAGCGATTGTCTCGCCGCACAGCATGCGCGTCAACGCCTGCCATGGACCGTCGGATGAAGGCACGGCGATTCAGAACCGCGTCCCTAGAGACCGATGAGTTCAAGCCGTTGGAGACGAAGGGACGCTCTGGCGGTGGGTCAAGATTCCGCCCGGTGCGGGACGCTCATGCCCGGCTTGTGAGGACGCAACAAACCAGGCGGTCCGCAGCCGGGGCCGCTCAAGGGCTGCTTGCAGAACGGTTGCCGAAGGCCCTTCCCGACCCTCGACACGAAAGCCACACCGCCATCGCCCGCACCGCCGCGACACGACCGCGCTCAAACGACCTCGTCTTGATCTCAATCGCGAAAGCGATCCCCGTCGGCGCGATCACGACGCTGTCGATATCACCACGGCCGCCGTACGCGAGCGAGTGACGCACCCGCCACCCCTCCGCCTCCAGGGCAGCCAGCGCCTGGCGCACCTCGTCTTCTGACCGCGCCCCGATATGGCTGCGGGCGGCCAGGTGCACCCAACGGCGAGCGTCGACGAGAAAGCCCCGCGTTAGCGGGGCTTTTGTGAGAGCGGCTGAAGGGACTCGAACCCTCGACCTTCTGCATGGCAAGCAGACGCTCTAGCCAACTGAGCTACAGCCGCGTGGTTTAGGAGCGCTGCATTTTAGCGGCGGACGTTGATCGTCGGGAGGGCCGCGGCGCTAGCCGGGCGCGCCCCCGAACCGGATCCGCTCCGTACACGTATACCTCGCGGCGGTCGCGGAGACTCTCCAGATACCCCGCACCGGTGAACGGGCGGGTTGTCCGGGTCGTGCTGTCGAGCATCTGATCCGCGCCTCTTTGGGTTGGCGTTTATCTCAGACCGATCCTTCCGCCCAGGACGGCCCCGATCAAGACGGGCAGTTAGCCTCCGGTCAATGCCCACGGGGTGCTTTGTCTCCACCGGTCGCTCGCTCGACCAGGCGATCGGGCGAGTCAAGCTGGCCCAGTCGCTTGGCTACCACTCGGCGTTCACCACCCATATTGCCGGCCGGGAGTCGCTCACCGTGGTGACCGCGTACGCGCTCGCCACCGAGCGCATCCGCGTCGGCACCGGCGTGGTCCCGGTCTACACGCGCACTCCGGCAACGATGGCCCAGACGGCAGCGACGATCGACGAGCTCTCTGGTGGCCGGCTGACGCTGGGCCTCGGCGTCTCCCATCGCCTGGTCGTGGAGGGCTGGCACGGCCAGACCATCGACCATCCGGTCGACGAGATGCGGGAGTACGTGGCGATGGTGCGCGCCATCCTGCGCGGTGAGGATCCGCCGGCGGGCACCAAGTGGCGGACCTCCTTCCGTCTCGTGGGCCTCGACCCCCGCCCGGATCTGCCGATCTTCGTCGCCGCCCTGTCACCGAACATGATGCAACTAGCGGGCGAGGTTGCCGACGGGGTGATGCTGTGGCTGTGCAACCCGAGCTACGTCCGCGAAGTCGTGGTGCCGGAAGTCCGGGTCGGGCGCGAGCGCGCCGGCAAGCCGCTCGACGGCTTCGAGATCGTCGCCGCCGTCCCGGCGGCCGTGACCGACAGCCCCGCCGACGCGCACGACGCGATCCGCGGCGAGCTGCTCACCTACTTCGGCCTTCCCTTCTACCGCAGCATGCTCGAGCGATCGGGCTACGGCGCGGACATCGCTGCGTACGACGAGGCTGGGGGCGACGCGGTCGCCATGCGCGCGGCCATCTCCGACGAGTTCCTTGAGGCGCTCACCGCAGTGGGCGACGAAGGAGCGGTGCGGGCCGGAGTCGAGCGCTACCGCGCCGCCGGGGTCACCCTGCCCTGCGTCGGACCGATCTCGAAGACCGATTTCGAGGCGACGCTGCGGGCCGCGGCGCCAAGTACGTAAGCGGCCGGGCCGTGCGGGCGCTCAGGATCTCGCCAGCGTCACGGCGCGCGCCTCGATCGCCTCGACCAGCGCGTGCACGATCGAGCCGAGCTCCTGCTCGACCTCCTTCTCGACCAGCCTGCCGGCCTCGTCGAACTGTTCGTCGGCACTCGGCACCGGGAGCTCGCGATCCAGTACGCGCGCCCCGATTGCGCCCAGGACCTTGCGCGTCTCGGCCTGCGACCAGACAGCTCCGAACATGCTGGTCGAGGCTCCGATAACCGCGGCCGGCTTGTTTCGCAGTGGGCTCTCGATCAGCGGCCGCGACAGCCAGTCGAGCGCGTTCTTGAGGACGCCGGGAATGGAGCTGTTGTATTCGGGCGTCGAGATCAGAACGCCGTCGGCCTCGGCGACCGCGTCCCAGAGCCGGTCCACCGGCTCCGGACGCTCTGCCACCCGGTCCTCGTTGAACGCCGGGACCTGCTCCAGGTGGTCGTAGAAGGTCACGGTCACTCCGGGCGGCAGCCGGTCCGCTGCCGCCCGCAGGAGCGCCGTGTTGTACGAGCCCTCACGCAGAGATCCGGATATGGCCAGGATATGCATGGTGATCAGTGGGATTTGTCGGCGGCGCCTGACGGCGGCGCCTTAGGGGAATCGTCCGGGGCGCCTTAGGAGACCTTGTGGAACTCGAGCTCGACGGTGAGGACGACCTCGTCGGAGAGCGCCTTGCCGCCCTTGGGGAGCTCGGCGTTCCAGTTCAGGCCGAACTCGGTGCGGTCGATCTTGGTCTCCAGGGTGAAGCCGAGCCGAGTGTTGCCCATCGGATCGGCGACCGGCCCCTCGACCGTGCCGGTGGCGTGGACCGGCTGGGTGTTGCCCTTGATCTCGAGCTCGCCGTCCAGCTCAACGCGGTCGCCCTGGATGTCGATGTTGGTCGAGCGGAACTTGATCTCCGGATGGTTCTCGGCGTCGAAGAAGTCGGGGGACTGGAGGTGCGGGTAGAGGTTCTGGTCCTTGACGCTGATCGAAGCGACCTTGGCCGACCCGCTCAGGACGCCGTCGTTGAGGCTGGCGTCGAGCTCACCGAAGCTGCCGCGGAACTTCGCGACGACGTACTTGACCGCGAACTCGGCGGCGGAATGGACGGGCGCGAATCGCCACTGGCCAGCGAGGCGCTCAGACGCGGTAACAGTTGACACTGGGGTTTCTCCTTCCGGCTATTGCACTTGGCTCGAGGTGTTCGAGCCCTTGTGTTTGCGTCCTCAACTATAGCATGAAAAACCGGACCGCGGTCCGGTTCACCTTCTATGATCGAACTACGGTGTGCGAGCTACCCGTTATCCAGCCCCAGGTCTCAGGCCGTGCCGACGCCGTCCGCAACCGGGCGCGCATCCTGGCCGCCGCCGAGCGGCTGTTCGCCGAGCGGGGGGCCGAGGCTACGACGATGGAAGCGATCGCGACCGCGGCCGGGGTGGGGAAGGGGACGTTGTTTCGCCGCTTCGGTGACCGAGCCTCGCTCGTGTTCGCGCTGCTCGACCAGACCGATCGGGACTTCCAGGAGGCGATCCTGCGCGGCCCGCCGCCGCTCGGTCCCGGCGCGCCGCCGGCTGCCAGGCTGACCGCGTTCGGCGAGGCCGTGCTCGACCGCCTCGAGCGCGACGGCGAGCTGCTGTTCGAGACCGAGGGCCATGCTGGGCAGTGGCAGCGGTCCCAGCCCTACGCCGCCCTCTGGCTGCACGTCCACGCGCTGCTCGAGGAGGCCGTGCCGGACGCCGACGCCGACTATCTGGCCGACGCGCTGCTGAGCGCGCTGTCGCCCGGGGCGTTCCATCACCAGCGACGCGTTCGCGGAATCGAGCTCGAGCGGCTGAAAGCCGGCTTCGGCGATCTAGTGGCCGGGATCGTGGCTCTCGACCGTCAGCCCGAGCCCGCGAGCGCGCCCGTCTAGAACGTCAGCCTGCCGCGGTCGGGTCCTCTCCGGGAAGCGACCCGGACTCACCTCCCTGCGTGGGGTCCTCATACGGTTGCTCGCCCACTTCATCGCCCTGCGTGGGGTCCTCGTACGGTTGCGCGCCGACTTCCGTGCCCTGCGTCGGATCTACCGTGGAATCAACCGCTCCCGTCCCGGTTGGGTCCTCGCCCGGGGTCGCGCCGGCTCCCTGCGTCGGGTCTTCGCTGAATGACATGTGACTCCTCTCGGCTGGTTGAACCCTGCTTCGCCCGCGTCTTCATTCGCACGAGCAGCTACGCGCGGGTTTAGCACCGCCCCGGCCCGTTGGCAATACCCGAGGTGGTTCCTCCAGGAAGGTCCTGGCGAGCGTCGGCGTCGTTCCATACGTGGCGGCACGATGGACGAGGTACCGGTGCAGGTGACGGGCGACCGTCGCGTGAGGGTCCCGCGGGGACTCGTTCTCGTTGGCCTTGCCGTCGCCCTGGTGGTCGCCTTGCCGGTCGTGATCACTGTCGTCCAGGCGTTTCAGGGGGGCTTGTCGGCGGCGAGGGCGGCGGTAGCCGACAGCGCGACGCCCACGCTGCTCCTGCACACGATCGAACTGGCGGCGCTGGTGACGCCGGCCTGCGGCCTGCTCGGGTTGGGGGCGGCGTGGGTGGTCGAGCGCACCCGCGTGCCGGGTTCCCGGTTCTGGATGCTGTTGCTGGTGGCGCCGCTCGCCGTGCCCCTGTTCGTGACCAGCTACGCGTGGGCGACGCTGAGCTCGTCGCTGACGGGGTTCTGGGGTGCGGCCGGAATAGTCACCTTTTCCTACTACCCGATCGTGTTTCTGCTCGTCGCGGCCTCGCTGCGGGTGATGGATCCGGCCCTGGAGGAGACCGCGCGGACGCTCGGGCTCGGAGCGTGGCGGACGTTTTCCCGGGTGGTCCTCCCGCAGCTGCGCCCGGCGCTCCTCGGCGGGATGTTGCTGGTGCTGCTCGACACGCTGGTGGAGTTTGACGCGTTCGTGGCGCTGAAGTTCCAGACCCTGTCGGTCAACGTCTACGCGCAGTACCAGCTCGGGTTCAGTGCCGCGGGCGCCGCGGCGCTATCTCTGTTCTCGACGCTGATCTGCGTGGTCGTCCTGCTCGGCGAGCATCGCCTCAGGGGCGACGCCAACTACACCCGGATCAGTCAGGGGGCGCGGCGCGGCGTCGCTCGTTACCGCCTGGGCCGGGCGATGCCGGCGGCGCTCGCGGGGCTGGGCTTGGTGGTGGCGGTGAGCCTCGGGATTCCGCTCGCCCTGCTCGTGCACTGGTTTGCCCAGGGTCACCGGACGGCCGGCGCTCCCGCGGGCGCCGGGTCAATCTGGTCGGCCACGGTGACCACGGTCCTGTTCGGCGTTGCCTCCGGGGTGGTCGCGGTGCTGTTCGCGCTGCCGGTCGCGATCCTCGCGGTCCGGCGATCCGGCCGGCTGGTGACCGCCATCGAGCGCAGCATGTACCTGTCTTTCGCGCTGCCGGATCTGGTGGCGGCGATCGCGCTCGCGTACGGGGTGACCCATGTCGCCCGCTTTCTCTACGGGACCGTGGTGCTGCTGGTGCTCGCGGAGGCAATGCTGTTCGTGCCATTCGCGGTTGTGGCGCTGCGCGGGACGATCGGCTTGATCGAACCTTCGTTCGAGGAGTCCGCGCGTGCGCTCGGCCTGGGGCCGTTGCGAACGCTGTGGCGAGTGACGGTCCCGCTTGCGCGTCCGGGCCTGGCAGCGGCAGGCGTGCTGGTCTTCGCGTTCGTGCTGGGCGATCTGTCGACGGCCCAGGTTCTCCTTCCTCCCGGCTTGAACACGCTCGGCACGCAATTCTGGGCCGACAGCGGCACGGTCGCGTTCGGCGCGGCGGCGCCGTTCGCGGCGGTGCTGATCGTTCTGGCGCTGCTCGCGACGTATGTCCTGATGACCGGGTTCGGCAAGGTTCGCGGCTTCGGCGAGCGATGACGATGGCCGAGCTGCGCTGCGAACAGATTTCGGCATCGTACGGTCACGGAGACGTGCTGTCGGGCGTCGACCTCGTGGTGCCGGACGGCACCCTGACCGCGATCTTGGGCGCATCCGGGAGCGGCAAGACGACGCTGCTGCGGGTGATCATGGGGTTCATCGCCCAGCAGCACGGCACGGTGACGGTGGGGGGCGTCGTCGTCGCACGAGCCGGTGGCACCCACCTTGCACCGGAGAAGCGCTCTGTCGGGTACGTGGCGCAGGAGGGCGCGCTGTACCCGCATCTGAGCGTCGCCGAGAACGTCTCCTTCGGGCTCCCGCGCAGGGAGCGCAAGACGTCGACGCGAGCCTCCGAAGTCCTCGAACTGGTCGGGCTCGGGGCGCGCTACCGCTCCAGGCGCCCGCATGAGCTCTCGGGCGGCGAGCAGCGCCGGGTAGCGTTGGCACGTGCCCTGGCGCCGTGCCCCCCGCTCGTGCTGCTGGACGAGCCGTTCGCTGGGCTAGACGCCGGGTTGCGAGCTGAGACGCGCGAGGCCGTGTTGCGCGCGCTCGCCGCGCAGGGGGCGACCGCCGTGCTGGTCACTCACGACCAGGGCGAGGCGCTCTCGATGGGGCGCGAGGTCGGGGTGCTGATGGCGGGCCGGCTGGTCCAGACTGCGGCTCCGGACGTGCTCTACCGGACGCCCTCCAATCTGGACGTGGCCCGATTCGTCGGCGAGGCCGTCGTCTTGGCCGGCCGGGCGCGTGGGGGGGTCGTGAGCTGTCCCCTGGGGGAGCTCCCCGTGATCAATCGCGGGGTCCACGGGGCGGTCGAAGCGATGATTCGCCCCGAGCAGATCCAGGTACGGCGCCGCGCGGACGAAGGGGTCTCGTACTCGGGCGCCGGTCACCCGCGCGGGATCGGCCGGGTGACCGCGCGGACGTTCTACGGTCCCGAGTCGGTGATCCAGGTGCAGCTGGACGGCGTGCGGGCCTCGATCAGCGCTCGGGCTCTCGGACAGGACTCGCCGGCGCCGGGCGAGTGCGTGGAGCTGACCGTGCTCGGAGCGGTAATGGCCTACCCGACCCAGGCTTCCCCACCCGGCGCCGGCGCTCCGTCGCCGGCGCCGGACGCAATCCTCAGCGCCCCGGCTTCCCGATGAGCAGGATCCGTTTCCGCGAGGCTCTCGCTGTCGGCCTGACGGGATCGATCATCTGCGTGGCGCTCACGGGTTGCGGTGGCGACGGACCCGCGAACACGATCGTGCTCTACAACGGCCAGCATCCCCAGTTGACCAGCGGGCTGGTTCAGGCGTTCACCCGCCAGACCCACATTCACGTCAGCGTGCGAACGGGTGACGGCATCGTGCTGGCCGACCAGCTCCTGCAGGAGGGCAGTTCCTCGCCCGCCGACGTCTACCTGACCGAGAACTCCCCCGAGCTTATGAACCTCGAAGCGCACGGACTGCTGGCCAGGCTTCCCGGCGGCATCCTCGCGCAGATCCCCGCTCGCGAGCGCTCGCCCGCCGGGGACTGGGTGGGCGTCGCGTTGCGTGTCTCGAGCCTCGCCTACGATCCGGCGCGAGTCCCCGCCTCGCAGCTTCCGAGCTCGGTCCTGGCGCTGGCTCAGCCGCAGTGGAAGGGAAGGATCGCGGTCGCGCCGACCGACTCGGACTTCCCGCCGGTCGTCGGGGCGATCATCGCCACCTACGGCAGGAGCGCGGCCGCGCACTGGCTGGCTGGGATCAAGCGCAACGCGCAGACCTACCAGGACGAGGAAGGGGTGGTCGCGGCCGTCAACCGCGGTGACGTCACCGCCGGGCTGATCAATCAGTACTACTGGTACCGACTCCGGCTCGAGGTCGGAAACAACGGCACCCACAGCGAGCTCTACTACTTCCCTGACCACGATCCAGGCTCGATCGAGAACATCGCCGGTGTGGCGGTGCTCGCCTCCAGCAAGCACCGCCGCGCGGCGCAGGCGCTGGTCCAGTTCATCACCGGCCACACGGGCCAGCGCATCCTCGCGTCGAGCTACGACTTCGAGTACCCGGCGCGCCCCGGGATCGCACCCAACCCGGAGTTGCCGCCGCTCAGCCGCATCTCCCCCGAGACCCTCAGCCCGGCCGCGCTCGGGACCGATCAGACCGCGGTGCAGTTGATCGAGCAGGCCGGCCTCGCTTGAATTCGATCCCCGCCGCGTGGCCGGAATAGCTGCCGGTACCGCCGGTGGCGTATGTTGGAGCCCACTGGTGTCCCATCCCGAGCCGCAGCCGATTCTGAGCCACCCGACCGAGGCGGCCATCTTCCTGGTGCTGACGGTGGCGTCCGGATCCGAATCCGATGTCGCCGACGTGCTCGGCGACGTCGCTGGGCTCAAGCGGTCGGTGGGCTTCCGTGTGCCCGAGGCCGAGCTGACGTGCGTGGTGGGCGTTGGTGCGGGTCTCTGGGATCGGCTCGGGATCGGACCTCGTCCGGCTGACCTTCACCCGTTTCGGGAGCTAGTCGGCGCGCGCCATACCGCGGTCGCCACGCCGGGTGACCTCCTGTTCCACCTCCGTGCGCATCGCTTCGATATGTGCTTCGAGCTCGCCCAGCGGCTGACCGAGCGGCTGCGCGGTTTGGCCGAGGTCGTCGATGAGGTCCACGGTTTTCGGTCCTTCGACGAGCGCGACGTGCTTGGGTTCGTCGACGGAACCGAGAATCCGGAAGGTGCCGCCGCCGCCGAGGCGGTGCTGATCGGCGACGAGGATCCCGAGTTCGCCGGCGGCAGCTACGTGATCGTCCAGAAATACCTGCACGACCTGCTCGCGTGGGATGCGTTGTCGACCGAGGAACAAGAGCTTGCCATCGGTCGCACCAAGCTGACCGACATCGAGTTCCCCGACGAGGACAAGCCTCCAAACTCTCATCTGGCCCTCAACGTGATCACCGGGCCGGACGGGGAGGAGCAGCAGATCATGCGCTTCAACATGCCCTTCGGCCAGGTTGGGAAGGCGGAGTTCGGCACCTACTACATCGCGTACGCGCGGACTTCGGCGCTGATCGAGCAGATGCTGAGCAACATGTTCATCGGCGATCCGCCCGGTAATACGGATCGCATCCTCGACTTCTCCACCGCGATCACGGGCTGCTTGTTCTTCGTGCCATCAGCCGACCTGCTCGAGTCCCTCGCTCCTGCCGACGACGGCGCGGCTGAGCCGGCGTCCGCGACCGCGGATGAGTCCGCCGACGGATCGCTGCGGATCGGCAGTCTGCGCGACCAGCCGCGCTAGGTGGCCGATCCGCTCTGCGGCCCGGTGATCGCGCCGGTCCGCTGGCGGATCCGATCGAGCATGTCGGTGCGGTGTTCGGTCCCCGAGGCAGCGACGCCGGCGAGGAAGGAGGCCAGCGGCGCGCTCGTTCGATCACCGGTGCCGTGTGCGGCGGCCGCGGCGAGCGCGAGTACCGATTCGATCTCCGCTTGGGTGAGGATCACCCGAATTAGATGAACGGCTGTCACGCCCGTGGCCTCGCGCGCTTTCATCCGTCAGCGCCGTGGAACACGAGCCGCTCGGCGGGCCAGGGATCGCGCTCGGCGGACTCCTGCTCGATCAGCCAATCGATCACCGTATCCGCCTGCGGCCCGGCCTCGAGCGAGAGTTCGTGCACGGTGAACTCCTCCAGCAGGTGGATCGCGTCGGTCGCGGTCCTCGCCTGGATCCAGCCTTCGGGTGCCTGTCCGGAGTGCAGGTCGGCGTCCAGCCACACACGTCGCGGCAGCAGCCGCTGAGCGTCGTCGCGGGCGACCAGCCACGCCAGCTCGCCGACCGCCCGCCACAGGTCCTCGGTCAGCGGCCCGGGTCGGCGCTCCTGAAAGAACTCCAGCAGCCCGCCGTAGTACCACAGCTGCTCGCGGGCGGTCTTCTGTGTGAATCGCTCCCACAGCCGATGCCCCTCCTGGCGGTAGTCGCGAACGATCGAGCGAGCGTTGTGAACCTTGTCCGCCAGCGCGACGCGCAGCACCGCGTCGTCGGCGACCTGCGGCAGGTGCCCAAGATACCGGCGTTTGCGCTCGACCCACGGCTCCGAGGGGTCGCCGTCAACCGTGTCCGAGCATCCCTCGACGATCGCCGCCACGCGGGGGCCAAACTCACGCGCGATCCGATCGAGCATCGGTCGCCCGCCGCCGTCCTCGACTGCGTCATGCAGCATCGCCGCGATCGCCTGATCCTCATCGCCGCCGTCCTCCAAAACCAGGCCGGTGACCACCAGCAGGTGCGCCAGATACGGGATCTCGGTCCCCGTGCGCCGCTCCCGGCCGTGGACCTCCGCCGCCAGCGTGACAGCTGCCAGAAACCTCTGGGTCAGCTGAGGAGGTGCATCGGGCACAGCGTTGCCAGCTTGGCACGCCCCCGGCCGGCGTCACATCCGCGATAACCACGCCGGGTGGGTACAAATCACGGATCACACAGCCGAGGATGGCCGGATGCCGGCGGGGCCGCACAAACCTAGCCTGAGCGCATGGGCGATTCGGATCGAGTCTTGGTCGCGTTTGGCACCAAGCATGGAGGGACGGCCGAGATCGCGCAGGCGATCGCCAAGACGCTCCAGGCAGCCGGCCTTGAAGTGGACGTGCGGCACGCGCGCAACGTCCGCTCGCTCGAGCCCTACCGGGCGGTCGTGCTCGGCAGCGCCGTCTACGTCGGGCGCTGGCGCGGCGATGCGCTGCGCCTGCTGCGCCGAGCGGACCTCAAAGACCGGGACGTGTGGCTGTTCTCAAGCGGTCCGGTCGGCGAGGATCAGGGCGACCCCGAGCAGCTCGAGCGGTGGACCAAGCCAGAACAGGTCGAGCAGCTCGCGGCTGCGATCGGAGTGCGCGAGCACGTCGTGTTCGGCGGGGTCCTCGCCGATGACGCCGGGTTCATCCGCAAGAAGATGGCTCGTAACACGCCGCCTGAGCTGCGCGACCGCCGCGACTGGCAGGAGATCGAGGCTTGGGCGCGTTCGATCGCCGCCGCGCTGACGAGTGGATCGGCCCGGACGAGTTCACCTGCTTTGGGTGATGGCATCCACGCACGGTCGGTGTGAACTGCCAGGTCACCCGTCGCGCTCGCGCCGAGCCTGAGCCGCGGGCTGCGCAATGAGCAGCCAACTTGTCGACATCTTCTTGCTGTCCCTGGTCGCGATGGCGAACCCGACCCTGTTCGCCGCGACGACCGTGATGCTGCTGCTGCCAAGCCCGAAACGGCTGATGGCCGGGTACCTGCTCGGTGCCTACGTGACGAGCATCACGCTGGGCCTGGTGATCGTGTTCACGCTGGAGGGCTCGAGCGCCGAGAGCACAAGCAAGCACACGGTCAGCCCGCTGGAGGACATCGTTGTTGGCGCGTTCGCGCTGGCGATCGCGTTCGTGCTCCGGACCGGACGCGACCAAGGGTTCCAGGAGCGTCGCCGGGCGAAGAAGGAAGCCAAGCTGGAGGCCAAGCGAGAGGCGGGAAAGCCCACCGAGTCGTTGCCGCTGCGGATGCTCGGCAAGGGCAACCCGTGGGTGACCTTTGCCGTCGGGCTCGTCCTGACCTTCCCGGGCGTCTCCTACCTCGACGCGCTGGATCACATCCACAAGCTCAACCCCGGCACCGTCCCGACCGTGCTGCTGGTCGTCTACTTCTGCATGATGCAACAGCTCCTGCTCGAGGTACCGCTGCTCGGCTACGTATTCGCGCCAGAGCGCACGCAGGAATCGGTCACCCGGTTCCGGTCCTGGATGGGACGCAGCGGTCGGACCGCTGCTGTCATCGGAGCCACCGTGATCGGCGTCTGGCTCGTCGCCAGAGGCGTCATCAACCTTCTCTAGCCGGGCCCCGTACGGTGAGCTTGGCGCTCATCTTGATTGCCCTGACGGCCCCGGTCGCCCCTGCTTGGAGAGTCACCCCTACGGCGATCAAGATGATCCCCGGAATCAGCAGAGCCCTAGACCCGAGCATCAGTATGCCGATCCGCCCGAGGAGATACGGCGGAGTGCAGACGGTCGCGCCGAGTGCCCCGCCAATCACGGTCATCGACAACTTCTCGCGCGGTGACTGGGCTGGCTTGACCCCGATCAGCCGCGAAGGCACGGCCACATAGCAGACCATCATCACCCCGACGACGATGCCGAGGGACAGGGTGAACCAGGGCCTTCCCCAGCGCGTCACGATCACCGTTGAGAAGGCCAGCATCGCGCCGACGACCGCTCCCGAGGCCGCGATGGCTGTCTCGTGACGTCGCGCAGCCGCGACCGCCGGCCGGACCTTGGGCTTGCCCGACTGCGCGATGGCGAACGCGAACACGGCGTTGAGGAAGAAGCTCGCGATGGTGACGGCGACGACGAGCAGGACGACGGGAATCAGGATCGGACCGCGGATCACGTGGAAGGACTTTCCGTGCAGGACGTGGACCTTGAGGTCGAACATCGCCAACCAGATCCACATCGCCGGGACCACCTGCACGAGCGCGAGCCGCCAGTTGGAAACCAGGAGCCTGAGTCCGTCGAACAGCAGCGCAAAGGCGCCGACCGCGAACGCGAGCGGAGCGAAGACGCGTCGCGAGCGGCTCAGGCGGAGGACCGCATCCTCGATCTTGGCATCGTCGTTTCGCTCGATCCCATGGACAAGCGAGACGACCTGGCTCCAGAGCCGGCGCAGCGGTCGCCGCATTCCGTGCGCCGATGATCCCGCAGAGGACCTCGGCGCGGTAGGACTCGCGGGCCCCTGAGTTTCGGCCGGCTGGCTCGTTCGATCAGCCCTCTCCTCGGGCTCCGGGCTGGCCGGATCCCCGGGACCCACCTCGCGCCGACTCACGCCTTGGTTCTTCGAGGAGGGCCTCACGCTTGCTCCAAGTGTCCCGGCCCGCGAGATGTTCGCGGGGGTATTGGTCGAACTCTGGTCGCGGAGCTAGGCCCGGGTCTGTGCGCGAACATCATGTAGATCGGGAGACGGCCGGTGGTGCCTTTGAGGCTTCAATGGTGGTTGTGCTCGATGGCCGGCGTTCTGTTTAGAGGCGACGACCGGAATCGAACCGGTGTAGACGGCTTTGCAGGCAACGACAGGGGGGTCAGGATGGCTCTATACCCCATCGTTAGTATCTCTCAGTTCTTCTGAGTTTTGCTCTGTGTCCCCAGTTGGGGACACAAACGGGGACACAGAATCGCCGCCGAACGCCGCCGCGAGACGCTGCGCGTCGTCCTTGCCGGGCCGGTGGTGCACGTAGCGCATCGTCGTGGTGATGTGCGCGTGGCCGAGCATGGCCTGTACGTCGAAGAGCGGGAACGCCTTGACCGCGGTCGAGCCGAACGCATGGCGCAGATCGTGAAAGCGGACGCGGGGGAGACCGGCATCCTCCAGTGCGCGGTAGTAGCGCCGTCGCAGTAGCGTGTCGTTCTCGACCTCGCCGACCCGATTGGGGAACACGAGATCGTCGGCGCTAGCGAACTGCTCACGCTGCCCGAGCCTCGCCAACGCGATCGCGATCTGGGGGACCATCGGCACCGAGCGGACCTGTCCGGACTTGGGCGTCTTGATCGTCGCGGTCGCGCCGACCGTGGCGCTGCGCCGGACGTGGATACGGTCAGCCGCGAAGTCGACGTCCGCCCAGCGCAACGCCCGCAGCTCGCCCTGGCGCAGCCCGGTCTGGGCGGCGGTGAGGTAGAGCGCGGCGTCCTGAGCACTGGCGGCGGCACGGATCAGCGCGGCGATCTGGGCCGCGTCCAGCGTCCGGAACTCGCCGCTGTAGCGGACGGTGGGACGGTCTACGAGATCAGCACTGGCCGGGTTGCGGGCGAGCCCGTACTTGCGCATCGCATACTTGAACACCCCGTGGGCGACGGTCAGGTGCCGGACCACGGTGCGGGCAGACATGTCGCTGGCCATCAGTTCATCCCGGAGCGCCTTCACGTCGTTGGCGTGGATCGCGTCTACCGGCCACTCTCCCCAGCGCGGGACGAGGTAGTTGTTCACCGATCCGCGGTAGTCGCTGAGGGTCGCGCGCCCGCGGCCGCGGACATGCTCGATGTGATGCAGGTATATCCGGCGGCAGCGTCGGCGAACGTGGCACCCAGGTGGTCGTAGGCACGCTGGCCGATCTTGTGGCGCTCCTCCGTCAGAATGTCGGCCAGCGCGTCGTGTGCCTGGCGGCGGGTGAGGTGGCCGGCAGGCGGCTTACCGCCGCTCACATCCGCCGGGGCGAGGAAGGTGGTGGTCTGCTCGGGTGTGCGCCGCCACGGTTTGACTAGCCAATCAGACCTCGATGCGGTGGTCTTTGAGCCAGTGGCCAGCCAGATCACCGAGGTGGCTGACGGTGCCGTCAACTCGCCGCGCGCGTCTGGCTGTCCCGCGGCGAGCAAAATCACACCTTGACCTGGGACGCACCGGGAGGGCGCGCGTGATCTGGGCTGGCGATCAGCGATGGGCGCTCACAGCGTGCCTCAGGGCACGAAGCGGAGCGTGATCAGGTTGGTGGCGCCGCTGGCGCCGACGATCTGTCCGGCCGTGATGACGACCGCGTCGCCACTGTGCAGACCGTCGAGATCGGCGGCGAGGCGCAGCGCCCCTTCCAGCAGTTCGTCGGTGCTCGCCGGATGCTCGGACATTGTCGGGAACACTCCCCACTCGAGCGCCAGCTGGCGGCAGACGCGTTCGTCCTCGCACAGGGCGTGTACCGGGCGGCGCGGACGATATCTCGCGCACTGTCTTGCGGTCCGCCCTGTCGTGGTGGGTACGACGATCGCGGCGGCGTCGACATCGCGGGCAAGCGCGACCGCTGCGTGCATCACGGCCTCGTCGGGGCGGGGCGGCGCCGCGTGAGGTCCGCAGTAGATCTCCTGGCGTTCGGCGATCTCGGCGATCTCGGCCATCGTTCTCACGGCTTCCAGCGGGTAGGACCCAACGCCGGTTTCGGCCGACAGCATGACAGCGCTCGTGCCGTCCATGATCGCGTTGAACACGTCGGCTGCTTCTGCGCGCGTCGGGAGCGGCGAATTGATCATCGATTCGAGCATCTGGGTGGCGGTGATGACCACCTTGCCCTGGCTGCTGGCTTTGTGGATCGTCTCTTTCTGCATCTCCGGGACGCGCGCGATGCCGGCCTCCACGCCATAGTCCCCGCGGGCGACCATGACGCCGTCAGCGACGTCGAGGATCGGGTCCAGACGGTCGAAGGCCTCGACCTTCTCGATCTTCGCGATGATCCTCGCCGCGCTTCCGAGACGGTCCAGCTGCTCCCGTAGCTGCATGACGTCTTCGGCACACCGCACGAACGACAGCGCGACGAAATCGGCGTCGCATTCGACGGCGGCATCGGCATCGGCCAGGTCTTTCGACGTCAGTGCCGGTGCGACAGTGTGGGCGTGCGTGACGTTGACCCCTTTGTGGGAACTCACCGGCCCGGGAACGCTCACGACCGCGGTCGCACTCGCCCCGTCCACGCTAACTACTCTCAACCGGGGCGCCCCATCGCCAATCACCACCTCCGAGCGATCAGTCAGCAGCTCGCAGAATCCGTCGTACGCGACTGTGAGCGCGAGCGCGTCACGCTCGTCGTTGCCGGGATCGGAGAGCGCCACCTCCTCGCCGGCCTGGAGCGTGCGCTGCGCGGTGTCACCGGCGAGTCGGATCTTCGGTCCCTGCAGATCGAACATCACCGCGACCGGCCGACCTGCGGCGGTCGCGGAGGCTCGCAGCGCGGCCGTGCGCCCGATCAGATCGTCGCGCGAACTGTGCGAGCAGTTCAACCTCGCACAATCCATCCCCGCCGCGATCAGCTCATCGAGCCGGCCGTCGGTAGACGGCCCGAGCGTCGCGACGATCTTCGTCCGCCTCAGCGACGCAAACGCCCGCTCGGTACTCGCCCAAGCCCTCAGCGGGTCGCTGATCGTCATCGTCGATGCCTCTTCCCTTGCAAACACCCAGCGAGCGCTACGGTCGTCTCACCGCACAGTGTAGGCGCCGGTCTCACCCTCCAGAGCGCGACTGCCGACGATTTGGCCAACACCGAGACGCGATCCGCTAACGCCGCCTCGAACTTTTCGGCGATAAGCGCGGGTCGCATCAGTAGTTCCTACGCGTGGCGGCGCGGGGGGTGCACCGATGTAGCGACATGAGAACGCTGATTCTCCTGCGTCGCGGCGAGAGCGAGTGCAACGCCGAGGGCCTGTTCAGCGGATCAGTGGACGTCGGGCTGTCCGCCAAGGGCGAAAGCGAGGCTCCGTACGGCGGCCGCCTGCTGGCCGAGGCGGAGATTCGCCCCGACGTGGTGCACACGTCCGTGTTGAGGCGCGCGATCCAGACCGCCAACACCGCGCTCGACGCGGCCGGCCTGCTGTGGCTCCCGGTCCGCCGCTCGTGGCGGCTGAACTAGCGTCATTACGGAGCTTTGCAGGGCAATCACAAGGCGCAAACCCGCGAGGAGTTCGGTGACGAGCAGTTCATGCTGTGGCGGCGCTCCTACGACGTGCCCCCGCCGCCGATCGCCGACGACGACCCCCTCTCGCCGGTGAACGATCCACCTAACCGCCGCAAGCTGGTCCTGGTCGCGGCTCACGGCAATTCGTTGCGCGCGCTGGTGAAGCACCTCGACGCAATCAGCGACGAGGCGATCGCCGCGCTCAATCTGCCAACCCGAATCCCGCTCGTCTACGAGCTCGATACGCACTTCAGCCCCATCACGCCCGGTGGGCGCTACCTCGATCCGGACGCAGCATGAGTCGCACCGAACGGCGAGCAGTCACATCACAGGGTCGACCCGGTGGTGCAGGCGGCGACGGCCGGGGCGCACGCGGGTTCCGCCGTCGTGCACGCTGCGTTGCCTCCGCGAGACGCGCTCGCGCGCTCGCGTTCGCTCGCGTCGCTGCTTTTCCGGGAAGGCGTGTCCGGCGCGGCGCGCACGTCTGTGAATGTCCCGATCGGTCCCTGCTGATCGAGCGCCAGGAACAGCTGCCCGCGCGCGGCCTGCGGGCGATGGTGCCGGTCAACGTGCGCGACGCCTCGGACCCTTAGGCGTCGGTAACCGCGTCAGCTCGGCGTTCGTCGAGCCGCCGGTTGTCGTCCGCGCTGCCGGTCACACCATAAACTTCTGCTCTCCGGTCGGGTTGGGTGCCCATGGGCGACTGAGGCCGGGGGTCAGTGCGCACCTCGGGGCTCGGCCGCAGCGAGTGAGCGCCACTTGAGGATTCGCGGCGGCCGATGGTCCGAGCCGGAACCCACGCCGCGTCCTTGGAGGTGATGCGTCTGCGCGAAAGTCCTTGACCTGCTCGTTGGCAGGAAGACCAGGACAAATCCGATCGTAATCACGGCCACAAGCGAATTGGCGCGCCGCCCTGACAACCGCGCCTCGTCGGGCGCTCAAGGCGATCCCTTTCAATCTTTGGCGAGCCACACTCGTACGACCGCATTGGCAACAACCGCAGCTCCGCGAAGGACGCGGTGCTAACCAACGACAAGCAAGCGGACGAGCCCGCGAGCGGTGGCGCTTGGGTCGCGCGCCGTTGCTCTTCTCGGATGCTCGGCGGCGCCGGATGAGCAACTTGGCACGAGTCCTGGTGGACGCTAGTTGGCGTCGACGAGGATCCCCGCGAAGAAGTCGGCCAATGCCTGGTATCCGTGCAGTGGGAGGACATGTGAGACGTACTGGTCCGGGCGGACGATGACCATGCATCCCTGCTCGCGGTTCACGCCTCGTAGCTCGAAGATGTGATCAGCGTTCGGATCCGGGCAGAACATCTTCTCGTAGTCGATCAGGCCGAACTTGCCCTTCCTTGGCAGCAGGACTGACGGCAGCTCGTCGACGGCCAGGTGATGATGGCTCTGCTGAAAGACTGCTCGGACATCGATCACGGAGTCGGGATCGGCACCGGCTGGCGTGAAGCGGTTGAGCGGGGACGCGCCGGACTCCAGGAACTCGCACAGCTCCCGCGCGCGGGAGTCTCTGCCGGTCGGGTGGTTCTCGTCGGCGAAGATGTAGAGGCGCCAGGCGCCGTCCGCGCGGTGGACGTGGCCCAGTTGGATCGGTTTGGCATCGGCCAACCGGACGACTGGAGCGGAGTGGAAGCGCATTCCGATCGGGAAGCCCTCCGCGAGATACTGAAACGTTGCTTCGGCGGTGATCATCGACGAGGCGTACCTGGTCGCGACTCCGGCGGTGAAACGAGCTTGCGCGAGGAAGTACCGCTGGAACTCCTCCGGGTCGACGACCTCTTCGTCGGCGTCACCGGATCTCGTCACGCGAGCCGTGAACATCCTTGAGAACTTCCGGTCGAAATCGATCAGGTCTCTGGCCACCGTTTGACGTTCCTCGGAGTAGGTGCTCAGGAGTTCTGGTTTGGCCAACCCTCTGAGAACAGCAGCCAGCTTCCACCCAAGGTTCCAGGTGTCGGCCATCGACACATTCATGCCCTGGCCGGCCTTGGCGCTGTGCGTGTGGCAGGCATCGCCAGCGATGAAAACCCTCGGCAGGCGGGTGGCCATCTCGTCCGTCGGCACGTCGTCGAACTTGTCACACAGACGCTGGCCGATCTCGTAGACCGACCACCATCCGACGTCTTTGACCTCGACTGTGTACGGGTGCAGAATCCGATTGGCAACGTCGGTCAGCTTCCGCGGCGTAACAGACCGGATGTCGCGCATCTCCACGTCGCGGACTTCGTGAAGCTCGACATAGAACCGGACCAGGTACCCACCCTCCCGCGGGATGATCAGGATGTTTCCCTGGGTTGCCGAATTGATCACGCACTTGACGCGCACGTCGGGAAAGTCGGTGACCGCCAAGACATCCATCACGCCCCAAGACTCGTCCGTGACATCGCCCACCAGTTCGCGACCGATCGCGGTCCGGATACGGCTGCGGGAGCCGTCGCAACCGACGACGTACTTCGCCCGGATGGTCGAGATCTCCCCCGTGTCCTCGAGTTCGTTGATGTGGTGCAAGGTGACCGTAACGGGGTAGTCCGAGGAGCCGCTGGAATCGACCTCGACGTCACTAGCGCGCAGGCCGTAGAACGGCGCTGACCTGGAGGGTGAGCGCTGCATCTGTTCCCTAAGGTAGGCGAGCAGGCGTGCCTGGTTGACGATCACGTGCGGGAACTCGGACAAGCCGGGTTCGGTGTCTGGGACGCGCCCGGCGCGCTTGATCTTCGTCCGGTTTTGGGGATCCGGCCGCCAGAAGGTCACCTCGTTGACCCAGTAACCCTCGTTCAATAGACGATCAGTCAGACCGAACGCCTCGAACATCTCGACGGTGCGGCAGGCCACTCCGTCGGCTTGCCCCACCTCGAGCGGGCCGGGCTTGCGGTCGATGATGGCCGTTCTGAGGTCCGGAAAGGTGGACATCTGCGCCGCCAGGACCAGACCCGCCGGACCGCACCCCACGATCAGCACATCGACCTCTTCGGGCAATCCGGCAGGGCGCTCCGCGACGGCTGGGTGCGGATGCTCGATCATCGGATCGCCGGGCTCATAACCGTTGAGATAGAACTGCATCGCTCGCGTCCTCCTCGACACCACGCAACGTCGTCGCGCCGGCCCTCGGGGAGGCAACCCCGTCGGGCTCAGCCCGGCCGTCACCGCGCCCAGGAGCTTAAAGCCCGACGAGTGAGATCGCGCGCTGGATCGAGGTGTGCCCGCATCACGCCACCAGATCCCAACTCAGGAGACCTTTGTCCAGTCGCCCGCACCGACCGCTACGCGCTTGCCAGCTCGCCCAGTCCACACGCCGGACCGCCGCGCCGCAACGATTCCTTTCCTCCAGTCCCTTCGCTTGGGAGAAGCGACCGCTTCGGCGACCATCCGCAACCTCGGCTGGAGTTGGTGCTAGCCGCGACTGCGTCGGCCTGCCCGCGCCGCTGCTCCGTCGAGTACGCAGGCACCCAAGCTGGGGCGACCGTGATTTCCGGAGCGGGCGAGAGACGCAACTGCCACCGGTCGGCGTCGAGCGTCTCCTCCGCCCAAGCGGTAGCCGTAGCCGGCGCGCGACGACTCGGGGCGCTGCCAGTCCGCACCGTCACGAAGGGCCTGGTCGATCTGGCGGTGGTGCTCTCGGAGCTGAACGCGTTCGCTGCGCTCGTGCTCGGCGGGGTACTTGTTCCTCGGATCAGGATCGACGATCGTCCTGCGCTGCGGTTGTTGGGGCCGGGTGACCTGTTCCTGCTGGGCGCCGAGCCGCGCACCTTGCTGCTCGCCGAGTCGGAGCGCACCGCGTGCGCTGGAACCAAGTTGGCGCTGCTCGAGGATCGAATCCTGATCGCGGCGCGAAGGTGGCCTCGGCGGATGGCCGGGCTGCTGAAGCATTTGGCCGAGTAGGCCGAGCGCATTTCGGTGCAGCTCGCGATCGGGCATCTACCGCGCGTCGATCAGCGGCTGTTGGCGATGATGGACCTGCTCGCCGAGCGTTGGGGTGAGGTCACCCCCGCGGGAGTGTTGATCCCGCTGAATTTGACTCATGAGACGATTGGCGGTCTGATCGGCGCTAGCCGTCCGAGCATGACGATCGCGGTTGGAGGCGTCGTCGATGCGGGTGCTCTGGTATTGGGTGACACCGGCTGGCTCCTGGGGCCCCACCCTCGAGCGCGCTCGACCAAGCTGGAGGGGTGATGCGGTCAAGCCGGCGGGGTGGGCGCACGTGGAGGCGCTGAGCGGTTGGCCGCGGACCGGGCGGGCTGAGGCGCCGGATCTACTCGTACGATTGCCTCGTTGGATGTTTCGATCGTTGAGCTGCGGGCATCTGCAGCCGATCAGGCGGGAATGAGACCGGAGGTCAACTTGTTAGAGCTGCTCAAACAGGAACTTGCGAACGCCGAGGCCGAGCTGCGCGCTCACATGGCCAGCTGGGAGTACGCGTTCGCGATGGGCTCAAGCCGCGACGGCGGCGGCAACCATCCGATGCACCGCAAGACGCGGGAGTGCACGGAGCACCTGGCCGATCGCTGCCGGGATCTGCGCGCCCGGCTCGCCGAGCACCAGGTGTAGGAAGCGGGTTCGCGCCGGCGGCGGCGGCCCACGCGCCGTCTGCCGCCTAAACCCGCTCCGGTCTGGGTCGGCGCCGGCCCGCATATGATGCCTAGGCCACATGAGGACCACGGCCGGAGTTCTCGGCCGCCACCTCCCGGCGCTGACCGATGGCGAGCGCGGGGCGGCAACGAGACCACCCGGGGTTTCCCGCGCTGGCCGTCCACCCAACGGTCACCGGCTTGCATCGGCGACGGTTGGCGCCGCGGACGCGGCGGAGAGCTCCTACCGATCGTTCGTCGCCTGCGAGCGGTGGGGCGTGGTGCTGAGGTGGAGGCCGGTGTGCTGAGTGAACCGTGAGCACCGGCGGCGACCTCGGCGCGCGGGAGGTCCTCCCGATCCGGCCTACTTCGAGCCACCGCGCGATCCTTAGCGGTTGTCCCGCCGTCCCGAGCGTCTGCGCAATTACGCGTGCGGGCGTGACAGATCAGCGAACCGGGGCGCATCTCAGTGGTTCGCTGAAGCCCACGCCGTGCGAACTACGGATGCGCAGGCGAAGACAGGGTGAGATGATTGCGAGTTCACGCGAGGTCGGTGACTTATCCACCTGGGCAGGTGCAAAGCAACCGCCTGGCCCATGCGAATTGCGTACAGAGCGGCGTTGGTTAGCTCTGGCTTGCAAGGCACCGCCCCCACTCGCGGACGAAAGGAGAGGTAATGGCGGACAACAGAGGCGTGGCCTACATGGGGCCGGGCACGGTCGAGGTCCACGACATCGACTTTCCCACCTTCGAGCTCAAGGACGGGCCCGGGGTCAACCCGGCCAACGTCGGCCGCAAGCTCCCCCACGCGGCGATCCTGAAGATCGTCTCGACCAACATCTGCGGCTCTGACCAGCACATGGTGCGCGGCCGGACGACCGCGCCGCCGGGGCTGATCCTCGGGCACGAGATCACCGGCGAGGTGATCGAGGTCGGGCCGGGCGTGGAGTTCATCAAGGTGGGCGACCTGTGCTCGGTGCCGTTCAACATCGCCTGCGGCCGGTGCCGCATGTGCAAGACAGGCAACACCGGAGTGTGCCTGAACGTCAACCCGGACCGTCCCGGCTCGGCTTATGGCTACGTCGACATGGGCGGCTGGGTGGGGGGCCAGGCCGAGTACGTGGCCGTGCCGTACGCCGACTGGAACCTGTTGAAGTTCCCCGACAAGGAGCAGGCGATGGAGAAGATCCTCGACCTGACGATGCTGTCGGACATCTTCCCGACGGGCTACCACGGCGCGTACACGGCCGGTGTCACCTCGGGCTCGACCGTCTACATCGCGGGGGCCGGCCCGGTCGGCCTGGCCGCCGCGCACTCGGCGCAGCTGCTAGGAGCGGCGGTCGTGATCGTGGGCGACCTGATCCCTGAGCGCCTGGAGCAGGCGCGCAGCTTTGGGTGCGAGGCGATCGACATCTCCAAAGGCGAGCCCAAGGACCAGATCGAGCAGATCCTCGGCGTGCCCGACGTGGATGCCGCGGTTGACGCGGTCGGCTTCGAGGCCCGCGGCCATGGCACTGACGCGAGCCATGAGGCGCCGGCCACGGTGCTGAACTCGATCATGGACATCACCCGGGCCGCCGGCAAGCTCGGGATCCCGGGCTTATACGTGACGGGCGACCCGGGCGGCATCGACGAGAACGCGAAGATCGGGTCGCTGTCGATCCGGATCGGGCTAGGCTGGGCCAAATCGCAGAGCTTCACGACCGGGCAGTGCCCGGTCATGAAGTACCACTACGGGCTCATGCAGATGATCCTGAACGACAAGGCGCAGATCGCCAAGGCGGTCAACGCCACCGTGATCTCGCTCGACCAAGCCCCGCAGGGATACAAGGACTTCGATCACGGGGCGGCCAAGAAGTTCGTCTTCAGCCCCCACGGCCTGATCAAGACCTGACCCTCTCGTCGCACGCGCCACGGCTTGCCGTGGCGCGTGCGGCAGCGCGCTGACGCGTCGGGCGCGCCACAAGTCCGACCCCGCCGATGCGCAGCCCTCGCGGGTGCGGCGGGGTTTCCTGGCGAAACAAGAGCCGTGATCCGCGCTTTCGGCCCTAGCGACAACTGCGACGGACCGCTCTCGAGCGCTTGGTGCGGGCTGCTCGGCCGGTTCCTTTGCAACGCCGTTGCAACCCCCGGCGACGTACAAACCTCACAGTGGCACCAAGACCGCAGTCGGAGAGTCCGATGAGGCCATCAAACCGAAGCCGCGAAAGTGGGCCGCCTATCCGACTACCGGACGGTGACGGCGCGCCGCACGCACGGGGCGTTGTCGCGCTACTGGGGCTCTGGTTCGGGCGCTTGGGCGCGCCACCCCCGGCGTCTGAGCGGACGACGCAGACGCCCTGTCGCCACACGCACCACGTAGGCACTTGCCCAGTCTGCCAGCGCCAGCAACTCGAGCGGTGGCGAGAGCAGCTGGACCATGCCCACGATGGTGCGCCCACCTCGGGGAAGGAGCCGCAGACATGACGGCCGAGCGCTTGCGCGCCGAGCTGGCCGCCGTGGAGACGAGCAGCAGCGGTGTTGCGGCGTCCGCGGAGACCGCTGACTCCGCCCGGCCCGGCCACTTTGTCCCTGAATCGCGACAAAGTAGAGCTACGATGCTGGCATGAGCGGGACGCCCACTCGCGGGATGATCGGGTTCCTCGAGATCGACCGGGACGGGTGCCTGCGCATGCTCGCCGCGGCCAGCGGTGGCGTTGGGCGGATCGCGTTCAGCATGCCCGGTTCGCGGGAATCGATTCGTCCAGTCAACTACGCGTTCGACGAACCAACGCAGTCTGTCGTGTTTCGCTCGGCGCTGGGCTCCAGGCTGCTCGCGGCCCTGAGCTCGGGGCCTGCGACGTTTGAGATCGACGGCGGGGATCCCGTCGAGCGGACCGGGTGGAGCGTGATCATCGCGGGCCTGGGCGAGGAAGTAACCGACCCAGCCGAGATCCAACGGCTCGAGGCTTTCGGGCTTGAGCCGTGGGCGCCCGGCTTAAAGACGCATTGGGTGAGGATCCGAGCGACTTCGGTTTCCGGTCGTCGAATCGTTCGCGTGTCTGACGCGATGCTTGATTAGCGCGTTCCGCAGCGGGAATGTCTGCCGACTCGATACGACCCGAAGGACGGGCTCCGCTTGTCGAGCTATCTCTCGACTCTCAGCTTCACAATCTGCTCGCTGTCCGGGCATGTCAGGACGTCCTCCATCACCGGGGGCCGCACCGTCCGGCCCGGACGGCACGACGGTGGACCATGGCGACTGCTCCTGCTGGCCACGGAAATGAAGAGGCCCGCCACCAATCGCGCTCCCGAGTGCGGCAACCGCGGCTGGCGGGTCCGGCGACGGAGTCCCGCTCGCCGGGAGACCACAAGCAGCTCGCCGCCGACTGAGCCACAGCTCGGTTTCCGCAAAGGAACGGTCGCGCGCACGTCGGTGGCGTCGGACAGCTGCTTGGCCGAGACGAGTGGATCTCGTCCCGAGCGACACAGCGGAACGATGGTGCCGGTTTGCCGTGCGGCAGCGGAAGTGTCACGGTCGGAGGGGCTTCGCCGGATTGCCAGCCGGTCTCGAGTGTTCGCACGGCGGGGGTGTAGCGGCCTGGGTTCTGGTCGCTCATTCTTATGGTCGGGCAGCGATGTGCTCACGGCCGGATGCGGCCCGTCTTGCGTGATGGACTCGTCGATCGTCTCGACCGGAATGGTGGGGTATCACCGATTGTGTACGTTCACGCTCGCGCCGCTCGCGCTGGCTGGCTCTGGATCTGAGCCGAGTAGCGCTGGCGCCGTCGCGGTTTCAGGTCTGACCGCTCCCGGTCGCGGCGCTGGAGAGTCCAGGGTTCTGGCAGGGTTCGGTCCAACAGGGAATGCGGGTCACCTACGACCCCGTGGGAGGAGAGAAGGGGCGGGGCGGTCGACGTCGAACAGTTGCGGTCGCGACCGGGACACGGCAGAGTACCGGGGTGGTGCTCAGCGGAGTTGTTCGAGCGGGGTTGCGGGCTGGTGGGTGCGAGTGCCACCCGCGCGGCGCGCGACGCCACTAGTGAGGGCGGTGTCGGCAACGGGGTGCACGACCGATTCGGCGACCTAGCGGTTGAACACGCTGCGGATGATGTAGCCGGGGTGCAGTTCGTGCTCGGGGATGACGCGCGCTATCGCCTGGGCGGCGGCGAGTCTCATGTCTTCGTTGATCGTGCGGGCTCGCATCTCGAGGGCTCCTTTATTTCCGGCTTCTCAGGTCTGGAACCCCGTGAAAGGAGGGGGCGACGTGCGCCCGTTCAGGGTATGGAAGCGGCTGCTCGGGATCGATCGAGCGGTGATCGAGGATGTGCAGCTCGAGCGGACGGGGCGCTGGTGGTCTCGCTGCGCCCGAAGCTGGGGAGCGTGATCGTTGCCCGTATTGCCGCCGGCGCTGCCCGGGCTATGACTGGGGTGAGGGACGCCGGCGGTGGCGGGCGTTGGATCTCGGGACGAGCTTCCCCCAACCTGGAGGCCGAAGCGCCCAGGGTCAGCTGCACCGAGCACGGCGTGGTGGTCGCCGCGGTGCCGTGGGCGCGGCACGACTCGAGCTTCACGCGCAGCTTTGAGGACCAGGTCGCGTGGCTGACGGTTCACACGAGCAAGACCGCGGTGTCGGAGTTGATGCGGATCGCTGCCTGAGGGGTGTCAATGGCCATCGGTTTCTGCCGGGTAGCCGGCGGGGATCTCACCAGCCGGCCCCCACAGATCCGCACGTGAGCCTCTCGACTCACGGCTCGTGCCGTCTGGCTGGAGGGCGCAGCTCCGCAGTACCGCCAGTGCACGAACAGCTCAGGGTTCCGGGTCCGGATGCCCTGGAGCCACGCTCGTGCCCTCCTAGGGCTGCGTGCCAGCCGTTTGTACTTCCACCTCGCCCGGCGCTCCAGATAGTGATCGAGACGCTGGCAGAGTGGGATCACCGCGGTCGGGTAGAACGCGGTGAAGTATGCGAGCCAGCCCCGCAGCACGAGATTGATCCCGGCTGCGAGGTCGTCGAGGTCTTGGGTGGTGCGCCGATGCAGCCGCCAGGACGCGACTCGGCGGCTCATCATCGTCAGCTTCTCCGGGGACACCGCCGGTAGGAAGCCGGTGAAGACCTCCCCCGCGCGTTTGTTGTATGCCCTCCGGGGTCGGAACGTGTAGCCGCAGAACGTGAACGAGATCTCCTCGTAGGTCCCGCGGCGCCTGCTGTCCTTGCAGTACACGATCCTCGTCTTGTCCGGGTGGAGCTCCAACCCGACCGTGACGAGCCGACGCGCGAGTGCATCCCGCACGAAGCGGGCCTGCGATTCGCTGACGCAATGGATCACCGCATCGTCCGCAAAGCGCTCGAACGGAACGGCAGGGAACTCCCTGGCCATCCACGCATCGAGCCCATAGTGCAGGAACAAGTTGGCGAGCACAGGGGAGATCGGGCTGCCTTATGAGTAGCGCTCGGTTATGTGCAGTGCTGGCTTGTAGTTCCCGGAACGAGCGCGGTTGACGGTCGAGCGCTGCGCATAACGCGGGAGAGGCTCTGGTCACGCGGCTCGGGCATGAGAGTCCGGAACATCCGTCTCAAGGACCCCGCGATCGTCGCGCTAACCGGCAAGGGGCGCAAAACCAGGTCGTCAGCGCCGAGCTGACCGAATGGAACCACGGCCCCGAACTGCTCAACTGGCTCACCAGCCTCTGACAGACCACCACGTTATGCGCAGCGCTCGGCCGTGAACCTCGCACGCAGCGGGAACTACAAGCGAGCATTACGCATAACCCAGCGCTACTCATAAGGGTCGTTATGCGCAGCTGCGCATAACGACCCTTGCGGCGTGCCCTTCACCCTCGGGACCAGGGTTCCATCGGGCCTCTGCATCGGGGCCTTCAGCCAGCGCTCCACGTACAGCAAGACCCATTTCTGGTCGGTGTGGCGCGCGACCGCCTTCAGCATGAGGTCCCATGGAACGGAGTCAAAGAGGATGAGCCCAACCGAACGCGGTTTGACGAGTACGGCCTCGGTCGCCTCGGAATCCATCCCCAGGGAGGACTGGTCGTCCCCCTCACCCTCCGCGGCCATCCCTACGGCGTGTTGGTCGCACTAGACCGGCGTGACGGCGGCCCCGGCTTCACACGAGACGACCAGCGACTCCTCGAATGGTTTGCAGCGAGCGCCGCTACCGGGCTCGTCACCGCGCTGGTTGCTTCCGCCGAGCGCGAGCGCGCACGCCTTGCCGCCGCAGAGCAGGAGCGCGGACGGTGGGCCCGCGAGCTTCACGAGGGAACCCTTCAACGTCTCGCTGGGCTGCGGCTCGAGCTCGCCGGTGCGCGCGGAAGCAGCGATCCCAGCGTACTCGACCGGGCCGTCGCGACCGCCCTCGACGAGCTTCGAGCCGAGATCACGATCCTCCGGTCTCTGAGCTTCGAGCTCCGACCCTCAGCTCTCGACGAACTAGGAATCGAGTCGGCGATCATCGCCCTGGCGGACCTGGCCGAACAAAGCGGGGTCGCGGTGGACCTCGACGTCGACGTGGCATACGAGCGAGGCCGACACACGGCTCGCCACACTGCGGAATTCGAAACCGCCATCTACCGGATCGTTCAGGAGGCACTGTCCAACGTCCAAGAGCACGCCAATGCCGAGCCTTCCGCTCGGCCCCCTCGTGGCGGCCAATGACCCGACCGGGAAGCTCACCCGCAACCGTTGAGCTCAGCCCGGGATCCCGCCCAGGCAAAGCGACTGAATGCGTAGTTTTCCGCAGGTTGAGAACGGCGTTGACCCGTCGTCAGACGCGAACCGCACGCGTACCCTGACGCCCCGTGACTGACGACGCCCAGCGCCACCATTGGTGGAAGCACTGCGCGCGCTGCGGGGACCGCATCGGCATATACGAGCCCGTACTCGTCGAGCACCCCGACGGCTTCCTACGGACTGCGTTCCTCAACCTCGATCCGCTCCAGCGGATCGGTCCGTGGCTGGCCTTTCACCCGCATTGCGTCGTCGCCGACGAAGCAGCCGCTTAGCCCCGAGGAACCGTCCGCACCGCGGTGTCATTCACACCGCAGGCCGAACGTTGCCGAGCGTTTGCGTCTGATATCGCCGGCTGGCTTGATCGGCTTCATCAGACGAACGGGACTGTAAGTCTGCGCGCGCTTCCGGACCGGGAAAGGTTCCACATGACCATCATCGAGTCACTAGTTTTGCGCCGCCGGGTGAGGCCGGCAGTCCGGTTGACCTGAAGGGACGCTGCGACAGCTTCATCGGCGGAGAATGGGTCGCTCCGACAACCGGCGAGTACCGGCACAACCCCACGCGTCGATGGCTGCGATCGCTGGCTCGATCTGGTCGGACGCGCTCAAGGGCTTCCTTGCCGGCGAGATCGACCGCGAGATCGCGGTCGTTCGGGTCGCTGAGAACTACCTGCAGTTCCTGCACGTCTACGAGCGCCAACCGACTCCTAGCTCGCGATGAGTACGATCAACGAAGTCCGCGCGCGTCAGATTCTGGACAGCCGTGGCAATCGGACCGTCGACGTGGACGTGTGGCTCTCCACCGCGCGCCGGGGGATGTCGCGGTGCCGTCCGTGGTGTCTCCGTTGGGAGCAAGGGTGTGACCCGTGCGCTGGGTCATGTCAACGGAGATCTCGCGCACGCCGTCTTTCCTGCACGCATCCGAATGCCGGGAAATCCCGGGGGCGCTTCGGACACGGCTGTTACTGCTTCTGTCGTGACGCTTGCATGGAGCGAATCGATAGGGGAAGGCTGACTTGCAGGAACGACTGGGAATCGCCGGGTCGGGCGTGATCGCGTGCGGCCTGGCCGTGGCCGTAGCCGAGCGTGACGAGGTCCTGCTGTGGGCCCGGTCGAGCGATTCGGCGCATCGCGCCCGCGCGCGCGTCGTAGAGACCTGCTCGAAGCTCAGCGGCATCGATCCCGACCGTGTTCGGATCGTGACCGATCTGGACGAGTTGGGCAGGGCGACGTTCCTCGTCGAGGCGGTGATCGAGCAGCGGGGCAGCAAGGCCGCGGTGCTCTCAGACCTCGGCGAGCTGGCGCGACACGCCGGCGCCGACGCCGTGCTCGCTACCACCACGTCATCCCTGTCGATTGCCGAGCTCGCCAGTGCGAGCGGTCACCCGGAGAATTTCGTCGGTTTCCACCTCTTCAACCCCGTTCCGAAAATGAAGCTGGTCGAGCTTGCCTTCCCGCCGGATGCCGCCCCCGAGACTCGCCGGCGCGCTCGCGAGCTCTGCAAGGCGCTCGGGAAGACCCCAATCGAGGTCCCAGACATACCCGGCTTCGTGGTCAACCGCCTCCTGTTCCCGTACCTGTTCAGCGCCGTAGCGCTCATGTCGGAAACCGGTATGGCACCTGGGGACGTCGATGACTGCATGACGCTCGGTGCTGGTATGCCGATGGGCCCCATCGCGCTGCTCGACTATGTTGGTCTGGACGTGTCCAGCGCGATAGGCGAGTCCCTCGAGGTACCGGTCCCGCAGCCGCTGGTGGAACTCGTGGAGGCTGGATCGCTCGGCCGGAAGACCGGCGCGGGCTTCTACCGCTATGACTGAGATTCGAGCATACGCCGGCCCCGGATCGAGGCCGGCGCCTCCGTTCAAGCTCAGCAACGAGATCGGCGTGTGAGGGACTCGCAAGGCGGTGGCGCGGCGCCTGGACCGAGATCGAGGCGCCGAGCTACGCGCCCGACGTGCAGCTCAGCGCCGCGGTGGCTCTTCCCGTCACGGCGTCGCTCGCGAAAGGCCTTCGGACGAGCAAGTCCGGGATGCCGTTGGCCGGCCTCATCGTCGCCGGCTTGGGCAACGCTTACTCACCTCGCCTTCAACGACTACGTCCGCGCGAGCTCGAACGGTCGTGCGGATCGTCGTTGGACGCTGCCCGAGCGAACCCGCGACTCTGCCGTCCCTGCCCGTCGCGCTCACCGGCGAGCAGATCTTCAGCCGACGCTCTGACTGCAGTCCCACTCGGAGCCTGCTGGCCCAGAACGTACCGCCCGAACCCCGAGCACGTTCCGCCCACACCGCGAGAGGGACGGACGGCAACGTGGGCGCAACGCAGCCGGCCCTAGTTTGACGGCTCCGATGCTCATGGCGCGCCGAGTCGACCGAGGCCGAGCACAGCCGTCGGCTCACTCGTAGGCGACCAGCTGACAAGTTATGGATCACACACTCGACGATGCTCGCTAGAGACAACCCCGGGAGCCCCGAGCGCCGTGCGATTGCTCGGATCAAACGGAAAGCAAGCGGCATGTCGGTCGCAGCTACGGTTGAGTGTGTAGCGCTCGAGGACATGCAGGAGCGGCCGAGCGGTGGCGAGCAAGGCGTCCAGCCCGCCCGAGCAGCCGGCTGCCGGTGTGCCGACGCCGACATCAAGGCATATCGTGATGAGGACGAGTGGATCTGCCACACGTGCGGACGTCAGCTCTCTCCGTATACGACCCGGCGGCTGGACGAACGCGCCAAACGGGCAGTCTCCGGTGCAACAGGGATGCAACGCCAGCTGGCACAGGATTAGGGTGTACAATTCGTTCCGCGCCGGAAGGGGAGGGCGATGGCGACAACAGTGACCACAGCGACCACCCGCGTCGCGCCGCGAAAGGGCGCATATGACCGTACAGGCGCGGATGCCCGCAGCCGGCTGATGGAGGAGCCGATCGGCGTCGCTGGCCAGACCATCCGGTGGGGGGAGCACGCCGGACCGACTGGTCCCGCCACCGGGGGCAGCGCCGGTGTCCGGTCCCGGGATTCTTCCTGCCGACAAGCTGGACGGACAGGGCCCGAGCAGGGCGGTCGCCCAGGGGTCGGAGGTGCGGATCGGAGGCCGGTGACGGGAGCCTGAACGAGGCGTTTGGCATGAGCAGCCTAAACAGCGTCTTCCACACAGCTACTGTCGACCACCAGGTTCCCGGTCCACCGGTCGTGATCTCAGCGCTCGCGTATAACCTGCAGTACACGCGGCCGCTCGTGACCGAGCTCGCTGAGAGCAACCCTCCTGTCGGGGGCGACACTCAGGTCTTTGCTCTGCGCGAGCGGAGGCTTGTACGGGTCACCCTGTACGGCCAGCATCCGAGCCACCCTTCGCGACGGCTGTGCGTGATCGGCGTTGGCGATGATCGGGATCGCGCCGAGAAGGCGGCGAGGGACGCCTGGTTTGACTTCCACGCCTCGGTGCTGTTCACGGGCCCGCTTCGCGAGGAGGGGGTTCAGAGGGTGGCGATCCGGCACCGGGTGCCGGGCATGCCTGCACAGCGCGCGGCGATTGTGGGGGTTGCCTATGAGTTGGAGTATCTGAGGCCGGTCGTCGACGCGGCGGTCGCGCGGAACTTACCCAGCGGGGATGAGTATCACGTCGTGCATTCCGGGGAGTTGACGCTGATGCGCGTGAACCTTTTCGGTCGGCATCCGCTGGACAGCCAGAAGCGCGTCGGGGTCGCGGGGATCGCCGATCGCCACTTCCGGGCCAAGGCCGCTGCCGAGCAGGCGTGGGCCACATATCACACGTCGGTCTTGCTGGCGGCTTCCGCGCTCGGTTCGGTCTAGGGCTGGTTGGTGATGGCGGCAGTGACGGTGATCGAGCGCGAGCATTTCGACGAGTTGCTGGCGGCGATCGCGCGGCGTGGGTATACGATCGTCGGACCGACGGTCCGGGATGAGGCGATCGTCTACGACGAGATCTGCTCGGCAGCCGATTTGCCGATCGGGTGGACCGATGAGCAGGATGGGGGCTACTACCGCCTACGCCGCCGGGACGACGAGGCGCTTTTCGGTTACGCGGTGGGGCCCCATTCGTGGAAGCAGTATCAGCTGCCGGCCGAGGTGAGGCTGTGGCGCGGTGGGGTCGACAAGCGCGGGGGCCTGGTGAACGTCACGGAGGCGCCTCAGGAGGCGCCAAGGTACGCGTTCGTTGGCGCGCGTTCGTGTGAGCTGCACGCGATGGGGATCCTCGACCGGGTGCTGACCGGCGGGCGGCGTTCCGATCCCGCCGATGCCGCGCCGACGAACGAGGTGTTCGTCGTCGCCGTCCAGTGCGGCGAGGCGGGAGGGACGTGCTTCTGTGTCTCGATGAACACGGGGCCGGTCGCCGGGCGCGGCTTCGACCTCGCTCTGACGGAAATCCTCAGCGACACGGGTCATCATTTCGTGGTTGAGGTCGGGTCTGAGCGGGGCGCCGAGGTGATCGTGGACGCGCCGCATCGCGAGGCGACTCGTGGTGATCGGGATGCGGCATGCTCGGTCCATGAGCGGACTGCTGCTCATATGGGGCGGGAGCTCGACACGACGGATATCCGGGACCTGCTGTACCGCAACTTTGAACACCCGCAGTGGGACGAGGTGGCCGCACGCTGCCTGACGTGCGGCAATTGCACGATGGTTTGCCCGACGTGCTTCTGCACGACGGTCGAGGACGTCACCGACCTCCAGGGCGAGCATGTCGAGCGCTACCAGCGGTGGGACTCGTGCTTCACGGTCGACTACTCCCACATGCACGGGGGGTCCGTGCGCAACTCGACGCGGTCCCGCTACCGGCAGTGGATGACCCACAAGCTCGCGACCTGGTGGGATCAGTTCGGCAGCTCGGGTTGCGTCGGCTGCGGACGTTGCATTACCTGGTGTCCGGTGGGAATCGATCTCACCGAGGAGGCGCGGTCGATCAGAGAAAGCGAGAGGAGCGATTCTGATGCGCACGATTGACGAGCTGCTCACGGATTCGCCGACATTTGCGGGATTGGAGCCGGCGCAGCTCGAGTTCATTGCGGGTTGTGCCCGCAACGAGCACGTCGCGGCCGGGACGATGCTGATGCGGGAGGGAGAACCGGCGGAGCGATTCTGGCTGATTCGTCGCGGTGTGGTGGCGCTCGAGTTGTACGTGCCCGGCCGTGAGCCGCTGGTGATCGAAACGCTCGAAGCCGGCGACGTGGTGGGTTGGTCGTGGCTGTTCCCTCCGTACCGGTGGGCGTTGGATGGGCGGACGGTGGGGGACTGCCACCTGATCACGTTCGACGGCGTTTGCCTGCGCGAGAAGTGCGAGTCCGATCATGACCTCGGTTTTGAGCTGATGAGCCGCTTTACGGCCGACGTGATTGAGCGACTGCAAGCGACGAGGCTGCAACTGGCGGATGTCCACGGCAAGGTTTCAGCCACGGCTTGAGCCGTTGCAGTCGAGCGGGATGGTGCCCGCCTCCTTCGAGGTGGTCGAGAAGCGCCAGGACACCGCCGATGTTTGGACCCTCGAACTCGAGGCGGACTCGGGTGAGCCGTTCGAGTTTGAGCCGGGTCAGTTCACGATGCTCGCGGCCGGCGGCGCGGGCGAGGTGCCGATCTCGATCAGCGGCGACCCCGACAAGCCAGAGCGGCTGATCCACACCGTCAAGGCGGTCGGCCTGGCGACGGCGGCGATCTGCGCCGCGGAGGCCGGGCAGGTGCTGAGCGTCCGCGGCCCGTTCGGGCGCCCGTGGCCGCTCGATCAGGTGGGGGGCGCCGACGTGGTGATCGCCGCCGGCGGGATCGGTCTGCCTCCGCTGCGCCCGGCGATTCTGCGGCTTCTGGCGCGGCGCGAGCGCTACGGCCGGCTGTTGCTCCTCTATAGCGGGCGCAGCCCGGACGAGCTGCTGTTCACCGACGAGCTACGCGAGTGGTCACAGCGAGGGCTTGAGGTGATGGTGACGGTCGACTCCGCCGGTGAGGAGTGGGATGGCCACGTCGGCGTCGTCACCCGTCTCGTACGCCACGCGAAGCTCGAACCCGGAGTGGTCGTGATGTCCTGCGGGCCGGAGCTGATGATGCGCTTTCTGGTCGCGGCCCTGTCGGCGCAGGGGATCGGATCCGACAGGGTTTACGTTTCGATGGAGCGCAACATGCAGTGCGGGATCGGTCGCTGCGGACACTGTCAACTGGGGCCGACGCTCGTGTGCCGGGACGGCCCGGTTTATCGGTGGCCCGAGCTGAGCCGTTGGCTCGCGATCCGGGAGCTGTGATGAGCACCTCTGTTGTCTCGAGAATAGTCGCGAACGTTCGGGCTGCGCTATGAGGGTCAAGGCGACGCTCGCGGTATGGAAGTTCTCGTCCTGTGACGGCTGCCAGCTGAGCCTACTCGACTGCGAGGACGAACTGCTGGCGCTCGCCGATCAGCTGGAGATCTCCTACTTCCTTGAGGCCACGAGCGCAATGGGCGAAGGCCCTTATGACGTGTCCCTGGTCGAGGGCTCGATCACCACCCCAGAGGAGGAGGAGCGGGTCCGGGAGGTGCGTGCCCGCTCGCGCACCCTGATCACGATTGGCGCGTGCGCGACCGCCGGCGGTATCCAGGCGCTGCGTAACTTCGCCGACGTAGAAGAGTTCACGCGCCTCGTCTACGCCACACCGCAGTACATCACGACGCTCGCCACCTCGACGCCGATTAGCGCCAACGTGCATGTCGACTTCGAGCTTCAGGGCTGCCCGATCAGTAAGGAACAACTGCTGGAAGTGATCAGCGCCTACCTCAACCGCCGGCAGCCGCGGGTGCGCGCCCACCAGCGTGTGCGTGGAGTGCAAGCGGCGCGGCACGGTATGCGTGATGGTGGCGCACGGGACGGCGTGTCTCGGGCCGATCACCCAGGCTGGCTGCGGGGCAGTGTGCCCATCGTTCAACCGCGGCTGCTACGGCTGCTACGGACCCAAGGAGAACCTGAACACCGCGTCGCTGAACGCGTGGAGCGGACTCGAGGAACACGATCTCGTACGCGCCTACCGGACGTTCAACGCGGCGGCGGCAGGGTTCCGGGAAGCGAGCGAGCGCCATGAGCACGGGTAGGGTGATCCGGACCGACGCCCTCGCGCGGGTCGAGGGCGAGGGCGCGATGCACGTGCAGATCGAGGGTCACGAGGTCCGTGACGTGAAGGTGCGGATCTACGAGCCGCCGCGGTTCTTCGAAGCGCTCCTGCGAGGCCGGAGCTTCACCGAAGCGCCGGATATCACGTCGCGGATCTGCGGTATCTGCCCGATCGCGTACCAGATGAGCGCGGTGCGGGCGATGGAGGACGCGTGCGGGATCACGATCGACAGCGGCCCGATCCGGGACCTCCGTCGACTGATCTACTGCGGCGAATGGATCGAGAGCCTCGGCCTGCACGTCTACCTCCTCCACGCACCGGACTTCCTCGGCTATCCGGGGTTTGTCGAGATGGCCCGCGACCACCCGCAGGCCGCGAACCGCGGGCTCGCGCTCAAGAAGGCGGGGAACACGATCGTCACCGCAGTCGGCGGCCGCGAGATACACCCCGTCAATCTCCGGGTCGGGGGGTTCTACCGAGTGACGAGGCGGGCCGAACTCGTGAAGAAGCTGTACGAACCGCTGGAGCGGGCGCGCGAGCACGCCCTTGCCACCGTGCGCTGGACATCCAGTTTCACGTTTCCCGAACTCGACTGGAAGCCGCCTGAATTCGTCGCGCTCAGCGAGCCCGACCGCTACCCGATTGACCTCGGCAGGATCGTCTCCAGCCATGGGCTGGACATCGCTCCCGCCGAGTTCAACGCCCACGTGGTCGAGGAGCAGGTCCCGCATTCCAACGCATTGCACGCGCGCATCCGGGAACGGGGCAGCTATCGAACGGGGCCGCTTGCGCGGTACAACACCTCCTCTCAGTGCTTGCGGCCGCTCGCGCAATCCGCTGCCCGCGAGGCCGGTCTCGGGTGTGTCTGCGGCAACCCGTTTCAGAGTGTGATCGTACGCGCCGTCGAGCTCGTGCAAGCCTGCGACGAGGCGCTGTCGATGATCGACAGCTACGAACCCCCCGACCAGCCTGCGGTCGAGATCCAACCGCGACGCGCCGTCGGCCACGGCGCCACGGAGGCGCCCCGCGGGATGCTCTATCACCGCTACAGTATCGACGACGACGGCATCATCCTCGATGCTCGCATCGTGCCGCCGACGTCGCAGAACCTTCGCTCGATCGAGGAAGACCTCAGAGCGGTTGTGACCCACAACATCGCCCTACCCGACGAGGAACTTCGCCACCGCTGCGAGCAAGCGATCCGCAACCACGACCCGTGCATCTCATGCGCAACCCACTTCCTGGAGCTGACCGTCGACCGCCGGTAAACATGCGACGAAGCGAGGTCGTGACCGGAGTTGGGAACCAACCACGGCGCGATACCGGCGCGGGCCTAGAAGCGCTCAAGCGCGTGCAGGAGTGCGAACTGTCCACCTCAATTACCGTCCATCTGCACGAAGGTGAAGTCGCCGGGCTGCTTGCGCGCAGGGACGAAGCCGACGCGGCAATATCGTCGATACCGTGCGGTCCGGCCCACCACCGGGAACGATCAACCGCCTGGACGCAAGCTACGCCCCCTTGCCGTCGCCGCTCCGGCGATCCTCGAGTCACACAATCGGCATAGGCGAAGCGATCGAACTAACCCGAGCGCTCGGCACCCTCCCACCGACGATCCAGTCTATGGCGTCGAGGGCCGCGAATTCACAACAGGAGCCGAGCTAACCGACGGCGTCGCCGACGCGCTCGACGCGCTCGTGCGCGAGCTACCAGAGGAGGCATCTGCCACCGGCCGGGTCGGATTCACAGGCCAGCCTCGTCTGAGAGAGCAGAAGAGCGCTTCTTTCACGAACCACGAGGCGCGAGCGGGCCGCCGCGAGCCGTGATTTGGCTGCTCCTTGTGGCCGGCGAGCGCCCGATGCAGAAGCCGCTCAGTCGTGGCCGCAGGGGCGACGGATGCCGGATGATGTGGCGCGATCAGCGGTGGGCTCGGGATTATCGGAACCACCGGTTGCGTTAGCGCCCCTACGTCAACCCACCCTCCCAGAGCAAAGAACGTGCCTATCCGGAGCCTGGCGTCGGTCGAACCGCGCGGCGCTTCTGCGTTTCGATCGTTGCAGCAGTCCGCGCCCGCCCTCAGACGTCTGGGTCCACGCGATAGCGCGGGCCGCGTCCGACGGGGAACACAACTTTCAGCGTCTGCCTGGGCAGCTCTAGAGCGACCCGGGGCAGACGTTGCTCTTGATTTCATAGATCCGCGAATTGCGCACGGGGTTCCCCGAACTCCAGAACGCGAAGGTAATGCCGGATCGGGAAGCATAGAAGTCGGTTCCAACGCGCCGCAGAACCCCATAAGCGCGCTGCGCGTCAGCCAACGAGCTGCCGAGCGAAATCCCCGTTGCGGTCGCCAATCTCGGCCTCACCGACCGAAGGACCGCTCCAGTGGGTGCCACGGCCCGTTCTCCTCCGTCCAGGTAGCGGTATCCCCTGAAGCGACCTGCGACGAACTGAACCACCAGGTCATGCCACGCCGTCTGAGCGTATTCGCCAGTGCACCCAGCCGTAGGATGCCCGGTGGGCTTGCCCAACACAGCGCTGATGGCCTTGGTTGCCGACGAGAACGTGGCTCCATACCTCGCCACGCCCAAGCCATTTCCGTTGAGCAGCACTATCCTCGACGACTTGACACTGACCCGCTCGCGTATGGCAGAGCGGCCGGACCGAGCGACGGCTTCACTCAGGAGCGAGAAGCACGCGACCACAACCAGGCCGGCGGCGGGTGTCCTCCTCATCACTCAACGATTATCGAATCTCCGTCAAACACATCGAGTGGGGATTGGGAGCGTCGGCAAAAGAGCCGCGGCGCGACCAGGACTCTAACCAGACAGAAGGACGCCGCTGCGCTACCCACGTCTAGAGACCCGTTGAGGCGCAGTCGGGCGGAGTGATGCTTTGGGCTCAACGGAGCAGTCTCGCGCGGGTTCGACCGCGACCGCGAGACTTCCTCGATGGAACGCCAGGAGCCACACCGACGCGTACGGCCACGGCTGCACGTCCGCCACGGCGATGCAGCACTTCCGGCGGCGCCGACGTGACGGTCCAGTCGCCCTCCACCGTTAGCCACGAGCTCTTGAATGGCAAGCACGAGAGCGGCAGCCTCGGAACCGCCCGGACTGCTGCGTCAGGCGTGGAGCAGTAGGCAGTTGTCGATCGACACTTTGTCGACCTCCGCGCGCCCGACCGGGCGCGACCCGGGCGGCTCGGCCCAGACGGGTTGCTTGGTGTTACCCTCGGCACCGTCGTCGAAGTGACCGTCGCCGAGGCCGCCGGCGTGATGAGCTCCGGGTCAGCGTCTGGCGGAGCGCACCAAGCCGGGGGCGATCGCCGCCGGGCTGGCCGGGTTGCGGGCGGTGGTCGCAGCAACTCAGCTGGCGGTGGTCGGGATCGGCGGGATCGGCGCCGGGAACGCCGAACAGGTGCTGCGCGCTGGCGCAACGGTGTGGCGGTAGTCTCGGCGGTGAGCCTGCCGAGGAGCCGGCCGTGGCAGTCCGGCGACTGGCGAGTATCGTGCGCGGTGCCGTACCCTTCGCGTGGCAGACGGAGGCTGATCATGGGCGCCAGCAGCCTGGGCAAAATTGGTGGGCAGCTGTTGACCGAGACGATCCTCGGTCGCCTCGGCGCCGGCGATCCGGAGGTGTTGGCGGGCCCCCGGGCCGGCGTCGACGTCGGCGTGCTACGGGTGGCACCCGGAGTGGTGATGGCGGTCACGACCGATCCGGTATTCGTGCTCCCCTCGCTGGGCTGGGAGCAGGCGGCCTGGTTCGCGGTGCACATTCTGGCCTCCGACGCAGCCACCAGCGGGCTGCCGCTGCGCGCGATGAGCGTGGACCTCAACCTTCCTGGCGAGTTATCTGACCGCGACCTCGCGACGCTGTGGCGGGCCTACGCCGGAGCCTGCGAGCAGCTTGGGATCGCCGTGGTGGCCGGGCACACGGGCCGCTACGCGGGCTGTGCCTGGCCGATGGTCGGCGGCGCCACTTGCTTCGCCGTGGGTCCCGAGGACGGGTACATCACGCCTGCGATGGCTCGGGCGGGTGACCGGGTCGTGGTTACCAAGGGCGCGGCGATCGAAGCTGCCGCGCTGCTCGCGATGAGCTTCCCCGACCGGCTGCGCAGCGAGGTCGGTAGCGACACGCTCGCGGCAGCGCAGCGCCTGGTTAGGTCGATGACGGTGGTGCCGGAGGCCCGTATAGCGGCCGCGTACGGGGTCCGGGACGCCGGTGTGACCGCGATGCACGACGCGACCGAAGGGGGCGTCCTCGGAGGTCTGTACGAGGTGGCGGAGGCTTCCGGGGTAGGGCTCCGGATCGATCAGTCCGCGATCCCGATACGCCCAGAGGTGGCCGCCGTCTGCGCCGCCGCCGGAATCGACCCCTACTACTCCATCTCCGAGGGCACCCTGGTGGCGGCCGTACGACCCCAGCACGCAGAAGGGCTGCTGGCAGCGCTCGCCAAGGCCAACATCCCGGCAGCCGATGTGGGCGAGGTGCTACCCGCCGGCGCCGCACGAACCATGCTCGACACAGACGGGCGCGAGGTGCCGCTGACCCCCCCGCGCCTTGACCCGTACTGGGACGCGTCCGCGCGATGGACGGTCCACTGAAGCGCCCACCGCGCCCCTCCCGGGCACCCCGCCAACACCCGACACCCGACAGCCGCGACCACAGCGGCCTTGCGTCCGTGGATGAAGGACGATCGAGCGCGCAGCTCACCTGCTCGGAGGCGGGCCTTCCAGGCGCTTCCCTCTACCCGATAGCCGAAGCGCCCCGTTTCCGCGGAGTTGTTTGCCGCTCGCCGGCAGCGGTCCACGGGACATCCTCGTCCGCGGGCGCTCAGTGCTGCCCGACGCGGCTTGACCAAGTCGAGGCCACACGCCGGGGGCGGCTCGGCCGCCAATGCAATGAGTGGTCATGCCCGAGTTCCGCGCATTCCGAGACTGGCGGCGCTGGCGCGAAGATGCCTGTGCGACAACAAAGGCAGGTCTCGACCGAGGCCGTGACCCGGGCTTGGCGCGACTGCTACACGCCTTTATGTGAGGTCGGGTTTCGCGTGTGATCGGTGTAGACGAAGGGCCTTCGGTGAGGCGTGGTCGATGCGATATGTGAGGTTGTCCGCGACGTAATCGACGTCAACGACCTCGGCTCAGTGGTCGCCGTGTCGAAGCGCAAGCCGCTTAGGCCCACGACGGCCCCCTCTGAGTCGGAAATCTATGTCTCGCGTTTGCCCGTCATAGGCGGCGCTCACGGTAGTTCGACCCGCCACTGGCCTCGTGAGATCGACGACGCACAAGCGGCCGATAACGCTGGCGCAGTCGCAGCCCTTGCCCAGTCGCGCCTTTCACGTTATTCCCGATCGACGCCGACCCCTGTCGTGTTGTCGTATAGCGTGGACGCGTTAGCAGGACGCGCGTCGCTGCCACGTGGATTACATGTCCGCGACGTCAAACGCCAGCGGCCATGAGGCCTGATGACCTCGACCTCACATAAGGGCGTAACTGGGCCACGACGGCGGCGTTGCTGCTCCTCGATCAAAGGCGCAGCGGGCTCTCCCCTCCTCACCGCGTCCGCACAATTCGCCCACGGACGATGGTTGGTGTCCTCCTGCTCGCGCGCGGATATGATCGCGATTGGTTCTGGACTCGCGATGAACCTGCGCGACGGTACTTCGATCACGGTGCGCCCGATCGTGCCCGAGGACAAGCAGCTGCTGGTCGACGTCTTCGGTCGGCTGAGCGAGGAGTCTCGCTACTGGCGCTTCTTCGTGAACCTGCGCGGGCTGACCCCAGCCATGCTTGTGAACTTCACTGAGGTCGATCACTCGAACCATGAAGCGGTCATCGCGATCGAGTCGAGCTCGGGCCAAGCGCTTGGTGTCGCGCGGTACGGGCGGTTGAGCGAGGATCCCGAGGCGGCTGAGGTGGCGGTCGCGGTCATCGATGCCTGGCACCGACGCGGCGTGGCCCGCGTGCTGCTGGCCGAGCTGAGCGCTCGTGCCGAGCACGAGGGGTTCCGTCGCTTCGTCGCAGTCGTTCGAGCCGACAACCGCGCCGCTGTGGCACTGTTCGCAAGGGCTGGTGGCGGCGAGCCCCGAGTCGCGGGATCCGTCCTGGAGTACGTGATCGAGTTGGGGCAGGGGAGCGGTTGATCCCGCACTCCGCGATAGTCCGGATCCGTCCCTAACGGGGGAGGACAAATGAGATGAGGTTCCGTTCGCCGAACACAACAAGCTTGACATTGATCGTGCGGATCGGCTGAACCACGTACACGTGCTGCCCGACGATCGCGGTGATGCCGAGTGAGCGAGTGAGTCTGCGCGCGAACGCCCGCTGAACCTGCTCGGCTCCGAGACGGTCTCATCGACCCAGTGAATATTCAAGATCACGACGTTCTTCAAGATCACGACCTTCGCGCCCGCTGCCCGAGCACGATGCGCGTACGCCGGGACGCTGACGCCCCACGAGGACGACTCTGCCGCGCGCCTCACCGACATTCAGCGGTGGTTTCCAGCTCTCAGCTCTCGCCTAGCCAACTTCGGAGCCACGCTTCGTCCATTCCTGCCGACGCTGTCGCTTTTGGGTCTCCAAGCATCAGTGCGGCTCAGTCCGCCGGACACCAGCTTTGCGTAGGCACTGGCCGCGACCGTCGGCGACGATGTAGCCGACAGGCGATGTGCGCAATGTGGGAATCTCTGCCCTTTCCCATGGCGTCGACATCCCACAACGCCACGCCAGCAGCCGTCTTGGGGCGGCCGGCGGACGACTGCTTAACCCCGGCGATGCACAAGCCGAGCCGCTCGAGGCCGGCGGCATCGGCCGCATTACTGCATTCGTAGCGCGTCGGGCTGCTGCTTCGCGCGGAAACCACCAGCCGCAGCAGAGCGCTTCAGCGGTGCTCTGGCGCGATTGCTTGATGATCGCGGCCTCGTGGGCCCCGCCATCCCTTTGCCACGCGAGGAGTCGCCTTCCCATGCACGGCGGACTACCGCATGTATCTCCAGTAGCGCGTTATGCCCAGCGGGCAGAGCTGGGACGACGTTTGCCCTGCTCAGCGAGCTGCAGCGATCTCAGCCGCTTCGGATAATTCACAGGTCGACGACGGACGCGAGGAGGCGGTTTGGACCGGTTTGCGTGTGACCGGTGGGGGTCCGCTCGCGACCGTTTGCCAAGGCCGGAACGCGCGACGGACTGATCTGGACGGTCCCACAGCCGACCAACTCCGGTCGAGTTGTTCGACAGAAGCGTCCGCCGAATCGAGGAAATCGAGATGAAAGGCTCGACCGTCAACCGCGGCAATTATCTGCAGTAGTTCCGATCGCGACCAGTCGTTTCTGCGTCGCAAATCACGCAAATCGGGTGCTCCCTGCGGATAACGCGCTACTGGAGATACAACCGGTTATCCGACATGTCGGATAACCGCATCGCCCCGGCTACGCGGTAGTCCGGCAGCTCGTACTGGGCGTCGTCCACCTCGCTGTAGCTTTGCGCGGGATCCAATAACGCCGCGATTGCCGGTGCGGTGATCGCTTTTATGGAAGCCTCGTGGCGGACCCGACCGCTGCTTCAGCGAGCGGGCACAGCTTCCCGGCCGCGGGGGTGGTTGCTACGACCACCTCGACGGGCTAACGCTCACGCTGCTGCTCGGGAACGCGGCCACCGGGCTCGGGCTGACCAGGCGCACCGGAGCGGGTGAATGGCGGAAGCGTTCGCGGCGACGTCGACGCTCCCGTTCACGGACGACCAAGCGCGTGCGCGCGTGCGCATGGTCAGCGGTGCTGACGGCCGAACGTTCAGCGCCGGCGAAGGCGTCGGCGAGGGCCGCCGCCCAGCTTCCGTACAGATCGATGACGGTGGACGGCGTGGGCCATTCTCCGGCTTGTACTCGTTTGAGCGCTTCGCCGCCGCGCCGGCGTGCGTGGGTGCGCGACCAGTCGTAGGAGGACGGCGCAGCGCCGTAGCGCGCTCGCCATGCGCGCATTGCTTCGCGAACCCGTGGTCGTGTCCATTTCGGCGCGATCGCGCCGGGATGGCAGCGTTTGCAATACGCGTACGCGTCGCTCTTGCCGTTCCGTGAGGCGGTGGGCGCCCCGCAGCCCCGACATATTCCCCGGTAGCGCGCCTTGACC
>DASPPG010000223.1:0-34224 GCA_035625625.1 Solirubrobacteraceae bacterium
CTACCGAGCCGAGATCAACCTCGATCGGCTCCTACCCAACCTGCCATCAGCCGAACGGTCCCTTCTTCAGAAGCTGATTCAGGGCCAGGGCATCCCGGTCGACGTGTGGGTCGACGCTCACCATCTGGTTCGTCGGGTCGAGATGTTCCTTGCGATCAGCGTTGGGAACAGTGCGTCCGTGCAGGAGAGCGTCACCGCCGACTTCAGCGACTACGGGCCGCAGCCGCGGCCGACGCCCCCGCCCGCCGACCAGGTGACGGACGGGAACAACCTCGTCGCCGGCCTGTCCAGCTGATTTGGATTTGTCGGCGGCGCCTGACGGCGGCGCCTTAGCCACTCTACGATCGCCGTCGTGACCGAGCTCACGACGCCGCGACTGCTGCTTAGGCAGTGGCGCGACGATGACCTGACGCCGTTTGCGGCGCTGAACGCCGACGCCGAGGTGATGCGCCACTTCCCGGCGCGGATGACTCGCACCCAGAGCGACGACTTCGCGAGGTTCATATACGCGACGATCGAGCGGCAGGGGTGGGGCTTCTGGGCCGTGGAGGTCCGGGAAGGGGAGCCGTTCATCGGATTCGTGGGGCTGAACCGGCCGCGCTTCGAGGCGCATTTCACTCCGACGACGGAGGTCGGCTGGAGGCTCGGCCGCGAACACTGGGGCCACGGCTACGCCACCGAGGCGGCCACGGCAGCGCTCACCTTCGCCTTCGATCAACTCGACTGCCCAGAGGTGGTTTCCTTCACCGCGACCGGCAACGACCGCTCGCGGCGGGTGATGGAACGCCTGGGCATGAGCCACGATCCCGCCGAAGACTTCGACCACCCGAACGTCCCAGAGGGGCCGGTGCGCCGGCACGTCCTGTACCGGATGCCGCACGAGCGGTGGCAGGCTGGCTGATCGCGAACCGGCGATCACGCGCAGCCGAGCCACTAGAGTGAGCGCCCACACCGAGAGAGGAGCCGCGTGCGGATCACCGTGCTGGGCAAGTCCCCCGCGTGGCAGGACGCAGGCGGAGCGTGCAGTGGATACCTGGTCGAGGAGGATGGCTACGCGCTGCTGCTCGATTGCGGCAACGGCGTGTTCTCCAAGCTGCGTCACTACCGCGACTACGTCGACGTCGGCGCGGTCCTGATCAGTCACCTCCACGCCGACCACCTCCTCGACCTGATCCCGTTCAGCTACGCGCTGCAGTACGCGCCGCGCCAGCAGCCGGTGGCGGTGGCCGGATGGCCTGGGACGGACAAGCCGGCTCGCCCGGACCTGTACGCACCGAAAGGGGCGGGTGACATGTTCCGTCACCTGGCCGAGTGCTGGGGTGACGAGGACCTGGTCGGGCGCGCGTTCGAGCTATATGAGTACGACGGGCCGGACGAGCTGTCGATCGGCCCGTTCGAGGTGCGCTTCTGCGAGGTGCCGCACTACACGCGGACGTTCGCGGCCGAAATCTCCGCCAACGGCGGGCGGCTCACCTACAGCGCCGACTGCAGCCCCAACGACGCGCTCGTGCGCTTCGCCCGTAACACCGATCTGCTGCTGATCGAAGCGACGCTGCCCCGGCCCGAGCGCACCGGCATCCGCGGCCATCTCACGCCCGCCGAGGCGGGCGAGCACGGCCGCCGTGCCGGCGCCCACCGCGTCGTGATCACCCACTTCTCCGACGAACTCGACGCCGATTGGGCCCAGGACGAGGCCGGCGCCGCGTTCGGCCGGCCGGTCGAGCTCGCCGAAGAGGGCGCCGTCTACGAGTTGCCGGCACCGGAGTAGACGACACCTCGCGGTAGGTGCTGCACCTGGTGCTACACTCCCGCGTAGTGCCGACGAAGAAGCATCGCTACACCATCACCGGAGACGAGCAAGTCGAGTCCGCACTGCGCCGCGGACGGCGTCACTTTGCGCCGGGAACCCCTGACTCGAGGATCCTGGCGGTGTTGGTGAGCATGGGCGACGAGGCTCTCCAGCGGGAACGCGAGGCAGAAGCCGAACAGGAGCAGCGACGCCGTGCGGCGGCCGACCGTCTGGCTGCACGTTTCCGCCGCTCTGACGGTTTTGACTACGGCGCCCTCGCCGAGGCTTCGGGCCGATGGCAGCGCGGGTAACCCCGTCCTTCCGTGGCGGGGGCTTCGTAGTGGACAACTCGGCCTTTCAGCGCGGCGGACATGAGATCGTCCGCGAACAATGGCTGGAGGCGCTCCAGGACGGGCGCCTCTACCGCACGCCAATCCTGGAGTTAGAGGTTCTGTATAGCGCCCGAAACGCACGCGAGCACGCCGAACTGCGGGAGGAGCTCGAGGCGCTGCGCCCGCTTCAGGTGTCAACTGGCGCCGTAGACGCTGCGCTTGCCGCACAGTCCGAACTCGCCCAGCACGCCGCCGGCTTTCACCGTCTGCCCCACCAGGACTATCTGATCGCGGCAATCGCTGCCGCTCACGGGCTTGGTGTTCTGCACTACGACGCCGACTTCGACCGTCTCGCACAACACTCCTCGCTGGCTTTCGACAGCGTGTGGATGGCCGCTGCCGGCGCGCTCGACGCGCAGCCGACCGATCCGCTGCGTCGGTATCGCACAGCTGTCACTCTGGCGCTCGCTCAGTTCGAGGGCGGTCGAGCCCGCGAAGTGCTTGAACGGGCTCTCGACTTGGTCGAGGAGGAACTGCACGCCGACGGGCTGCAACTACCCGCACGTCCCTAAGCGCGGCGCCCAGCAACGACAAGGTGAGATCACGGATCGTGTCCGGATGGGGAACCCCGGCGGTCGCGGCGACGGGCCCGCTCGGCATCCATGCCTCGCAGACAGGGCCTGCCGCGCCCCATCCGACGGACGCCGCCGCAGGCGGCCCATTACCCTCCTTCGGGATGTCCGAGCGCGATCTGTTTGCCAACTTCGAGCGGATGCGGCGCGAGATGGACCAGCTGTTCGGCGACGTGTTCGGGCGGAGCGGCATGCCCGGCAGGCGCAGCGGCTTCCTGCCGGCGGTGGACGTCGCCTACGCGCCCGACCCGCCCCGGGCGATCGTCACCGCCGAGCTGGCAGGCATCGATCCGGCCGAGATCGAGATCGAGATCGAGGGGCGCAAGCTGATGCTGTCGGGCGTCCGGCGGCCGTCCGGGTCCGACAACGACGTCTACCAGCAGGTCGAGATCGGGCGCGGCCGCTTCCGGCGCGTGGTCGAGCTGGGAGCCGAGGTGCGCGGGCAGGAGGCCAAGGCGCTCTACGAGGACGGGATGTTGCGGATCGAGCTGCCGCTGGTTCGCGAGCCCGGCGCGCGGCCGGTGCCGATCACCAAGTCGGGCGACGGCGACTCGTGATCGAGGTCGGCACCGCGGAGCGTCCCGCCCGGGACGTCACGGTCGGCGCCACGCGTGAGCTGCCCCACCAGGTCGGGGTGCTGCCGCTGCGCGACACGGTCACCTTCCCCGACATGCTGGTCCCGCTCAACATCGGTCAGTCGCGCAGCATCGAGCTGATCAACGAGGCGCTGCGGGGCGAGCGGACGATCGCGATGGTGGCCAGCCGCCACCTGGAGATCGAGAGCCCGAGTCCGGAGGACCTGTACACGGTCGGGGTGCTGGGGGTCGTGGCGCGCATGATCCGGGTCCCCGACGGCACGCTGCGGGTGCTGATCCAGGGCGGCCAGCGCATCCGGGTGACCGGCTGGGTGAGCACCGAGCCGTACCTGGTGGCGGAGATCGAGGAGGCGCCCGATGTCGTCGACCAGACCCCCGAGCTGGTGGCGCTGACGCGCAACGTCCAGCACACCTTCACGGAGATCATCGAGCAGGTCCCGTACCTGCCGGAGGAGCTCCAGGTGATGGTCGCCAACGTCGAGGACCCGAGCACGCTGGCCAACCTGATCGCCGGCGCGCTCAGGATCCCGGCCGAGGAGAAGCAGGGGCTGCTCGAGGAGCTCGACGTGGGAAAGCGGCTGCGCCGGCTCTCGGAGATCCTCGCGCGCGAGCTCGAGGTGGTGGCGATCGGCTCGAAGATCCAGTCCCAGGTCCAGTCCGAGCTCGACAAGGGGCAGCGCGAGTACTTCCTGCGCCAGCAGCTCAAGGCGATCCAGGAGGAGCTCGGCGAGACCGACGAGATCCAGGCCGAGGTCAACCAACTGCGCGAGCAGCTGGGTGCGGTCGAGCTGCCCGAGGTGGTGCGCAAGCAGGTCGACCGGGAACTGGCCCGGCTCGAGCGCCTGCAGCCGGCGATGGCCGAGTACGGCGTTATCCGGGCCTATCTCGAGTGGATCGCGTCGCTGCCGTGGGACGAGGAGACCGAGGACAACCTGGATTTGGAGCACGCCCGCAAGGTCCTCGACGAGGACCACTACGACATCGAGCAGGTCAAGGACCGGATCCTCGAGTTCCTGGCCGTGCGGCGGCTGAAGCCGGACGCGCGGGGCTCGATCCTGTGCTTCGTCGGCCCGCCCGGCGTGGGGAAGACCTCGCTCGGGCGCTCGATGGCCCGCGCCCTTGGCCGCAAGTTCGAGCGCCTCAGCGTGGGAGGCCTGCGGGACGAGGCCGAGATCCGCGGCCACCGGCGCACCTACATCGGTGCGATGCCCGGCGTGGTCATCCGCGCGCTCCGGGACGCCGGCGTGCGCAACCCGCTGTTGATGATCGACGAGATCGACAAGATGGGCTCGGACTTCCGGGGCGACCCCTCGAGCGCGATGCTCGAGGTACTCGACCCCGAGCAGAACCAGGCCTTCCGCGACTACTACCTCGACCTGCCGTTCGACCTCTCGCACGTGATGTTCGTGTGCACCGCGAACACGCTCGACACCGTCCCCGGGCCGCTGCGGGACCGGATGGAGGTGATCCAGCTCGCCGGCTACACCGAGGAGGAGAAGCTCCAGATCGCCAAGCGCTACCTGGTCCCGCGCCAGCTCGAGCGAAACGGCCTCTCCAAGAGCCGGGTCGCGTTCACCGACTCCGGACTGCGCGTGATCGTGTCCGACTACACGCGCGAGGCCGGGGTCCGGCAGCTCGAACGCGAGATCGGGACGATCTGCCGCAAGATCGCTCGCCAGGTGGCCGAGGGGCGGCTCAAGCGCAAGGTGACGGTCAGCGAGCCCCGCGTGCGCGAGCTGCTCGGCAAGCGCCGGTTCTTCTCCGAGACCCGGCGGCGGACCGCCAGGCCCGGCGTGGCCACCGGGCTGGCCTGGACGCCGGTGGGCGGCGAGGTGCTGTTCATCGAGGCGACCGCGATGCCCGGCTCGGGCAAGCTCACGATCACCGGGCAGCTCGGGGACGTGATGCGCGAGTCGGCGCAGGCGGCGCTCTCCTACGTGCGGGCGAATGCCTCCGACGTCGTGCCCGATTTGCCCGACGACTGGTTCGCCACCCACGAGATCCACATCCACGTCCCGGCCGGCGCCACGCCAAAGGACGGGCCCAGCGCCGGCGTGGCGATGGTGGTGGCGCTGACGTCGCTGCTGTCGGGGCGTCTGGTCCGTGCCGACGTGGCGATGACGGGCGAGATCACCCTGACCGGCCAGGTGCTCCCGATCGGCGGCCTCAAAGAGAAGGCACTGGCTGCCCAGCGAAACGGGATCCGCGTCGTGATCGCGCCGGCACTGAACGAGCAGGACGCCGACGAGATCCCCGAGCATCTGCGCAAGGACCTCCAGTTCCGGTTCGTCTCGACGGTCGAGGAGGCGCTCGAGGTCGCGCTCCAGCGCCGACCGGCGCGGCCTCGTCCCCGAGCGCTCAAGGCCGCCTGACCGCCGGCGGGGCCTCCAGCTTCAGCGCGGCCAAAATTGGGAACCCCCTCACCCAGAAAGGCTCCGAGGGGGCACGTGATTCGCGTATCCTCACTCCGACGACCCACTTGAAGAGGGAGACCTATGCCAACAAAACGAAAGAAGTCCGTGGCGGCGCCGCTGAAATCCGTGGACATCTCGAGCCTCAGCAAGGCGACGCCGTACATCCAGCGCATCGTCCAGGACGCCAAGCTGCGTGAGAACGTCCGGACGGCGTTCGACTCGAGCAGGAGCGCATATGCCCGGCTCACCAACGGCAAGGCGCCGACCAAGGTGTTGCTCGAGGACAAGAAGCTCCAGCGCGACCTCCACATCGCGGTCGAGGCGCTCCGCGACGCGAGCACCGCCCTGACCGAGGCTCCGAAGAAGCGCGCCCGCAAGGGGATGGGCCTCAGCCGCAAGCTGTTCATCGCCGCCCTCGGGTTCAGCCTGGCCCTGGCGGGCAGCGAGAAGCTGCGGACCAAGGTGCTCGACCTGGTCTTCGGCAAGGAGGAGGAGTTCGAGTACACGCCGCCGCCGGCGTCGGCCTCCACTCCGCCCAGCTCGCCCGTCGGAGCCACGTAGGCGGTGCGGTCGAGCTCGACCACTTCGTTCGGAGGCGCCTGAGGGCGCCTCCGGCGCGTTAACGGCCTCTAGAATCGCGCGCGTGGAAGCGGCAACGCAACCAGGCGTATCGCGCGAGCGAGAGCTGTCGGGCGCCAAGGCGGTGCGGATCGTCGAGGCGATGCGGACCAGCGTCGCCGCCCGCGGAATCGCCGGCTCCACCTTCGACGCCGTGGCCGGCGAGGCCGGCGTCTCGCGCGGGCTGCTCCACTACTACTTCGGCACCAAGGAGCGGCTGCTGCTCGAGGTCGTGCGGCGCGAGGCCGAGGTCCGAACCGAGCGCCTCGAGGAGGCGATCGAGGCGGCGGCCGACGCCGAGAAGGTGCTCGACGCGCTCGTGCGCAGCTTCGAGGACTGGCTGGGGGACGGGCCGGCGCCGGTGATGATCTACGAGATGCTCACGCTCGCTCAGCGCAACGAGGAGATCGCCGCCGAGCTGGCGGCGCTCGGGCGGCGGACGCGGTCGCACCTCGCCGATGCGCTCGAACGCAAGCAGCAGAGTGGCGTGCTGGCGCTCCGGGTCGATGCGGAGCTGGCCGCGATGTTCCTGTTCGCGCTGGCCGACGGGGTGATCGTCCGGCGCCTGAGCGAACCCGAGCTCGACATCGGACCGCTCACCGAGCAGGCGATCGCCGCCGCCCGCGCCGTCCTGAGCTGATAGTGCCGCGGCCCGGGCAGGAGTAGTGCGCCGAATGATCGCGCTCGGCGTCGCCGGGGCGGTCCTGGTGGTGCTGATCGTCGCCCAGCTGGTACTGCCCGGAATCGCCGCCCAGCGGGTGCGCGACCAGCTCTCGCGCGCAGGCACCGTGCTCGAGGTCAAGGTGAGCGCATTCCCAGCCATCAAGCTGCTGTGGGGCGATGCGGACAGCGTGGCGGTGCGTCTGGGTCGGTACGGGTCGGGCTCGAGTCAGATCGGCGGATTGCTGAACGAAGCTGTCGGGGTCGGCAGGCTCGACGTCTCGGCGCAGGAGCTCGACTCGGGCGTGCTCACGCTCCACGACGCTGCTCTGAAGAAGCGCGGCAGCGAGATGACCGGTTCCGCGACGATCATGGAATCCAATCTCCGCTCCGCGGTGCCGTTCCTGGACAAGGTTGAGCCGGTCGCGTCCTCGGGGGGTCAGCTGATCGTCCGCGGCACGGCCAGCCTGTTCGGGCTGACCGCCAGCGTCAACGCGGTGGTGGGGACCCGGGACGGAGCGCTCGTGGTGGCGCCCGACGTCCCGTTCGGCGGGATCGCCACGATCACGCTGTTCAACGACCCGCACGTGCGCGTGCAGTCGGTCAGCGCGGTCACCGTGCCCGGCGGGTTCAAGTTGGTGGCGGTGGCGACGGTGCAGTAGCCGCGCCGTGACGCTCGACGGCGCGGGGCGGTCACTCAGCGCAGGTAAACGGCGAAGAAGTCGCGGTCGTCGGGGGTGAGGTAACGGAACGGCGAGCGCACCATGTCGGCCAGCAGGTTCGACGGCTGGCTGGCGCCCGCGAAGCGATAGGTGATGAAGCTCGGCCAGTAGGAGTTGATGTCGAGCTGCATGGCGCGGACGGCGCCGGCGCGGACCATGATCTGAGCGAGCGAGGCCACCGTCTGATCGGGGGCGGCGGCATAGATGAGGTTGCCGTGTGCATCGACACCGACGGCGGAGCGCCACACGAACACCGCGTTGCCGAGCGTCGCTCCCCATTCGGGGCCGTCCGACAGGTTCGGGTTGGGCCGGCCGTGGTTCACGATCAGCGGCAGGTTCTGCCGCGCGTAGGTCACGTCGTTGCCGACGTCGGGGCCGCCGGTCCAGTCGACCACGTCGACCTTGCCGCTGGTGTAGCGCACGATCGCGGAAATCCCGTCGATCATCGGTGCGTAGGTGTGTCCCCCGTACGCAAACCCGCCGCGCGCGTCGGACAGCTTGAAGCCGCTGTTGAAGGTGGCCACCAGTCCCCCGCGCAACGCCTGCGGTACCTCCATCGGCCCGCGTGATGGCATCGCCACGCTCGGCTCCTGAAGTCCCGGATAGAGCTGCACCGAGGCGCGGGTGTGATCGATCCAGGCCACGCCGGCGACGATCCGCGGGTAGTCGGGGTTCGGCCGGTAGCTCGTGATCAGTACGGGCGGCTGCGACCCTCCGCCGGCGAACGTCGCGTGCCAGACACCCTCACCCGGCAGCGCCGGCCGGATCACCGGCACGATTGGAGGCGGGCGGTAATCGTGAACGCGTAGCTTGGCGATCGGCGGGCGCGCGGCCAGGACGCCGGTTTGCGCCGGCAGCGCACGCAGCGCGGGACCGCCCTTGGCGGGCGCGGTCAGCGAGTAGTACCAGTCCTCGACGGTGGTCACCAGCCCGCGGGCGCCGTTGTCCCGCATCCACTCGACGGTGCGGATGCTGAGACTCGAGTCCGACCGCTGGGACATGGCGCTCAGATATGACCCCAGCACGGGCACCAGGCACAGAAGCGCCGCGATCGTCGCAATCCGGCGCGCGCGCAGCCAGCGTGACCGTCGCGCGCGCCGGCGGACCAGAACTGGAGCTGTCGGCGGCCGCTGCGGCCGAACTGGCGATGAGGGTTCCACCACCATTGGTGCCTACGTTGTACACGTCACCGCGGTGAAAAAAAACAATTGGTGAAAGTGTCCTCATGGACGGCAGGTGAGACCGGCGGGGATGGTGAAAGCGTCCTCATGCGCTCCACACCTGAACTAAAGAAACGCGCCGTACGGTCATCCTGATGCCAGCTCTCGGTGGAGGTACGTGGCTGCCCGAAAACGTCCGCGGCGATTCGCTCGCGCTGGGCAGGCCACGGCGCGGGAAGGGCAAGCCGCCCGCAGGTACGCAGGCGGCCCTGCTGGTGCGCGCCGTGCTCGTGACGCTCCGTCCCAAGCAGTGGATCAAGAACGCGCTGGTGATTGCCGCGGCCGGTGCCGCGGGCGCGCTCGGGCACGACGACGTGCCGGTTCGGATCGGGGTCACGTGCGCCGCGTTCTGCCTGCTCGCGTCCGGCATCTACGCGATCAACGATGTACGCGACGCGCCGGAGGACCGCCTGCATCCCCGCAAGCGCCACCGTCCGGTGGCAGCCGGCCAGCTCGACCCACGTCTCGCGCTTTTACTCGGCGCGGCTCTCATCGCGATCGGGCTCGCGATGTGCACGCTGGCGCGGCCGCTGCTGGCCGTCGTCGCGGTCAGCTATGTGCTGCTGACAGTGAGTTACACGCTGGCGCTGAGGCGAGTGCCGATCCTCGACGTCACCGCGATCGCCGGGGGATTCGTGCTGCGCGCCACCGCGGGGGGTGTCGCCGCGCCGGTCACGCTGTCGCGCTGGTTCGTGCTGGTCGTGACCGCCGCCGCCGTGCTGATCGCCGCCGCCAAGCGCCAGGCCGAGCTCCGGCGCACCGAGAGCACCGGGATGTCCGCACGGAAGGCGCTGGCCGGTTACCGGCCGGCGTGGCTTCGCGTGATCATCGGCGGGAGCGCCGCGGTGGCGCTGTTCGCCTATTGCGTGTGGGCGTTCGCCGTGCCCGACGTCGACGACGTCCCGTGGCGACCGCTGACGATCATTCCGTTCGCGGCCTGCTTGCTGCGCTACGGCGCGTTGGTCCGCGCGGGCGGAGGCGAGGCTCCCGAGGAGCTACTGCTGTCCGACCGCTGGCTGCAGGCCGGGGGAGTCCTCTGGCTGGCGCTGTTCGCGCTCACCGTGCATGCCACCGGCTGAGCTCATGACGGCGGGCGGCGAGCCCGCGGCCGAGTTGCGCGCTCCGACGCCGCAACGCGCGACGCTGCGCGGCTGGGGCGGCGGTCCGGGCGCCGGCGGGTGGCTCGTGCGGGCGGATCGCGCCGAGTCGGTTGCCGCCGCCCTGCGGCTCTTCCGGCGGCATGGGAGCGATTCGGAGCCGTGGAGGGGCGTGCTCGCGCGCGGCATGGGACGCAGCTACGGCGACGCCGCCCAGCTGAGCGGCGGCCTCGTCCTTGAGACCGGAGCTCTGAAGGGGTTTGAGCTGGATGCCAACTCCGGGGTGGTGACGGCGGGCGCGGGGGTCACGATCGGCGAGCTGCTCGAGCAGCTCGTTCCGGTGGGGTGGATCGTGCCGGTCGTCCCCGGTACCCAGCACGTGTCGGTCGGAGGCGCCGTGGCCGCGGACATCCACGGCAAGAACCACGGCACCGCGGGGACCTTCGGCAGTCACGTCGAGGCGATCGGGCTGATGAGCTCCGCCGGCCACGAGCTGTCGTTGGGCCCGCATGACGCCCTGTTTCAGGCCACGCTCGGCGGCATGGGGCTGACCGGGGTGATCCTGTGGGCGCGGATCCGGCTGGCGCCGGTCTCGAGTCCGTTCCTGTCGGTCGACAGCGATCGGGTCGGCGACCTGGACGAAGCCCTGGCGGCGTTGTCGGAGCCCGGCGGGCCGCACCGCGTGGCCTGGCTCGATCTGCTCGGGCGCCGGCCGGGGCGGGGCGTCGTGACCCGGGCGGCGCATCTGCCGGGTGATCGGGCCCCCGTGTCCGCCGGCATGCTCGGTGGCGCGACGGTGGCGGCGCGGGCGACGGTGCCCGCGGGCTGGCCCCGCGGGCTGCTCCGGCCGGCAAGCGTCCGGGCCTTCAACGAGCTGCGCCTTCGCCGGACGCCCGCGCGCGAGCGCGAGCGGATCGAGCCGATCGGCCCCCACATGTTCCCGCTCGACGCGCTCGACGCATGGCCGCGGCTGTACGGGCGGGCGGGGTTCCTCCAGTACCAGCTGGTCGTGCCATTCGGGTCCGAGCACGTCCTCGAGCAGGTGATCGCCGAGCTGCGCCGGGCCCGGGTCCCGTGCTACCTGGCCGTGCTCAAGGACCTCGGCGAGTCGAACGGCGCCCCGCTCTCGTTCCCGCTCGCCGGCTGGACCCTGGCTCTCGATCTCCCCCGGGCCGCGCCCGGGATCGGGCCGGCGCTCGACCGCTGCGACGAGCTGGTGGCGCAGGCGGGGGGGCGCGTCTATCTCAGCAAGGACGCCCGGCTGCGCCCTGACGCGCTGCGCGCGATGTACCCCCGGCTCGAGGAGTGGCGCGTGGTGCGCGACGGCGCCGATCCGGACCGCGTGTGGCGCTCGGACCTCGCGGATCGGACGGGACTGCTCGGCGATTCGCCCGGCGCGGGTGTCGGTGCCTGGCCGTCTGCGTCGGGCTCTGACGGCGGCTCAGGCGCCGAGCGCCGCGTGCTCCTGCTCGGCGGCACATCCGAGATCGGGCTCGCCATCGTCCGCCGCATGGCCTCAGAGGGCCCGGTGCGGCCGTTCCTGGTCGGGCGCGACCGGGACGGTCTCGCCCGCGCGGCGGCGTCGCTCGAGCAGTCAGGAATCGCGCGGGTCGATCACGAGGTGCTCGACGCTGACGACCTCGACGCCCACGAGCAGGTGATCGCCGCGGCGTTCGAGCGCGCCGGCGGCGTCGACGTGGCCGTGCTGGCGGTGGGGGTGTTGGGCGCCCAGGCGGGCCTCGACGCCGACCGAGACGACGCCGCGCGCGTCATGCGTGTCAATTTCGTCGGCGCCGGATCGCTGATGCTGGCCGCGCTCCGTCGTCTGCGGGAGCAGGGGCACGGGACGCTGGTGGTGCTCTCGAGCGTCGCCAGCGAGCGACCGCGCGCGAGCAACCCCGTCTACGGCGCCGCCAAGGCCGGGGTGGACGCCCTCGCCCAGGGTCTATCGGACGCGCTGGCGGGCAGCGGCGTCCGCGTGCTGGTCGTCCGTCCCGGCTTCGTCCGGACCCGGATGACGCAAGGGTTGCCCTCGCCGCCGTTCGCCACCACCCCCGAGGCGGTGGCCGACGCGACCGTCAGAGCTCTGACCGGGTCCGCCCACACCATCTGGGTGCCAAAGGTCGTACGCTACGTCTTCGCGGTGCTTCGCCACCTGCCCCGCCCGATTTACCGCAGGCTGCCGCTGTGAGACGTAACGCGCTTCTCGCCGATGTCGCGATCGCGGGAGCGCTCACGGTTCTCGTGCTGATCCTCGCGCCCGGGTTGGCGATCGTCGCGACGCGACGATGACCGGTTCGCCTCCACCCGACGGCCCACCCGACGGCGTCACCCGGCGCACGGTGCTCCGCGGCGCGGCCGTGGCCGGCGCGGCGGCGCTGGTCGATCCGGGCGCGGCGGTGGCGCGGGCCGGCGGCCCAAGACTCGGTCGCGTTCCGGACGTGTTCAGCCGCTCGGTCGGTGCGCTGGGGGCCGGCCGCGAGTCGAGCCCGATCGCCGCCCCCCGTGTGTTCTCGCTCGCGGGGGTCGAATGGAGCGGCGCGTCCGGGGCGCGGATCGAGCTGCGGGCGCGCTCGGTCGGGGGTGGGTGGAGTCCGTGGGTGATCGCCTCGGTCCTCGGCCACGACGGCGACGGCTCTTCCGCCGGTTCGCAGCGGTTCGGCGAGCCGGTCTGGACGGGGCCGGCGGATCAGGTCCAGCTGCGGAGCTCGATCGCGGTGGCGGGGGTGCACCTGCACTTCGTCGCGCTGCCGGCCGTCGCCTCCGGCGACGCGCACGCCGCGCGGGCCTTCCCGCTCGCGCAGCCGATCCTCGACGCCGGCCCGGGGCAGCCGCCGATCATCGCGCGCGGCGCGTGGGCGCAGGGCCGGGCGCGACCGACCCACCTGCCCGTGTACGAGAGGGTAAAGCTGGCCTTCGTCCACCACAGTGACGGGGCTAACGGCTACGGCCCCAGCGAGGTGCCCTCGATCCTGCTCGGGATCTTCGCCTACCACGTGTACGTGCGCGGCTACTGGGACATCGCGTACAACTTCGCGGTCGACGCCTTCGGCCGGATCTGGGAGGCGCGCGCCGGCGGGATCGACCTGCCGGTGATGGGCGCGCACGCCGGCGGCTACAACGCCGAGTCGACGGGCATGGTCGTGCTTGGCACCTTCATGGACGTGGTGCCCTCGCCGGCGGCGATCGCGGCGCTCGAGCGTCTGCTGGCCTGGAAGCTCTCGCTCCACGGCGTGCCGACGCTCGGGCGGGTGACGGTCGAGGTCGAGCCGGACGGAGCGATCTACACCCCGTTCGCGCCCGGATCGCACGTTTCGCTTCCGCGCGTCGCGGGGCACCGCGACGGCGACACGACCGACTGTCCGGGGAACGCGTTCTACGCGCGGCTGCCGTCGATGCGGCCGGCGATCGCCGGGCTGGCCGGCGCGCAGGCGAGGCTGACGATCGCCGCGCCGGCGGCCGCGGTGAACGCCGGCACGAGCGTGACCCTGACCGGAGGGCTAACGCAGGTTGCGGGCGGGGCACCGCTCACGGGCGCGACGGTCGAGCTCCAGCAGGTAGGCGTCGTGCGCGGCGTGACGACGACGATCGCGACCGGGACGACCGACGACGGGGGCGGCTGGAGCTTCACCCTGACCCCCGCGCAGAACGTGCTCGTGCGGGTCCTGCACCGCCCTGCCCCCGCCGCCGTCTCGGACGTGGTGGCGCTGGGGGTGGCGCCGATCCTCAACCTGACGCTCGAGTCGTCCTCGCCCCTGCAGGTGAGCGGCACGGTCTCGCCCGTCGGTTCCCCCGTGACCGTCGACCTGTACCGGGTGACGGGCGGACGGCGCCATCAGGTGGCGAGCAAGCGGGTAGCGACCGCCGGCGGAACGTTCGCCGCGGGCTTCGGGGCGCGGCGGTCGGGTCGATTCGTGCTGGTCGCGCGAACGCCGGCGACCGCGCGCTACGACGCCGGCGCCTCGCCACCGCTTGGCGTCACGATCGGCTGATCCGCCGCGATCAGGTGGCGCCCTGGCGGGCGAGGGCGAGCTCGGCGAGGACGGTCGGGCGCTGGTTGTCGATCTGGAGCCGGCTTTCGAGGATCGGGATCGCGGCGGTGGGATTCCCGCTCAGTCGCAGGGCACGGCCGAGGTCATAAAGCGCGTAGGCGTAGGTCAGGCACATCGTGCTCTCCGGCTCCACGCACGCGTTCACGTTCTCGCCGGTGGCGGCTACCGCCTGCCTCAGGACCGGCAGGGCAGCGGTGTACTGCCCGCTCGTGAGCAGGACGTGGCCCTGTGACTCGAGTTGCGTGGCCAGCGTGAGCGACACCGGGGTCGGTGGCGTGCTCGCCGGTGCCGTGGTCGTGGTCGCGGGTGACGTATTCGAGGTGGCGGTGGCGGCGTGGGCGGCGGTGGTCTTGGCCGGAGCTCGGGAGCGGGACCGCTGGGCGAGGTGGGTGGGCGGCGGGTTTCGGCCGGCGCCATTGCCGGTGCCGGTCAGGAGGATCACCGCGGCGGCGGCGATCGCGACCACGAGCGCCAGCGGCGCGAGCAGGCGCTTCGAGCTCACGAGCGCGAGGAGGACCCCGTCGCGGCTCGACGTTCGGTAGCGGCGCACGACGCTCCACTCGTCCTCGCCCGGCCCGGGGGGTTCCGGTCGCGCCGGCTCGGGGCGCGCTGCCACGGGGGCGGGTTTCGGGCGGCGTGTGGGAGGCGGGGATCGCTTCGGCCGGCGGGTGGCCGCGGGGGGCGGCTCGACGGTGGGCGAGGTGGCCGCGGCGGGCGGCGCCACCGCGGGCGTGGTGGCGGCGGGGGGCGGCTCGACGGCGGGCGTGGTGGCCGCGGCGGGCTCGACGGCGGCCGGGGGCGGCTCGACGGCGGCCGTGACCGCGGGAGAAGGCTCGACGGGGGACGTCGCGGTGGGTGCGGGGTGCGCGGAGGGCGCAGCGGCCGGGGGGGCGGCGACCGGGGTGGCGGCGGCCTGCGCCAGCCGGACGCATGCCCCGCGACTGGCGGCGTCGCGGCAGCGCTCGATGGCGATGCCGGCCAGCTCGAGCTCGGACACGATGCTGGCCGGGAACTCGATCCCGGCCGCGCGTAGCTCGGAGAAGCTCACCGGCCTCCCCTCGGCACGACGCAAGGCTTCGAGCACCAACGCTTGCTGCTCGTCGGGCAGACCGGACCTCCTGGCAATGCGGAACTACTGGGGCTGATGCGGATTATGCACCCTCTTGACACATTCCTATATGGGCATATGATTCGTGAGCGAAATGGCACGAGCAGCGACGACAACGGACGCGTTCAACGCGGTGGCCGAACCCCGCCGGCGGGAGATCCTCGACGCCCTCGCCGGCGGCGAGCTTCCGGTCAACGATCTGGTGCGGAGGCTGGGCGTTCCCCAGCCGCAGGTGTCCAAGCACCTGCGTGTTTTGCGTGAGGTGGGGGTCGTCGACGTTCGCGACGCGGGGCGTCAGCGGCTCTACCGCCTGAACGGCCCGGCGCTCAAGCCGATCCACGACTGGGTGTCGGGCTACGAGCGGCTGTGGTCCGAGCGGTTCGACGAGCTCGATGTCGTATTGGAAGACCTCAAACGGAAGGAGCAAGGAGATGGCGGTGACGAGTAGCAAGAGGGCGACGGTGACGCTTCCGAGCGACGAGCAGATCCTCATCACGCGGGAGTTCGACGCGCCCAGGCACCTGGTGTTCAAGGCGTACACGACGCCGGAGCTCGTCCGGCGCTGGTTCCACGCCAACCGCGGCGAGATGACGCTGTGCGAGATCGACCTGCGGGTGGGCGGGACCTGGCGCTACGTGATGACCGCGCACGGCGGATTCGAGGTCGCGTTCCACGGCGAGTACCGCGAGATCGTCCCGGACGAGCGGCTCGTCTCTACCGAGGTGTACGAGGGGGCGCCCGACGCGCCGGCGCTCGATACGGTGACCTTCGCCGAGGCCGGCGGGCGCACCACGCTCTCAATCCTCGTGCAGCACTCGAGCCGGGAGAACCGCGACGCCCACATCAACTCGGGCATGGAGGACGGCCTCCAGGACGCGATGCGCTTGCTGGAAGAGGTCGCCGCGTCGCTGCGCTGAGCGACTAACTCGAATTTGTCGGCGGCGCCTGACGGCGGCGCCTTAGCCGAACAGCTTCGGCGTGCGCAGCAGCATCCGCAGGCTGCCGGTCGGGCGCACCTTCCGCTGGAGCAGGGCCCGCCAGGGCTCGGTGCGCCCGGCCGCGATGTCGACCCAGTCGACCAGCCGGCAGTGGAAGGTGAGATCGGGATGCTCGGCGCGGCCCGGCGCGACCGACGTGTTCCCGTTGTCGATGCGCAGGTGCCACGGCTCGGCGTCGCTGAAGTCCCACTGGATCGTGGCGCCGGGGGCGGCCGACGGGTCGATCGTGCGGCGCAGGCCGTCGAACAGCATCGCGGTGGCCTCGCGGTTGGGCGTGACCGGCCCGTTCGGCTCGCCCAGGTAGCCCGCCCGCAGCAGGGTGAGGCCGCGGTGGGCGCGCTCGGCCGGCGGTAGGTCGAACGGGAGCCCGAGGCGCATCGTCATCGGGTCGAGGCCGGCGGCGCGCAGTCGCCCCTCCATGGCCTCGGCGCCGTGGGCGAAGATGTCCTGGAGGGTGAAGCCGAAGCTCGTGACGTACCGCTCGTCCCACCCCGGCGGCACGAACACCGCGGTGGTGAACGGCAGCACCTCGCGCAGCAGCTCGGCGATGGCCGGCTCGCAGTCGGGATCCTCCCGGACCAGGTCGGCGATCATCTTGACCCCGAAGCCGATGTGCCGCTGCTCGTCGTGGGCGACGTGGCCGATGCCCTCGCGCAGCCCGGGAAGAAGGTCGCGCTTCGCCAGCCCCTCCTCGATGTAGTGCTGGCCCGGCTGCGCCAGCGAGGCCTCGATCACGACGTGGTAGAGCGTGATCGCCTGGGCGAGCTTCGGCCGCGAACGGTTCCTGCGCAGCTCATCGGCCATCCGGTCGAGGCGCTCGAACACCTTGCGAAAGCCCCAGGTGAGCTTCGGGCGGGTCTGCTCGAGCGAGGAGCCGATGTCGGCGCCGGCGCCGACCACCTCACGGATGAAGCGCGCGAACAGGACCGCGTGCCGGGCCTCGTCGACCTGCTGCGTGGCCAGGAAGTACTTCTGCTCCTCCCGCGGCGCGGCGTCGATGAACGGCGAGAGGTTGTCGGCCACCGAGTCCTCGCCGTGGAAGAACAACGAGTAGGTCCAGAGCGCGCTCTGGCGGTCCAGGTCGCTGAGGGCGTGCTGCCACTGCTCGCGGTCGGTCGAGAAGTCGATCTCGGTGGCGCGCCAGTTGCCCTGCTCCCAGCGGGCGTACAGATCGGCGTAGGAGACCTGGTCGGCGGCGACGGTGGCGCGCATGGGCCTAAGAGTCTCCCTCATGCGCCGGGCCCGAGGGGCCGGTCGGCGTCACCAATGTGACGAACCTCACGCCCACCGTGGGTCATAACCGCCCGCTCGGCTCGCTTCTGGGGCCGAATGTCCGTCCAGCGCCACATACGGCGCTGAACCGGCGTTCGCCATGCGGAGCAGGTCGAGTGGTGGCTCATTCCCCGGGCGGGGAGCCGACGTGCAGTTCCGGGGCCGCGAGGTCAGCCGTTCCCGAGCTTGGGGGTCCGCCACGGCTGGCGCAGACGCAGCTCGATCTCCTCGCCGAGATCCTCGATCGCGACCCGGACCTGAGACAGGCTGTCGCGGTCGCGCACCGTCACCGTGCGGTCCTCGAGCGACTGGTGGTCGATCGTCACCGCCCACGGGGTGCCGATCTCGTCCTGGCGGCGGTAGCGCCGGCCGATCGCCCCGCCCTCGTCGTACTCGGCCTGCACGCGCTCGCGCAGGTCGCGGTAGACCTCCGTGGCGAGCTCGGGCTGGCCGTCCTTGCGCACGAGCGGGAGCACCGCGACCTTGACCGGCGAGAGGATCGGGTGCAGCCGCAGCACGGTGCGGCGCTCGCCCTCGATCTCGTCCTCGTCGTAGGCATCGACGATGAAGGCCAGCAGGGCCCGGTCGACGCCGGCCGCCGGCTCGATCACGTGGGGGACGTAGCGATCGCCGGTGGCGGTGTCGACGTACTCGAGCTTCTGACCCGAGAACTTGGCGTGCTGGGTCAGGTCGAAGTCGCCCCGGTTGGCGATTCCCTCGAGCTCCGACCAGCCGATCGGGAACAGGTACTCGACGTCACTGGTGGCGCTCGAGTAGTGCGACAGCTCATCGGCTTCGTGGGGTCGGAGGCGCAGATGGTCAGGGCGCAGGCCGAGCTCGGTCCACCACTTCATGCGCTCCGCGAGCCAGTGCTGGTGCCACTTGGCGGCGTCGTCCGGCGGGACAAAGAACTCCATCTCCATCTGCTCGAACTCGCGCATGCGGAAGATGAAGTTCCCGGTGGTGATCTCGTTGCGGAAGCTCTTGCCGATCTGGGCGATTCCGAAGGGCGGCCGCTTGCGCGAGAACTGCAGGTAGTTCTTGAAGTTGAGGAAGATTCCCTGGGCCGTCTCGGGGCGCAGGTAGACGGTCGAGCCCTCCTCCTGGACCGGGCCGACCGTCGTCTGGAACATCAGGTTGAAGTCACGGGCCTCGGTCAGGTCACACTCGGGGGTCTCGCCGGGGTGCTTGGAGGGCTTGCGGCCGCACGCGGACTGGTCGATGTGGTCCGCGCGGAAGCGCAGCTTGCAGGTCCGGCAGTCGACGAGCGGGTCGGTGAAGCCGGCCAGGTGGCCGCTCGCTCGCCAGGTCTCGGGGTGCTGGATGATCGCCGAGTCCAGGGCGACGATGTCGTCGCGCTCCTGGAGCATGGCCCGCCACCACTGCGTCCGGATGTTGTTCTTGAGCAGGACCCCGTAGTGGCCGTAGTCGTAGCTCGATCCGAGGCCGCCGTAGATCTCGCTGCTCGGGAACACGAAACCGCGCCGCTTGCACAGCGACACGATCTTGTCCATGGTCACGACGTCGTCGTAGGTCACCGGGGGGTCTTCGGGCACGATGCGCATGGTATCTGTGGCAATCTACGGAGTTGATTTGGCACTCTCGGCTTGAGAGTGCCAAGATTCCGAGGCTATACTTGTTGAAGCGATGCCGATCTACGAGTACCGGTGCGAGCAGGGACACAACTTTGAGGTCATGCAGCGCATGAGCGACAACCCGGTTGAGACCTGCGAGACGTGCGAGGCGCCGGTATCGCGGGTGTTCCGTCCGCCCGCCGTCCACTTCAAGGGGTCGGGCTTCTACAACACCGACTACGGGACGCGCAAGCGCAACCGGGAGAGCTCCGACGGCCATAAGAGCGAGGGCTCCTCGGACTCGAAGTCATCGTCCGACTCGAGCTCCTCGAAATCGGACTCCAAGTCCTCCTCGGACTCCAAGAGCACCGCGTCCAAGTCCTCGGACTAGGCGCCGGACCGGCTCGACCACGCGGTCTCAGCGCGCGAGCGTGATCTTCAGCGTGCGGCTGACCGTTCCGCCGCTCGGCTCGGTCAGCGTCACCTTCACGGTCAGCACGAGCGGGCCGCTGCCGGCCAGTTCGCCGGCGGCGGACCGTGAGAGCTTGAGGGTGATCGCGTGCGTTCCGGCGCCGAGCGTCTGAGCCGAGCGCAGCAGCACGAGCGAGCCAGTCTTGTGCTTGGGACCGGCCAGCCTGCTTTCGAGCACCGGAAGCGTCATCTGGAAGGAGGCCTTGGTGGCCTGGCTCACCGCGAGGCTGACGTGCACACCGTGGGCCAGGGCGGGCGCGAGCTTCTGCTTCTTGGCGCCGGTCAGGCTGGCGGTCAGCGGCTTCGGGGTCGGCACCGGGGCGGGCTTGGACGGGTTCGTGGTCGGCGGGGTCGTGCTCGCGACGCTGTTCACCGTGAGGGAACCGGTCTGGGTGGCGGTCTGGCCAGCGTTGTTGGTCACGGTCAGGCTGACCGTGTAGGTCCCCGGGCTCGAGTACGCGTGGCTGGGGGCGGGGCCGGCGGCCGTCGCGCCGTCGCCGAAGCTCCAGCTGTAGCCGGTGATCGTGCCGACCGAGTCGCTCGAGCCGCCCGCGTTGAAGCCAACCGTCGATCCCACGGTGGCCGGATTGGACGACGCGGTGAAGGCGGCGGTGGGGGCCGCGTCGACCGTGACCTGGGTGCTCGCCGTGTAGCTCCCGCCGAAGTTGTCGGTGACGGTCAGGGTCACGTTGTAAACGCCGGGCGAGGCATACGCATGGCTGGGGTCTGCGTCGGTCCCATTGAGGGTGCTGCCATCGCCGAAGTTCCAGCTGTAGGTGGTGATCGTGCCGCCAGTTGAAGGGCTCGCCGCCGCGGTGGAGCTGAAGCTCACCGCCGAGCCGGGCGTGGTGAGGGTCGCGGAGGGGGTGACAGTCGCCGTCGGCGGGTCGTCGACGATCACTTGCCGCTGGCTGGTGGCCGTCTGGCCGGCGTCGTTGGTGACGGTCAGCGTGACCGTGTACGTGCCGGGGTTGGCGTAGGCGTGGCTGGCGGTGGGGCCGGAGGCAGTGTTGTTGCTGCCGCTGCTCGGGTCGCCGAAATTCCAGCTGTCGAGGCTCTGGTTGATCGTACCGACCGAGTCGCTCGAGCCGCTCGCATTGAAGCTGACCGATGTCCCGGGGGCCGGTTGGGTGGGCGACGTGGTGAACGATGCGGTCGGTGGGGCATCGACGTTGATCTGGATCGACTCGGAGGCGCTCGCTCCGAGATCGTCGGTGGCGGTGACGGTCGCGGTGTAGACCCCGGCGGTCGTGTAGGTGTGGGTCGGGTCGGCGCCGGTGCCGGTGGCCCCGTCCCCGAAATTCCAGCTGTAGCTGGGGGTTGATCCGTCAGAGCTGGTGGCGGCGACGCTGAAGGACACGCTCTGCCCCGGCGTGATCACCGTCGGGGAGCTCGGCGAGGTGGCGGTGAAGGTCGGCGGGCCGTCGACGACCAGCGTCTGCGTCGTGGAGGCGGTCTGGCCGGCGACGTTGGTGACGGTCAGCGTGACCTGGTAGCTGCCCCGCTGCAAAGATTCGGTCGGGTTCGCACCCGTCGCGGTGGTGGTGGTGGTGTTCTGGCCGGCGGGGCCGACGAAGCTCCAGCTGTAGGTGTCGGATGAAGTGGTCGAGTTGCTCGCGGTGAAGGTCGCCTGTCCCGGGGTCAGCGGAGTGGGCGAGACGGAGAACACGACGACGGTCTGGGTCGTCGTCTCGGTCTGTCCGTCGCCGTTGGTGACGGTCAGCGTGACGTTGTAGGCGCCGGGGGCCGCGTACTGATGCGTCACCGTCGAGGTGGCGCCCGCATCGTCGATCGTGCTCCCGTCGCCGAAGTCCCACTTGTAGTCGGTGATCGTCGCCCCGGCGTCGGTCGACCCGCCGGCGTTGAAGCCGACCGAGTCGGGCGTGGAAAGCGCGAGCGAGGACGTGAACGACGCGACAGGGGTGGTTGCGGAGGCGGACGCCGTTTTGAAGCTGTACGTGTACCCGTCCGTGGTGCCGTCGCTGTTCTCGGCCACCAGCTCGTAGTCGTAGGTGGTGTTGGCGGCCAGGTGCGTGGGATAGCCGGTCACCATGACCGCGGTCGTAGCGGCGCCGATGTCGGCCGCGGGGGTCTCCTGGGTGGTGCCGCCGCTCGCCGGCCAGTACTGGATCCACCAGGTGGTGTCGAGCCCGTTGGGGTAGATCCCGCCGGCGATCGTGGCGCCGTCGGAGCGCGTGGCCTCGGTGTAGCTGTTGGCCGAGCCGGTCGGGATCGAAGGCCCGCCGACACCCGGAGCGCCGCTCGTGACGTCGCCGGAGATCGAGCCGACGCCCGTGGGGCCGTCGTAGCCGGGCCCGGCGTTGCAGATGTACAGGATGTTCTGAGCGCACGAATAGGTGCCGTCGTTGGAGCCGGACGTGATGTCGTTGAGGAGGCCGCTGTCCGTGTAGGCCCACTGGGCGGTCGCGTCGTTGACGCCGGTGATCGCGTAGTACGCCGCGATCATCGGCGTCGCGAGGCTGGTCCCGCCGACCACTTCCCAGTTCCCGTCGTCGTCGATGTCCAGTCCCGTGTTCGGGTCCGCGTCGGCCGACAGGTCGGCATAGGAGCGGCCGGTACAGCCGGTGTCGGTCTGGTAGCTCGGCTTGGTGACGTTGAGGTCGCAGCCCGAGCCGCCGCCCGACCAGGCGCTCTCGCCGAAGCCGCGCGCACTGGCGGCCGACGCGGACGCGAGCGACGTGCCGCCCGCGGCGGTGACCCCGGCGAGCGCCGCGGGGTAGTTGTCCTGGCCGGGACCCACATAGCCCTCGTCGCCGGTCGCGGCCACGATCGGGACGCCCGACGGTACTAAGCCGGACCCCGGCGACGACGACGAGGTCATCGTCCAGCTGTCGGAGATCTGGGTGGCGCCCATCGAGGCGGCCGTCTGCATGGCCTGCTCCAGGTCGGAGGTGTCGGAGCTGCGCGCCTCGACCAGCAGGATGTGGCACTTCGGGCAGATCGCCGACACCGTGTCCAGGTCGAGCGAGATCTCGACGTCCCAGTCGAGGGCGAGCGCCGACGTGCTGCTAGGGAGAGGCGAGGCCTTGCCCATCTCGTTGACCTTGGTGAAGCAGCCGGTGTCGCAGGCCGGAAGCCCGTAGGTCGAGCGATAGCTGTCCAGATCCGCTTGGGCGGTCGAGTCGTCGTAGGCATCGACGAGCGCCACCGTGTCACTGCCGCCGTTGGTCTGCGACAGGTACGAGAGGTCGTACGCCTGCTCGAGGTATGCGGGGGTGCCGGGCGCCGGCTCAGCCGCGGACGCTGGCGTGGCGGTGGACGGTTTGGCGCTGGAGCTTCGGGCGTGGACGCGTCCCAGGGTGGCCTGCGCCCGGACCCTCGGACGCACGAGCGCGCCATTCGCGCGCAGCACGAGCGCATCGGCGGCGCACGTCGCCTGTCCGGCATGAGCCGCCGGGCAAACGCTGCGGCTCTCCACCTGCGCCGGCGAGAGCCCGGTGGCCTGCAGCAGCGAGCGCGCGAGCGCCGCCGTGGTCGGCGCCGGGGTCGGGACGCCGTGTTGGTTCGAACCGCGTGTGGCGGTTGCCGTCACCCGGCGCAGCTGGTGCCGCTCGCGCCGCGTCAGCGCCGTGAACGCGCTGTGGGACGCGGGAGCGGGACCGCGCACGGCCGTCGAGCCTTGCGCGGTCGGCACGGCCGGTGCCTGGGCGGCGGCGTGCGCCGTTCCGGCGGCGGCATGGGCGGGCTCGGCCGCGTGCACCGTGAAGACCACGAGCGCCGCGAGGAGCATCGCCCCTATCCCGCCCGACAGGCGGGGGTGGCGGCGGATCAGGCTGAGAAGCTCCTTCATGCTCTCCGGGCTGGACGCTTGTTCGAAACGGCGACCAACCGGAGGGCCTGTGGCAGCACAGCAGTCACATGCTCCCTATCGGCAGCTCGACGAAATCCTCAAGCCCCCGGTTACCGCCGTCGGGAAACGGACGGGAATCAATGTAGCGGGCCGCTCAAAACCCGCTCTCGATCGGCCCCGGTCCGCCTCAGCCGTTGAGCAGCTTGGACACCTGGGCCTGGACGTTCGCCTGGTTAGGGATCAGGACGTCCTCGCCGTTGTAGGTGCTGTTGGTCTCGGACAGCAGGCTGGTCGGAGCCGACCCGCCGATCTCCGAGGCGGCGAACATCTGCATCAGGGTCAGGCCGCCCATATCGGTCTGGAACACGCTGGGCGCATCCCAGGCGGCCCAGGGCAGGTGCACGAAGGTGTGCAACGTCAGCAGCTGGGACTTGATCGAGTTGAGAATCTGCTGCTGTGCCGCCTCGCGGGTCAGGTCGGTGCTGGCCGGATTGCAAGAGTTCTCGCGGGTCCGGGCCAGGATCATCGCCTGCTCGCCGTTGAGGTGGTGGGTGCCGGGATTGAGGTCGAGCGTGAAGCCGCCGTCGGCGGTCCCGCCGGAGATGTTCGAGCAGATCTTGCCCGTCGTGACCGTGACCCCGCCGATGTCGTCGATGAACTTGGGGAAGTTGGCGAGATCGATCACGACGAGGTGGTTGATCTGGATGCCGGTGAACTGCTTGATCACCTTGAGGGCGAGCGCCGGCCCGCCGTAGGCCCAGGCGGCGTTGATCTTCGCCTCGCCGTGGCCAGGGATGTTCACCAGCGTGTCGCGCGGGATCGAGAGTCGGCGCGAGACGCCGCCCCCGACGCGCCACAGCATGATCGTGTCGGTGTTGGCGTCGGCCTCGTTCGTGTTGGCGCCACCACCCTCCTTGGAGCCCGGACCGGTCGTCGGCCGGTTGTCGAGGCCCAGGATGAGGATCGTGTTGGCCGAGGTCAGCATCGGGCCTCCGGAGCTCAGCTCCGGCTCGGCCGCCGCCACCAGTGGGCCGCCCGAATGCGATTCGGCGCTGATCATGAACAGGACGAACGACAAGAGCAGCCAGCCAACCACGGCAGCCACCACCCCGAGCGCCACCCGCTTCCACGTGATCCGGCGTCCCGACGGTCTGCGACGGTCGCGGCCAGAGCGGTACCGGTGGTACTCCGGCTGCAGCTGGAGCTCGTCCTCCTCGCCCCGCAGACGGGCCTTCAGGCCGCGGGGTCCGGCGCGGTAGATCTTGTACGGGGGCGGTCCCAAGTCGTTCGGCATCTCTACACATATAGTGACGGCATGCCGGGCCGGCGCACGATTGGCGTCGACATGGGCGGTACGAAACTGCTGGCCGGCGCGGTCGATTCAGGGCTCTCGGTCCACCACCGCGTGCAGCGCAGCATGAACCGCCTCGACCAGTCCTACCTGCTCGACGTTGTGGTCGAGGCGGTCGAGGAAACGCGCGACGGCGCCGGCGGAGAGATCGACGCAGTGGGCTTCGGAATCCCGTCGCTGATCGACCAGCGCACCGGCAACGCGGTCCTCGCGGTCAACCTCCCGCTCAAGGACGTCCAGTTCGCGGACGTGATGGCCGAGCGCCTCGACCTGCCGGTGTTCGTCGACAACGACGCCAACCTGGCGGCGCTGGCCGAGCACCGCGCCGGCGCGGCCCGGGGGTGCAACGAGGCGGTGGTGATGACGATCGGCACCGGGATCGGGGGCGGCCTGATCCTCCGGGGCGAGCTCTACCGCGGCGCGGTCGGGGCCGGCGGTGAGCTCGGGCATCTGGTGATCGACATGAACGGCCCGCCGTGCCAGGGCAACTGCCCCAACCACGGCTGCGTGGAGTCGCTCGCCTCCGGCACCGCGCTCGCCCGCGAGGCGCTGCGGGTCGCCCGCGAGCGGCCGCAGTCGAGCCTCGGCCGGGCGCTGGCGGCCGGGCGCGAGCTCGAGGGCCCGCTGGTCACCGAGCTGGCCCACGACGGCGACCAGGCCGCGATCGACGCGATCGAGCTGATCGGCACCCGGCTGGGGGTGGCGATCGCCAGCTTCGTGAACATCTTCAACCCCGAAGTCGTGGTGATCGGCGGTGGCGTGATCGGCGCCGGCGAGCTCCTTTTGAACGCGGCTAGGGCGGAGATGCTCCGGCGGGCGCTGCCGCCCTCGCGGGACATCGCGCAGATCGTGCCGGCGGCGTTCGGGGTCGAGGCTGGGATGCTCGGGGCCGCGGCGCTGGCCTTCGACGGGCTCGAGCAGCGGTCATGAACGCGACCGTGAGCCCCGGTCGCCTGGTCATCTGCCCGACCCCGATCGGCAACCTCGAGGACGTCACCCTGCGGGTCCTGGCCGCGTTGCGCGAGGCCGACATCGTCGCCTGCGAAGACACCCGGCGCACGCGCGTGCTCCTCGACCGCTACGGCGTCGGCGCGTCGCTGGTCAGCTACCACGAGCACAACGAGCGCCAGCGCGCGAACGAGCTGGTGGCGAGGATGCGCGAGGGCGCCGTGGTTGCTTTGGTTTCGGACGCGGGGACGCCGCTGGTCTCGGATCCGGGGTTTGTGCTCGTGCAGGCGTGCGTGGCGGCCGGGCTGGCCGTCGAGGTGCTGCCCGGGCCGTCGGCTGCCCTGGCCGCGCTGGTGGCGAGCGCGCTGCCCGCCGACCGGTGGCGGTTCGCGGGGTTCCTGCCGCGCAAGCGCTCCGCGCTCGAGCAGGCATTTGCGTCGCCCGAGACGCTGGTGGCGTTCGAGTCGCCGAAGCGGGTCGCCGCGTCGCTGCAGGTTCTCGCCGAGCTCGATCCCGCGCGCCCAGTGGCGGTGGCGCGCGAGCTGACCAAGGTGCACGAGGAGGTCGTCCGGGGCACCGCGGGCGAGCTGGCGGCGCGCTACGCGGAGGACCCGCCGCGTGGCGAGGTCGCGCTTGTCGTTGGTGGCGCGCCCTCGGTGCAGGACGAGATTGGGCCGGCGCTCGAGGCGCTGAAGCGCTTGGTCGAGGCCGGCGCAAAGCCGCGGCCCGCCGCGAGTGTCGTGTCCGAGCTGACTGGCGTCCCGGCGAATCGGCTGTACCGTGGACTGACTGAATAGAACTGCACGGGTTGTCACGACTCGTGTAGGGTTTGCATGGTGGAGCGACTTAACATCACGGTCGACGATGAGCAGTACGAGCGTCTGGCGCGGATGGCCGAGCGGATGCACCTGCAGCCTGGAACGCTCGCCCGCTCATTGCTGCTGTCAGCGCTCGACGAGGCGGCGGTCGACGCGGAGAACGTCGTGCGGCTCCTCGACGGGCTTCCGGACGCGTACGAGCGCGCCGACCTCGGCCGCCGGCAGGCCGAGGCCGGCGAGACCGTGTCGCTCGAGCACCTCGCGTAGGGAGCCGGTGGCAAGAGTCGAGCTGGCTAGAGCGGCCGTCGAGGACATGGAGCGGTTGGTGGTGATGCTGAGCCTTCCGCCGGATACGCCCGCTCGGGTGGCGCGGACACTGAGGGCGCTGGAGCGATTCCCCAGACTCGGCGTAGCTCTACCGGGCCGGTGGCACGGGCTGCGGTGCCTCGTCGGGCCGTGGCGGTGGATGCTGCTGGTCTACGAGTACCTCGAAGAGGAGGACCGCGTCGTCGTTGTCACTGTCCAGGACGCGCGGTCCTCTTCGGCAGTCACACGCAGCTGAGCACGCGAACTGACGAGGGGGCCGTCGGGCATGGACGCCCGGCGGAACGGGCGGTCTCGGCTCGGCCCGCTCGGAATCCGGCCTCGCCCCACGGGCCGGCCTCGACTCATCCGGCGGACGCTGCGCGAAGCGAGGCCCAATAGAGTCAGGTGTGCCGATGTCGTTCTACATCACGACCCCGATCTATTACGTGAACGCGCAGCCGCACCTCGGCCACGCGTACACGACGATTGCCTGCGACGTGCTTGCGCGGCACATGCGCCAGCGGGGCGAAGACGTGTTCTTTCTGACCGGCACCGACGAGCACGGCGAGCCGGTGGCGGACGCGGCGGCCGCCCAGGGCCTCGAGCCCAAGGAGCTGGCCGATCTGAACGCCGAGAAGTTCAAGGCGCTCGCTCCGCAGCTCGAAGCGTCGAACGACTTCTTCATCCGGACCACGGATCCCGAGCACATGCGCCGCGTGCAGGAAGTCATGCAGCGGGTGCACGACAACGGCTACACGTACAAGGGCATCTACGAGGGGTGGTACTGCCCGCGGTGCGCGGACTTCAAGGTCGAGAACGAGATCCTCGAGGGCAACCGGTGCCCGATCCACGAGATCCCACTCGAGCGCCACAGCGAGGAGAACTGGTTCTTCAAGCTGTCGGCGTTCCAGGAGCCGCTCGAGCGGCTGTACGCCGACCAGCCCGACTTCGTCATGCCCCAGCACCACTTCAACGAGGCGCGCTCGTTCATTCAGTCAGGCCTGCAGGACATCTCTCTGTCCCGCAAGCGGTTGAAGTGGGGCGTGGTGGTGCCGTGGGACACCGAGCACGTGTTCTACGTGTGGTTCGACGCGCTCCTCAACTACTACACGGCGCTCGGGTACGCGCGGCCCGGTGAGGACCTGACCGACCGCTTCTGGCCGGCCACGTACCACGTGATCGGCAAGGACATCCTCAAGTTCCACACGGTGTTCTGGCCCGCGATGCTGATGGCCGCCGACCTGGCCGTCCCGCACCACGTGTTCGTGCACGGCTTCCTGCTCGGCGCCGATGGGCGCAAGATGAGCAAGTCGCTGGGCAACGTGCTCGACCCGTTCGAGGTCATCGACGAGTTCGGCACCGATGCGCTGCGCTTCTACCTGATGCGCGACGTGTCGTTCGGCGCCGACGGGAGCGTCGGGATAGACGCCGTGCGCACGCGCTACGAGTCCGAACTCGCCAACGAGTACGGAAACCTGGCGAGCCGGACGATCGCGATGATCCAGCGCTATCGCGAGGGCGTCATCCCGGAGGCCGCCACCGACCCCGCGCTGGCGCGCGAGTTCGAGGTCCTGCCGGCCGAGGTTTCGGTGGTACTCGACCGCGCCGAGCCCACGCGTGCGCTCGACCTCATCTGGAACCGTGTCCGGCGCCTGAACCGCTACGTCGAGGAACGGGCGCCGTGGCAGCTGGCGCGCGATCCCGACGCGGCGGGGGCGCTGGACGAGACGCTGGCGTCGCTGGCCGAGGGGCTGCGGGCGGTCAGCGTGCTCCTCCACCCGTACATGCCGGCCACCGTCGAGAAGCTGCTGCTGGCGCTCGGCGCGCCCGAGGTGACCTACGACCGCGCGTTGTTCGCCGAACGCGGCAGCGGGCTGCCGGTGGAGGCGCTCGAGCCGCTGTTCCCGAAGCGCTCGTAAGTGATCGACAGCCACACCCATCTGGACCTGTGCGAGCCGCCGGATTCCGAGCTGGTGGCCGCGGCGGTTGCGGCCGGGGTCTCGAAGATCGTCACGGTCGGGACCGACGGCGTCTCGTGCCGGGCGGCGCTGGCGGCCGCCGAGGACTTCCCCCAGGTGTACGCGGCGATCGGGCGGCACCCGAACGCCGCGACCGGCTTCGACGACGCCGACCTGGCCGAGCTCGCGGCGCTGACCGCGCATCCGAAGTGCGTTGCCGTGGGGGAGACCGGGTTCGACTTTTATCGCGAGGGGGCGCCGAGGGCCGACCAGGAGCGCGCGTTCCGCGCCCAGATCTCGCTGGCGCGCGAGGCGGGAAAGCCGCTGGTGATTCACACGCGGGCGGCCGACGACGACACGCTGGCTTTGCTGGACGCCGAGGCCGGGGGCCTGCGCGTGATCCTGCACTGCTTCTCGATGCCCGGCCGGATCGAGGAGTGCCTCGCGCACGAGGACTGGTGGATCTCGTTCGCGGGCAACGTCACGTTTCCGAAGGCCGAGTCATTGCGGGTGGCGGCTTTGCGCGTGCCGGCGGAGCGGCTGCTGGTGGAGACCGACGCCCCGTACCTGGCGCCGCAGGTCGTGCGCGGCAGGCCGAACCAGCCCGCGTACGTGGCCGACACGGCCCGGGCGCTGGCGGTCGAGCGGCGGGTGCCGTATGACGAGCTGGATGCCGCGGTCGAGGCGTCGGCCGCCGAGGTGTTCGGGTGGTCAAGCTAGGTCAGAACTTCCTTATCGACCGCAACATCCTCGATGTCATCGAGCGGCTGGCGGCGCTCTCGCCGGAGGACGTTGTCTTGGAGATCGGTGGGGGACAGGGCGTGCTGTCGGAGCGGCTCGCGGCTCGCGTGGAGCACCTGCACGTGGTCGAGGTCGACCGTCGGTTGGAAGACCCGCTGCGGGAGGTCCTCGCCGAGTTTTCGAACGTGACCGTCTGGATGGCGGACGCGGTTTCGCTCGATCTGGCCGCGCTCGATCCGGCGCCCACCGCGGTGGTGGCCAACCTGCCCTACTCGATCGCCGCCACCGTAATCCTGCGGACGATCGAGGAGCTGCCGACCGTGCACGAGTGGGTGGTGATGATCCAGCGCGAGGTGGGCGAGCGGCTCGCGGCGTCGGTCGGCGATCCCGCCTACGGAGCGCCCTCGGTGCTGGCGCAACTGGCCTGCGAGGTGCGCGTGCTCAGACCGATCGCACGGACGGTGTTCCGGCCCGTGCCGCGGGTTGACTCGGTGCTCGTCGGGCTGCGCCGGCGGTCCTCGGGCGTGGACGGGGTCGATCCGGCGGTTCGGGCGCTCGTGCACGACGCTTTTGCGCACCGGCGCAAGGCCTTGGCGGGCTCGCTGGCCCTGACGCCGGGCGCCGCGCCGGGGGTGCGCGAGCGGGCGCGGGAGGCGCTGGTTGCGATGGGTCACCCACCGGACGAGCGAGCCGAGCGGCTGACCCCTGAGGAGTTCCGGGAGCTCGCGGCCAGGCTCGCCTCGTCGCCGTGAAGCTGACGTCCCGCGCGCCTGGGAAGGTCAACCTGTGCCTGTTCCTCGGGCCGGTGCGGGAGGACGGTCGCCACGAGCTGGTGACGCTGTTCGAATCGGTGTCGGTGGCGGATGAGGTGTCGGTGGCGACATTGGCTCGGGGCTCGTTCGACGAGGTCGCGTGCCCCGGTGTCGACGGGCCGAATCTGGCCGAGCGCGCGCTGGCCGGGTTGCGTGAGCGTGGATGGGACGCGCCGCCCGTGCGCGTCACGATCGAGAAGCAGATCCCGGTTTCAGGAGGGATGGGTGGCGGGTCGGCCGACGCGGCGGCTGTGCTGCGTATGGCTCCCACGTTCTCTCCGGTGGCGGCGGGGGCGGTCGAGGAGGTCGCGGCGTCGCTGGGCGCCGACGTACCGAGTCAGCTCGTGCCCGGCGTGGCGATCGGGACGGGCGCCGGCGAGGCGGTCCACCGTTTTTCGGAGCCGATCGCGCCCCATGCGTTTGCGGTGGTGCCGCTGGGATTCGAGCTGTCCACGGCCGAGGTTTACCGGGAGGCGGATCGGCTCGGGCTGCCCCGGGACGCCGGCGCGCTCGCCGCCCGCCACCGCGACCTGCGGCGCGCCCTTGACGCCAGGGCGGAGCTGCCCGCGACGCTGCTCGTCAACGAACTCGAGCCCGCGGCGCTGTCGCTGGCGCCCGAGATCGGGCGGGCGCTCGAGGCGGTACGGGAGGCCCGGGCCGCTCACGCGATGGTCTCCGGCTCGGGTCCGACCGTCTTCGGCGTGTGGTGGGGGGCGGAGGCGCCCCGGCTGGCGTCGGAGGCGGTCGACGCCCTCACCGATCGCTACCCTGGGGCGGCCAGCGCGACCCCGGTGAGCGAGGAGTTCGGGGCTCCGCGCGGAAGCTAACCGCCGCCCGCCCGCGCAGCGGGTAGCCCGAACGCTCCGTCGGGCACAATCCCCACAAGACTCGTGAGCAACACATCCGTCACCTACCTCGTCGGCGCTTGCTGTGGCGTGCTCGGCTTGGCGGCGTTCTGTGCGCTCGTGATCGTTCCGACGATCACGGCGTACCGGCGGCCGCTGGAGCGCGTGGCCGTGGTGGTGCTCTCGCTGTACGTCCTTGCCGCGCTTGTGGGGATCGGCGTGCTGCTCGGCGCGCTGGTCGTGGTCGAGTGGCCCAGGCTGTTCTGACTCGGCGCGAGGGACCGGCCGCCGTGGCCGAGGGCTTCCTCACTCGCCCCGGAGTCGCGCGGCTTGGCTGACCGCGCATCCGAGCAGTCGGCGCCGGCCGCGCCCGACCTCGCCGCGCTGGCCGCGATCACGGATGCGGTGGAGGGCGGCGCCGGTCTGCCGTCGATCCTGCGCGCCGCGGCGCGGGCGCTCGACACCAGCCTGATCCTGATCGACCGCTCGGCCACGGTGCTGGCGGTGGCAGCACGCTCTCCGGCCGACGAGCGCTCGCTGATGCGCGACGCCGAGGATGTGACGACGATCGAGCTGAAGGTCGCGGACGCCACCGTCGGTCGGTTGCGGATGCGGACCTCAGACCGGCCGGTTGATGCCTCGGTGCTGCGACTCGTCACGACACTGATCGCATCCGAGGTGGAGCGGGTGCGCGCGCCCGAGCGCGCCTCCGAGGAGGCCGCCACGGGGTTCCAGCGCGCGGTGCTCGAGGGGCGCATCCAGGGCCGGGACGACCTGATCGCGCGCGGCAAGGAGCTCGGCACCGACCTCGGCGCAGGAGGGGCCGTGGTCATCGTCCGGGCCCATCCGCGCAACCCGACCGAGGAGGACTGGCGGCGCCGGATGCTGGCGCTGGCGGCGCGAGGGGCGCGCTCTGTCGCTCCCGGGTCGATCGCGGCCTCGAGCGGGGAGGAGGCGAGTGGAGAGGTCGCGGTGCTGGTGCCCGACGCCGACGGGGAGGTGGGCCGGCGCGTCGTCTCCGCGGTGCTGCGCGAGCTCGAGTCGGGTCTCCCCGGATTCGCTTTTGCGATCGGACGCAGCCGGCGGACCGAGGACCCGCTCGATCTTGGCCGGGCCCGCAACGAGGCGCTGCTGGCGGCCAATGTGGTCGAGGGTGAGCCCGAGCGGAGCGAGCTCGGGTACGAGGAGACCGGCACCTACCAGCTGCTGCTGCCCTATATGACCGACCCGGCCGAGCTGCGGCGCTTCTACGACGACACCGTGCGCCCGCTCGTCTCCTACGACGAGCAGTACGAGACGGATCTGCTGGGGACGCTGTCCACGTTTTTGGAGTGCGACGCGAACGTGAACGCCACCGCGTCGCGGCTGATCACCCACCGCCACACGGTCCGCTACCGGTTCGAGCGTGTGCGCGAGCTGACCGGTCTCGACGTGTCCTCGACGGACGGTCGCGAGAAGCTGTCGCTCGGGCTGAAGGCGATGCGCGTGCTCGGCATCGCGGCGCCGCGCGGTCCCGCCAACGAGCGCGGGGCCGAGGGTGGGCGGGTGCCGCGGTAGTGCGGTCGCCTTGGCGGAGGGTGGACTAGGTCCGTCGGTATGAGCGGCCCGCGGCCCGCTGTCCTGATCATGGCGCGCGCGCCGCGTGCCGGCGAGGTCCGGCGCGCGCTCGAGCCGGTGCTGGGGCGGGAAGGGTGCGTCGAGCTCCAGGCCGCGCTGATCGCCCAGGCCGCGCGGTGGGGGCGCGAGGTCGGCTCGGGCCCGCCGCACGTGGCCCACGAGCCACCCGATGCCGGCGCCGAGCTGCGCCGGCTGGTCGGGGCCGACGCCGTCCTCTTCCCGCAGAACGGAGAGGGCATCGCCGGCCGGTTGGCGGATGCGTCGGCGCGCGTGCTCACCCGGAGCCGCGGCCCGCTCCTGATCGTGTGGCCGGACTTGCCGCGACTCCGGGCTGCGCACGCCGCCGCTGCCCTTGATGACCTCGCGGCCGGGTGCGACGTCGTGCTCGGGCCGGCCATCGACGGCGGCCTGTATCTGGTCGGGATCGCGCGGCCGCTGCCGGAGTTGTTCGCGCTGCCCGAGCGGGCGTGGCGCAACGACGTGATGGGGGTGGCGCTGACCGCGATCCGCGAGGTCGGGTTCGAGGTCGGGATCCTCCGGGCCGAGCGGGCGCTGCACCGGCCGGCGGACGTGCGGGCGGCGCTCGCCGATCCGCTGCTGCCGGCGGACGTGGCGACGATTCTGCGCCGGCGGATTTGAATTTCTGCGGCGGCGGCTGCGCCGGCGCCTAGAGCGGGTCGATCAAATGTCGAATCCGAGCGCCGTCTCCTAAATCGGCGGCGGCGCGGGTCGAAAACGTCCACAACGCGCGCGAGCAGCCAGGACGGCTGCCCACGCGACTCGCTGTGCCACTCACCATGCTCCGCGCCCTCCGTGCATCGGCCCGCCGCGAGCCCACCGACGAGGAGGGGCGATGGGCCTACGGGCGGCCGCAAATCCTCAAGCACGCCGGGGTCGGGGTCGATCCACCGGTTGTGACCAGAGGACTTGGAGACCGCCTCTCTCGTGTGCGCGCTCGCGCCCGCTCCCAGAAGGGCTTCACTCTGATCGAGGTGATGATCAGCGCGCTGCTGGTCACCCTGATCGCCGGCGCGGTGGCCGGCGCCCTAATCGGCAACGCCGACTTCGCCGGCGACCAGCACCGCCGCTCCGAGGCCCAGGACCTCGCCCAGCAGGATCAGGAGCGCTTGAAGGGCCTCTCATCGGAGCAGCTCGACGACCTGAACCAGACCTACACCGCGACACTTGACAACAACAAGTTCACGGTCAACTCGCAGGCCTGGTACCTGAACGGCACCAGTGGGCAGGCGTGCACGGCGCAAGGCGGCGCCAACGCGACGTACTTCAAGACGATCTCGACCGTCACCTGGGCCGACCCAGCCACGGGCGCGACCCAGACGCTCGCCACCGATGAAAGCGTGATTTCGCCGCCCGCCGGCGGGGGCATCCTGACCGAGGTCCACGACCAGACCACCCAACCGCTGTCAGGGGTGTCGGTGGGCGCCAGCGGGTCCGGACTGCC
>DASPPG010000224.1:0-4024 GCA_035625625.1 Solirubrobacteraceae bacterium
CCGATCCGCGTCATGACCATCCTCCTCCTCGTCCTCGTCAAACCGGCCGGGCACCCTACACGCTGGCGGCTGCATACGACGCCACGCCCCGACTAGCCCAAGCCCCTGCTCCAGGCGACGACACGTCGAGACGCCGAGCCAGGAGCCGGGATCAGCCGGCTGCGCGGCCGCGCCCACCTTCAGCCTGTTCGTGGTCGCGCTCGCGGTGGTCGGAGTGACCGCGGTCGTCGCCCAGCTGCTCGGCTGGCGGGCGGTGTTCGTGGCTGCTGCGGCCGCGATGCTGCTGTTGGCGGCGATCCTCCGCCTCGTGCTCCCGAGGGTCCCCGGCACCGAGCGGCTGCCCTATCCGGCGCTGCTCCGCTCCGTCCCTCGAGCTCGTCAAAGGTGAGCCCCTCCTCCGGCGGCGGATGCTCCTTGGCGCGGCTGCGTTCGGCAGCTTCAGCGTCTTCTGGACCTCGCTGGCCTTTCTGCTCTCCGGAGCGCCATACCACTACGGCACCGCCGCCATCGGCCGGTTCGGGCTGGCTGGTCTGGCCGGCGGGACGGCAGCGCCGGTGGCCGGAAGGCTGGCTGACCGCGGCCGCGGACGCGGACGGCTGGCCATGAGCGGCTCGCTCGTCATGCTGCTCGCGAGCTGGGCGTTCCTGGCCTTCGGCACGCGCTCAGTGGTGGCGCTGATCGTCGGGATCGCCGCGCTCGACCTCGGCGTGCAGGCGATGCACATCTCCAAGCAGCGCGCGATCTACTCACTCCACGGCCGCGCCCGCAGCCGCCTGACCACGGCGTACATGGTGGCCTACTTCCTCGGCGGCGTGGTGCTGTCGGCGGCCACCTCGGCGCTGTACGCATCCGGCGGATGGGGCGTGGTGTGCGTGCTCGGGCGCCAACCGCTGCGTTCGGTCTCGCGGCGTGCCTGATCACCGAAAGGGCGATGACCGGACGGTTGCCGATCGGGGCCGACAGCACCGCATAGCATCAAAGCTATGCCCCCACGGTTGGTCGCCTCCGATCTCGACGGCACGCTGCTTCGCTCCGACGGAACCGTCGACGAGCGCACGCGCCAGGCGATCGCCACCGCCGAGGCCGCCGGCGCCACCGTGGTGTTCTGCACCGCCCGGCCGCATCGCTGGCTGAAGCCGCTCGCCGAATATTTGTTCCCGACCCGCCCCCACCATGGCCTCGCCGTATGCGCCAACGGCGCGGTCCTGTGGGATGTGCACACCGAGTCGGTGATCGAGGCCGCACCGCTCGAGCCCGCGGTCGCGCGCCGGCTGGTCGCGCTGCTCGAGGCGGAGCTCCCGGGCGGGACGTGGGCGGTCGAGCGGACCGGCGGGTTCGCTCACGAGCCGTCATATGTCCCTCGGTGGCCGGTCCCCGCGGACACCTTGATCGACGCGGTCGACGCGCTAATCGACGAGCCGGCGGTCAAGCTGCTGCTCCGCCATGGCCGACTGTCGGCGGATGACCTGCTCACACGCGCGCGGGCGGTCGGCGGTCATCTGGCCGAGTTCAGCCACTCGAGCATGAACGACGCGCTGCTCGAGATCAGCGCCACCGGCGTCAGTAAGGCGTCCGGGCTCGCCCGGCTGTGCCGGCGCCTTGGCGTCGAGCCCGACGAGGTGATCGCCTTCGGCGACATGCCGAACGACTTGCCGATGCTGGCGTGGGCGGGGCGCGCGGTGGCGGTCGCCAACGCCCACCCCGAGGTCATCGCCGCCGCCGACGAGGTGACCGCGTCAAACGACGAGGCGGGGGTCGCTCAGGTGCTCGAGCGCCTGTTCGGCTGACCGCGCCCGACCGGGTCAGCTGACCGTCCGATTGACGATCGGCTTATAGGCCCTGCACGGTTCGCCGCGCAACCCCGGGCACGGCGGCAGGCCGGTCGGCACGGCCACGCCGGGCACGACCGGCAGCACGAGGCGCGAAGGCATGGACGGCGAATGCGCGAGGCGCACGGTCGGCCGCCGGCCGGCACCGGGCGTCAGGTCGGCAAACGCCCACGTCGGCTGATCCCCGCCGGGAGCCGAGATCGTGATCCGGATCCGCGACCCCGCCCGGTACACATGGCCCTCGTAATACAACGGGATCGTGACCTCGGTAAAGCGCCCGTGCGGGAGCGGCGCCGCGTCCGCCCGTCGCAGGCTGAGCACCGGCTCGAGCAGGGTGCTCGCCGCGCGGTCGAGCTTGCGCTCGCTGGCCCGTAACCACCCGCTTTGCACGAACGTCTCCATACCGTCGGGCCGAACCTCGGACACCGTCACCTGCAGATCGACGTCCGGCACCGACGCCTCGATCCAGGCATACAGCGCGCCCGCGCCGACGACCGCCACATTCGCCGGCAGCGGCGCGGTCAGGTAGGAGAGCGCGGTGTCGGGCGGGTTCTGCGTCCATTGGTAGTCCGGCGTCGCGCCCCATAGGCCGCCGGCGCCGGTGTTCCCGGTGAGGTCCGTGGGGGGCCGGGCACGCGGATCCCAGGTGAACAGATCGACGCCGCGCACTGGCGGAACCGTGGCGGCGAGCGTTCCGTCAGCGCCGAGGTACCACGACGCCGCCTGCGTGCCGGGCACCGGGAAGCGCGCGAACGACTGCTCGAAGCCGGCCTCGGGAGCCCCCGGCGCTGAGCCGCCGGCGCCGTTGTCGAACAGGATCCGGACCTGCGGCAGTCCCTCGAACGCCGCCAGCGACGCCGCGTACGTCGGTTCGTCCTCGATCGGATCGTCCGCCGGGAACGCGACGCCAGACACCCCCATGGCCACCTGGTAGAGCTCGGGCGCCAGCACTCGGACCGCCGGCGAGATCGAAGGCAACCGGTGCGCGACGAACAGCGACAGGAAGTCGTACCACCGCTCCGCGGTCACCGGGTCGAGCGAGTCGATGTGGGCGCCGTTGGTGAACGTGAACCACTTCCACCGCGTGCCCGTGAAGCGGTCGGCCAACGCCGGGCAGTGGCCGCCGGTCTGCTCGTCGGTCCACTGACAGGCCAGGTAGACCGGGACGTGGATCTTGTGCACGAACGTATCTGGGTCCAACGGCCCCGCCACCGACGGCACGTAGTAGCGGTTGGCGGACACCTGCGCCACCTCGTTCACGGCCTGCGGGTGAAGGGCCTGGTTGGCCGCGCAGACGCGGTCGCCAGCGCGAATCCGCTGTAGGGCCCACGCCTCGCCGTGACCGGGCGAGGCCGCTTCGGCGTCGAAGTCGCGCCCCTGGGCCCAGGGAAGCGCAAACCCGGTGTTGAGGATTCCGCCCGGATACAGCGTCGTCGCGGTGTTGTCGATCACCGACAGCGGCGCGATCGCGGCCAGGTGCGGCGGGTCGGTGGCGGCCACGAACAGCTGGCTGATCCCGCCGTACGAGATCCCGATCATCCCCACGCGGTGCCCGAGCACCCACGGCTGCCGAGCCACCGTCTCGATCACGTCGTAGCCGTCGAGGTTCTGGAGCGGCTCGAAGAAGCTGAACGCCCCACCCGAGCACCCGGTCCCCCGCATGTTCACGTCGACCACCGCGAACCCGAGCAGCGTCGCGATCGGGCTGATCCCGTTCTCCGCCCCGGCCGGATCGGCGTAGCCGTAGCCCGAGTACTCGACGAGTGTCGGGTACGGGCCGGGGCCGGCGGGCAGGCGGACGTCGATCGCCAATTTGGTTCCGTCGCGCGTGGTCAGGTAGCCGTAGCCGGAGGACGGGATCCGCTGGTCGTAGATCTGCGTGCTCGGTGGCGCCGAGCGATCGGGCATGACCGTGACCGCCGGCGACGTCGGCTCCGACCCACCGCCGGCCGCAAGAACCCGGTAGCCCGGACCGGGAGCGATGCCGCGGAAGATCGCGCCCCCGAGCGGTCCGGCGGCCGCCGTGCCCACCGATCGCCCCCGCGAGTCGAGCAGCGTCAGCCGCTCGGCGGGACTCGCGCCGAGCACGTACACCTGCTGCACGCTGCCGTGGGTGCTGAACTGCGCCGCCACGGCCGCGGCAGGCGACACGACGGCCAGGAGCACCACCGCGATCAGCCCCCCCAAGAGCTGTT
>DASPPG010000225.1:0-4929 GCA_035625625.1 Solirubrobacteraceae bacterium
GCGCAACGCAGCCCCCAGCTCCCCCAACGAGCGCGCTCGCTCAAGCAGCGCCGGCGAGCCCGCCAACACGGCCACCGACTCGCGTAGCAGCTCAAGCCCACGCGGACCGCCCTCGGCCAAACCGGCCACGCGCGAGGCGATGCCGAGCGCACGTGGCGTTCCGGCGGCGCGCATGTCGTCGAGCTCCGCTTGCGCCAGGGCGCGGGCGCGTGGGCGGTCACCGAGCGCCAACAGCGCCAGTGCTGCGCCCGGGCGATCGATCAGATAGGCGACGTTGTCGTGAATCTCGACGCCCCACACCTCCGGGCTGAACATCGCGGCGCACGCCTCGAACTCCGACAGCGCCTCTGCCGCTCGGCCCTGGGCGAGCCGCAGCCGACCCCGCGTGGCGGGGATCAACACCGTAGCGAGGCCCGGCGTCCATCCCTCTTGGGGAAGCAGCCCCAGCACCTCCTGCGCCTCGTCGAGCTCACCGGCCTCGATCGCGACGTCGGCGAGGGTGGTCGCCGCGAACGGAAGCCCTGGCGCGAAATCCCCTTCGCGCAGCACGCGCAGCGCGACCCGGGTCGCGGCGTCGGCCTCGGGCAGCGCCCCCAGGCGCAGCTTGAGAAAGCCGAGCGTGCTGTACGCAGCAACCAAGCCGCTCGCGCTGCCCGACTGATGCACCTCGGCGAGCATCGGCTCCAGTGCCGCCTCGACCGCGTCGAGGCTTTCGACGAGGACGAGGATCCGGAGCAGCACGCGGCGCGTGTTCCAGTTCTCAGCCCGCGGCTCCGCCCGCGCGAGCGCTCGCTCAAGCAGTGGCGCGATCTCACCCGCCGGCCGGCCCGCGAACGCCATCGCCAGGCCACGCCCGACCTCAAACGCCTCCGCTGCCGCCCCCGCCAGGGGACGGGAAGCGAGTCGCGCGAGCGCCGGCGCGACCCGTGACGCGCGGCGTGGGTCATACAGGCCGGCGACCACTGACGCGCCCTCCAACCGTGCGGCCAGCGCCTCATCGGCGTCGCCGAGCTCGCCCAGCGCCCGCTCGAGCACGTCGAACGCCTCGACCGGCAGAATCAACTCTGCGTAGACGTCGGCGAGCTCGAGCGCGATCTGCGCCCGCTCGCGCGGATCGCTCGTCAACGACAGCGCCTGCTCCAGCAGCGCGCATGCCGTCTCCCGACCCGCCGTCGCCTCCGCGCGGGCCGCCTCGCGCAGACACTCGACCCGCTGATCGGGCGGCGGCGGCTCGGCCAGCGCGCGGGCAAACAGCTCCGCCGCCGCCTGCGGCGCGCCGCTCTCCAACGCCCCGCGCGCGGCGTCTCGCAACCGCGCCAACGCCCAATCATCCCCCGCTGGTGAAACCTGCATCAGATGGGCGGCCACGCGGCCCGGCTGCGCCCCGTCCTCAGCCAACAGCCGCGCGGCGAGGCGATGCGCAGCATCCCGCTCACCACTCTCCAGCGAGGCCTCGACGGCCTGGCGCACGATCGGGTGAAGAAAACACGGCGGCTGGTCTGACTGAAGCACCTCAAGCCGAACCAGCCCGGCGGCCAAATTCAACGCCTCCTCCACCCCAACGCCGGCGACCGCCGCGGCGTGACGCAGCTCACAGCCATCCCCGAGCACGGCCACCGCGTGTGCAACACCAAGCGCCTCGCGCCCCAGCCGCCGCACGCGCACCGTCACGTACCGCCGCACCGCCTCGGCCCCGCCCAACACCACGGCATCCGGATCAAGCCCAGCCAGCCCCTCGCTCTCGAACTCGACCGCGCGAAGCGCCTCACGCACATAGAACGGGTTGCCCCCGCTCACCCGCTTCACCGCCGCACACAGCTCCCCCCTCACCGCACCTCCGGCCCGTTCGCGCACGATCGCCGTCACCCCGGCCTGCGTCAACAGCCTCGGCCGCACCACCGCCGTGGCCTCCCGCCGCACCGTCAAAAGCGGCGGCTCCTCATACGCCGGCTCCCCCGGACGCACCGTCACCAACAGCCCCACCGCCAGCCCCTCCACCCGCCCGGCGACATACGCCAGCCAGCGCAGCGACGACTCATCCGCCCAATGCGCGTCATCGACCGCGATCAACAACCGCCCGCCGACCGACAGATTGACCGCCAGCCAATACAGCCCGTGCAGGACCGCAAACGACGCGTCATCGGCCAACGCCCCACCAGCCTCCCCGGAGAACAGCGGCCACGCCGCGCCAGCCGGACCCGCCAGCACCTCCCCGCGCTCAGCGCCATCCAACCGCGCCACGCGCAGCTCAAACAGCTGACGCACCACACCAAAGGCAAACCCCGCCTCCAACTCCGAACCCCGCGCCCGCAAAACCTCCCAGCCCAGCTCCCCTGCCCGCCCACACGCCACGTCCACAAGCGCCGTCTTGCCGATCCCCGCCCCGCCTTCCACGAGAACAACACCGCCCTCATCCAGCAACCGCTCGAGCACCTCGAGCTCACCCTCACGCTCAAGCAACCCCACCCCACCACCATCAATCCGCCCGTTCGACAATCGAGAGATCTTCATCGCTCCGCGCCTACGAGGACCGGTCCGAGAAAGGCGCCCTTGGACACCAACAGCCATCCGGGTGCCCCGACGGCATGCACAGTCTGCCACCGTCCGACAACACCCTCAACACCGCCGGCGCGATCGGTCACGACCAGCGCGGCGCAGCTCACCGCACGGCAGTGCGCCCCCAGCCACGACACGCCTCAGGCCACGCAAGACGCAAACAGCGCTCCCACCGGCTGTTCGCGCAGAGCAGCCACGCCTCCCTCGTGCCACCAACAGGCGTAGACCGACAACACCGTCTCCGCCGTGCAGACCTGCTCCGGTATCGCCACGGGTATGCCGTGGGCACCGGCGACGCACCTCGTTTGCGCGGATAGGGCGTCTCCGTCGCCGGTCACGATGCCTTCGACGTCGTGAAGCCCGACTCCGAGACCCGAGATCCGCGCTAAGCGCGCCTGCGGACGGCGGTGCCGAGATACCCGTGCGGCAAGAAGAGCAGGTCCCCGCCGCCATGGTCATGGGATTCCGTTCTGACTGCTCCGCGCCTGAAGGAGTCAAGAGGCCGTCGCGGCTCCATCTCGATCAAAGGCGGCACTCTTCCCGGCCGATCCCCCGCGTTTCGCAACGCAAACGCAGCGTGTAGTCGCCGACAGATATTCGGCTGAAGCCAGACGAGGTCTCGCGATCGCCGTTGGCACTTCTGGTTCGCCGGCGCCGGCGCTGCGCGCGCCTAAGCTCCCGCGAACGCGACTGGTTCACGCAACGGATCTTCCGACTGCTGTGGTCGTGTTAGCCGAATCCCTGACGGGTCAGCATCCGGGAGAGGAACGCCTCCGCGGGGAGGCTCGGAGGAAGCCGGGGTCGATCGGGACCTGACCCGCCGCCGTCGTCGTCATCAGCACCCCCCGGTGGGGAATCCAGGCTCTGGCAAGACAACGGCGGGACAACGAACAAAGCCGCCATAAAGGTCCCGAACACCACGAGACCGAGCGCATGCTCCGCCACGAGGGAGCCGACTGACAGCGCGATAGCGAGCCAAGAGAGACAGCCGACGAATACACGAGCCCAGAAGTGCGATCGCCGCCCCATGGCAAACCCAGCCATGACACAGACCGTGAACAACCCCAGCTCCAGAGCTGCCAACAGAACGACGAACTCCTCCATCCCGGAAGCGTAACTCTGCACCGGTCCGCCAACAAGGCCAACCACCGCCATCGACCGAGCGAGCGAGCAGAGCGGACTCGCTCCCGCATCGCGCGACAAGCAGCGGCCCTCGCCAAGCGCGAACTGACATCTGAGACTGCGGGTGTCGGACAAGGGCAGCAGCCATGCGGACACCGTCGGCGCCGGATACGCGCGCGAGCACGAAGGCAGTTATGCGCAGCTGCGCATAATCGCCTTCGTGTGTGCACGGGTATCTCGACGGACGCTGACGATCTAGTCGCTAAAGCGAGCGGCTGATCGAGCTGGATGGTCCCGGATGAATGTCTCGATGAGCTCGCGGAGTCCTGACTCTAGGCCCAATCGGTCGCGGAGGCTCTCAGCCAGTTTGCGCGCCTCAACCTCTAGATCTAGGGACGGTTCCCAGAAAGCAGTGTCGACGCGAAGCACGCTGGCCAGCAGATCTCCCGGGTAGCAATCGCCTTCCACCAGCGGGTCCGATCGCAGTCGGTCGATCGCGAGCCCGACGAGATGATCTAAAGCGATCTGCTGCCCGATCATTATGCGTAGGTCTTCGACCGTGAAATCTCTCAGTGGCTTGGTCCGCAACTCATGACACCGCTTGATCAGAAACGTTGCGTCCGGCGGTGCCGGATCCCACGCCGGAGGATCAAGAATGTCCAGGACTCGCTTGCTCTGGTCAGCAGGTATCTGACGTTCCGCGGCATGACGTCGAAGCTCTCGGTCTCGGGCTCGGTCATTCGCGTCCGGCTCCTCTGAGAATCCCCACGACACCTCCCGCTCACTGTGGTGACGGCGCAGGTCACGGCCGGTGCCCTCGAGCACATCGATCGTGGCCAGCGACAACGCTCTGGCGCCGCCCATGCTGCCTCCAAGCGCCATTGCGTCTTCAGAGAACGCGTAGTAGCCGCCCAGCGTCCCGATACGAGCTAACTCGTCATCCGACAGTGACAGCGCACGCTCTGCCAAATCATCCTCGCCATATTCCCTCAACATCCCAGCTAGCACTTCTCGCTGCACCCCAATCGCCATGTGCGAAGGCTAGCTGTTCGCTTCACAGACACCGAGCCGTTCGCTCCTCCGGTCGCCAACTCGGGTCGAGCCGATCCCACCGTCACGATTGCGATCGCGCGGGGCCCACTTTCCTACCCGGACGTACCTCGCAAGCGGGCCGCCACAAGCCCTGCTTCGCGCGGATTGCGAGGGACGTTGCGGCTTGAGCCAGCCGGGACGTCCGAGCCGACCGCTGAG
>DASPPG010000226.1:0-80824 GCA_035625625.1 Solirubrobacteraceae bacterium
GTGCTCGACGTCCCACAGCGCGACCGATTTCAGATCATTACGGAACGCCGGCCGGGATATCTAAGGTTCGACCCGAACTACCTCGACATCGACCGTGACGAGGGGCTTCTGCTGATCCGGATCACGCTCTCCGCGGGACGGGCAACCGATGCCAAGCAGGCGTTCTACCGGCGCCTCGCCGGGTTGCTGGCGGAGCGCACCGGGATGCGAACCGAGAACCTCGCGGTGGTCATGATCGAGAACGAACGCGAGGATTGGTCCTTCGGTCACGGCCTGGCGAGCTACCTCGAGCTTCCGCGAGACGCCTGGCGATGAGCGCCCCCGACCTGTCGGGTGGTGTTGACCAGCCCGGAGACCAGCCCGGAGACCAGTCCCGAGAGCGGCCCCGAAAGCGTGAGACGAAGCCCTGCCCGGCCGCAAGTGGCGAACCAGTCAGCTGTCGCTGGACTTGATCATCACCGGGGCTCTGTCGTGCCCGTCGATGTCGTAGTAGACGCCGGGGAAGGTCTGGAACTGTCCGCTGATGTCGTCGTGCAGATCCGACTCGTTGAAGGTCAGCGCGCCCCAGCCGGTGTCCACGACGTCGAAGACCGCACCGCCGCCCTCTCTGGCACTGTTGTTGTCCATTACGGTGCCGGCGATCAGCACGTTGTCGTCCTGGCCGTCGAGGTAAATCGCGCCGCCGCTGCCGCCGCCCGGTGTGTCGCGCGAGGCCGGGTTGGCTCCCCACCCGATGGCCTTGTTATTCGTGAACTCGCTGTTCATGACGTCCCACTGGACGCTGATGCTGCTCAGTGCACCGCCGTTGGAGCAGCGGCCGCCGCTGAACGTGTCGCCGGTGATGTACACGGGGCGGTTCTCGTACTGAGCTAGGGCGCGGATCGCGCCTCCGCCGAGATCAGGGCCGTAGGCGTAGCAGTGGTTGTCGACGAACCGTGAGTTGACGGCTCGGAACTGGCCGCCCTCGACGTAGACGGCACCTCCGCCGTCGACCCCGCCGTACCAGCACGCCGGGACGTTGGCGGTACACGTGGCCTGATGCGTGCTGTTGTAGCCGTCCTCGAAGGTGATGTTCTGCACCACGATCTGCGGATACGGCTGGTCGACGCAGTCATCGGTCGACCAGGTGCCTGCGCAGGTGTCCGAGTACAGGATTCGGCGCTTGCCTGCACCGCTCAGGGTGATCAGACCGCCACCGTCTAAGACGACGAGGCGCCGGGTCTTGATCACGCTCGCGGTCGTGCTCATCACGATGGTGACCGGCTTGGGCCCGCAGTTAAACGTGATGACGCCGCCCGCGGCCACGTCGCGCACCACCGCGGCCGACGTGCAGGTGGCCGGGCTGCCGTTCCCGATCACGTGGTTGGGGTGTCTGGTATTGACCGCGCGGCCGGCGGGCGGCACATAGAAGTGCCCGCTGGGGTTGCCGAAGTCAGGCACCGCGGCCGCGGAGGCGGCCGCCAGCGCACCGTATGCGAGGGTGACCGCGCCGACTAGCACTCCGGCCCTTAGTAGCCCACCCAGAAACGATTTCGCGCCGCCCACTTGCCGCATGGCCGGCGATGCTAATGCACATCGCCTAGGAGTCGGCTGGTAGTCGCAGCGTGAACCGGGCGCCGCCGTTTGGGGACGGATCGCACGTGGCCGTAGCCCGAGGTCCCGGCCGGCGCGTGTCGCGTACCCGTGTTCTTCATCGACGAGCAGCCGCTCGACCTCCAGGACCTGCGGGATCGCGCCTCGCCGTCGCAGCACAGCCCGCACGCGCGCCATGAGCTCCTCGAGCGCAAACGGCTTCACCGAGTAATCGTCGGCGCCCAGTTCGAGTCCCGCGACGCGGTCGGCCACGGCGTCTCGGGCGGTGAGAAAGATGATCGGCAGCTCGTGCCGCTCCCGAAGCAACCTCGCCAGCTCAAAGCCGTTCCCGCTGGGCAAGAGCACGCCGAGGATCGCCAGATCGGGCGCGGCGGCCAGAACGTCTCCGGGGTGGGTGAGATCGTCGAACGCGGTGGCGGTGAATCGTTCCGCGCGAAGCGCACCGATTACCGCATCACGTACCGGTTGCTCATCCTCGATCACCACGACTCGACCGATCGGCTCATCCATCGCGTAAGCGATTGTCCCCGACGTTTCCTGAAGATCGGCTGAAGAACCGCCGCCCTTCAGCTTGATCTCAGGTTGCCGCACGATCCTGAACCCAAGGCGCCGCCCCGGCGGCCATACCGAGAGGAGGCCGAGGTGAAGGGTCAGAACAACAGGTCGGTCCGGCTCCGCTACACCGCGGTGGGTGCGCTCGCTGCGCTCGTCATAGTCGGCGCGCTCGCCGGCACCGCCGCCCTGGCCGCAAGACCGCACGCCCAGACGCACGGCCACGCCGCGATGGCGAAGGGCTGGGCGAGGACGAACGGTGCGAGCAAGACGCCCACGCCCCCAGTGCCGGGCAAGACCCACGCATCACAGCCTGCGTCCGACCAGCCGTTCTTGAACGACGTCCAGCGGCTCGTAGACGACGCGCCGACAACAGCGGAAACCAGCGCTGTCATGTGGTCTCCTTGCCGTCTCCTGGGGTTTTCATCCGTGCGGGCCGCGGGCGAGTTTCTCGGCAAGGGGGCCGCACGCGGCCGCCGCCTGCGTGTAGGCCGGCGCCTGGAGGTTGAGCGTGCTCGGAAACAGAAGGATCGCTCCGTCGTAATCGGTTACGACGCCCCTGCCGCCGCCGAACGGGTCGGACGGAACGGAGGTCCTCGGCTCGGGGAACTGTGAGATCCCGTGCCGGTGCATGCACACCGCGACCCTGAGCAGCTTCGCCAGCGTCTGCGCGGAGGGGTGCGTCGTCGAGCCCGGGCTCGGCGGGCCTCCGCCCGGCAGAAGGTTGTGGCACTTGGCCTGCGCCGCCTTGACCGCCGGCGCTGCGACATTGATGCTGCTCACGTTGAAGAGCAAGCCGCCCCCGCGCTGCGGGTCTGGGAAGTTGGGCACGCCATTGGCGCGCATGCACCTAGAGAACGCGAGCCCCGCCGATCCACCGGCGCTCGTCGCACTCGATGCCGGGCTCGTCGCGTCCGCGGCGGTTGAGGCGCTTGTCGCGGAGCCCGCGCTCGCCGTGCTCGACCCCGAAGTCGTCGGGCTGCTCGAGCTTCCCGCGCATGCCGTCACGAGGACCCCGCTCACGAGGGTTGCGAGGACGAGCACACGCACGCGCCGTGAACGGCTCGGCTGCCGTGAATCGATCCTGTCTTCCATCTTCTTCTTCCTCTAGGTCCGTCCGGTGTGCGCACCGGTTCTACGCGAACGGCGGTTTCCGCCCGGTTTCCCTCCTCTGGAATTCGCGCTCGACGGCGAGGCCGGGTTGCGGCGGGCGAGGCTGTTACTGGTCGCCGAATTCCGGAACCGGGATGCCTGCTGCCCCGAAGGCGTGCAGCATCGCCGGGTACGGCGCGGGGCCGCCCTGCGGAGCGTTCGCACCGTCGGCGCCCTGGCCGAGGAGTCGCCGGGTCAGGGTGGAGCGCTCCTCGAGCAGTTCGTCGAGTGCTGCGATCGCATCAGCGCTCGTCGATGACCGCTCCTCGAGCGCGGCGCGCAACGCGGCCTGGCGCATGAGCTCCTTGATGAACGCTCCGGTCAGCCCATCCGTCCGGGCAACGAGATGCTCGGTCGTCGGCCCATCGAGCGGGGTGTCCCGGGCGTAGAGCTTGATCAACTCGCCGCGGGCCGCCTCGTCGGGGAGCGGGATCTCAAGCGCGAGATCGACGCGGCCGGGCCGGGTCGCGAGCGCGGGCTCGATCAGATCGGCTCGGTTGGTGGTCAGCAGGAACAGTAGGTCAGCGTCGTCGGCCAGGCCTTCCATCTGGTTGAGCAGCTCGAACAGAATCCCAGCGTGCGCCGAGGGCATGGTCCGCTCGGTCGCGACCAGGTCAACGTCCTCGAGCACCACGGTGGCCGGGGTCAGCTCACGTGCGATCGCGACCGCCGGCTCGACCAGCCCCAGCGCGCGGCCGGTCAGCAACACCGTCGTGCGACCGGCCATCGCGCCTAGCAGGTAGTTGACGGTGAGCGTCTTGCCGGTGCCGGGTGGCCCGTGGAGCAGCACCCCGCGTTTCAGCTGCCGGCCGTCGGCCTTGAGCCGGTCCGCATGCGCGGCCACGCCGATGGTGTGCCGCTCGAGCCGCTCGATGATTCCGTCCGGCAAGACCACGGCCTCACGCGGGATCGGCGAAAGACCGTGGAACCGGACGCTGACTCGCCCCTGCTCGCCACCGTGCATTGAGATCACCTGACCGCGATATACGTTGCGCTCGCGCATCGCCGCCCGCAGGTCGGCAAGCGCGGCCGAGACGAGCCCCTCCTCGGGCGCGACACCCTCGAGACGCAGCTGGCTTGACCCGAACGGTCTCTCCGACGCCGAGAGAACCAACGCCAGCGGCGACCCGTCGCGGCTGGCCAGGAACACGCCGGCGGATACGCATCTAACCACCCGGCCACCGCCGACCTCGATGTCCGTGTACTGGACGGGGCCGACCTCGATCGAGCCCGCCATCGCATGCCCGCTGAGCAAGCCCGACAGCCCCAGCATCATCAACCCCGGATGCATCCCCGAGAACCCGACCAGCTCAGCCTCCGGCAGCACGGCGTCCAGGGCGAGCTGGAGATTCGGATGATCAGTCGGCGCGAACTCCGCGCTGGTCGACGGCACCGCCCTCGGGTCCACACCCAGGTGGTCGCGCAAGCGCGCCACGAACGCCGAATCCCGACCGCGAGCCGCGGCATTCATCCTCTCGACGAACTCCGAGAAGCCTGTGGCGAACGCGCCGACATCCGGCAGCTCGCTACTCATCCCGCGCGACAGTAGGGGCTCACGAACGAGACCGCAAGCCCAGGAGTGCGCGCAGGTCTGACACCGGCCCGAGGTGCCGCAGCTTGTCGGGGTTGACGATCGAGCTCACCGCCTGGATCTGGCCATCGGCTACGTCGAGAATCACCACGCCGGCCAACCGGCCGTCGCGATCGAAAAACAGCGCACCCGGTTGCCCGTTGACCTGCCGGCGGCCCGACGTGAAGCCGCCGAAACGGGCGCCGGCGCGCTGTCCCGCGATCAGCGTCCGCGCCACCCTGTCGCGGCCATGGAGCGCACGTTTGGCGGCGGGGGCCTTGCCGCCGCTGTCCGCGTGGAGCACCACATCGTGCGCCAGCAGCTTCTCGAGCCGAGGACGGGGGACGCAGTTTGATGCGGTGCTGCTCGATCACTTCCTGGAAGACCCGGTCGAGGCGGGCACCGGCGTCGAGCCGCACGGCGACCGCGACCAGTGAGATACGTCACGTGACAAGCGCCGGCACGTTGGCGATCGAGTCGACGACGATGGTCGGCTCGATCCCGGATTCGCGGACCTGCTGCTCGCGGTACTTGCCGGTTCGTACCAGGATCGCCGCCAGACCGGCATTCAGGGCGCCGCCGATGTCGGACTCGATGTCGTCGCCGATCATCGCGGTGGCGGCCGCGCTGGTGCCGAGATCGGAGAGCACCTCCGCGAAGAAAGCTCGCGCGGGCTTGCCGACGACGTAGGCCTCGGCGCCGGTGGCGAATTCGAGCGCCGCGACGAACGGCCCGACGTCGAGCGAGAGCCCGTCGGCCCGCATCCAGTAGCGGTTCTTCTGCAGGGCGATCAGCTCAGCCCCGTTCATAACCTGCCGGAATGCGTGATTGAGCACGTCGTAGCCGAACGCGGGGCCGAGGTCTCCGACGATCACGGCATCGGCTTCGGAGGCCGTCTCTTGGAGCTCGGCGAAGTCGCGCTTGACCTCCTCATTCATGACGAGCGCGACGCGCCGGTGACCGCGCTCGCGGCAGTGCCGGACCGCGAGCGCGGCGGGAGTCACGAGCTCGGGGTCGGCGACTGAGAAGCCGAGGCGGCCCAGCTTCTGGAAGGTTCGCTCGCGCGAGTACGCGGTTGTGTTGGTCACGAAGCGCAGCGCGAGGCCGCCGTCGCGCAAACGCTGCAGCGCTTCCACAGATCCGGGGACGCGCTGCTCCTCGACATAGAGGACGCCGTCAAGGTCGATCAGGAGCGCGGTGATGCCCTCAAGCATGACCGGGAACATTGCACATCGAGCATCGCGGGGACCGCTGTCAGGCCACAGCCGGGGCCCCAGCGCAGCCCGTCGGGTCGTTCGCGCTCGACCACGCCGATCAGCTCGGCCCCGATCCCGCCGCGCGTGAGCTCCGGATCCACGTGTAGCTGGTCAATCCAATCGGCGTCGAGCGCCAGCATCCCCACGATCGGGCCCGACGTGCACTCGGCGAGCCAGCACTCGAGCTTCGGTCAGTCCGACAGACCGGGGACGGGCCGGCCGTTTTCGAGGTAGACGCAGCGCTTCGTGCCCATCGCCGCTGACACGCGCCGGCGTAGCGGCCCGCTCAGAAGCGTGGTCGCTTCGCTGAGCTCCGCAAACCGGTGTTCCTCGATCTCCTCTTCTTGCAGCTTGATCGCGGCCAGCGGCTCATCGGCAAACGCGCCGCAGTCAAAGAGGAATCGAACCCCTCCGGGCCTATCTGGCTTCGGCCGAAGAAAGTCGACGCAGACCAGCCGGCCGGCGGTGATCTCAAGACCGCATTCCTCCTGTGTCTCACGGCGGCATGCCTCCCACGGGGACTCTCCGCCCGGGTCAATCTGGCCGCCGGGGATGGTCCAGCCCTTCTTGTAGTTCGGTTTCAGAACGAGCAGTCGCCCTGCACGATCGAAGATCAGGGCGCCCGCCGAGGCTGGAATTCGAGGGACCTCGTGTTGAGCCGCCGCCGTCAGTTCATCGCGCACAACATGATCATCGCCGACGGCGCCGACGATCTGGGCGTCCGCTTGTCCGGTTCTGCCACTCTCAATCGTCTTAGAGGTGATGACACTCGAGACGCTAATTCAGACCGAGCGCAGCACGCTGGTCTCCCGGCTGGCTTTGCTGCTCGGCGGCGACCATCACACGGCCGAAGATCTGGCCCAAGAGGCCTTCGCGCGGGCGTGGCTGGGCCTGCCCACGGGGCTCGACTCCACCCAACAGCGGGCGTGGCTGCGCCGCACATCCCGAAACCTCGCCGTCGACGAGCTGCGCCGCCGGCGCCGCCGGCGCGTGGCCCCGATCGACCAGCTGGATCATCTGCACGTGAGTGTGGAAGAGGCCAGCGCGCCCGACGCCGCGCGCGGGGCGCTCGCACGGTTGAGCGCGCACGAGCGGTTCGTGCTGTTGCTCCGGTTCGATGCCGGGTTCACGCACGCGGAGATCGCACAGCTGCTCGACAGCACCGAGGAGGCGGCGCGCAAGCGTGTGAGTAGAGCGCGGGGAGCGTTCCTCGACGCGTACCGCGCGATGCGTGCTGACACGACGCCGCTCGTGGTCTTGGTCGTCCGCGACGAGCCCCCGGCGCCGTACGTCCGCTGGCTCGAGCAGGCCGGCGCGCGCGTGCGCCAGACCCAGGTGGCGCCGACCGAGCGGGAGCTGGCGGTGTCCGACGGACTCGTGGTCACCGGCGGGCTGCGAGACGTTCATGCGGGGTTGTACGGCGAGACGCCGGTGGAGCCGCGGGGTGAGCCCAACCTGAGCGAGGACCGGCTCGACATCGCGGCCCTCAACGCGGCGCTGGCGATCGGCCTCCCGGTCGTCGGCGTGTGCCGCGGGCATCAGTTGCTCAACATCGCCGCCGGAGGCAGCCTGTACCAGGACGTCGTGCGGGACGGGGTCGCCGGCGTCGATCACGACGCCGGCGAACACGTGATCCAGACCGAAGCCGACGGCTCGCTGCGGCGGATCATCGGTCGCTCGGTGCGCGTGCACAGCGAGCATCACCAGGCGATCAGGCGGCTCGGTCGGCATCTACGCGTGGTCGCGACCTCGCCGGACGGCCTGATCGAGACGGTCGAGCGCGACGACCGCCGATTCGCGCTCGGCCTGCAGTGGCATCCGGAGGTCGACCGCGGCGGCCGTGGCGACCTGGTTGCCGCGGCGTTCGTGGAGTCCATGCGGGAGCGCGCGGCATGAGCTCGCGTGCCCGCCGCATCCTCCGTCGCCTCCGAGAGATCGCGACCGAGATCGAATACGTGCAGCGACGGTTGCTCGAGATCAGGACCGGCGTCCCGTTCACGCCGGAGACGGAGCGGGCGCTGGCACGGGCGGAGATCGCACGGCTCGAGACGCTGTACGCCCATCCGCATCGAGACCTCGAACTGGGGTGCGGGCCCGAACCTGCCTCGCATGGCGACCGGATCCTCGAACCAGCGGCACGGAGGTAGCGGCGACGTGTGCCACCCCCAGCTCGCGCTCGTGCTCGCCCGCGAGCGCGCCGCCGACCTGCGCCGCGCCGCGGCCGCCCGCGCGGCCGCCCGCCCGGAGCCGGGGGAGCGGCTCGCGGGCAGGCAATCCACCGTCACCCTCCGCACCGCCTTTCCCGACGACGCACGGCGGCTCGCGTGGCTGGCCGAGCTGGACGGAGCGAGGCCCCTGGCGGGCCCGGTGCTGATCGCCGAAGTCGGGGGTTCGGCGGCCGCCGCGGTGTCGCTGTCGGACTTCCGCACGATCGCCAATCCGTACGAGCCGACCGGCGCGCTCGTCCAGCTTTTGCTGGTCCGCGCTCGGCAGCTCCACGGGTCTGACGTGCGCTCGAGACGGCCGCGGCTCGCACGGCTGCGGGCGCTGTTTTCGAGCTAAGGCCTGTCCGGGTCGAGACGGAGGACGCCGGCGCCAAGGCCTGCCGCACGACGATCCATCAGCGTCAACGAGACATCGGCCGACCACTCGGGATGCTTCGCCGCCGCGTGGGCGTAGGCAAGCCGCTCCGTATTAGCCCGGCGCGACTCGGTCGCGGCCCGCGGCGTGTCGCCCATCCGCGCAGACAATGCCGCAGCGACCTCGTGCGCGTGCACAGCTCGCGCGTGGGCATCCAGGGCCTTGTGCCACAAGCGATGCGTCCGGTCCACCGACACCGGACGCTCGCTACCCGGGCAGCAAATGCCGAAAACGCTTCTCATAGAAAGGGGTTGCTAACCAACCCAGCAATTTCCGAATAATCACGCACGATCGGATGCGCAGCGGGTGCGGTGGCAGGTCGGCGACGGGTCGAGTCAGTGACCGAAGAATCCTCGCGCAGCCGTATCAGGTAGTTGGACGAGCGTCACGTTCGCTCGGAGGAAGGTGCGACGGACGTCGTCATCTCTGACCGATCCGGTCGTGCAGAGCACCGCGTCGACGCCGGCCTCGATGAGCAGCTCGGGTCCGTCGGGGAATGGGAAGTAGCTGTCGCTATACGCGACGGCCCCGGCAGTGATGTGTCCGGCGGAGACTGCTCGCCGGACGGCGAGCTCGACGCCGCCGACCCGGTCTTGCTGGCCCACGCCGTTGCCGATCAGCTGTCCGTCGCGGACGAGCGTCACCGTGTTGGAATTGCTCGTGGATCCGACGGCCCATGCCAGCAGGAGGTCCCGTCGCCGCGATTCGGAGAGCTCTCGCTCAGCGAGAACCTCGGCGCGATCGAGATCGAGCACCAGCGTGTAATTCGGCTGCTCGAGGAAACCGCCTCGGACGTGACGACGCCGCGGCGCTTGCTCGAGGCTGTCGCGGTCAAGCGACGCAAGCGCCGGGTTGATGATGAGCCGGCACTTGCCGTGCTTGCGCGCCAGCAGCTCGACCGCCTCGGGTGTGAACGATGGGGCGATCACCACGTCCAGAAGCCGCGTCACCGCCGTCTCGTGGCTCACGAGGATCTCGCCGCCAGTCCCGTCGATCGCGAAGTTGGTCATCACCACACCGCCAAAGATCGCCCGCGTGTCGCCCGTAACCATCCGCCGGAGCGCGGTTGCGGGATCGCTGGCATACGCCGCGCCGCATGGGTTTCCATGCTTGCTTCCGCAGGCGATACGTGCCTCGGGCATTCCGGCGAGATCCAAGGCTGCAGCGATATGAGTGACCGTCTGAAGCTGGCGGTCGATCTCAGCGAGGTTGTTGTAGCTCGGAGTGCTTCCCTCGATCAGCTCGAACCGGCTCAGAGAAAGCGCGTCGCCGTCGTCCTCGCCCGCCACGAACCGAGCGGGCGCCTGCCAGGCATTTTCGCCGTACGCACAGTCGAGACCATCGGAGAACCGCATGCGCCGAGAAACCTATCGCGGGTATCGGCCGGCGCCGCCGTGGAAGGGCCTGCGGTTGGCCGAAACTAGCGCCGGATGCCGGTCACAAGCTGATCCCAGTTGCCGGCGGCGATCCGCTCCTGGTCTTCTCGGTCGAGCCCCGCGGCGTCGAGGAAGTGCGCGACGCCACCGTCGGGTCCAGGCCGATATGGGTAGTCGGTCGCGAACAGGATGCGCTCCACACCGACCACCTCGACCGCCCACCGCAGGTAGCGCTGACTGTAGACGCCGCCGGCGGTGATGTAGGCGTTTCGGCGAACGTAATCGGAGAACGAATGGGGGAGCTGGGCCTGCATGGCCAGTCCATCGGCCCGGTCGAGATAGAACAGGACGACCTCGCCCCAGTGGCCAAGGAGGACTTGAAGCTCCGGGAAGCGGTCGAACACGCCGGCGAGCGCGAGCCGGAGGAACTGCACGCCGGTCTCGTAGTGCCAGCCGATGCCGAAGCTGGCGAACGCGTTGTCGATGGCCTCGTCGAAGCCGGAATACATCGCCGCCCGCACCCGCGGCTGTGGGAGCTGCGGGTGGATGTACAACGGGGCGCGGAGCGAGGCGGCGGCTTCGAAGATCGGCCAGTTGTCGGGGTGGTCAAGGTTGCGCTCGCCGGTGCGCCCGAACAGGAGAGCTCCGTTCAGGCCGAGCTTCGTGACCGCGCGCTCGAGCTCCCCGGCGGCTGCGGCGGGCGCCGGCATGGCGAGGGTGGCGAAGCCCTGGAACCGGTCCGGATGGGCACCCACGAGCTCGGCGATGTGGTCGTTCGTCTCGGCCTGAAGACGAGTGGCGTCGTCAGCGGGGAGGCTGTGCAGGCCAGGCGCGGTGAGCGAGATCACCTGGATGTCGAGACCTGCCGCGTCCATTTCCGCGATCCGGCGCTCTCCAACCTCGCGCAGGCGCTCGCCCATCTCCCCTGGAGGGACGCTGGCCTGAGCGTCATCGTGCGCGTCCGGGTCAAGCCGGCTCCACGCCGCAACGACCTCGTCGGTGACGAAGTGCTCCTCGGTTCCGATCGTCTTCATCTCGGGCCTGCCTCCTGTCGGTGCCATGGTCTTTACCGGGTTACCCGAGGGTACGAACGCACATCGACAGTGGCGACGCCTTAGGCCGTGCAGCGAGGACTCAGAGGAACGTTTTGCGACGGAACCGGCGGTGGATCCCGCTTGCAGTAGACGATGGTCCGGGAACGGGCGTCGACCACGCCGACGAACGGGTAGCTGACCCCCGCGGCCGACACGGTACACCGGAACCTCTGCCCGGCTTTGCCGGTGGGTCCCGTGGGAGCGCAAGAGGACTGCTGTAGGGGTCCGTCGAGCGATCCCTGATCGATCATCGTCGTCATGTCCGCGCGGATGGCTCGGTTGAGCGCCGCGACTGGAGCGGTGTGCCGTGGCAGGCGGAGCGTGTGAGGCGTCTGGTCCTCGGCCACCAGGGCCTCGGCCTCCTGGTTTTGCCGCACCTCACCGGCCGGACTCTCCGTTGTGATCTGGTTAGCGGTGTTGCTCTGGACGAAGCGCACAAGCGCGAAGATGGCGGCGACGGCGACCACGATCGACAGGACCCATTGCAGCCAGAGCGGAGGGTGCATACCGCGGAGGCTACGCCGGTCGCGGACCGGCTTCGTTGTCTACACATGAGCGATGCGCAAGGATCGAGTTGTCTTGTCGCCGGTCGGGAGACGAGCGACACGCGCGTCGCGCCTGGCGACTCAGTGACGAAGTCGCACCCGCTCACCCGGCTGGAGCGTCGCAGGCTTCAGCCGCGGGTTGAGCTGTTCCAGGGTGACGATGTTGATGCCGGTGGTGGCTGCGATCGAGCCGAACGACTGGCCGGGTTGAACGACCCAGAACATCGGTCCCGGCGGCGTCGGCTTGGGCTTTGGCGGCTTGGGCGGGTATTGCCAGAGGTTGAGGCGCTCCCCCGGGGTGAGAGCGAACGCGTTGACGGTCGGGTTATAGGCCTGCAGTAGCTGGACCGATAAGCCGGTCCGCACGGAGATCTCCGCAAACGTATCCCCGGGCCGGACGATCCAGTACGGAGGTAGCCGGTGCCCTGCGGCAGCGCGCGATCCATCGGACGCAGGTCGCCCGCCCAAGCTGGCGGAGCTGACGATGACGGCGATTGCCGCCGCGATCCCAAGGAGGACTAGGGGCGCGAGCATGCGCGCCAACACCCGGCCCGATCGCCGGGTACTGGGGGCGCGCTGCACCGTTGTTCCCACCTTCGCACCGACCAGTCCTTGCTGCTGTCGGAAGAACTGTGACGCATCTGCCCACGGTTGCCAAGGGCGCCAGCGGTCTTGCGACGCGGCGAGTGGGTCTTGACTTGCCTAAGGCCATTAGGTAAATTCCTAATTAGCTTAGACAACGAGACCTCGGAGGAACCATGAAGACCCAGTCGATCACCGACAACCTGATCCAGCTCACCCGCTATCGATTCGTGAACGCGTACCTGGTGCGCGAGGATGACGGCTTCACGCTGGTCGACACCACCATTCCCAGGACCGGCGCGGCGTTGATCGATGCGGCTCATCAAGCGGGCGGGGAAATCAAGCGGATCGCGCTGACGCACGGGCACGCCGATCATGTCGGCTCGTTGGATGAGCTGAAATCGGCGCTCGGGTCCGGCGCTCAGGCGCTGATGCCAGAGATCGACGCGCGCATCCACGCGGGCGAGACAGTCGTGGAGGGCAAGCTCACCGGCAGCTGGCCGAAGCTCAGTACCGTCCCGGACGTGCGCCTTCAGCCGGGCGATCGCGTGGGCAGCCTCGAGGTGGTGGCGAGTCCCGGCCACACGCCCGGTCACGTCGCCTTCCTCGACACCCGTGACCGGTCGTTGATCGCCGGAGACGTCTTCACCTCCTACGGAACGACAGCCGTGTCGAACCACTTCTACTGGCGGTTCCCGCTGGCCGCGATGGCCACCTATGACAAACAGACCGACCTCGAGTCCGCGCGGAAGTTGCGCTCCCTCGATCCGAGTCTTCTGGTGGTCGGCCACGGACCGGCGGCCCGCAACCCGGGAGCGGGGATGGACGCTGCCATCGCCCGCGCCGCCCGCTGATGCCGCGCGCGGGACTCGACGCGGAGTCGGTGGTCGATGCCGCCGCCGAGCTGGCCGACAGCGAGGGATTGGACAAGCTCACCCTGGCCGGCCTCGCCGACCGGCTGGGCGTACGCGCGCCGTCGTTGTACGCACACGTTGACGGGCTAACCGACCTGCGGGCCCGCATCGGCGCCCACGCGGTAGCTCAGATGACCGCCGAGGTCACCGCGGCCGCGGCGGGCCGGGCGGGCCGTGACGCACTGCAGGCCGTGGCCGACGTGTATCGGCATTTCGCCCGCGCCCATCCGGGCATGTACGCCGCGATGCAGCAAGTGCCCGATGACCCCGACAGTGACGCTGCCGCCGGCGCCCGCCGCTTGGTGGAGGTATTCGCCGCCGTACTCCGCGGCTACGGACTCGAGGGAGATGACGCGATCCATGGCGTCCGGCTCGTCCGATCGACACTGCACGGCTTCGTGACACTGGAAAACGAGCGAGGATTCAGGATGCCGATCTCGCTCGAGGAAACCTATCGGCGGCTGATCGCGATGCTCGATCGCGGCCTGCGGGCGGCCGGTTAGGCTCTTGTCGTGACCCGGAGGAGCTCTTGCCCAACCTCGAGACGCCGGCGAGCGCGCTGAGCGCGGGAGGAGCGAGTCGCCACTCAGGGGTCCTGAACCAGCCCGAGGACGTTTCCATCGGGGTCGGTGAAGCTGGCAACCAGGCGGCCGCCGCCAACGTCGCGCGTCGGCTCCTTCACGGTTGCACCGGCCGCGGTCACCTCGGCCAGCTTCGCCTCGATGTCCGGCACCTGCCAGTAGGCCACCGGTGAGGTCATGTCCTGCGGTCCACCGCCCGGAACGAGCCCAATGTGCTGGCCCCCGGCGTCGTAGCCGACGTAATAGGCCGAGTCGGCCTGCGGCGCGATGCCGAGCAGGGCGGTGTACACCGCCTTGGCCGCCTCCAGGTCGGACACGGGATGCAGCACGATCTTGATGCCCTGTTCGGAAGAACTCGACATGCTCACTCCAACGTCGTGGGTCTAATGGTGGCTACGCAGGCGCGCTCAATCTACCTCCGGCCCGTGTCCGGTGCTTCTCGATTCCTGCAGGGTAGGAGCTTGACAAGAATTCTTGCGACAACTGCTCTTGTGACAAGATTCCTTGTCACAAGGGAGAGGTCGTGTACCAGAACCCCGCCTTGGTTGAACTCCTGGCTCGAGATCGTGTGATCGCGCTGCGGCAAAGCGCCCCGTCACGAGCTCGTCACCGCAGCGACAAACTCCGGTACCGAATGGCCGGGGCCGCCAGGCACGGAACCGGCTGGCTGCTCGTCGATATCGGTCTTCGGCTCGCCGTGCCTCGGAGCGCAACTAACCATCCATCCCCGCGCGGCCGGCGCTGATGCCCAGCTCGCGACAGCGCCGTCAGGTGATCACCGACGCGCGAGCCATGCGGGCGCTGGCGCACCCGTTGCGCGTGGCGCTCCTGGAGGCGATTGGGCGCGACGGAGAGATCACTGCCACTCGGGCGGCGGAGCTGCTCGGTGAAAGCCCGGGGAACATGTCGTGGCATCTGCAGACGCTGGCCAAGTATGGCTTCGTGGAGGAGACCGGCGAGGGTCGCGGGCGCAGCCGCCCGTGGCGACGCACGAGTTATTTCGAAACCGACATGGCGGACCCGGAGACCGCGGCTGCCGGCGAGGCGCTCGAGCGGACGGTCGTAGACCGCGCCCTGAGCCGGATACGCGAGTGGTGGTCCCGGCGCCTGACTTATCCGGTGAAGTGGCGCCGCGCCGCGTTCATGACCGACACCATCAGATATCTCACGCCTGCAGAGCTCACCGCGATGATGCAGGAGATAGTCGCGATCTACGACCGCTACGCCGACCGTGAGGACAAGAAACAGCGTCCCGCGGGAGCCCTCCCCGTGCATCTCCACGCTCACGGACACCCGCTCCCGCCCACTGATTCAGGCAACTAGGGCGCCGGGCGCCTGCGTGCGGCTGGGTTAGCAGCAGGTACAGCTCTGGCCCTGCGCAACGAGGCACCGCTCGCCGTGCGAGATGGGCCGGTCGACGAGCGTTCAAGCTTTACTTGGATGCTCCCTCACCGTGGCCCTGCGTCGGAGTCCCCGTGGGGGCGCTCCAGATTCAGCTGTACCTCGGCAAGGCGTCGGCCCATGGGGTAGCCGGCCGGTTCGGGCGGACGCTGGGCGCGAACCAGCTCGCCACGAAGGCGCGCGGACTTCAACCGGATGCGGGCTGCCTCGCGACGCGCGCGAGCGGCCGTGTGCTGATTCCGCGCGAAGGTCTCACGCAGCGCAGCATTCATCCCGCGAAGCGCCTCTAAGTCTGCCTTCAGCCGGACCAGATCGAAAGGTACCGGCGAGCTGGCCCCGATCAGCATCCTCCCGCTCTTTCGTGTGCTCGTTAGCGCTCGCGTTTAGATCATCCTCTGAACGGTCTCCTTGTCAATCGCAAATCAGATCGAGGTTGGTCCACAACGTCGTCCGTCGCCCTACGGTCGATGCAGGCGGCTCAGCAGCGCCCCGACGGTAATCACCTGGGTGAGCACGCCGATCACGACCGGGGGTTCGATCGATGTGTGGTTGGCGTGGTGCAGCGGCAGGGTGACTCGCAGTCCGGTGCGCAGCTCCGCCACCATCATCAGGTCTGGAAGCACACCGCCGAACGCTCCCGCGGCGGACAAGCCGCGGCGCCGGGCCAGCGCTGTGCTGAGGATGGTCGCCGCGGCGAGGTCGAGCAGCAGCGCTTTGCGGTTGCCCAGCCGGTAATCGGTGTGCGGGATGCGGTCGAGGGCCAAGTGGCTGATCACGCCGGCGGCGAGCGCCCCGCGAGGGCTGCGGGCGAGGCGGGAGGCAAAGGCGCCGGCGAGGGCATGCGGTGTGACGACCATCAGGGATCCGATCCCTTCGCCCCGAGAGATCGTCATGAAGGCCACAGGGTTGAGCTCCCTCGGCTCGAAGTGATGCGGTCGTGAACTTAGGATCGGCTGACCTCCTTGGCGGGAGGATGGCTCGAGGGTCTTGGCGTCGGGTGAGAGGAACGTCTTAATCGCGTATGAACGGCCCGCGCCGTCTCACGCACATCACGACCATGTACCGAGGCCGCCGAAGCCGAGCTCGTTTCCGTCCGGGTCGCGATAGAGCACCTTGCGTACCCCGTCCGAGTACGTCTCGCGTTCGTTGGGCTCGAGGCCGCGGGTAGCGATCGCGGCCACGCGTGCATCGAGATCGTCGATGAAGATCGTCACCGCGCAATTGCCGGCGCCGTCGGGATGCTCCACGATGTAGATCGATCGGTCGTCGGCAAGCGTCCACACCGCCTCGGTGGCGTGAGGAAAGAAAGTCGGCTCGCCCAGCAACTGCTCGTACCACGGTCGTGCGGCTTCAAAGCTTCGAACGCGCAGGCCTGCGAAGAGGTGCAACGACATCGCCGCGAGTCTAGGTCAGACACCCCTGGAGGCTCGTGAGTCCGGGGGCGACGCCCGCATGCGAATGCTGAGAGAATCGGACTCGGGAGTCAGATCGGAGGGGAACGCATGATGAGGCTGGTATTAGCCGGAGGAGCTGCGTTGATGGTCGCGACAGGGATCGTCGGCGGCCAGGCTGTCGCCGCCGGGCGTACGGGCGGTGTGCAGCGGTCCGCCGCCACGGAGTCCGCGGCAGCACGTTGTCAGGGGCAGCGTCTGCGGGTCACACTCGCGGTCGCATCGCCCGGCGTGTCGCATCACGGCTTCGTGCTGCGGTTTGAAAACAGGGGACCTGTCTGCACTCTCAGCGGATATCCGGGCGTTGATGGACTCTCCGCGCAAGGACGGCGGGTGCTGAGCGCCCGGCGGACGAAATCGGGGTATCTCGGTGGCGTGGGTCCGGGCCATCCCATCCCGCACGTGCGTCTCGCGACGGGGAAGACCGCTTCCGCGATCGTTGAGTGGGTCGACCTCGGCCCACCGTGTCCGCGGGTCCAGTCACTGAAGGTCACGGCGCCGGGCTCGGTGGTGTCCGTCCACCTCGCTCCGAGGTCACTCCAGTCGGAGACCCTGTGCGACGTCGAGGTCCATCCCGTGGTTCCGGGACCCTTCGGACAGGAGCTGTGAAGCCGGATGACGCGGGTTGCCGTCGTCGGCGGAGGCATCGGGGGCCTGGCGGCGGCGCGCGCCCTGTGCGGGCGCGGAATCGAAGTCACGATCTACGAGGCGGCGCCGGAGTTGCGCGAGATCGGCGCCGGCGTCGCGCTCGGCCCGAACGCGATGAAGGTGCTGCGATCACTCGGTCTCGAGGATCAGGTCCGAGCCGTCGCCGGGCGCTCGGAGTGGGCGCTCACGCGCAACGGAAAGACGACGGTTCGGTGGCGGTGGCGAGATTTCAGGATGGCAGTGAGGTCGAGGCCGACGTGATCATCGGTGCCGACGGGATCCACTCGGTCGTCCGGGCATCGCTGTTGGCCCGGACGCTCCGCGCTTCACTGGGAAGATCTGCTATCGCAGCGTGGTCCCGATCGACGCCGTGCCCGGTGTCCCTCCGCCGAACGACAACACCCAATGGCTGGGGCCTCACGGCACGATCGTCCTGTATCCGGTGCGCCAGGACGAGCTGATCAACGTCGTCTGCCACTACGACGACGAGGGGTATCGGCATGAGTCCTGGGTCACCGAGTGCGAGCGCAGCGAGGTGCTGGAGCGTTACAGCGGCTGGCACGAGTTGCTGCTGCGCGTGTTTTCCGCGGGTGAGGTCTGGTACAAGTGGGCCCTCTACGACAGGGACCCGATCTCGCGCTGGACGCGCGGTCGTGTCACCGTGCTCGGCGATGCGGCGCACCCTATGCTGCCCTACCTCGGACAGGGCGCGTGTCAGGCGATCGAGGACGGGTGCGTGCTGGCCGCGGCACTTGCGGCTGAGCCCGATGATCCGGTTGCGGGCCTCGCGCTGTATGAGCGCTCGCGTCGACCTCGCGCCAGCCAGGTCGTCCTCGCCTCGCGCGAGCGCGGCGTGAGCAACCACCTCGCATCCCCGTTGGCGGCTCTCGGGCGAGACGTGTCAATCGCGCTCAGGCGACGCTTTGGCCGGGACCCGGATGGTCGCGGTACCGGGTGGATCCCCGACTACGACGCGAGCTCTCCCGACGTGCTGGCCGCCTAGGCCGGGATGAAATACTCCCGCGATGCAGATTGACGATGTGCGCCGGGTTGCGATCGTCGGCGCCGGGACGATGGGCCAGCAGATCGCGTTTCAGTGCGCCGGCCACGGTTACGACGTCGCGATCTACGACGTCGAGCCGTCGGCTCTCGAAGCGGCGAAGCAGCGTATCGGCGCCTATGCGGAGTCGCTCGAGACCGGCGGGATGATCACGTCCGAGCTCAGGACGTCGGCGACGGACCGGATCACGCTGACGTCGGATCTTCGAGCGGCCGCCGCGGAAGCCGACCTGGTGAGCGAGGCGGTTCCCGAGGATCCCGACCTCAAGGGCCGCGTGTTCGCCGAGTGCAATGCCGCGTGCCCGCCCTGGACGATCTTCATGACGAACACCTCGACACTGCTGCCGTCCCAATTCGCGCAGGCGTCGGGGCGGCCCGACCGTCTGTTAGCGCTTCACTTTCACCTCCCGGTGTGGATCAACAACCTCGCCGATGTGATGCCGCACCCGGGGACGGCGCCGGACGTGACGGAGCTAGTGGTCGCGTTCGCCCGGCGCATCGGTCAGGTTCCGATCGAGCTGCACCGGGAGCACAATGGCTACGTCTTCAACTCGATGTACAGCGCGCTCAATCGAGCGGCGATCGCTCTCGCGGCGCAGGGCGTGGCCTCCATCGAGGACATCGACCGCTCCTGGATGCACGTCACCAAGGCGCCGGTCGGACCACTCGCGGCGCTCGACGCGGTCGGACTCGACACCGTGTGGACGATCACCGACTACTGGGCTCGTCGGCTCGGTGACGAGGAGCTCCTGGTCAATGCGGCTTTCCTGAAGGAGTACGTCGACCGCGGGGATGTCGGCGTTAAGGCGGGCCGCGGCTTCTATACCTACCCAGACCCGGCGTACGCGCGGCCCGGATTCGTCGACGGGCCGGAGCAGCCCGGGTGACCCGGAGTTCAGTGGCGGGCGCGCATCTCGGCCAGACGATCGGGATCGAAATCGTCTGACCGTACCCATCGCAGGAGCGCCTGCTCGGTCTCGATCACCCGCTCGGCGGCGGCCGGGAGCTCGGCGGCGATCTCAAGCGGGATCTTCAGCACTCCGTGCTGGTCGGCGTGCAGGAGGTCACCGGGCGAGACCACGAGACCGCCGATCTCGATCGGCTCGCCCACCGTCTCGACCCGCACGTATGCGTGTGAGACTGACGGGCCGGCCGCGAAGAAGTGAAAGCCCATCCGCCGCGCCTCGTCGAGATCGCGCACCGCGCCGTCGGTGACGCAGCCGACGCATCCGAGCGCCGAGAAGATCGTCGCGTGGACCTCGCCCCACAGGGAGCCGTGCGCCGGCGGGTCGTCGAGGTCCTTGACGACCACGACCCGCGGACCGGCAACCGTGCGCACGTGGGCGCATAGAGCCTCGTTGCCGGCGCCGCCCCACTCCGGACCGGGCGCGCCGCGAGCGACGATCGTCGCGGTGGCGGCGAATCCGACCATCCTCCCGAGCTCGGGGAAGATGCACCGGATCCGGCTGTCGGCGAAGCCAACATCCCGAGGCTGCAGATCGAACGTCTCGATCGCGTTGGCAAGCGTCGGCGCGTCATAGCGCGCCAGCGACTGGAGCAGAGCCTCCATCTCGCGCGGATCCTCCATCTCGCCAGCCTAGGCGATTGTGCGAGCCGGCGAGGCTCGCCCAGGCGGTTCCGCGCATGCTCGGCGTCAGCATCGTCCTGGCGACTCACTACCATGCGCCGCCATGCCGAGTCCCGGTCTTCGCGGGGGACTCGTCGCCGTGGCGGGCCTGCTGCTTGCGATAGGGGTCGCGGTGGTGGTCCTCGTGCTCGTCAATTCTGGAAACAGCCATCCCCGCCCCCAGACGGTGGCCCATGCTGCGTCCCCGCCGCCTCCGACCCCGTCGGCACCGCCGGCGCCCAAGCCGCGTCCGGCTCCAACCGACGCTCCCTGGCCCTTCTATGGCTACAACCTGGCGCGCACCCGGTTCTTTGCCGACGGGACGAAGCTTGATCCGCCGCTACACGTGGGGTGGACGTTCCACGACGGCGCGCTACTCGAGTTCCCGCCGGTGATCTACGACAACACCCTGTACTTCCAGGACGCGAACGGCTGGGCCAGCGCCCTCAGCACCACCAACGATCACCTGATCTGGCACCGCCGGATCGGGACCCTGGCCGCCGCCTCGCCCGGACTCGACATCCGGCACCAGCTCGTCTTCTTCACGCTGCTCTCGACCAGTCCCGGCGCCACGTCGCCCGGCAACGGAGCGGTCGTGGCGCTATCGATGAAGACCGGCCAGGTCGTGTGGTCGCACCCGCTGCCCCCGGGAAGCGAGTCCTCGCCACTGGTCCACGGCCTCAGCGTGTTCCTGGGCGACCAGGACGGGACCGTGTACTCGTTCAGGACCTACGACGGCCACGTCAACTGGACCTTCCAGGCCAGCGGTGGCGTCAAGGGCGGCGTCGCGTTCGCCCACAACACGATCTACTTCGGCGACTACGGCGCTCACGTGTATGCCGTCGACGCCGCCAACGGGCAGGAGATCTGGTCGGCCGCGGGTGGCGACACCTTCTACTCGACGCCCGCGGTTGCCTTCGGCCGGGTGTACATCGGCAGCACGAGCGGCGCCGTGTATGCGTTCTGGGCAAACTCCGGAGCCACAGCGTGGACGGCATCGACCGGCGCCTATGTCTACGCCTCGCCGGCCGTGGCCGACGTTCCCGGCCTCGGGCCGACGGTCTACATCGGTTCCTACGACGGCCATCTCTATGCCTACAACGCGAACGACGGCGCCGTCCTCTGGAGCCACCCTGCCGGTGGGCGGATCGATGGCTCCGCCACGGTCGTTGGCAACGTCGTCTACTACTCCGACCTGGGCTCGAACACGACCACAGGGCTTGACCTGCGCACGGGCCAACCGGTGTTCTCGTTCCCGGACGGCGAGTTCACCCCGGTGATCACCGACGGCAAGGTCGTGTTCTTGATCGGCTACTCGACGATCTACCAGCTGCTTCCCGGCCGCTGAACCGCCGCGCCAAAGGCTCCCGAGACCGCTGTCCCGGCGGCATCGCACCGATGAGGGCGACGCACCGCGCCGCAGCTTCGATGGCGAGGTCGGGACCTCCCACCAGGTAGCCGGCCGCCAGAGCATCGCCGGCGCCGGTCGTATCGACCGCGTCGACCGACGGGGCGGGACAGAGGCCCTCTGGAAACTGCGCGCCCTCCGCGCCGAGCTTGATCACCCAGGCGACGTCGAACCCTCGCACCGCGGCGCGCTCGGCTTCAGTGGCGAACACGAGATCGGGTTGCAACGCCTCGAGCCGCACGGCGAATCGCTGGGTCCCCACGAGCTGGATGTCATATGCCGAGGCCAGCTCGACGGTCACCCGGCGGGCGTGCCTCGCGGCTTCGATGGCGGCTTCGGCCATCGGCTCGCGAAGCAGGCAGTAGCCGGACACGTGTAGCACGTTGGACGACTGCACCCACGCCGGGTCGAGCTCGGACGGGTCGAGCAGCGCCGCCACGCCCCGATCCGAGGCCATCGTGCGCTGACCGTGGGCGTCGCGGACCGACACGACCACTGCGGCTGCACGGAACGCTCCACGGAGCGTCCGGGCGGGCGCCCGTGCCACCGGCCGGTGCCGGCGTTCGGCACGTGGACGGCCGCTTCCTCGGCGCCGAGCTGAGCCTCGCCCGCGACGGGGTCCTGACCGTCGTCGGCTCCATCACCGGTCTGGTTCCCGGCCCGGCCGTGTTGGTGGCGCACGGACGGGCGACGACGACGAGCTCTCGGGGCACGATCACGGTGTATGCCGCCGGTGGGACCCTCACCGGCGACTACAACGTGCCTTTCCCCGGCAGCAGCGCAGTGCGCTCCGAGAGCGGCACGTGGACGTTCACCGGACGCTCCGGGGACCTCAGCGGTGCCCACAGCACCCCAGTGATCGCGGTCCGCGGGACGCGCGACCTGAAGTTGGAGCTGATCGCCTTGCGGATCCAAGGAGCGCTCACACTATGAGCCGCGCGGCGACGGTCCTCGTTGCGCTCGGCCTGACGCTCGCCGCCCTGGCAGCCGCGTCGGCGCCCGCGGGCGCGACCACGCTCGTCTACGAGACGTTCAGCCACGGCACGCCGGACAACCCCAACTGGCTCGTCGGCGGGATGGTGGGCACGAACTCCGTCAGCCCGTGCCTGACCGCGGGAACCAACACGTCGCAGAGCCCGATCCCCGGGTGTCCCGCCAACCAGCCCGCGATCCCGGCCGGCGGCGACCCCAACGGGCAGGGCGCGCTGCGGCTCACGTCCAACACCGACGACAACACGGGTTTTGTCCTGTACCAGGACGCGCTCCCGTTCACCGCCGGGCTCGACGTCACGTTCAGTTTCTACGACTACGACACGGTTCCCACGTTCGTGTCTTCCGGCGCGGACGGGGTCAGCTTCTTCCTGGCCGACGGTTCCCAACCGCTGAGGGTCCCTGGGGGCTTCGGGGGGAGCCTGGGCTACGCCCAGACCACCGATCCGTTCCCGGTCGACGGCATCCTCGGCGGTTACCTCGGGGTTGGGTTCGACGAGTTCGGCAACTTCGGAAACAACCTGGAGGGGCGGGGCGCCGGATGTAACCAGCCCGACAGCGGGTTCTATCCCAACTACGTGACGCTGCGGGGGCCCGGCACCGGGCAGACCGGATACCGCATCCTCGACCGGGTCGCCGTCTCTTCGCTCGGAGCGATCGACGCTCCCAGTGCCAAGACCCGCACCGCTGCCGGTGTCAAGCGGACCGTGCACATCGTCGTCGACCCGCCGGCGCAGGCGAACGCCCACATCCTCGTCCAGATGGATTTCGGCAGCGGAATGCAAACCATCATGGACGAGCCGGAGCCGCCCAACCCGCCGGCCACGTTCAAGTTCGGCTTCGCGGCGAGCACCGGAGGGGCCAACAACATCCACGAGATCAACGCGACCGTCATCAACACGATCCTCCCGGTGCCGCGGTTGGCCATCACCAAGACCGACAACGGGCCGTTCCTGGTGGGCGGGACGGGGACGTTCACGCTGACCCCTTCCGTGCAGGCGGGCTCGGATGTGGGTCCCGAGGCGGACCTCGTGATGGTCACAGACACGCTCCCGGCGGGGACGCTGAACGGTGTACCAACCGGGACCGGCTGGGACTGCGCGGCGTCCTTGGGAACGGCCGTCAGCTGCACCTACCCGGCGAGCGCCAGCGTGCCGATCCCGGCCGGAACGACGCTGCCGTCGATCACCGTCCCCGTCGTCTTCGGCCCCGACGAGTCCGGCATCTTCACCAATACCGCGCAGGTCAGCTCTCAGGACAACGCCAACACGCCGCAGGCGAGCTCGGCCTCCGACACCTTCCACGTCCTGCCCGTTGGGCAGAACGACGCCGCCACGACAACCGTCGGCGTGCCGGTCGGCGTGCCGATCCTCAACGTCGATCACGGCAGCCTCCAGCCCGGCAGCGTGATCATCACGAGTCCGCCGGCGAACGGGACCGTGGCGTGGAACGACGAGACCGAGGAGGCGATCTACACCCCCAACCCAGGGTGGAGCGGGATCGACACCTTCACCTATACCGTGTTCGACGCCTACGGCCAGCCGCTCAGCGAGACTGTGACCATCACGGTCCGCCCACAGGCCCAGGACGACAGCGGCGTCACCCCCGAAGGCACTTCGACCACCGTCGACGTGCTGGGCAACGATCTCGGCAACCTAGATCCCTCCAAGGTCACGGTGGCCACTCCGCCCGGACATGGCACCGTAAGCGTGAACCCGAACACCGGCCAGACCACCTACACGCCGGCGCCGGGCTTCACCGGGCAGGACACGTATACGTACACCGTGCAGGACCACTCCGGCCAGTCCACCAGCGCGACGGTGACGATCGATGTGTACCCGTCGGGGAGCGCGCCCCCCGCACCTGCCCCGGAGCCGCCCGCGGTCGGGAACGCCGACCTCGTGGTCACCAAGACGGTGTCCCCGAAGGTGGCGGCGGTCGGCGACATCCTGACCTACACCGTCACGGTGACCAACCGCGGACCCGCCACCGCCGACAAGGTCGTCGGCACCGATGCGTCGAAGGGAAAGGCGAGCATCCTGCCGCTGAAGCCCAGCACCGGCAGCTGCACGATCGAGCCCGCGCTCGAATGCTCGTTCGGTGACATCGCGTCCGGCGCGACGGTCACCGTGATCGCCCGGGTGCGCGTGTTGAATCCGGGCATGCTCACCGACACGGCGGCGGTCACCGCCGACGGCCCCGATCCAGATCCCGGCACCGACCACGCGCAGGCGACCGTCCGGGTCCTCCCGTCGCCGCTCACGATCACCAAGCGGGCAAGCGCGACCCACATCCTGTCCGGAGGGATGGTGTCGTTCGCCATCCTGGTGGCCAACCGATCGACCACGGCCGTGCGCAACGTCTCGGTCTGCGATCGGTTGCCGAGTGGACTGGTCTACGTCTCCGGTGGAACCCTCCGGGGGACGGAGGTCTGCTGGAGCATCCGCTCGCTTGCGTCTGGCCACAGCCGTACCTTCAGGGTGGATGCTCGAGGTGTCGTCCCTGGGACGCGAGCGGTGACCCACGTGGCGACAGTCGGCGCCGACGGTGTTGCCACCCGCAGCGCTCGCTCCACGGTTGTGGTCATCAATCCGGTGCCGACCTTCACGGGCTGACCGATCCCCGCGGCTTGGGCGGCGTGTAGACGATCCGAGCGATCGAGGCCGAGGACCACCCAACGACCCATCCCTGGAAGCCCAGCAGTGCTTTGCGCTTGGTTTCCTCGGACGCGGTGAGGGCAAGGATCGTCCATACGATCGCCCACGCGATGGCGCAGCCGACAGCGTAGCCGAGGCAGGTACGTCGGATCGCGGGGCGATCCGTGGGATGTTCGTTTGAAGCCGGCATGGCGTGCTCCCAAGTGTCTCTGATATCAAAACAATACTATTGGCGGGCGCAAGGATGTCAAGGGGCGGGTGGGTGGGCGCGCAATTCACGCCGGAGGGTCGACGCCGAGCTCAGCGAGCAGCATCGTCGTCCGGGCACCGTTCTTACCGATGCGCTCGGGGACCGAGGCGCCGGCGGCGAGGAGCAGTCGCACGATCTCGGCATAGGGCTCCCGTGGCACCTCGTCGATGGTGCGCATCGATGGTCCTCCCTCGGGATCGTGGCAGTGCCGCGAGCCGTGCAGCGCGGCGCCGATCGCGCTGCCGCCGTCGCGGAAGGTGAGCGACGCGCCCCGCTCGACCAGCTCGCGGGTCATCTGCACCCGGCCCCGCCAGCACGCGTGCCCGAGCGGGATCTCGTCGCTCTCGGGGTCACCGTCGATCCGGCCTCCGGCGTCGAGCAGGCGCCGGATCGCATCCAGATGGCCGCCCTCGACCGCGCCCATCACCATCTCATCGAGGGTGGAGAGTGCGACCGTTTCAGGCGTGCGCTGGTCGGTGCCGGGATCGCGGCCCGCGAGGTAACGGCCGAGTGCCCGGTCGTCTTCGGTGACCCTGGTCTCGTCCGCGCCGCGCTCGCGCAGCAACTCCGCGACGGCGTCCTCGGCCCAGCGGACGGCCACCTGCAACGGGGTCAGGTCGTGCCTGTCGGGCGTGTCGATCGGAGCGCCGGCGTCGAGCAGCGCGGCGACGGTCCGCGGCGGCCGCCGGCGCCAGACCGCCTGATGGAGATGGCCTGCGTCCGCCCGGGCGCCGTGCGCACAGAACATCTCGACCATCTCGACGTTGGGAAAGTTCAGGGCCCGGCCGAGGTCGTAGTCGACGAGGTCCTGCCTGGCGCCGGCGTCGATCACGAGCATCGCGCACGTCGGGTCGGGGAACTCGCACGCGTGGTAGAGGACCTCGTTTCCGTGGAGGCCCTCGCGGTCGTCGGTGGGATCCGCGCCCGCCGCGAGCAGCATTCCGGTCAGCTCCGCGTCGCCGGCGATTCCCGCCGCGCCGTACAGCGCGACCTGCAGCCACTGCTGGTCGGTGATAAAGAAGGCGTTTGGGTCGGCACCGGCCGCGAGTAGCCGCCGCACGACCTCGCGGATGCCCGGTGCCCGCTCGGGGGCGCCGCGCAGAAGCCGCGAGAAGCAGGCGTACAGGATCGGCTGCCAGCCGCTCGGGCCGGTCGGCTCGTTCACGCCGGCCGGCCGCGCCGCCAGCCGCCGGGAGACCTCGTCGGCCTCGCCGGTCGCGCAGGCGCAGGCGAGGTCATAGCGAGCGATCTCCGGATCGGCGTCGAGGAGCGCGTGCGCTCGGCGCAGGTCGGCCGATGTCGCCGAGGCGATCAACGCGGCGGCGCGATCGGCGGCGTCGAGGCTGATCGCCTCGACGTGGAACTTCAGCCGCGGCCACGAGCGGAACCCGTAGTCCGCGACCGCGAGCTGCGCGAGCGCAAGCGACGGGAACTCACCCGCCTTGCGACGACGCTTGGCCTCATCGCGCAGGTGGCGCAGATCCGGACGGGGCGGAAGGGTGGACATGTCAGCTCCTTTCGGTCTCCGACGGGTCCGCACGCCGGGCCGAAAGTCACGTCCGACACCAGTCGCGTCGTCCTACTGCTCACAGGTGGGCCTGTGACCCTTTCCGCGGACCGGGTGCGTCCTGCACGCCCCGCGCACGATATCGCAGGCGAGGAGCCGAATTTGACGTCAGCGATCGCGGGCCCAGGCCTTGGCCCAGGCGTCGAGTGGCTCGAGCGCGCCGAGCAGCGACTGTCCAGCCGGGGTGAGCCCGTAGCCGCCCGGGGGAGGGGCGGAGACGATGCCGGCCTCGCGGAGCTCGCGTAGGCGGTCGTTGAGGACACTCGAGGAGATGTCGCCGCAGCGGGCCTGGAGGTCGCGGAAGGTCAGGCTCTCACCGTTCCGCAGCTCCCACAGGATGCGCAGTGCCCAGCGGCGGCCCAGCAGGTCCAGTAGCGCCATCGTCGGCCGGCCGGTGCGCGATCCGCGGACCGGGCGTCCCGGGAGCGGCGTGCGAGGCTTGCGTGCTTTGGAATTCGAAGCTACCATTGCTGCTCTGGTTTCCGAAGCAGGAGGATAGCGATGGTCGACGTGTCTACGCTGCCCCGAATCGCGCCGCTCGAGCCGCCGTACGAGCCGGCGGTCGAGGCGATGCTCGAGAAGTGGATGCCGCCTGGGAGTGCGATCGAACCGCTGGCGCTGTTTCGCACGCTGGCGGTGCACGATGGACTGATGGGGCGGATGCGTCCGCTCGGGGCAGGGATCCTCGGCCACGGCCGGGTCGAGGCGAGGGAGCGCGAGATCGTCATCCACCGTACGTGCACGCTCAGCGCGCCGCTCTGGTCGGCGCTGGCCGATCGCTACTCCGAGGACCAGCTCGAGCTGGTGATCATCGTCGGCTGGTACCGCCTGCTGTCCGGCGTGATCAACGCCGTGGGCATCCCGCGCGAGCCGTGGGCGGCGCGCTTCCCGGCCCGTGAGCGCACCGCCAGGCCGGCGGGTTGGACAGTTTAGTACGCGCGTACTAATTTACGACTATGCGTACGAAAGGCACCGCCGGTCGGAGCACCTTCACCCAGCGCAAGCGACGTGATCAGCTCATGGACTGCATGGTCGATGCGATCGTCGAGGTGGGCTTCGACCGAGCGTCAGTCGGGGAGGTGGCGCGCCGCGCTGGCGTGAGCAAGGGCGTCGTCACGTACCACTTTCCCGCCAAGGACGACCTGATCTACGAGGTCGTCGCGCAGATCTTCGACTCGATCAAGGCGTTCCTGGAGGAGCGCCTGGGCGGCACCTCGCCCGAGCGGTTCGTCGCCGACTACATCAGCGCCTGGGTCGACTACTACCGGGCGCATACGCGGTACATGCTCGCGATCCGCGAGATCTGGTCCAACTTCCGCGGCGAGGACGGCGAGCTACGGTTCGGCGGCCAGGCGGTGGCCGGCGAGCTGGCCATCGTTCAGCACGTCCTCGAGCTCGGTCAGGCCAACGGCAGCCTGGGCGGCTTCTCGGCCCGGGTGATGGCGGTGAGCATCAAGGCGGCGCTCGACGCCCTGCTGGCACAGCTCGCCGACGATCCGGAGCTCGACCTCGAGGCCTACGGGGCCGAGCTCGTATGTCTGTTCGAGCGCGCCACCCGCAAGACATGACCGGCACGCATCCCGACCTCCTGATCGCCGCGTACCGGCCCTACGCGCAGACCGGGTGTTGCTCGTGGTGCTGGGCGCCGGTTTCGTGGCCGGCAATTGGGCCGGCCTCGCGGCATGGACGGTCCTGGTCATGCTCCCGCTCCTGTATCGGATCCGGGTCGAGGAGACTGCTCTGGTCTCGGCTCTCGGTAGCTCCTACCGCTCGTACGCGGCGCACCACAAGCGCCTGGTGCCGTCGCTCTGGTAGTCCGTACGGCGATCGGCCGAATATCGGATGCTTGCCGATCCGCGGCTGGGTCTTCTCACCAGTTCACGGCGTACGGCCGATCGTCCGGCCATGAGCATTTCACCCGTGAGCTCGATGAGCGGCATCGCCGCGGCTCAGAGCATGTTCGGCGTCGCGGCACAAGCCGCTTCGGGTCTGACGGCCGCCGACAGCGGGTCGGGCGGTGGCGGGACCGGCGAAGCGGTGCAGGTCGCGCTGCTGCAGAAGGCGCTCGACATGGAGCGTTCGCTCGTCAACATCCTCGCCTGAGCGCCGCGCCGCTGCGCGCGGCGTACGCGGGCGGGCGGGCGGAATTCCAGAACACGGCGATGGGTCCGTCCGGCCCGTGTACCGGGTCCTGGTCAGGCAGGGGGACAGCGGCGACGTTGGCCAGCACCTCGTCGCGTTCCGCCGGGTCTCCACGCCGTACGTCCCAGCGCATCCCGCCTGGATAGGCGCCGACGACCAGCAGGTCGGCGCTCGATCCGATGTTGCAATGGCCCGTGCCGGCGGGCAGCACGACGACGTCGCCGGCGGACAGTTCGAAGGCGTCGCCCTGCGGCCCGCCAAGCATCACACCGGCCGTGCCGTGGGCGATTCCGAGCACCTCGTGGGCGGTCGAGTGGAAGTGGTGGAAGGGGAAGATCCCGTCACGCCATGCGCCGAGCCAACCGTGCTGGGCGAACAGCTCCTCGTACGCGCCCGCATCGTCCTCCGCGCCGAGGGCGCCAAGGGCGCCGTGGTAGACGAGGACGGGGAGGGCGGAGTTCGGGATGCCCCCGTCGTCCTCGAACGTGTACGTGTCGAGCCGGTTACTGATAAAGGATCAGCCTGTACGCGGCCCAGGCGAAGAACAGCGCGAGCACGGTCCACGTCACCGGCCAGCTGACCGTCCGCACGAACGCCCGCTCATGCTGCCCGGCGAGGAGCACGTACGCGAGGATCCCGATGAGGACGACCGCGTACAGGGCGATCGCGACGCCGACGGGGGGCGCGAGGCCGATGATCGGCGCGACGATCAGCCCGAGCACAACCCAGGCGGTGATGGCCAGGAAGTCGACCGAGATCCGGGTGCGCCGGCGGCCGACGATCGTGATGAAACCCGCCGCGCCGACGAGCGCTGCGACCATGTACACGCCGAGGTGCCAGTGGGAGCTGAAGCCGAAGATCGCGCCCATGAGCGCGCCGCCGCCCCACAGGAGCAGCGGGTCGAAGACGCTCACGGCAAAGAAGCAGGCGAACATCCCCTCGGTGGAGTCCCACGGGTTCCCGAACACCGGGCGGCGGAGGACGAGCGCCTCGCGCAGCGCCGCGGGAGCGAGGGCGTCGCGGAAGGTGGTCGGGTGCTGAGGGCCGGTCGACATGCTCGAGCTCCCAGAATCGTAGACGGGCGGCGGCCGACGTGGCGCTGGCACGTGTAACTTCGCCCGTGTGCTCGACGCCGGCGTGATCCGTGGCTGATTCGTTTCCACGCCAGAAAGCACGCACCCGGAACTTCACGCTGGGCGCCCCGCGGAGCTTCAAGGTGGCGCCGGACGGCAGCCGGGTGGCGTTCCTGCGTTCGCCGGCGGGGGATGATCCACACACCGCGTTGTGGGTGTTCGACGTGGCGGAGCGGCGCGAGCGACTGGTCGCCGACCCGGGCGAACTGATCGAGGGGGGCGGGGACGAGGCCCTCTCGATAGAGGAGCGAGCACGACGCGAGCGGGCACGGGAGACCGCCGGCGGGATCGTCGCCTACGCCACCGATCGCGCGGCGCGGATCGCCGCGTTCGTCCAGTCGGGAAGGCTGTTCGCCGCCGATCTGGTGAGGGGCGGGGCGCGTGAGCTGGATGTTCCGACGCCCGTATTCGCTCCGTGCCCCGATCCAGAGGGCCGGCAGATCGCGTTTGTCCACGGTCGAGCGCTCCACGTGGTGGGGCTGGCCGACGGGAGGGTGCTCCGCCTGGCGGGCGAGGACGCGGATACGGTGAGCTGGGGCGTGGCGGAGTTCGTGGCCGCGGAGGAGATGGGGCGCCACCGCGGCTTTTGGTGGGCGCCCGATGGCGACGGCTTGCTCGCTGCTCGTGTCGACGAGGCGCCGGTCCGCCGGCTGTGGATCGCCGACGTCGCCCATCCCGAGGCGCCGCCGCGGGCGGTGCGCTACCCACAGGCCGGCACCGCGAACGCCTCAGTGGCGGTTTATCTCCTCCGTCTCGACGGGGCTCCGGCTGTGCAGGTGGCGTGGGACGCAGACGCTTACCCCTACCTGACCCGCGCGATCTGGGATCGCCACGGCCCAGTGATCGTCGTCCAAACTCGTGACCAGCGGCGATTGGTCGTGCTGGCGGTCGACCCGCTGACGGGGGAGACATCGTCGCTCGCCGCCCAGTCCGACGAGGCGTGGGTGGACCTTGTCCCCGGCGCGCCGCGACGCTTGGAGGACGGACGGCTCGTCACGGTTGACGGCGCCGAGGACGCGGTGGCGCTGCTCATCGACGGCGATCCGGTCACGCCGCCGGGAATGGAGGTCAGAGCGGTGTTGGGGGTGTCTGAACGGGAGGTGCTGTTCGCGGCCACCACCGAGCCGACTGAGGTGCAGGTGTATTCGTGGGAGTCCGAGAGGGGTGTGTCGGCGCTCACGAGAGCCCCCGGCGTCCACGGCGCGGCGGGCAACGGCCCCGTGCGCGTGATCGGCTCGAGCTCGATGGGGCATGACGGGATGCGGTGGATGCTCGGTGACCATGTGTTCGAGTCACGGGCCCAGCGGCCCGTGCTGACGCCGGCCGTGCGGCTGCTCACGGTGGGCGAGCGTGAGCTGCGGGTGGGTCTGGTGCTCCCGCGCGACCACGAGCCCGGGCGGTCGCTGCCGGTGCTGCTCGACCCCTACGGCGGACCGGGTCACCAGCGCGTCGTCGCGGATCGGCAGCGTTGGCTGGAACCGCAATGGCTGGCCGACCAGGGGTTCGCGGTCATCGTGGCCGACGGGCGCGGTACGCCCGGCCGCGGCCGGGCGTGGGCGCGGGCGGTCAGAGGCGACCCGGCCGGGCCGGTACTCGAGGATCAGATCGCCGCCCTGACCAACGTCGCCGAGTTGGAGCCCGACCTCGACCTCGGGCGGGTCGCCATCCGCGGCTGGTCGTTTGGAGGGTTTCTCGCCGCGCTGGCGGTGCTGCGGCGCCCCGACGTATTCCATGCCGCCGTCGCCGGCGCGCCGGCCACCGACTGGCGGCTCTACGACACGCACTACACCGAGCGGTATCTCGGGTGCGACCCCGAAGGCGCGGACCGATCGGCCTACGACGGCGCGTCGCTCCTGCACGAGGCGCCGGCCCTGCGACGTCCGCTTCTGCTCATCCACGGCCTGGCCGACGACAACGTTCTGGCCGCCAACACGCTCAGGCTCTCGCAACGGCTGACCGAGTCGGGTCGGCTGCACGGAGTACTCCCGCTGACCGGGATCACGCACATTACGCCGCAGGAGGCCGTGGCCGAGAACCTGCTGATCGTGCAGGTGGAGTTCCTGCGCCAGGCGCTGAATCCCATAGGCGGCGGCGCCTGACGGCGGCGCCTAGACGGCTGACGTCTAAGAGTGGCCGTCGCGCAGGAGCAGGCAGGCGGTTGCCAGCACGACGAGCATGACCGCCCCGAGCATCGCCACCGCGGCGACATCGGCGTGGAGCGTCGCCGCCACGACCGCGCAGGCCACGAGCCCGCCGACGATTCGCGAGAGATAGCCGGCGATCGGGTCGGGTCCGGGGTGGGCGGGTCTCATGTCCTAAGAACGATAAGCCCGGTCGGCAACTTCTCGTGCTGTGGGATCACCTTGACGCCGAGAAGATCGAGTCGATCCCGGTGCTCGCGGCGCCGCACCGGTAGCTCAACTCGACCGAGGGCGGCGCAGGCCGCTAGAAGGCGAGCGTGCGCTCGGCCGCACCTTGGTCGAGGCCTTCGATCCGCAACACCTTGTCGCGCGAGCGGTGCCCACGGAGGATGCTCACGGCCGAGCGGGGGACCCCGAGACGGTCGGCCAGGAGCCGGCGCACCGCGTCGTTGGCTCGGCTGTCGAGCGGGGGCGCGACCACCCGGACCAGCACGACTCGCTCGCGGACGGCGACGATCTCATCGTGGCGCGAACGCGGCTGAACCCGCACCGAGATGGTGGCGCTTGCGTTCGTCATCGTCGTGAAGCCGTGGTCGCTTCGGGCGTCGGTCGGGTAGGAGCCGGGCCGCAGCCGGTGTAACGCTACGGGACATGCCGGCAATGAGCGGATGATGGGCATGCGCGGAGCAGCTGCCGGGCGGGAAGCCACGACCGATCGGTTCGAGCAGCTGTTTCGCCGTCATCACAGTGCCGTGGTGGCCTACGTGCGCCGGCGGGGGTCGGGAGAGTCGGTCGACGACGTCGTCGGCGAGACGTTTCGCGTCGCGTGGCGCCGGCTCGACCGCGTCCCGGTCGAGGAGCTTCCGTGGCTGCTCGGAGTGGCGCGCAACGTGCTCGCCACGCACCGGCGCGGCGCGATCAGGCGCCGCGCGCTGGCGCTGCGGGTCGGAAGTGTCGCGGCGCCCACGGCCACGGGATCGGAGGCCTCCGGGGGCGTCGATGCAATCGATGACCGGCTCCTGGCGGCGCTGGCCAAGCTCTCCGCCAAGGACCGCGAAGCGCTGACGCTGATCGCCTGGGACGGCCTGGAGCCGCACGAGGCGGCGCTGGTACTGGGCGAGTCGCCGGGGAGGTTCCGCGTCCGTCTGCACCGAGCCCGCCGGCGCCTGCGCCGGCTGCTCGAGGAGCGTCCGCTGCCCTCCCATCCGACTTCGGAGCCCCGACTACGCATGGAGGAGAACCACTCATGATCGACGAGATCAGCGATGTCGCCCTCGACCGGCGGCTTCGCTCAGCAGATCCTCTGACGCCCGACGCCCTGCCGTCCGAGGCGGACACCGAGGCCGTGCTCCGACGGCTCCTGGTCGCGGGTCCGCCGGCTGCGCGGAAACGCCGGCTGAGGCCGGTTCGGGTTCGGCTGTTGGGCGGCGCCGGAGCCGCCGCCGCGGCGCTGGCCGCCGGTCTAGCCATCCTGCTCGGTTCAACGGCCACCTCGCCGGCGTTCGCGGTGACGCGCAACCTGAACGGGACGATCACCGTCGCGCTCGCCCGCGTCGCCGGAATCGCAGGGGCGAACAGCAAGCTCGCCGCGCTGGGCGTGAGGGCGAGGATCGTCAGTCTGACGGACATAGCTGCCTATCTGGCGTCCCTCCACCCCTGCCAGGGCAAGCCCGAAGGCATGGCGCGAACGATCACGATCAACCCGGCTGCGATCCCGCATCGCCAGGTCATCCTGCTGGCGGCCGACCGGACGGCGCCGCTTCACTACTTCTCGGAGGTGCGGGCGCGGGACGCCGATGCCGCTGTGGAGGCGCTGGAGAACGCCCGGGCGCTCGCCGCCTCGCCACGCAGTACCGCGAAGATCGCGTCCGCTCGCATCGGGATCTTCGTCCCGGCTGCCTCGGCCACGCGTGGGACTCGCACGGTACGGATCTACTGCGTGAACGCGGTCAGCTGGGCTCCCGGGCTAGTCAAACAGCGCGTCCACTGACACGACGATCCGCCGGGGTGGACGGCCGGTGCGGCCGTTCGCCCCGGGTCCGGTGTCGCCAGTGTGCTTGACCTCGCACAGCTCGCGGACGGCCGGCGTCAAGAAGCGCGACGGCTTGCCGTAGCCGTGGGCGTCGTCAATCCCGCCCGGACGGTGGTAGTAGCGGACGGGGACGTACAGGTGCAGTTGCCGGCGAGCCCGCGTCATCGCCACGTACAGCAGCCGGCGCTCCTCGTCGATCGTCTCGCTCGTGCCGGCAGACATACACGCCGGGAAGTTGCCGTCGTAGACAGAGAGCACGTGGACCGCCTGCCACTCGAGTCCCTTGGCCGAGTGAACGGTGGAGAGCACCAGATAGTCCTCGTCGAGATGAGGAGGACCGGCCAGGTCCGCGCTCGACACCGGCGGATCGATGACCACCTCGGACACGAAGCGGCCGAGCTCCGAGGCCTCCTGGGCGGCGGCAACGAGCTGGTCGAGGTCCTGCAGCCGAAGCGCGCCGTCCGGATAGTGGGCGCGGACGAGCGGCGCGAGCGCGTGGCTCAGACGTTCGGCGCGCACCCCGGCGCTCGCCTCACGCTGCGCGTCCCCGAGCGCGGCGACGACGCCGTCGGCCAGCGGGCGCGCGTCCTCCGGAAGACGCTCGCGCGCCCTGGGCCAGCCGGCCAATCGATTCCCGTCGGTCGTGATCAGGACGTCGAGGGCGCGGCGGGCGGTCGCCGGCCCGACGCCGTCGAGCAGCTGGAGCACGCGGAACCACGCGATCTCGTCGGCGAGGTTGTCGGCCAGGCGGAAGAGCGCGATGAGGTCCTTGACGTGCGCTGCCTCGAGGTAGCGCAGGCCGCCGTACTTCACGAAGGGGATCTGGCGCCGCGCGAGCTCGAGCTCGAGCAGGGCGCTGTCGTGGGAGGTCCGCATCAGGACCGCCTGGTGGCGGAGCTCCATGCCGTGCTCGCGGGCCTCCAGCACGCGGTCGCATACCTCGACTGCCTGCGCCGACTCATCACGGACGAACAGCATCTCGGGCCGGACACCGCCCTCTCGTTGCGCGCGCAGCTGCTTGCCGAAGGCGCGCGTCGCCTGAGCGGCCAGGGCGTTGGCGAGGTCGAGAATCGGCTGCGAGGAGCGGTAGTTGCGCTCGAGGCTGATGACGGTCGCGTCCGGGAAGTGGCTCGGGAAGCTGAGGATGTGTTCGACCGACGCGGCTCGCCAGCCGTATATGGCCTGGAAGTCATCGCCCACGGCCGTCACCTCGCGGCACTCTCGTCGCAGCCCGCGGACGATGTCGACCTGGAGTCCGTTGACGTCCTGGTACTCGTCGATCAGCACGTGGTCGAAGCGACGCTCGAGCTCCGGACCGATGACCTCATCGGCGACGAGCGCTCGCCAATAGAGCAGCAGGTCGTCGAGGTCCACCACTCCGAGCGCCTTCTTGCGGGCCGTGTAGGCCTTGAACAGCGCGCCGATCGATTCCCGGTGCTCCTCGCACCACGGGAAGCTGCCCGCGAGCACTTCGGCGAGCGGCGCCATCGCGTTCACGGTGCGCGAGTAGATGTCGAGCAGCGTGCTCTTCTTCGGGAACCGCTGCCGGCTCTGGGCGTGACCGTGCTCCTCGCGAAGCAGGTCGAGGACGTCGGCGGCGTCGCCGGCGTCGAGCAGTCCGAAGCCGGTGGGGAGGTCGAACACCGCCGCGTACTGACGCACGAAGTGGTGCGCAACGGAGTGAAACGTCCCACCGAGCATGCCTCGAGCTCCGCCCGGCATGGCCACGAGCGCACGGGCGCGCTGCTGCATCTCCCGGGCTGCGCGGCGGGTGAAGGTCAGGAGCAGGATCCGCTCAGGTGCGACGCCCTCGCTCACGAGCCACGCCACGCGGCTGCACAGCGTGGTCGTCTTCCCGGTGCCCGCGCCGGCGAGGATCAGTAGGGGCCCGCCCGGATGGCGGACCGCTGCGCGCTGCTCGGGATTGAGCTCCTCGAACCACGCCGGGTTCTCCACGGCCGCCGCGGCGACCGCCGAGGACCGTGACGCGGAGCGCGAGTCGAACACGCGTTCCGACTGTACGGCCCCCGGCGGACGGAGCCGGTCGGCTCGAGTTCTCAGCCGAAGTAGCGGGCGAGCGCTACGCCGCTGACCCCGGCGCTGTTGTCCTCGGTGAAGTCGACCGCGACGATCTCGTCATCGGCTCCGGCAGGAGCGTCGAAACTGCGTCGTCGCCCTGGATCGTCGTGGTCAGGGTCCCACCAGAACCGAAGGTGGAATCGAGGGTGCCGCCCGGCGTCAGGCGAGCCACCCCGAACACCGCGCTACCGAGCCAGTGCACACCACCGACCACGACGTCTCCGTTCGGCTCCACGGCGATCGCATTGGCCGCGTCGCGCGCGATCTGCCCGGCCACGTAGTGGAACTCGGAAGTCGGGAAGGTCGAGTCGACGACGACGAGGATGTCGCTGTTGGATTGCATGGCGGCGTCACCCGGGGTGCCGAACCCGTTGGTGATCGCGATGCCGCCGTGGCCGAAGTTCGGGTCGAGCCCGCCGGGCGCGGCGCCGGCCGCTGTCGCCGACGCCGTCAGGGCAATCGCCGTGAGTGGCACTAGGAGCCATCGCGCTCGCAAGACCGTCTCCTCTCTGTGGGGGTCGGATGGGATTCATCCCCCCGTCGGCCGAGGGCGCCAAGCGGCGGCGGTTCCTTCCCGGCGCTTAGTTACGCCTCGGCGACGGCCGGCTTGGCGGCCCGGGGGACCGCGGCGGGCTTGGGTGCCCGCGCCCTGCCGGCGCGCAGCAGCGCGACCCCGACGACCGTGCTGTCGAGGACGTTCATGAGCGAGCCCAGGCAGATCACGATCAGGGCGATCCAGCGGGCGCGGTCCTGGGAGTGCATTCGATGGTTCCTTTCCGGCCGCGAGTCGTTTGCGTCAGCAGCTATGACTCGCGTGCACGGCAGGATTCATCGGCGGCGGCGCCGAGATACCGGCACCGCGCAGCGCCGGGCGATCAGGCAGCTTCAGGCGGGAGCCGCTTGACCGTACGCAGGCGCTGGTAGGCGTCGTACACGAGTATCTGGCCGCCACCGAGGTCACGCAGGAGCTGCTCGGCGAGCAGCTCGGCCTCGGCGAACGTGGCGCACCGGCCGCGCGTGCCTGCTTCGTCCTCCACCCGCCACGCGCCCCGGGTCGCGGGTCGCACGCGCAGCGATGCCGTCCTCGACGTCATCCCAAACCGTGTGACGCTCCGCGAGCTGCTCATCTAGACGCCCGCAACTCGTTGTACCACGCGACTGGAGGGCGGGCAAGACGGCTGGCCAAGAGTTTCGCGAGGCCGGCGATCCAGTGGCTCGATGGCTTTACCGCTGGCCTGGCTGCGCCTAAATATTTTACATCAAAAGGGATGTTGTAAACTCCGCGGAAACGCGATCCGAGGAGGTCCACGATGGCTTCTGCCACCACGGGAGGTACGAGCGGACCCGGCCCGAGCACAGCTGGAACAGCAACAACGTCGCCTCCAACGTGCTGCTCTACCACCTCCAGCGCCACTCGGACCATCACGCCAACCCGACCCGGCGCTTCCAGGCGCTGCGCCACGTCGACGAGGCGCCGCAGCTGCCGACGGGGTACGCCGGGATGATCCTGCTGGCGCTGGTCCCGCCGGCGTGGCGCCGCGTGATGGACGGGCGCCTGCTGGAGCACTACGGTGGAGACGTGACGCGCGCGAACATCCATCCACCGTCCCGCGGGCGCGTGTTGGCTCGCCACGGACCGGCGGGATGAGCACGTCCTACCGGGAAGCCGCCCGGCAGCTGCTGCGCCGCCGGCTGCTCGATGCCGGCCGTGACCAGCTGACAGAGCGAACGTGGTCCGGGGTGACGATGGGCGAGATCGCCGCCGCCGCCGGGGTCAGCCGCCAGACGCTGTACAACGAGTTCGGCACCCGCGACGAGTTCGGTCAGGCGCTGGTGATCCGCGAGGGCGGGCGGTTCCTGGACGCGGTCGAGCAGGCGATCGACGAGCACGCCGACGATCCTCTCACGGCGCTCACCGCCGGGCTGGAGCGCTTTCTCACGATCGCCACGGAGGACCCGCTGGTGCGCCTGCTGCTGGCCGACGACGGCACGGCGGGCATGCTGCCGCTACTCACCACGCAGAGCGGTCCCGCGCTCGACTGGGCGAGCCGCCGGCTGGCCGACACGATCTGCGCCCACTGGCCGGGGGTGGGGCAATCCGACCTCGACATGCTCTCCGACGCGCTCGTGCGCTTCGCGATCAGTCACGTCACCGCGCCGCGGGACCCGCCGGCGCGGACCGCTCGGTCGATCACGCGGCTGCTCGCGCCCTCGATCGAACGGATGCTCGCCGGCTCAGGCTGACGCCGCGAGCGGAACGTCCTCCAGCCGGCCCCGATACGCCCACAGGGCGCGTAGCTCGTCCAGACTCAGCATCCGCCACCGCTCTCGCTCGGGCTGCCACACCCATACGTTGATGTCGACGATGCTGCGCACGGGCTCGAGCGCACCGATCGTCATTCGGGCGTCCGCGTCCTCGGCCAGCACCTCGCGCGTCTGGACGTCGACGACCTTGAAGCGCCTCGGGGCCGGCGGCTCGGGCGCGCTCGGCTCCCGCGGCTTGAGCTTCGGGAACGAGAACCCGGTCTCCGTGTCCCCACCGGGCTTTCGGAGCACGCGGTCAAGGGGCACCATGTTCGCGCCGGTCCCCTTGGTTTCTGTATCGAGTACCCAGACCTTGCCCACTAGTACTTCTTCCTTACTAAGTGTAGCCGCGGTTGATCAGTCAAATTCGGACCGGCACCTCGACCACGTCAACCGACAGCGGCACGCACACCTGGGCTCGGTGCTCCTCGTGCGCCAGCTTGCGCCGCAGCAGCACGAACGCGGGCGCCCCGAGCACGGCGGGGACGGTCAGCTGGAACAGGCGATAGACGAACACGGCGGCGACGGCCTCCGGGACGTTCACGTGGTAGATGGCGAACATGCCGACCAGCGCGCCCTCCGTGCCGCCGATCCCGCCCGGCACCGGCACGAGGTTGCCGAGCTGGCCGATCAGGTAGCCCATCACGAGCGTGCCGAACGGCGGTACGTGCCCGACCGCGGCGAAGCCGAAACCGAGCGCGGCGATGTCGAAGGCCATGTAGGAGAACGATCCGACGACCACCCCGAAGCTGCGCGAGCGCAGCAGCGCCTTGGCCAGGTCGACTCCGTCGGCGGCCGTCTTCAGCGCGTCGTGGATGAGCCGGCGGACACGGTCGGTCCAGCGGTCGCGGCCCGTCGCGGCGAGCGGCTTGCCGAAGGTCCGCAGCAGCTTCGGGCTGAGCCAGGCGAGCTCGAACACGAGCGCGGCGAGGACCGCCGGAACGAGGGTGAAGATGACCGACTGGTCGCCGGGAAAGACGCCGAGGAACGTGCCGACGCCGCCTACCACGACCGCGGCGAAGTTCGCGGCGCTGGTCACCAGGAAGAAGGCCACCGTGCGCTGGGCGATATGCGCCGTCGACATGCCCGCCTGGCGCAATGCCCACACGCCGAGGGCCAGTCCGCCGGCGCCGCCGCTGGGCAGCAGCGAGTTGGCGGCCTGCTCAGCCATCGCGATGTCGTAGCTCAGTCCCCAGCTCATCTGGGGGCAGAAGGTCGAGCGGAACACCAGCAGGTAGCCGGCGCACGAGCACACCTCCGCGAGCGCGCAGGCGGCCAGCCATACCGGGTCGGCGTTGAGGAAGCGACGGCGCACCCCGTCGAGGCCGGGGATCGCCGTGATCGCGATGGCGGTGAGGGCGATGACCGCCGCGACCTCGGCCACCCTAATCGCGAGATGCCTGGGGTGGAGCTCGTCCGGCATCGCTTCTGCGCCGGCCCGCGACTCGGCCGGCGGCAGCTCAGGCAGGTGTGGCCGGTCTTGTTGGGTCGCCACGGCGATTCAGCTTACGCCCGCGCCAATGCCCTCCAGGAGATAGGTTGCGGTGACCGCATTGGCCGGATAGAACGCCTCGATCATCAGCTCCGAGAGGGTGATGTCGACCGGCGTGCCGAAGGTCGAGATCGTGCTGAAGAAGGTGAGCTCGCGGTCGTCGGCCCGGAAGCGCAGGGGCAGGACGATGTCGCCGCCGGAGGCGTCCTCGGCGGGCGCTTCGACCGATACGCCCGGATAGGACGCGAGCTCGTCGTCCAGGCGCTCGAGCTCGGGATCGGCCATCAGGGCCGCCTGCCGGCGCAGGCGGTGAAGGAGATGGGCGCTCCACTCGGCGAGGTTGACGATCCGGGGCGCCATCCCGTCTGGGTGAAGCGTGACCCGCAGCGCGTTAGCGGGCGGCGCGAGCAGCTCGGCGGCCACGCCGGCGGTCAATACCGCGACCGCGTCGTTACTCGACACCAGGTTGTAATGCCGGTCCAGGACGACGGCAGGGTAGGGCTCGTGGGCGCGGAGGAAGCGGTCTAGCGCGCGGTGAACCGGCGCCATCTCAGGCTCCTCGAGCGAGCGCTCGACGTACAGCGGCGCGTAGCCCGCGGCGAGCAGCAGCCGGTTGCGCTCGCGCAGCGGAATATCGAGGTGCTCGGCGAGGCGCAGCACCATCTCGCGGCTGGGGCGGGCCCGTCCCGTCTCGAGGAAGCTCACGTGCCGGGACGAGACGTCGGCCTCGAGCGCGAGCTCGAGCTGACTCAGGCTGCGGCGCCGGCGCCAGTCGCGCAGCAGCTCGCCGATCGACACCCGGTGGGCTTGCGGTTGCGCAAGTGCCGTATCGGCGGACACGGGTCGAACGTAGCGCGCGCGGTGCGGCCCCGCAATTACCTCTCCGGTAACGCGAGCTTGTCTCAGTGGGCCCGCTGGAGGTAGGCGAGCACGGCCAGGACGCGCCGGTGGTCGGTCGGGGACTGGGGGAGGTCGAGCTTGGACAGGATGCTCTGGACGTGCTTCTCGACCGCTCCGACGGTGAGCACCAGCGAGTCCGCGATCCCGGCGTTCGACCTGCCCTCGGCCATCAGCGACAGAACCTCCAGCTCGCGCGGGGTGAGTCGCTCGAGCGGCCCGTCCTCGCGGTGGCGTGAGAACAGCTGTGCCACCACGTCCGGATCGAGCGCGGTGCCGCCGCCGGCGACGCGCCGGACCGCCTCGAGGAAGTCGGCCACATGCATCACGCGGTCCTTGAGCAGGTAGCCGACGCCGCCCCGGCCGTCGGCGAGCAGCTCCTGGGCGTAGGTGTGCTCGACGTACTGAGACACGACGAGGACGGCAAGATCGGGCACACGCCGGCGGGCCTCGAGCGCGGCGCGGAGGCCCTCGTCCTGAAAGCTCGGGGGCAGGCGGATGTCGACAATCGCCAGGTCGGGCCGGCGGGCGACCACCTCGCGCACGAGCGCCTCGCCATCGCTGACCGCCGCCGCCACCTCGATGTCGTTGTCTCGCAGCAGTCGCGTCAGGCCGTCGCGCAGGAGCACGAGGTCTTCGGCGATCACTACGCGCACGGGAGCTCGGCGCGAATCGTCGTGGGTCCTCCTCGCGGGCTGATGACGGTCAGGCTTCCGTCCAGCGCTTCGACGCGGCGCCGCAGCCCCTGCAGGCCCGCGCCGTCGGGATTCGCTCCCCCGTCGCCGTCGTCGCGCACCTCGAGCTCGAGCGTGTCGCCCAGGCGGGCGATCCTGATGTCCACCTGCCGGGCGCGAGCGTGCTTGGCAGCGTTCGCGAGCGCCTCGGCGGCGACGAAGTAGGCGGCGCTTTCCACCGCCGGCGCGGGCCGGGGTGCGACATGCACGGACACCACCACCCGGAGCGGCGTCGAGCTGGCCAGCGAGTCGAGCGCGGCCTCGAGCCCGCGGTCGGCGAGGACCGGAGGGTGGATGCCGCGGGCGAGGTCGCGCAGCTCTTTGAGCGCGTGCTCCGCGTCAAGGCGCGCCTCGGCCAGCAGTTCGCCCGCCCGCTCGGGATCGTCGGTCAGCTTCTGCTCCGCCATCCCGAGGCTCATGCCGAGCGCCACGAGCCGGGCCTGGGCGCCGTCGTGCAGGTCGCGCTCGATCCGTCGCAGCTCGGTCTCCTGAACGTCGACCGCCCCGGCGCGCGTCGTCTCGAGCGTCTCGATCCGCTCCGTGAGTTCGGCGCGGCGCGGGGACAGCAGGAGGACCGCGAGGAGCTCGATGGCCAGCACGATCGCGATGCCGAGCATCGGCCAGACGGGCCAGAAGTAGCCGCGCGCGGTGATGGCCCAGATGGCCGTCAGGAAGGTGGCCAGCGCCACGCCGATCCCGGTGCTGGCGGCGAGCATCCTGCTGCCGCGGAAGTGGGCCACGACCGACGGCCGCTCGGCGAGGAGGACGAACCAGGCGTGGATCGCGAGCGCGGTGGCCAGCGGCAACGCAACCCACACCGGCCAGAAGTAGCCCTGCGCTGTCACGGCCCAGATGACGATCGGAACGGCCACCAGAACGGCATCGACCGCGGCGTGGACCTCGAGCTTTTGGCCCGGCCGCGCGGGCGGGCGTCGGCGGGCGGTGCCCTCCGGGATAGCGACCGTCACGGCGTCGGAGTCAGGGCGCAACAGGGAGGAGGCGAGCGGTCCGAACGGCAGCGCGAGCGCGTCGGCGATCAGCACGCTGACCGGCAGCAGAAGCAGTCCGATGGGCACGCCGACGAGCGACTGCACGAACGTGTGCGGCCGCCAGATCCCTAGTTGCACGCCGCCGTGAACGAACGGGACCCAGGCCGGCGCGGCAAGCGTGGCGAGCGACACGGCGAGCGCCGTGATGACCGCGATGGCGATCGGGAATCCCGCGAACCATCGGATCAGAAGATACGCCTGGGCGCGCCAGAAGCCAGGGCCGAACAGCCCGCGCAGCCAGCCCCAGAAGCCCGGGCGCGACCGGACGGCCACCGGCGCGTTGGCGTCGACGTCGAGCAGGAGCCGGGCGAGCGCGGCCTCGAGCGCAGCGAAGCCCCGGGTCATGTAGGCGAGCACGATCAGGGCGGGGATCACGAACGGCGTGATGGCCAGTCCGACGCACACGCTCCAGACCGCGACGAGGGCGGAAAACCACACGGGCCCGAGGACCAGCGCGGTGAGGAGGTAGGCGAGCCGCTTGTAGGTCGCCGGAGCCACCAGAGTGCCGGTGATCACTTCCATCTCGCAGCGCTCCGGCGCATATTGTTGATCGGGCCATCCCGTCGTTCGTCCTGTCGCACATGCGGAAGAATCGCCGTCGAGAGGCGGTTCTCCAATCCAGCCCTCCGGCGTTGCCGGGTGCAGGTAGCTGGCGTGTAGACGTGCGAAGGCTGCTGGTGCGCTCGCCCTCGCTGGCCTTGTTCTGTTTGACGGTCGGAATGGTCATTGGATCACCGTCCGCCCTCGCCGCCGGTGGATCGGCGCCGCGGACAGATACGGGTGGCGCGGCGCCGGGCGGCGGGAGCTCCGCGTCGATCCCGGCCGCTGTGCCGTACATGGGGTGGAACACGTACTACGGCGTCGGTGGCGTCTTCGACGAGCAGACGATCCTGTCGGTGGCGCGCACGCTGCTGCACCGCGGTCTGGCCCGCGCCGGCTACCGGATCGTGTGGCTCGACTTCGGGTGGGCCAGCGGCGAGCGGAGCGCGGACGGGAAACTGGTCGTCGATCCTCAGCAGTGGCCGCACGGCCTGCGATGGCTGACCGACTGGCTGCACCGGCGGGGTCTGTTGGCCGGGATCTACACGGACGCGGGGCGGAGCGGCTGCTACGGCAAGGGGGTCGGATCGCTCGGCCACTACCAGCAGGACGCCGACAGCTTCGCCGCCTGGGGCTTCGATGCGGTCAAGGTCGACTTCTGCGGCGCCGGTCAGGAGGGACTCGATCCGAGGCCGCTGTACACGCGCTTCGCGCGGGCGCTGGCTCACAACTCGAGCCACCGGCGGCTGATCCTCAACGTGTGCAACTTCTGGGTCCCCGGCCAGATCGACGGCACGCACCCCAGCTACGCGAACTCGGCCTACGCCAGCTACCGATGGGCGCGCCGGATCGCCCAGAGCTGGCGCACCGACACGGACATCGGCTTCACCCACGACATCCAGTGGGTGAACGTGCTGCGCAACCTCGACCACGACGCCGCACACCCCGCCGCGGCGGGCCCCGGTCACTGGAACGATCCGGACTACCTGGGGCCCGAGCTCGGGATGACAAGCGCGCAGGCGCGCGCGCAGTTCTCGATGTGGGCGATCGTGGCCGCGCCGCTGATCATCGGCAGCGACCCCCGGGCGCTGTCGCCGGCGACGATCGGAATGCTCGAGAACCGCGAGGTCATCGCCGTCGACCAGGACCCGCTCGGGATCCAGGGCAGTGTCGTGGCGCAGAGTGGTTCAGGCCAGGTGTGGGCTAAGGCGCTCGCCGGCGGAGCGGCTGCGGTGGCGCTCTTAAACCGCGGTTCGGTGCCGCTGCGGATCACCACCACCGCGAGCAAAGTGGGGCTGGCCGCCGCCGCGAGTTACACAGTGCGCAATCTGTGGGCGCACAGGAATGCTCGGTCGCGCGGGGAAATCGGCGCCGTCGTGCCGTCGGACAGCGTCGTGCTGTACCGAGTGACTCCGGCCTGACAAGCCTCCCGAGCGAGGGGATGTGCTACTAATAGCACATGGCTAGCGTTGGCGTCAGAGAGCTTCGGCAGCGCGCGAGCGAGCTGCTGCGCCGGGTCCAAGGCGGGGAAAGCATCGAAATCACGGATCGGGGTCGCCCTGTCGCCGTACTCGCTCCATTGCCCGAGGATCCACTGGAGCGGCTCAGGTCAGCCGGAGATCTTGGATCTGCCGAGGGGGACCTGGCGGATCTCCCGGAACCGCTGCCCCTGCCGAGTGGATCGGAGCCTCCATCCAGCGTCCTCGCACGACTGAGGCGCGATGAGCGCTGAGCGAACCGCGACCTACATCGATTCGTCTGCGATCGTGAAGCTCGCAGTGGTCGAGCCGGAATCAAAGGCACTGCGACGCTATCTCGTGCGCCGACAACCCTTGGTGAGCAGCGCGTTGGCGCGCACCGAGGTCGCCCGGGCGCTGATGCCGAGCGGGCCGGTGGCCGTAGCTCGCGGGGAGGACGTGCTACGCCGGATTCAGCTGCTGCGGGTCAACGATCGCGTGCTGGTCGAGGCCGGGCGGATGGAGCCGGCCGAACTCCGTCCTCTGGACGCCATTCACCTCGCCAGCGCGGGGCAGTTGGGGTCGGCGGTCAAGCGGATAGTGACTTATGACGAGCGCATGGCCGACGCGGCGAGGGCGAGCGGGTGGTCCGTCGCCTCGCCGAGCTAGATGATTGACGCCGCGGCGCGGGCGGCCGGATCGGCTGTCCGCTGTGGGCTGAGCTCCTCGCGGCGGTCGAGTTCGGGGACCGCGCCCTCGCTCCCCGACCTGCATAACCCACCAATCGGTGCTCCCGGGGCGAGCCTTGGCATCGTGTGCATGCCCCACATGCACACGATGCCAAGGCCTTGCGATCACGCGCCGATTGGCCGAATTTGCAGGTGGATGCCGGGTCCCTCTGCTTCGGACGGCAGTACGCCGGCGCCGCAGACCTCTGGGGCGATACACCCGCCGCGCGGGGAGCCTGCGGCGAACGGCTCGGGCCGACGCCGTGGCGTTCGGCGAACAGTCCCGTCCAGCGCGGAATCAATCATCTAGGGGACCGGTCCGCGCGTCGGTGGCGCTTCGCGTCGGCGGGGTCAGGCCGCCGCTTTGACGGGGGTCGCGGCCTCCGACCACTCGCCCCAGATGACCTTCGACGGACGCACCTGGTAGCGGTACACGGTGCCCTCGTCGTTGACCATATAGGTGTCCACGCCCTCCGTGCGGCTGTGCAGGATCAGTCGCTGTCCGCTCTCCGCGAGCTTGGCTAGTGCCTTGATCGTGGGAACGTCCACCGCGGGCCATCCGAGGTCCTCGCCGGCCACGATCGGGACGATCAGGTGGCCGTAGTGAGATTGGATGTGCGCGGTCTCTTGGAACGGCTCGGCGCGCTTGCGCAGATAGAGGAACAGCGCAGCCGCTGCCGACAGGAGCAAGCCGAGGATCGAGATCCAGCGCAGCAATGTGACGTCGGCCAACACGCCCAGCACCCTCACGGTGCCGGGTGCGATGCCGGGCGTCGCGACGCTTCCAGTTTGGCTGGGTGTGTAATTGGCCTGCCCGGCGGTAGGGGACGTGCCCGGCGTGCTGCCGAGGGACGACGAACCGCTAGCGGGCTGCAGCTGATCCCCCTGGAGCTGGAAGCCCAACGCGGGCTCGTAACTCGCGGTGATCGGATGGCCGGCGACCGTGGCAGTGGTGTGCACGACGGGCTGAACGGTCAGCGAGAAACTGCCGAACCCAGGAGTGCCCGTCAGCTTTTCGATCTCTCCAATCAGGTATTCCAGTTGGCTCAGGTTGAGAGTTACCTCGGTGGTGGTCTCGGCGCCGGCGAAATGAGTGCGCGGGGTGAGCACGAAGCTGCGGGTCCAACCGCTCGGCCCGATGAGGTTGAGTATGACTTCCTCTGTGCCCGTCACCGTGGAGGGGACGGGACCGCGGAACTGGTAGGCGATGTGGACATCGAGGCGGCGCACGAGCGTCAGGAAGATCGGATCGTTGGTCTTGATCCTGCCGTTCGGGTAGACGGGGCCGGCCGGGACACGGGCGCTGTAGCCAAAGGTCACCCGCTGGGTGTACGGGATGCTCCGACTCACGGGTCGGCGCGCGGCCTTTGTGAAGGCGAAGCCTGCGAGCAGGAGGAAGGCCACGGCGGCGACGGCCGACGCGGCGAGGGGTGCGCCGAAGCTGACGAGGCGCGGGGCGTCCTGATCTCGGGCGGTGTTCACGAGTCGACGTCCATGGCTAGGGGATCCAGATGTCCCTTGGCGCCGCCGCCGCCGGCGCCGCTCCTGTTCGCCAAAGGCGGAAACGAGCAGCAGCCCGAGCAACCCGCACATCACCGCCTCGACGACGGGCGTGTGTATAACGGTCAGCAGCGCTCCGGCACGCGGCAGGTGTATCCACAGCTTCCCGACGAGCTGGGAGCGAGCGGGGTGAACCGGATCCAGGAAGCTGTTGTTGTCTCCCTTGAAGGTGTAGCGACCGTCGTGGATCGCGACGATGCGGTGCAGCACGACCTCGTGTAGCAGCGAGCTGTGGTACGCAACTATGTCCCCCACCTCGTAGTGGTCCGCAGGGCGCACCAGCGCCAGGTCCCCGGTGTGGAACCGCGGCTCCATGCTGATGCCGTGTGTCACGACATACGTAGTGAACCCGCCGATCGAAGCAGGGGCAAGGTAGAACCAAACCAGCACTGCGACGAGCAGGAAGGTGCCGTTGAGAACGGCTACACGCGATCGGATTCGCTTCACGAGGGTCTTCATTCGGCAATCCGCATCCATCAACTGGGAGGAGCGCGGCGAGAGCCGCCGCGCTCCTCCGGATCGTCGAGCCGGTTGGCTCAGTTGTTGGTAACGGCCACGTTGAGCTGGGTCGCGGCTACCGTTCCTTCCGTGACGTCGCAGGTGATGGTGGTGACACCGGCGTTCACGTCGGTGCCCGGCACTACGCCGGTGGTCTCCGACCCGTGGGTGCACGGCGCGAGGCTGCCCCCGTTGAACGCGAGCGACAGGTTGTCGCCGGCTAGGTCGTCGCTGAACGTGAGATTGACCTCAGTGATGCCGGTGCCGGTCGGGTTCAGCGTGTAGTTGGCGTCAGTCAGAGTGGCACCGCTGACGTCGATCCCCGCGTAACCGGCGGTGGTGTTGTTGCTGATCGCCGTGGTGTCGATCGAGTTGGTGAACGCAGCACCGCCGGCCGCCAGGGCGCCAATCACCGCCACCGCGGCGGCGATGCGCTTCCTATTGCGCTTCATAGTGTTGACCTCCGTGTGGGGTTTGGTTTGCCCGCTGACCGGATGGTCATTACGAAACGCTTCGCCTTCCGTGACCAGCGGTTTTCTGGTCCATGTCATCGTCCGGACAACCGAGGCCCTAATCCGTAGTTACTGCGGATCGGGTGTGCGGGTTACCCGGCTGGTGTCAGGTTCGGCCGGGTGATACGAGCCGATTTGTGGAGATTTGCTCGGCGGACCGGGTTAACGGGGGCGCCGGCTGCGCGTTCGCGCCACCGCCACGCCGGCGAGGCACAGCGCGCCACCCGGGAGCACCAGCGCCGGCGGCACCTCGCCGAGGAACGCCCACCCGAACAGGAGCGCGAGCGGCGGCACCAGGTAAGTGGTGGAACCCATGCGCCCGGCGGTGGTCCGGGCGAGCGCATAGGCCCATGTGACGAAGCCGATGGCGGTCGGTGCGGCGCCGAGGTAGATCATCCAGGCGATCGTCGAGGTCCTGGCATGAGCGAGGCCGTGGACGAGCGATCCGGCGTAGGGCAGGCAGCTGACCGCGCCGATCGTGCAGGCAAGCCACGTCACCATGAGCGGCGAGACGTGGCGCAGGACGGGCTTCTGCGCCACCACGCCGCCGGCGTACGCGAATGCCGCCACCAGGCAAAGGATGGCGCCGAGGCTCTCGTGCAGTCCGTGGCGCGAGGTGGCGATGCCGATGACGACGGCGCCGGCGAACGACACCAGGCAGCCCGCGAACAGCCTCGAGGGAAAGCCCTCGCCCAAGATCCAGCCGGCGAAGATCGCGATCAGGATCGGCCCGACGTTGACGAGCATCGCCGCCGTGCCCGCGTCGATCCGCGTCTCCGCGGCATTCAGCGAGACGTTGTAGACGCCGAACCAGAGCACGCCGCACACGGCGATGCCGACGAGTTCGCGCCGACCGGGGAGCGACTCGCGCCGGGCCAGTGCGAACAGTCCGAGTGCGACGCTGCCGACCAGCAGGCGACCCAGCGCGAGCGCGCCGGGTGAGAGCTGGCGATCGGCGTAGCGGATGACCACGAACGCCGACGCCCACAAGGCGACCGTCAGCCCGACAGCGGCGACGACCACGACTTGGCCGCGGGTGGGGCGAGAGGCGGCGGGGGCGAGGGTGGACACGGGCATGGAACGTTAGGGGGAGCCAATCCGTGAGATCAGGGGATACGTTGGCTCGACATACTGAGGCCGTGACGTTTCGTTCCAGCCCAGAGGTAATCCGCCGGGTCCTGACCGAGACCCGCACCTGGGCCGTGGTCGGCTGCTCACCCGATCCGCGGCGGGATTCCCATCAGGTGGCGCGCGTGCTCCAGGAGCGGGGCTTCAGGGTCATCCCGGTCAATCCGAACGCGGACGAGGTGCTCGGCGAGCGCTGCTACCCGCGGATCGGCGAGATTCCCGCCGGCGAACTGGTGGACGTGGTCGACATCTTCCGGCGCGCCGATCACGCCGGCGCGCATGTCGACGAAGCGATCGTCCGCGGTACCCGCGCGGTCTGGATGCAGCTGGGCGTGATCGACGAGGCGGCTGCACAAAGGGCGCTCGAGGCGGGCCTCGAGGTGGTCATGGACCGCTGCCCGGCGATCGAGCTCCCGCGATTGGCCGCGTGAGGGAGCCAAAGCGGGAAACGCGCCTGGCCCGGGGCGAGCCGCCGGCGCTCGACCGCGCCACCATCCACCCGTTCCTGGACGCGACGCCGGGACCCTTCTACTACCAGCGCGTCGCTCACCCGGTCGGGCTCGAGGCGGAGCGCCTGCTGGGCGACCTCGACGGCGGCCACGCGCTGCTGTTCTCGTCGGGTACCGGTGCCACCACGGCGCTGTTACTGGCGATGCTCGCGCCGGGGGCGACGGTGGCGGTTGCCGACGGCGGGTACTGGGGGACGGTGGCGCTCATGCAGAACGAGCTGGCGCGCTGGGGACTTAGGGTCGAGGCGTTCGACCAGACCGGCGAGCCGCCCAACGCGGACGTGGTCTGGCTCGAGCCTTGCGCGAACCCGATGATGACCTTCCCCGACCTGGACACGGCGATCGGAATCGCCCACGCGGCCGGGGCCCTCGTGGTGGTCGACAACACCGCGCTCAGCCCGGTCCTGCTGCGGCCGCTCGAGTGCGGCGCGGACTTCGTGCTCCACAGTGCGTCCAAGATCCTCGCCGGACACCACGACGCGCTGCTGGGGGTGATCAGCTGCGCACGGGTCGAAGATCACGCCCGTCTGGCGGCGTTCCGTGCGACCTCGGGGATCGTGGCCGCCCCTGACGCGGCCTGGCTGCTGCTGCGCGGCATGAAGACGCTGGCCTTGCGGGTGGATCGCCAGTCGGCCACAGCGCTCGAGCTGGCCCGCCGGCTCGAAAGCCACCCGGCGGTCCAGCGCGTCCGTTATCCGGGGCTCGGCGATTCCGTCGCGGCCAAGTACGTCGATGCGTTCGGGCCGCTGCTGTCGTTTGATGTGGCGGACGCGGCCGCCGCCACCAGTGTGGAGCGGTCGCTCGAACTGATCGAGAACGCCACCAGCCTGGGCGGCGTCGCGTCGACACTGGAGGCCCGCGCGCGCTGGGAGGGATCGCGAGTGCCCCCCGGCCTGCTCCGGCTGAGCGTCGGTTTGGAGGACGTCGACGATTTGTGGGCCGATCTGGCCAGGGCGCTCGATCAACTGAGCGATGGGTAGGGTGTGCCGGACACCATGAAGGTCGTATACACCCTCACGGACGAGGCGCCGGCGCTCGCAACCCACTCGCTGCTGCCGATCATCCGCGCGTTTGCCGGGGCGGCCGGCATTGAGATCGAGACCAGCGACATCTCGCTCGCGGGGCGGATCCTGGCCCAGTTCCCCGACCGCCTAGGGAGCGACCAGCGCGTCCCGGATGCGCTCGGCGAGCTGGCCGCGCTGGCGGAGACGTCCGAGGCGAACATCATCAAGCTGCCGAACATCAGCGCGTCCGTACCCCAGCTCAAGGCGGCGGTCGAGGAGCTCCAGCAGCAGGGTTACGCCATCCCCGACTATCCCGACGAGCCCGGCGATGACGAGCAGCGAGAGATCCGCGCCCGCTACGACAGGGTCAAGGGCAGCGCCGTCAATCCGGTGCTCCGGCAGGGGAACTCCGACCGGCGGGCGCCCGCGTCGGTCAAGGACTACGCGCGCCGGCATCCGCACTCGATGGGCGAGTGGTCCTCTGACTCGCGGTCACACGTCGCGACCATGGGCGACCACGACTTCCGCTCGACCGAGCGGTCGCACACGGTCGAGCGCGAGGGCGCGGTCAGGATCGAGCACGTCGATCCGGACGGCAACGTGAGCGTGCTCAAGGACAAGACGCCGCTGCAAGCCGGCGAGATCATCGATGCCGCGGTGATGCGCCGCGCCGCGCTCCAGGAGTTCCTGGCCGAGCAGTTGGCGGACGCCAAGAACAAGGGCGTCCTGTTCTCCGTTCACCTGAAGACGACGATGATGCGCGTGTCGGACCCGATCATCTTCGGTCACGTCGTCCGCGCCTACTTCGCCCGGTTGTTCGATGAGCACGGGGACGCCCTGAGGTCGGTGGGGGTAAACCCCAACGACGGGCTGGGCGCGTTGCTCAAGGCGATCGAGTCGCTCCCCGACGATCAGCGCCAGGCCGTGCAGAGCGCGATCGACGCCGCGTATGAGCACGGTCCGCCCCTCGCGATGGTCAACTCCGCCCGCGGGATCACGAACCTCCACGTCCCGAGCGATGTGATCATCGACGCGTCGATGCCGGCGGCGATCCGGTCCTCCGGCCGGATGTGGAACGCCGACGGCGAGCTCGAGGACACGAAGTTCGTGATCCCCGACCATTCGTACGCGGCCCTGTACGCGGAGACCGTGGAGGACTGCCGCCGGCACGGTGCCTTCGACCCGGCCACGATGGGCTCGACGCCGAACATCGGCCTGATGGCGCAGGCGGCCGAGGAGTACGGCTCGCATGACAAGACGTTCGAGATAGAGGCGGCGGGGACGGTACGAGTCGTGGATGACCGGGGCGAGACGCTGCTCGAGCACGAGGTCGAAGCGGGGGACATCTGGCGGATGTGTCAGACGAAAGACGCTCCGGTTCAGGATTGGGTGCGCCTGGCCGTCACGCGCGCGCGTGAAACGGCCACCCCGGCGGTGTTCTGGCTCGACGACACGCGTGCCCACGACGCCGCGGTCCTGGCCAAGGTGCGGCCCGCGCTCGAGGAGCTCGACACCGAAGGTGTCCAGATCGAGATCCGCGACGTCGCCGCGGCGGCGCGATTCACGCTTGAGCGGGCCCGGGCCGGCAAGGACACGATCTCGGTCACGGGCAACGTGCTGCGCGACTACCTGACCGACCTGTTCCCGATTCTGGAGCTCGGGACGAGCGCCAAGATGCTCTCGATCGTGCCGCTGATGGCCGGCGGCGGCCTGTTCGAGACGGGCGCGGGTGGCTCGGCGCCCCGGCACGTGCAGCAGTTCCTCGAGGAGAACCACCTGCGCTGGGACTCCCTCGGGGAATTCCTGGCCCTCGGTCCCTCGCTCGAGTTGCTGGCCGAAAAGGAGGACAACCCGCGGGCGAGGCTGCTCGCCCAGACGCTCGACCGCGCCACCGGCCGGGTGCTCGAGGAGGACCGCTCGCCGAGGCGCGAGGTGGGCGAGCTCGACAATCGCGGCAGCCACTTCTACCTGGCGCTGTACTGGGCCCGGGAGCTGGCCGAGCAGGAGGACGACGCCGAGCTGGCCGAGCGGTTTGGGGTCCTGGCCGAGCAGCTGGGCGAGACCGAGGAGCGCATCGTCGAGGAGCTCGGCTCGGTGCAGGGCTTCTCCGTCGAGATCGGCGGCTACTACCGGCCCGACGGCGAGAAGGTCACCGCCGCGATGCGTCCCAGCGCGACGCTGAACAAGGCGCTCGACTCGCTCTGATCAAGTTCGCCGCTCGGCCGCGGCCCGCGGCTTTCGCTCCTGCAACAGCTTCTTGAAGGCGGGATGCACCACGGCCAGGCGCAGCCGGCGCGGGCCACCCATGAAGTTGAAGGCGAAGCGCAGGTGAGGCTGGTCGACGACGACCACAGGCTTGGAGCCGCCGGCGGCCCGGACGATCGCCTTGGCCACGTACTCGGGCTTCATCGCCTTCTCGGGCGTCTGCCCGCCGGTCGGGCCCCATTCGTGCTCCTCGACCAGCTGGTCGGTCCGGACGTCTCCCGGGCACACCGCGCACGCGTGGACGCCGCTGCCGGCCAGCTCGTGGTACAGGACCTCGACGAGCCCCACCATCGCCCACTTGCTGGTGCAGTAGGAGGCGTACGTCGGTCCGCCGATCAGGCCAAACTCCGAGGCCACAAGCACGATTGCACCGTGGCCGCGCTCGCGCATGCCCGGGAGCACGCGCTGGGTGAGCCACAGCCCCGCGCCCACGTGCAGTCGGTACGTGCGCTCGAAGTCCTCGACGCTTACGTCCTCGACGAAGTCCCGGCGCAGCAGGCCGGCGCAGCTGACGAGCACTTCCACCGGCCCGAGGGCGCCTTCGACCTCGTCCACCGCCCGCCGGCACTCGGCTGGGTCGGTCAAATCGGCGGCTACCGCGTGAGTCCGGCCTCCGATCTTGCTCGCCGCCTGCTCCAGGGCCGCCTGGTTGGTCGCGACCAGACCCACCGATGCGCCGAGCTCGGCGAAGCGGCGCGCGGTCGCCAGCCCGATCCCGCGCGAGGCACCGGTGACGAGAACGGTCTGTCCGCTGTAAGAGGAGGCCATCGCGCGCAGATCCTATTGCCCGCCCGCCTAATCGAGCCGGCCGCCGAGGCTAGTGGGCCTCGGCGCCCTGGCGGGCGAGTTCCACCAGCTCCTCCACCAGCGGTGTCGCCGCGCCCTCCGGCCAGACGAGCTCGAGCACGGCCGGCTCGGCGTCGATCAGCGGGATCGCCCTGATCCCCAGGTGGTGGTATGGCACCGCCACGATCTCGGGCAAGGTCGTGATCGCGCGGCCGGAGGCGACGATCCAGGAGACCTCCTCGGGGGTCTTCGCGCGGTCATCCGTCCGGCGAGCCGGCGCCCCGCGGTAGGCGTCCAGTCCCCAGTTCCCGAGCCACCCGGGATCGCATCCGACGATGCCCGGGAAGGGCTCGTCGAGCACGTCGTGCACCCGGAGCTCGCTCCGGCCGGCGAGCCGATGGCTCTCGGCCATCGCCACCACCCGCGGAGTGCTGCGGATCCGCTGGCTCGCCAGGCCCGGGATGGACGGGGCGAACCAGATCAGCGCCAGATCGGCATCTCCCAGCCAGGCGCGGGCGTTCTTCCTCGGGTATCCGAGCTCGCGCCACTCGATCGTCACACCGGGGTACGCGGCGCTGAAGCGTGGGAACAGGTCGTCCGCCAGCATCGGCGGGGTCATGCTGACGAATCCCGCCCGCAGTCTCCCTTCCTGCTGGCTGGCCCAGGAGCGCGCGGTGGCGCTGGCATCCTCGACCGCCTCGAGCGTGGCCTCGACCTTCTCGAGGAAGGCCGCGCCGGCCCGGGTCACGGTCACGCCACGGGGATGGCGCTCGAGCAGCTTGACGCCGACCTGCGTCTCGAGCCGCGCGATCGCCTGCGAGAGCGCGGGCTGGGCCAGCTGCAGTCGCTGCGCGGCGCGGGTCATCTGGCCCTCGTTGGCCACGGCTACGAAGTACCGCAGGTGTCTGAGGTCGAGCTCGGTCACTTATCCGCTCCGGCGCCTGGGGCCCCGCGGCCTGCCATAAGCAGCGGTTATATCAGGCGCTCGGGGACGTATTTGACTTTGGTTCGGGGCCTCTGGAACCATCGTTGGCGTCAAGCCACCACACCGGGGCATTGTCGGCGGCGCCTTGTGGCGTTGCCTTCGGGGGGGCATGCATTGGGACCGGATCAGGGCGCGTGTCGGTCGGGAGAGCGTCCGGGGCGGCGCAATCACGGCCGGCTCGCGTTCTGACCACTGAGGCGCCGCCGTCCGGCGCCGCCCACAAATCCCATCCCCGCTGGCGGCGGTGCAGCTACCAGGCCTGGGTGCGGTCGCAGTTGGGGCAGCCGACTGAGGTCGTGACGAGTGCCTCAAAGGCGTACCCACACTCACAGTTGTACAGCGCGCGGTCCTCGGAGGGGCCGCCGTGGCGGCGCTCGCGAGGTGAGCCCTCGGGCTCCGCTCCAACCGGATGCTCGACGCCGTGACCGTTGCGGCCTCGCCGGCGCCAGGAACTGCTTCGTTCTCGTTGCTTGGATCTGACCAGCATCTTTATCTATAACGCTCTGCGGCGTGATTGGTTTCTCTCCTTAACGAGGAGGCTTCGCACCCCTCTAATACGACCTTAATCGGCAGGCCAACTGTGGGCGTGAGCGGAGGGGTGTTCGCACGTCGACGTATGGGAGAATCAGCCGCAGTGGATCCCAGCCGCAAGCGCGCCATCCGGCTCACCGTTGCCCTGACCGCCGCTGTACTGCTGGCCGCAGCGCTCGTCTACGTGAGCTTCAGCACTGGCACGAAGGAGTTCACGGCCTCGCAGTTGCTGACGAAGGGCAAGCCGGGCCAGACCTATGAGCTGGCCGGCACCGTCCTCGACGGGTCGGTCCGGCACGATGGCGGCACGCTGTACTTCTCGATCCGCGATCCCAAGAAGGACGTGGCGGTCCCGGTGCGCTACACCGGGGTCATCCCCGATCCGTTCGCCGCCGGGCGGGCCGTGATGGTCGCCGTCCGGCAGGGGGACGGTTCGACGTACGTCGGTCAGCAGAACTCGCTCACGACCAAGTGCCCGTCGAAGTACCAGGCGGCCGCCGCGTCGTAGCCGAGTGATGCCCGTGCCTGGCGGTTCCCGAAATGAGGTTCTGACGTGGCGCTGATCGGGCGCGCGCTGCTGCTGTTGTGCCTCGGCACCGCCGTGTACGGCATCGGCGCCTCGCTGTACGGGGCGCGGCGAGGTCGGCGCGAGTGGACCGCGTCCGGGCGGCGCGCCGTGTACGCGCTGGCGGCGATGGCGACGGTCGCGTTCGCCATCCTCGAGGACGCCTTCTATCGCAACGACTTCTCGTTCAACGTCGTCGCCGGAGCGTCCTCAACCACCACGCCCACCTTCTACAAGCTGGCGGCGGCGTGGTCCACGCAGCAAGGATCGCTGCTGCTGTGGGTGTTCCTGCTCTCGCTGTGGTCGAGCCTGATCCTGTTCCTGGTCCGCAACCGGGCGCGTGAGATCACCCCCTACGCCACCGCCGTGCTGCTCGGCTTCATGGGGTTCTTCACGTCGCTGGCGGTGTTCTGGGCCAACCCGTTCGCCACCAGCGCCAACCCGCCGACCGAGGGCGCCGGCCTCGACCCCCTGCTCGTGCACCCGAGCATGATGATCCACCCCCCGATGCTCTACTCGGGGTACACCCTGCTCACGATCCCGTTCGCGTTCGCGATCGGCGCGCTCGTCACGGGGAGGCTCGGCGCGGAGTGGATCTCGCTCACGCGCCGGTTCGCGCTGGCGGCGTGGCTGTTCCTCGGGATCGGAATCCTGCTCGGCGCACGGTGGTCCTACACCGAGCTTGGCTGGGGCGGCTACTGGGCTTGGGATCCGGTCGAGAACGCGGCTCTGATGCCATGGCTGTGCATCACCGCGTTCATCCACTCGATCATGATTCAGGAGAAGCGGGGCATGCTGAAGGTGTGGAACGTCTCGCTGGTGCTGGGCGCCGGCACGCTCTCGATCTTGGGGACGTTCCTGGTGCGCTCCGGGATCCTCGACTCGATCCACGCCTTCGGAGCGTCCACGCTCGGGGTGCCGTTCGTGATCTTGATCGCGGTGATGGTGTGCGGGTCGATCCGGCTGATCCTCTGGCGGCGCGAGCAGCTGCGCTCGGAGGCGCGCCTGGATTCGCTGCTGTCGCGCGAGGCGGTGTTCCTGTTCCAGAACATGGTCCTGGTGGCGATGGTGTTCGTGATCTTCTGGATCACGTTCTTCCCGCTCATCTCGCAGGCGCTGACCGGCACGAAGGTGTCGGTGGGTCCGCCCGCCTTCAAGCCGTTCGTCGTGCCGCTGGCGCTGATCCTGGTGCTGCTCTCGGGGATCGGTCCGATCATCGCGTGGCGGCGGGTGACCGTTGCCAACCTGCGGCGGAACTTCACGCTGCCCGTGCTGGGAGGGCTCGCCGTGCTGATCTGGCTGCTCCTGGTGCCCGGCGGTCCCGCCTCGCGGCCGTTCGCGCTGATCATGTTCGCGCTGGCGGGGTTCGTGCTGGTCGGCGTGGCGCAGGAGCTGTGGCGCGGAACCGCGGCGCGCCGGGCGATGACCCACGAGTTCGTCCCGGTGGCGTTCGTCGGGCTGGTACGGCGCAACCGCCGGCGCTACGGCGGCTACATCGTCCACGCCGGCCTGGCCGTCCTGCTCGTCGGCGTCGCCGCGTCCTCCTCGTTCCAGCACTCGCAGGACGTGTTCCTGGCCCCGGGGCAGAAGGCCAGCGTCGACGGCTACACGATCCGCTACGTGCGGCCCACCGAGTCGATCTCCTCGGAGAAGATCGCCATGGGCGCCGTGCTCGACGTGACCAAGGGCGGCAAGCACGTCACCACGGTCACGACCACAAGGAACTTCTACCCCTCGCAGAATGCCACCGACGGTCTGGTCGGGCGGTTCTTCGACACCACCGACTCGGACAGCGAGGTCGGTCTCCACTCGAACCTGCGGCGCGACATCTGGGCGGTGATCGACGTCGATCCGACCCACCTCGCGCCGCTGATCAACCAGGCCAACAGCCTGTTCGCCGCCTTCGCGCCGCAGGTCATGACCAAGGCGGCCAAGCTTCCCCCGGCCCAGGCCCAGCAGGCGGTTGACACGCTGTGGACAGAGCGCGACCTGGCCGTGTCCGAGATCGCGCGTCGCTTCGTCACCCATCCGTGGGCCAGCGAGTTCCTGCTGATCGTCGACCCGATGGTGATCTGGCTATGGCTCGGAGCGCTGATCATCGCCGGTGGCGGGCTGATTGCGCTGTGGCCGGTGCCGTCATTCGCGCGGGGGCGCGCCACGCGCCGGGAGGCCGCCGTCCCGTCCCCGACACGGCCCCCGGCGCCGGTCGAACGGGGCCAGATCCCCGTGCGCGAGCCGGTGTGAGATGAGCGGCGTGCTCGGATACCTGGTCATCCTCGTCATCCTGTCGGCCGCGGTGGTGTTCGTGACCGCGCCGCTGCGCAACGGTGCCGTCGGCGGCCCTCCGGTCGGCGGATCGGATCTGGACGAGGGATCGGGCTTGGACGAGCTCGAGGCCGCGCGCGAGGCCAAGTACCGCGAGCTGCGCGACGCCGAGCTCGACCATCTGACCGGCAAGCTCTCCGACGACGATTACGCGGCGCTCGACCGCAGCCTGCGCGGCGAGGCCATCGAGATCCTGCACGGGCTGGATCGCGAGCTCGCCCACGAGCCGGAAGACGACTGAGCTACCATCGAGCCGGCATGACCACGGTTCTCGGCATCGTCCAGGTATTCATCTGCGTGGTGCTGGTGTTCCTGATCCTGATGCATTCGGGGAAGGACGCCGGCCTGTCGGGCGCGTTCGGGGTCGGGACCGGCGCCGGGCCGCTCGGTGGCGGCTCGCTCGTCGAGCGCAACCTGAACCGCTGGACGATCGGCTTCGCGATCCTGTTCGTGATCAACACGATCGTCCTGATCAAGATCTCTTAAGGGATCGGCGCCTCGTCTCGGGGGGGATGGGCCGCCTACGGCGGCGTCCGTGGGACCGGACGGCCCCATCCGGTCAGTGCTCGCCACCTTTTGCGTGGCGGCTAGCGGCTCACTCGACGTGGAGCGTCGGCCGAGTGAGCCGTTGGCCGCGCATGTCGCGGCCCCCGGCGCACTCGAGCTGAGCCGGGCGGCGAGTGTGCCGTTTTCCGCGAGAGTGGGCGCGGGCAAACACGTTCGCCACGCCCGGGGGCACTCGGCCGTCGGTGGCGAGCCAGCCGCCGGCGAGGATCAAGAGCAGGCCGGCGACGGCGCTGGCGCCCGGGTGCTCGCCGAGCAGCAGCACCCCGAGCGTGACCGCCACGACTGGGTTGACGTAGGTGATCACGGTGGCGCGGCTCGTGCCCGCCTCGCCGATCAGGATCGCGTACACCACGAACCCCGCGGCAGTGCAGACCAGCCCGAGCACCACCACCGCACCGATCGCGCCGGCGGGCGGGACGTGACGGGGGGTGTCGAGCGCCGCCCACGGCGCCAGCACTACGGACGCGATCGCCAGGCTCGCGCCCATGGTGGCGCGGGGGTCGAGGCCGGCGAGGCGGTGCTTGATCAGCATCGGGCCGATCGCGTAGCCGGTGGCGGTCAGCATGATCGCGCCGATCCCGAGCAGCTCGCCCCGGTGCCCGGCGACGTCCAGGCCGACCAGCGCGATCACGCCGGCGAACCCGACCGCCAGCCCGAGGGCACGGATCGGGGTGGGGCGCTCGGAGTGATCGAAGCGCATGGCCAGCAGCGCCCCGATCAGAGGCACGGTCGCGACCATGATCGCCGCCAGCGATGAGGGGACGCGCTCCTCGCCGATGGCCAGCATCGGGAACGGAATCGCGACCTCGGCGACGGCGAAGGCGAGTAGCCAGCGCCACTGGCTGCGGACGGTGGCGAGCGTGCCGGCGCGCCAGGCGAGCGCCAGCAGGACGAGCGAGCCGAGCGTGACCCGTCCCCAGGCGAGCACCGGCGCCGTGACTCCGTGGTCGACCGCGATCTTGATGAAGAGATACGGCACGCCCCAGATGAGCGAGGCGGCCGCGAAGGCAAGCCAGGCACGGCGGGTCATCGCCGTGGAGTCTCTCAGGCCGGCCTAGCGTTCGCCCAGCTGATCAACCAGGCGCAACAGATCGAGCGGGCTGAACGGCTTGGTCAGGAACAGGTCGGCGCCGGCGTGCTCAGCCTCGGACTCGACGCTGTCGTCATGCGCCGCGGTCAGCATCACGATGGTCAGGTCGCGCATTGCGTTGTCCTCGCGCAGACGCCGGCAGGCATCGAGCCCATTCAGCCGAGGCATGTCGACGTCGAGGAACACCAGCGACGGCCGTTCGCGCCGGGCCACCTCGAGCGCCTCGACCCCGTCAGCCGCCTCGTGCAGTTGAAACTCCGAAACGTCTTCGAGTGTGGTGGCGATCAGCTTCCGGATGAACTGATCGTCGTCGACGATCAGGACCCCATGGGTCATCGGATCTCGGCCGCGATCCGCTCGAACACCTGGTCGTCGATTGAGTTGAACGCGTCCACGACGCTGGGATCGAACTGGGCGCCGCTCTCGGAGCGGATCGTCGCGCGCGCGTAGCGAAGCGAGCACGCGGGACGGTAGGGACGGTCGGTGGTGAGGGCGTCGAGGACGTCGGCCACGGAGAACACGCGCGCCGCCAGTGGAATCCGGTCGGCGGCGAGGCGATCCGGGTACCCGGTGCCGTCCCAGCGCTCGTGGTGCGAGCGCACCACGTCGGCGGCCTCGGCCAGGAACTCGATGCCCTGCACGATCTCGGCCCCGATCACCGGATGGCGCGACATCAGCGCGCGCTCGGCGTCGTCCAGAGCGCTGGGCTTGTAGAGGATTGCATCGGGAATGGCAACCTTGCCCACGTCGTGGAGCAGGAAGCCGAACTCGAGCTCCGGCGTGAGCACGAGCTCTGTCGGGAACTTGCGCGCGATCTCCAGCCCGTAGGCTGCAACTCGCTCGGCGTGCTTACCGGTGTACGCGTCCCGCGCCTCGACCGCGTTGGACAGCGCACGCACCGTCGCCATGTACGAGCGGCGCAGCTCCTGGGCGCGCGCCCGCTCCTGCTTGAACGTCTCGCGCAGGTCGGCGGCGTAACGCTGGAGCTGAAGCTCCTTGTCAGCCGCCTCGCGCTCGCGCCGGCGCAGCTCGGCGCGGAGCCGCACGAGCTCGTCGATCAGACCGATCTCGCTCTGAACCGCCATCCGAGTGAGGGTATCCGTGTCTGCGCGCACAGTGTTAGTACGTAGCTTTCCTGCCGAGGAATTGATACCCGTCCCTTCACGAAACCTACCTATCGCTCACCCCTGAGCGCGGCGAGGACGGCCGAGGCCGCGTACTCGGCGGGAACCACCTCCATCCCGAGCTTGTCGACGCCGGGCGGGGTGGGTGTGTCGGCGTCCGATACGAGGATCACGGCGCGGCGGACGCGGCGGCCTCGGAGGTCGAGGGCCTGGATCGCCATCTGGGGGTTGCGGATTCCCACGTCGACCAGCGCGACCTCGAAGCGCCGCTCGCGGCACACTCTCGCGGCGGCGGCGCCGCTGTGCTCCCACTGGAACTCGATGCCGAGACCATCGAGCGCGGGCTCGAGCACGTTCTGAAGGTCCTCGCGTCCGACCACGAGCACGCGTGAGCGGCCGGCGCTCACCGCCGCACCGAGCACCGAGAGCAGCTCGTCGGCGTCGATCGGCTTGGTCACGACCCACTCGCCGGCCAGCTCCTGGCGCCCCGAGAAGACCGACACGAACACGATCGGCGTGGTGGCCAGCTCGCCGTCCGAACGGATCTGGCGCAGCACCTCGAAGCCGTCCATCCCGGGCATGAGGATGTCGAGCGTGACCGCATCGTAGTGATCGGAGCGAAGCCGCTCGAGCGCCTCTTCGCCGCTCAGTGCGACGGTCGCGTGGACGTCGATTGCGGCCAGCTGGCTGGCGATCAGCTCGGCGATCTCGCGTTCGTCGTCGACGACGAGTACGTTGCGCCCCCGGATCGATTCGAGCGCCCCCGGCGAGTCGAACCCAATCACGGCCGCCGGCAGCCGCACGCGGAACACGGTCCCGTGCCCCGGTCGGCTCTCGACGCTGATCTGCCCGGAGTGCAGGTCGACGAGCGACTTGACGATCGATAACCCGAGGCCGGTGCCGGGGTTCGAGCCGCTGCGGTTGCCCGCTCGGTAGAAGCGGTCGAAGATGTGCGAGAGCTCCTCCTCGGTCATCCCCACACCGGAGTCCTCGACCACGATCTCGACCCAGGCCCGATCTGGCTCGACGCCGATGTGGATGCTGCCGCCTTCCGGCGTGTAGAGGTGGGCGTTGGTGAGCAGGTTGGCCACGATCTGCCGCACCCGGCCAGGATCTGCGAGCGCGGGCGGGAGAATCGGCGCGGCGTAGGAGGTGAGGTGCTGGTCCTTGGCCTGAATGCGTGGGCCGATCAGCTCGACGACCTCGTGCACCACCTCGCCCACGTCGATCGCGCGCCGGTTGATCTCCACGGAGTCGGCCTCGATCCGGGCCACGTCGAGCAGATCGTTGACGAGGTCGACGAGGCGATCGGTCGACCTGAGGATGATCCCGACGAACTCGCGCTGCCGGTCGGACATGTCGCCCGAGGAGCGCTCGAGCAGCTCGACGAACCCCTTGATCGAGGTGAGCGGGCTGCGCAGCTCGTGCGAGGCGGTGGCCACGAACTCGCTCTTGGCCCGTTCCAGGCGCGCGCGCTCGCTCATGTCGCGCACGGTCCACACCACGCCGGCGTGCTTGTCGCCGAGACGGGCGGCGGTCACCGACAGCGTGCGCCCGCGGTGCTCGACCAGCGCCTCGCCCGCGAGCGCCTCGTCCTCGGGGGGCAGCGGGCTGTCGTCGCCGTCGACCTGGCCACCGACGACGAGCTCGGGGACGAGCTCGGCGGCGCGCGGGTTGACGGTGGCGATCACATTCGACCCCGGCTCGGTGACGATCAAGGCGTCGCCAAGACTCTCGATCGTCACGGCCAGGCGCCGGCGCTCCTCCTCGATCCGGTTCTGGGCGGCGGCGAGGTCCGCGCCCATCTCGTTGAAGGCGCCGGCGAGATCTTGGAGCTCGCGCGGGCCCGAGGGTTCGACGCGCTGCTCGAGCTTGCCCTCGGCCAGGCTGTGGGTGGCCTGGACGAGCTCGTCGAGCGGGCGGCGCATCGCTCGCACCATCACAGTGATCAGCGCGAGCGCCCCGCCCAGCGCCAGCACGCCGGCGACGATCACCAGCATCAGCGCGCGGCGGGAGTCCGAGCGGGCCTGGCTTCTGGCGCTCGCCTGCCGGGCCGCCTGGCGAACCTGGAGCTGGGCCGCGAGCGTGCGTGCGGTGGCGAGCGGGCCGGTGACCGCGGTTGCGAGGCGGCCGGTGGCGGCGAGGCCGCGGGCGGCCTGCTCGGCCGCGATCTGCTCGCGGACCAGGCGCTCGCTGATCGGGTCGCCCCGGGCCAACGCGCTGGCCGTCGCCCCCGCGGCGGCATAGTCGGCGGCGACCTGGCGGCGCTCGGCGGCCGCGCCCGGCCCCCGCGCGTCGCGCAGCACCTCCTCCTCGGCGATGCCCGCACCGGCGAGGTTCGCGCCGGCGATGGCCAGAGACGAGGTGTCGAGGAGGCGGTTCTCGTAGCGCTGGCGCGCGCGGTACAGGCTCGCGATGCCGAGCGCGGCGACCAGCGCGAGCGCGAGCGTCAGGGCGACGAGCGCCAAGCGCAGCGAGCGGGCGATGGAAAGGCGCTGCATAAGGAGATGTTCGGGTTGGGGGCGACCCGCGGTGATCGTACCCGGGGCTCGGGCGGCCGGCGGCAGCGACCGTGGCGGCCGGGCCCCTGAGAGGGCTACCATTTCCCGCCATGACCCTTGCCCGGATGTGGAGGCGTCAGCTGTGCGCCGCCTCGAGTGTGGCGCTGATCGTTCCCTTGGCGATGGTGGCGGCGCTGGTGCTGCTCGCGCTGGGGGGAGGCTTCAGTCAGCTTGGCGTGCTCGGCCAGATCTTCGCCGGACCGCCGGCGCCGAGCGCGGGACCGCTGGCACCGGGAGCCGTGTCGAGCGCCGGAGCGCGCGCTGCCGGTACTGGAAGACGGACCGGAATCACCGCCGCGGTGATTCCGGTTATCCCGGTGGCGCAGTTCGTGGCGACCCGGCCCGGGTCCGGGGCTAATGGGACGCACGGCCGGGTAGCGCCCGGGGTCCCGGCGCCGCGCACGGGCATGCGCTCGACGGGCGGCGCGATCCGGCCGGGCGGCCTTGCCACGCGACCGGTGACAGGGAGCCCCGGCGGGGCGGGCTCCACATCTGGAGCGCCGCAGCCGGCGCCGGTCTCGTCGACTCCGAGCCCGTCGCCTGCTTCTGGACCCGGACCCACCGGACCCGCGCCGGCCCCGGGACCGTGGCCGCGGCCCACGCCGGTCGACACTGCGGTCAAGGCCGTCGCCTCGGTGACTCAGCACCTCCCGGGTCCCGTCGGGCCCGTCGTCACCCAGGTCGTGCAGGGAGCCGGCCAAGCCGCCGGTGGCTTGTCGCCGTCGCCCGGAGTGCCGTCGCGCGGATTTCCACCGCACGGAGGGCCGACGCAGGGATTGCCGTTGCGCGGATTCCCGTCGCGGGGGTTGCCGTCGCGCGGATTGCCGCCGCGTGGGGGGCCGCCGCGCGGACTGCCCTCGCGAGGATCGTCGCCGACCGGCCCCGCGCCGGGCTCGCCCTGGCGCGGTCGCGTACCGGCTTCGCCGGTGACGCTGAGGGTGCCTTGAGGGCCCGTCTTCTCGCCTTTGGCGCACTGGCGCTGTCCGTCGTCGCCGTGGCCGGCTGCGGCAGCTCGGGTGGGCCGACCTTCGCCCCGGGCTCGACCGTAAGCGACCAGTCCCCCGGCGCCTCGGTGGCGCGGGCTCGTGACGTTCCCGAAGCCGACTGGCTGCGCTTCGACTACGACGCCCAGCGCACCGGCGTCGGCCCAGCCGCGACCGGCATCACCGCCGGCAACCTGCACACGCTGCGCCTACGTGCGGTGAAACTGCCGGGCACTGTGGACTCCTCGGCCATCGAGCTGACCGGGGTGAAGGTGCGGGGCCGGACCGGTGACGTGATCGTGATGACGACCACGTACGGGCGCACGCTGGCGCTGGACCCCGCAACGGGTCAGCGGCTCTGGGAGTTCACGCCACGGGATATAGGCTCGTACCAGGGCAGCGCCCAGATCACGACCGCGACGCCGATCGCCGACCCCGACCGGCAGTTCGTGTACGCGGCCTCGCCGGACGGCCGCATCCACAAGCTGGCGCTCGCCACCGGCCGCGAGGTTCACTCCGGCGGCTGGCCGGTCAGCGTCACCTTCGACGCCACCCACGAAAAGATCGCGGCTGCGCTGAACATCAGCGGCAACTCGGTCGTGGTGACGACGGGCGGCTACATCGGCGACATCCCGCCCTACCAGGGACACGTGGTGATGATCGACCAGAGCTCGGGCCGTATCACCGCGGTCTGGAATGCGCTCTGCTCGAACGTCCACAGACTGATCGACCCGCCCCGGTCGTGTCCGGCCAGCGACGCCGCCATCTGGGCGCGCGAGGGCGCGGTGATCGAGCCGGGCACCGGCCGGATCCTGGTCGCCACCGGCAACGCCCCATTCAACGGCTCGACCAACTGGGGTGACAGCGTGCTCGAGCTGAGCCCCGACGGCAAGCAGCTCCTGCACAACTGGACGCCGACCGACCAGGCGCAGCTCAACTCGAACGACCTCGACCTCGGGAGCACCGCGCCGGCGCTCCTTCCCGTGTTCGACGGCCGCCGTCTGGCCGTCCAGGGCGGCAAGGCCGGAGTGCTCGACCTGCTCGACCTCGACCGCCTCGACGGCACCACCGCCGGCGCCGGTCCCCGGACCGGCGGCGAGGTCCAGCAACTTCCAAGCCCGGGGGGAGACCAGGTGTTCACCGCGCCGGCCGTGTGGACCCACGGCGGGCGGACCTGGATCTTCGTCGGCGATGGGTCCGGAACCTGGGCTTACACGCTCGGCGGCAGCGGCGCCGCCCCCCGACTGTCGGTCGCCTGGAAGTCGGGGAGCGGCGGGACCAGCCCGGTGATCGCCGGCGGGCTGCTCTACGTGTATGACCCGAGCGGGTCGCTCGACGTCTACGCGCCCACGACGGGCCGCGAGCTGCTGTCGCTACCGGCCGGGAGCGGGCACTGGAACAGCCCGATCGTGGTCGGCGGGCGGGTGATCCTACCGGTCGGCAACGCCAACGACCACGCCACGAGCGGGACGCTCGAAATCTTCCACCTGCCCGGGCGCTGACTCACCGCGGGTGTTCGTCGCCCGGAGCCCGATCACGGCGGCGGCCAGCACGCACACTGCCGAGGCGAGCAGGCCGCGCTGCAGTCCCGAGTTCAGGGCGTCGACCGGGAGCGTGTGCGCCGCCAGCAGATGCTCGGTCCGGCTGGTCGCCAGCGCGGTGAACACGGCCAGTCCGAGCGCTCCGCCGAGCTGCTGTGAGGCGTTGACGAGCGCGGCGGCCAGTCCGGCCTTGTCGGAGGGAACGCCGGCGTTGGCGGCGGTCGTCACCGCGACGAACACCGGACCGAACCCGAGCGACATGATCACCATCCCGGGCAGGAGGTCGTGCAGGTAGGAGCCGCCGACGGCGATGCGCGAGAGCCAGTAGATGCCGACCGCGGCGATCAGCGAGCCACCGATGATCACCGCACGTGTCCCCATGCGGCTCAGGAGCTGTGAGGCGACTCCGGCCGCGGCACCGGTGGCGAAGCACACGGGGAGGTAGGCGGCGCCGGTCTGGATCGGCGAATAGTGCAGCACTTCCTGCATGTACAGGGTGAGGAAAAAGAACATCGCCAGGAAGCCGGCGAACGCGATCAGCTGCGTGACGTCGGCGAAAGCGAGTCCGTTAATCCGGAAGATCGAGAGGGGGGCCAGCGGGTTGCGGTGGAGGCGCTCGTTCACGACGAACGCGATCAGAAGCCCCACCGCTACGGCGAGCTCACCGATCGTGCGGGGCTTGCCCCAACCCGCGGTCGGCGCCTTCACCAGCGCGTACACGAGCAGCAGCATGCCACCGGTGGCGAACACCGCGCCGAGGGCATCGAAGTGCTCGAGCTTCTTGCGAGCGTCATCGCGGGCGACCAGCCGGACTACCCCGCCCAGCACCAGCACGCAGGCGACCGGGTTGACGAACATCACCCAGCGCCACCCGAGGCCCTGGGTGAGGAGCCCGCCGAGCAGTACGCCGACCGCCGAGGCCAGCCCACCGACGCCGCCCCAGACGCCCAGCGCGGTGTGCCGGTCCTTCCCCTCCCGGAACGTAGTCGTGAGGATCGACAGCGCGGACGGAAGCGTCATCGCGGCGCCGATCCCCTGGGCGAGGCGGGCGCCGACCAGCACCCCCGCCGAGCCGGCGAATCCGCCGATCAGCGATGAGACGCCGATCACGACGATGCCGGCGACGAGCACGCGTCGCCGGCCGATCAGGTCGGCGGTCCGGCCGCCGAGCAGCATGAAGCCGCCATAGGTGAGCAGGTAGGCGCTCGGCACCCACTGGAGGCCGGCGACCGAGAAGTGGAGGGCGTGCCGGATCGACGGCAGCGCGATGTTGACAATCGGGGCGTCGACGAAGTCGAGAAACGCCACCGCACACAGCAGCGCGAGGATCAGCTTCCCGCGCCCTGTGGAGAGAGACGACGGTTGAGACGGCATGGGTGACACCTTTCGAATGTGACGTTGGCGCGTTCACTGGGATGACCCGCGACCCCGTGCGGACGTGACACGGGCCGTCGGCGTCGTGTCCGCCGATGACAGCTGCCGTCGGGATAACCGCCGCGATGGGAGACCAGCGGGAAGTGGGGGAGAGTGTCGGGGCGCTGGACCTGCGCGCGCCAGCCGTCGGGGTAGGGCTCGAGCCCGCGTCGCACCGCCGGCACATCGGGCCGGCAGCGTATCTGCGCGGGTCAGGCGGCGGGCGTGAGCACCCTGGTGGCGCCGGGACGCAGCTCCTGACACGGGGCGAGCTCGGCGACCGGTAGCCGCACGCTGAACACCGAGCCGGAGCCCGGGCTCGAGACGACCTCGATCGATCCACCCATGGCCTCGGTCAATGCCTTGCACACGACCAAGCCCAGCCCGTTGCCCGCGACGCCGCGCAGCGGGGCATCCAGCCGCTCGAACGGAGTGAACAGCCGCGAGAGCTGATCCGCGCTCATGCCCACGCCGGTGTCGATCACGTCGATCCGGACCCGCTCGTTCGCGTCGCGGGTGACCCGGAGGGTTACCGAGCCGCCGGCACGGTTGTAGTTGATGGCGTTCGAGATCAGGTTGAGAAGCACCTGCCTAAGCCGGCGCTCGTCGGCCAGGACCCAGACGGGTTCCCCGCCACCGTCGTGGCGCAGCGTCAGCGACCTCTCGGCCGCCAGCGGGCCGCACAGCGAAATCGCCTGCGCGATCTCATCCCGAGCATCGACCGTCGCCTCGGACATCTCGAGGTTGCCGCCGGCGAGACGCGAGAGCTCGAGCAGGTCCTCGGCCAGGGCCAGCAGGTGACGCCCGCCGGCGAGGATCTGCTCGACGCTGTGGCGCTGGGAATCACTCAGCTCCTCGAGGGCCAGCAGCTGGCCGAAGGCCAGGATCGCGTTCAGGGGGTTGCGGAACTCGTGGCTGACCCTCGAGAGTGCTTCGGTGGTGGAGAGCACGGTCCCGTATCGACGTATTTCGCCGAAAGCCTTAGCGGTAGTCCTCCGGCGCCTGTCGTGGAGAACTACGGAGGCGGGGCCCGTATGAAGCTCGTGACCTTGTCCTTTGGCCACCAGGCGGGAGAGCTTGTGGCTGGCCGTTCCGATCAGCATCAGGTGCGTCCCGTTTGGGGGGACACCTATCGATGGACTAATAGGTGCGGAGGAAGGTAAGGAAATCCGAAGAATACCCCGCAAATCATGGGAAACGGGAATCTTACGGGCGCCGTTGGGGTCTAACCGGTTGTAAGCAACCGAAACGGCGAATGGTTCGACAGACGTCGAACAATCCGCTACAATTCGGCTCGTATCGAACTATGGACGACAAGAGGATTCAATTGGAAAATTTTGAGGATCGTCGGACCGCTGCTGCGCGGCCCGACATGCACGAAACCGCTCAGCGCGTCCGGTCTGGTGGGACCAAGCGCGCGGCGGCGACGGGCAACCGGCGTCAGGTCAGGCGCCGGCGGACCCATGCCGGCGCGCCCGTGGACACGCCAACCGAGCTGCGTGCAGCGATCGATGACGATCGCGGCGCCAGCGTCGCCGATTCGCTCGAGCTGTTCCTGCGGCGGGCCCGGCTCCATCCGCTGCTCACGGCGGCGGAGGAGATCGAGTTGGCCAAGAGGATCGAGCGCGGCGACCTGGCGGCTAAGGAGAAGATGATCAACGCGAACCTGCGCCTGGTCGTGTCACAGGCGCGGCGCTACCAGGGTCATGGCCTGCCCATGGAGGACCTGGTCCAGGAGGGAATGCTGGGCTTGATCCGGGCGGTCGAGAAGTTCGACTGGCGGCGCGGGTTCAAGTTCTCCACGTACGGCACGCTGTGGATCCGTCAGGCCATTCAGCGCGGGCTTCAGAACCACGGGCGCACGATCCGGGTGCCGGTGCACGTGTCCCAGCGCCAGGTCAAGGTGCGCAAGATCGAGTCCGAGCTCAGCACCAAGCTGGGCCGTGAGCCGACCGACGAGGAGATCGCCGCGGTGTCCGGGCTTCCGCTCGAGGAGATCTCGGAGCTGCGGGAGCTGAGCCGCGCGATGACCAGCCTCGATCAGCCGGTCAGCGAGGACGGCGAGACGGCGCTCGGCGACCTGATGGCCTCGGAGCGGCCCGAGCCTCACGAGGAAGTGGCCACCACCGAGCGCAGCCAGAAGGTCAACGAGGCCGTCGGACGGCTTCCCGCCGCCGAGCGGAGCGTGATCGAGCTGCGGTTCGGGCTGGCCGGCGAGGATCCGAAGACGCTCCGGCAGGCGGGCTCCGAGCTCGGCATCACCGCCGAGCGGGCACGCCAGCTCGAGGAGCAGGGACTCCGGCGGCTGGCCGCCACGGCCGAACTCGCGGGCCTGGGCGAAGCCGCCTAAGGCGCCGCCGTCAGGCGGGGCCGTCCGGTCGAATCGGCCCTACCGCGCGATAAGAACGTCACAAGGCGCGCGTGCGCACACCCGAGCGGGTAGTGAGTACGCGCGCCACGGCGTTAAGGGACTGGCCGCCCTCGGGTCGATGACGATCAGCTGGGCGCGTGTCGCCTCGGCGACGTCGATGATCGCGTCGGCGGTGTCGCCCGCGACCAGGTGCGGGGTCACTCCGATCCCGCGCCGGCGCAGATCGCCGGCCGCCGCGGTGAGGCGCTCGTCGAGGTCCCGGCGGTCCGATAGCACCGGCCAGTAGGTCTCGACCAGGTGCAGGTGCGAGTGCCGGGCGCCGGCGAGTCCGGCGGCCGCGCTCATCGCCGGTGCCTCGCCGTCGGCCGTGTACGCGTGCGCAACGATCACGTTGGCGGAATCGCGGGCCGGCACCGCGCGACGGAAGGCGAAATCGGCGACCTGGCGCCACATGCTGATCGCCGGGACGAGCAGGCCGCGGGCGATGCCCGTGAGCACGAGGCGCAGCTCCGGGCTGGGCTGGCGCGGCTCCGGCAACGCGATGTCGAGCTCGATCTGGGATCCGGCCCGTCGCTCCTCGGTGTTCCCGAGGCGTTCGAGCAGCCGGAGGGCGTCGGTGTTCTCGGCCAGCAGCAGCGCGGTAAACCGCTCGAAACCCTCCTCGCGGGCCCGGTCGACCAGCCGGTCGAGGAGCGTGGTGCCAACGCCGCGTCCCTGCCAGTCGTCGGCGACGACGATCGCGCACTCGGCCACGCCGTCGCTCACCCGGACGAAACGGGCGACGGCGACGAGATCGCCAGTGTCGGTATCGACGCCGACCAGGGCCTCGTGGTCGTGGTGATCGACCGCGGTCAGATACGACAGCTGCCGGTCGCTGAGACCGGCGACGGGCGACTGGAAGCGCATGTAGCGGCTCCGCTCCGAAAGCCGCTCGAAGCCCGCTTGCAGCCGTTCGCGATCATCGGGCCTGATCGGGCGGATCAGCACCGAGGATCCGTCCCGGATCGTGGCGGGCTCTAGTTTGTCGCCCTTCAACTGGCGTTCAGCGGCGCACGCGCTGCCGCCTGGTCGGCGGCCTGGGAGTGGCCGGCGATCGCGTCCACAAGCTGCCGCCAGGCCGCCTCGGGGAGGTCGTGTCCCATCCCGTCGACGATCATCAGCCGCGCGCCGGGAATCGCCTTGGCCGTGGCGACGCCACCCGACCGGGCGACCATCCGGTCCTTGGAGCCGTGAATCACGAGCGTGGGCGCGCGAATCCTGTGCAGCTCGGCGGTGCGGTCGCCGGAGGCGATGATCGCGCCCAGCTGCCGGCCGGGCCCGGCGGGGTCGTGGCCGCGGTCGTAGCTGCGGGCCACCATGTCGCGAACCCGCTCGGTGTCGAACGACAGGCCGCGCGAGCCGATCGCCTCGAACACGCGGGTCGTGTGCTCGATGTAGCCCTCGCGGTCGTCGGGCGCGCGTCGCAGCAGGTAGCGGTAGACGCCGAAGGCCGGCTGCCCCGTCCAGCGGTTGCCCGTGTTGGACATGATCGAGACCAGTGAACGGACGTCCTCGGGGTGGCGGGCGGCAAGCGTCTGCGCGATCATCCCGCCCATCGAGGCGCCGACCACGTGGGCCGGCGCGAGCTGGAGTTCCCGCATGAGGCGAGCGGCGTCGTTCGCCATGTCGCCGAGGTCGTAGAGGACGGGGTCGATCTTTCGCGTGACCAGCTGGCGCGGGGTGGGCGGCGCGCCCTTGAGCCGGGTTGAGCGGCCGATGTCGCGGTTGTCGAAGCGGACCACGTGCAGTCCGCGCTGGGCCAGCTGGGCGCAGAACTCGTCCGGCCAACCGATCATCTGCGTGCCGAGGCCCATGATTAGGAGCAGCGTGGGATCGGACTCGTTGCCGAACCGCTCGTAGCAGAGGGTGATGCCCTCGCCGACGTCGCAAGACTGTTCAGCCATACAGCTCCTCGAACAGGTCGGCGTAGCGCTCGTTGACGATGTTGCGCTTGAGTTTCAGGGTCGGCGTGAGCTCGCCGGATTCCTGGGTCAGGTCGTGATCGAGGATGGCGAACTTCTTGATCTGCTCGACCCTGGCGTACTTCTGGTTGGCCCGGTCGAGCTCGGCCTGGACCAGCTCTCGCACCTGGTGCTGTTGGGCGAGATCCGCGAGATCTTCTGAGAGGCCGTTTTCCTTGGCCCAGGGGATGATCGTCTCCGGGTCGAGGGTGATCAGCGCCACCGGGTAGGGGCGGCGGTCGCCGTACATGACCGCGTGGGAGATCCAGCGCGATTGCTTGAGGTCGTTCTCGAGGTTGGACGGGGCGAGGTTCTTGCCGCCGGCGGTGATGATGATGTCCTTCTTGCGGCCGGTGATCGACAGGTAGCCGTCCGCGTCGAGCGAGCCCAGGTCGCCGGTCATGAGCCAGCCGTCCTCGGTGAAGGCATCGCGGGTGGCGTCCGGGTTGCGCCAGTACTCGCGGAACACATTCGGCCCCCTCGTCAGGATCTCGCCGTCGTCGGCGATCTTGAACTCGACGCCGGGCATCGCGCGGCCGACCGTCCCGAACTTGAGGTGATCGAGCGTGTTGACCGCCCCCACAGCGGTCGTCTCGGTCATGCCCCAGCCCTCGAGCACCGGCACGCCGCACGCGTAGAAGAACTCGAGGATCTCCTTGGCGATCGGGGCGGCGCCGGAGACGGCCTTGGTCAGATGGTTGCCGAACAGGCCCCGGACCCTGCTGTACAGGGCCTCGTCGGCTTTGTCGAAGGCGGTTTGCAGCTCGGCCGGGATTTCCTGCTTTCGCTGGCGCATTTGGCGAACCTTCACGCCTAGGTCGATCGCGTCTTGGAGCTGTTGCGGGTCGTCGGCCATGGCCTGGGCCAGCGCGTAGATCTTCTCGAAGATCCGCGGCACCGACGGCATGTAGGTCGCCTTCACCTGCTGGAGCTCGGGAATGATCTGCATGGGATCGCCGCCGAAGTAGGCGATCCCGCTGCCGACATCAAACGAGGCCAGCTGCACGGTCAGCGCGAAGGCGTGGGCGAGCGGCAGGTACAGATAGGTCATCTCGCCCTCGGTGATGAAGTCGATCGCCTCGACCATCACCCCGACCGAGGCGCAGTTGCCGTGGCTGAGGACGACGCCCTTGGGGGCACCGGTGGTGCCCGACGTGTAGATGATCGTGTAGGGGTCCTCGGGGGCCACCGCGTCGCACCGGCGCTCGAGTTCGGAACGGTTCGCGCCGGCGGACGAGCTACGGCCTCGTTCGCGAAGATCGTCGATGGTCTGGGAATCGGTCTTCGGGTCGGGACCGTCGATCAGCACGACGTGCTCGAGATGCTTCAGGTCGCCGCGGACCTGCTCGATCTTCGCCGCCTGCCCACGGTCCTCGCAGATGACGATCCGCGAATCGGAGTTGCCGGTCACCCACGCGCACTCCTCGGGCGAGTTGGTCGGATAGATCGGGACGACAATCGCGCCGGCCCGGGAGACGGCCAGGCTCGAGTAGCTCCACTCGGGCCGAGTGTTGGCCAGCAGGCTGACCCGGTCGCCCGGCTCGAGCCCGAGGTCGATCAGGCCGAGCGCGAGCTCGTCGACGATCTGGCCGACCTCGGCGAAGGTCTTCTCACGCCATTCGTCGTCGTGGCGATACCGGACCGCTGTCCGCTCCCCGAAGCGTTCGGCAGCGTTCGCCGCCGCCCGCGCGATCGTTCTGTTGCTCGCCTGCACCGCGTCTGTGGCCATCGTGTCCTCCTGGTCTGCTTGGTCTTACCCTAGTGTCGAGCGCTCCAGCGGGCCATCCTCACGAACAGCTCGGGCGGCGAGAGCGGCGGTAGCCCCGGATCGAACTCCCGATAGAGCTTGGCCACATTGGCGGCGATCCGCTCAGGGTCGCCCCAGTCGCGGAAGTCACCGATGTCGATGTCGTCCGCCGCTGCCTCCTCGTCCATTCCGCCGTCGAAGCGCGTGCGGGCCTCGTCCCGGATGTAGGCGAGGTAGCGCTGGACGTCGCGGACGCCCGAAGCGTCGGTGACCGGGCCGTGGCCCGGGACGATCGTCGTCGCCTTGAGCTCGAGGATCTGGTCGCACGCGTGCAGCCAGTTGGACACCGGCCCGGCCCACATCATCGGCGTGCCCTCGATGAACAGGAGGTCGCCCGTGAACACCACGTTTGCGTCCGGCACGTAGGCGATCGAGTCGCCGCTTGTATGCGCAGGGCCGAGCTCGAGCAGCCGGACATGGCGGTCGCCGACGTCGAGCACGTGGTCGTGTTCGAAGGACTCGGTGGGCAGGCGCTCCGTCACCGAGGCGAAGTCGAACCTGCGCATGCTGTGCTGGGCGAACGCTTCGAACTCCGGTCCGAGATCGAGCTGGTTGAACAGTATGTGGACGGCACTGGGGGGCGCCGCGCGCATGTCCTCGATCGCGCGGGTGCTGGCCACGATCGGGATGCCGTCAGGGAGCAGTTCGTTGCCGAACCAGTGGTCGCCGTTGCCATGCGTGTTGAACGCTTGCTCGATCGGGTGCCCGTCTGTGATCGGCCGCATCGCGTCGAGCATGTCGCGCGTCAGGTTGAGGTCAAACAGCGTGTCGACGAGCAGTGAGCTGTTCTCGGCCGTGATCAGGCCGGCGTTGCTCCAGCCCCAGCCGCCGTCGGGCTGGAGGTAGGCGTACAGGCCATCGCCCAGCTCGTGCAGTCCTCTTGTGTAGGCCACGGTCGCCATGGGCTTGGCTTTAGAACTCAGGCTCGGCCGGGAGGCCGGTGTAGTTCTCGGCGAGGCTGCGGGCGGCCGCGTCGGAGCGGTCGACGTATTCGAGCCGCGCGAGCTGAATGCGGCGCTCGAAGCGCCCGCCACCGAGGTCGTGGAGCATCTGGGTCATGTAGTTCGAGAAGTCCTGCGCGCGCCACACACGCCGGAGAGCGGCGCTCGTGTAGCCGTCGGCGGGCTGCGTATTTCCGTTCTTGATCAGCTCGATCAACGCTGGTGCGAGGATACGGACGTCGTTGACGGCCAGGTTCAGCCCCTTGGCCCCGGTCGGCGGCACGATGTGGGCTGAGTCGCCGGCCAGGAACAGGCGGCCGTGTTGCATCGGCTCGGCGACGTAGGAGCGCATCGGCGTGATGCCCTTGTCATAGATGTTGCCCTCGTTGACCTCGCCGAGGCGGGTGTTCAGCGCGCTCCAGATCCGGTCGTCCGACCAGTTGCCGATGTCGTCGTCCGCATCGACCTGGAGGTACAGCCGGCTGATCTTCGGCGAGCGCATCGTGTACAGCGCGAAGCCGTCCTCGTGCCAGGCGTAGATCAGCTCGTCGGTGGCGGGGGGCGCTTCGGCGAGGATCCCCAGCCACCCGAAGTGGTACACGTACTCGTACTCGGTGATGTGCTCCGAGATCGTCGCGCGGCTGACGCCGTGGAAGCCGTCGCATCCCGCGATCGCGTCGCAGATCAGCTCGTCGGTCTGCCCGTTGTGTGCGTACGTGATCCGGGGTGTGCTTGAGTCGATGTCGTGGAGTGCGACGTCGTTCACCTCGAAGAGGACCGGGACGCCCCCATCTAGTATCGCCTGCGTGAGGTCCTTCACGACCTCCTGCTGGCCGTAGATCGTGATGTGCCGGCCGGTCAGCGCGGCCATATCGACGTAGTGGTTGTGGCCGTGGTAGCGCAGGTAGATGCCGTTGTGCTCGAGGCCCTCACGGTCGAGGCGGTCGGCGACGCCCAGATCGTGCAACAGATCCACGGTGTTCTGCTCGAGCAGCCCGGCGCGCACCCGCTTCTCGACGTAGGCGCGGTCACGTGCCTCGAGCACGACGGTTTCGATCCCCGCTGTGTGCAGCAGCATCGCCAGCGTGAGCCCAGCGGGGCCGGCGCCGACGATGCCTACCTGGGTTCGCACGGCCGCGAGTCTATGTGGCTGGGTCAGCTTTCGTCTGGGCCACGACGATCACCTCGAGCCGGCGCGGCCCGTGGACGCCGCGGACGCGAACCATCTCGATGTCGACCGTTGCGGACGGTCCCGAGACGAAGGTGAGCGGGCGGGTTGGGTCTGCGAGGTGTTCGATGGCTTCGGGCACGGAGGAGACGATCTGGTCGTGCCTGACGATGCAGAGGTGGTAGTCGGGGAGGAGGGTGAGTGCGCGGCGGCCCATGCCGGCGCCACCGTCGAGCACGATCGTGCCGGTCTGCGCGATGGCGAGGGCACAGGTCGTGATCACCCCGTCGGATGCGTCCAGGTCGTGTGCGTCGAGCGGGGGGTCGTCGCGGAGCGGCTCGACGTCTCTCGTCCAGGCGTCCGGGATGCCGGCGGGGGTCACGAGCCTCGTGACGTTGCGGTTCCTCAGGGTTGTGCGAACGGTCTCGTCGAGATCGGGCTCCTCGACCTGGCGGATGGTGGCTTCGTAGACCGCGAGGCGGTCGAAGAACGTGGTGAGGTCGTCGTCGGTGGCGGTCCGGTAATGCCGGAGGATCTCGGCGGTGGGACCGGCGTCGCGGATGGCCGCTTTTACCTGGTTCAGGATTTCGTCGCGCGCCGTCATGTGTTCCGGCGTTTGCTCCACCACTCGCGGAACGGTTCCGCCGGGGGATCGGGGAGATCGCGCGTTCCCGTCCATCTGGAGAGAGGGGGTGGCGCACCGTGGCGGACGAACCGCATGAGCTTGGTGGTTTTCAGTGCCGCGCTCCAGCGCCGCCGGCCGCCCATTGCGGTGGCCGCTGCCGCGAACGTCGCGTCTTGCGCCTTGTGTCTATCGGCTTCGACGGCGTCGTGGCGGAGCTTGACGAGCACGGTCGGGATGTCGATCTCGACCGGACACACCTCGTAGCAGGCGCCGCACAGTGAGGAGGCGAACGGGAGCTGGGGCGCGTGCTCGACCCCGACCATCAGCGGCGTGAGGATGGCGCCGATCGGCCCCGGGTAGGTCGCACCGTAGGCGTGACCTCCGGTCCGCGTGTACACGGGACAGACGTTGAGGCAGGCGGCGCAGCGGATGCAGCGGAGCGCCTGTCGGCCGGTGTGGTCGGCGAGCGCCTTGGTGCGGCCGTTGTCGAGCAGGACGATGTGAACCGATTGCGGTCCGTCGTTTTCGCTCACCCCGGTCCAGATCGAGTTGTAGGGATTCATGCGTTCGCCGGTGGCCGAGCGGGGGAGGAGCTGGAGGAATACCTCGAGGTCCTTGAACGTCGGTAGGAGCTTCTCGATCCCGACGACGCTGATGAGGGTCTTGGGCAGGGTTAGGCACATACGGCCGTTGCCCTCGGACTCCGCCACGAGAAGCCCACCCGTGTCGGCGATCGCGAAGTTGGCGCCGCTGACCGCGACCTCCGTCTCGAGGAACAGCTTGCGCAGGTACAGCCGGGCCGCCTCGGCCAGGGCGTGAGGGTCGTCGGTGAGGTCTCGCGGAGCGTCGGGCAGGTGGTCGAGGAAGATCCGGCGGATCTCGGCCCGGTTCTTGTGGATGGCCGGGACGACGATGTGGCTCGGCCGGTCGTGGGAGAGCTGAACGATGAGCTCGGCGAAGTCGGTCTCGTGTGCGGTGATGCCGCCCCGTTTGAGCGCGTTCACGAGGCCAATCTCCTGGGTGACCATCGACTTGACCTTGATGACCTCGGTCTGGCCGGTGGCGTTGATCAGGTCGCCGATGATCTTGTTCGCTTCGGTGGCGTCGCGGGCCCAGTGGACGCGGGCGCCCCGTTGCGTGGCGTTCCGCTCGAAGCGCTCGAGGTAGGTGTCGAGGTGGCGGAGAGTCTCGTCTTTGATCGCGGCGCCGGCTTTACGTAGCTCCTGCCAGTCGGGGGTCTCGGCGACGAGGCCGGCCCGGCGCTCGCGGATCACGCCGGTGGCCTTGCGGAGGTTCCGGCGTAGCTGGGAGTCGGCGACCGCGCTCTCGGCGTTCTTCGGGAAATTCGGACCCGCCGGCCCCTCGTCGGTCCAGATCAGGTCGCCGCTGCTCACGCTGCCGCCTCGCCGTCCGTGCTGGCCAGGATCTCGGCCAGGTGAAGGGTCCGGACACCGGCGCGGATCCGCTCGAGGCCGCCACCGATGTGCATCAGGCACGACCGGTCGCCGGCGCACAGGACCTCGGCGCCCGTCTGGATCACCGCCTCCATCTTGTCGGCGAGCATCGCCGCCGACACGTCCGGGTTCTTGATCGAGAACGTGCCGCCGAAGCCGCAGCACTCGTCTCGGCCGGGCAGCGTGACCAGCTCGATGCCCCGGACGTTGTTGAGGAGTCGCAGGGGGCGGTCGCCGACCTTGAGCATCCGTACCGAGTGGCAGGTCGGGTGGTACGTGACCCGGTGGGGGAAATAGGCGCCGACGTCATCGGTGTGGAGGACGTCGATCAGGAACTGGGAGAGCTCGTAGGTCTTGTCGGCCGTTGCTTGTGCTCTCGTGGCGAGCGTTTCGTCCTGGGCGTCTCTGGCGATCATCACGTGCTGGTGGCGGATCGCGCCGGCGCACGATCCGGAGGGGACGACGATCGCGTCGTATTCGCTGAAGGTGTCGACGTAGCGGCGCACCAGCTTCGGCTCGAAGTAGCCGCTGTTGGCGTGCATCTGCCCGCAGCAGGTCTGCTCGCGAGGGAACTCGACGGTCTGGCCGAGCCGCTCGAGGAGCTGCACAGTCGCCTTGCCGGCGTCGGGGAAGAGCGCGTCGACCAGGCAGGTGGCGAACAGGGCTACGCGCATGGGTGGATCATGCACGTTTGTCGCGCGGTGGAGCGGGTTCGCTACGGGGCTGTGCCATTTCTGCAACGAAGTAGGCCGTTGTACGGGTGCTGTGGCGATCGGGGCGGACACTTGCGGCGATGGCCTCGCGTCGGATTCCGGATAACCCCGCACTCGTCGCCCCGTCCCGGGTGAATTCAGATTCACCCGGCTCTGGCACGGTTAGCGGCGCACTCGGCCGGCGGGGATGATCGAGTGAGGGGTTAACCGGAATGCGCGCCGATCGGGACCTGGCGGCCTCGCGTATCGCTGCACGGCAGAGAACGCTGCTGACGACCGAGCAGCTCGTGGCGTGCGGCCTGGAAAACGATGCCGTGACGTACCGCCTGAAGGTCGGCAGGCTTCACGTCGTCTTCCGCGGCGTGCTGTCGATGGGCTGCGGCGAGCTCCCGCCGCTGGCGCGCGAGCTGGGTGCGCTGCTGGCGTGCGGAAAGGGGAGCTTCATCAGTCACGGCTCGGCCGCCTTCGTGTGGGGGCTGCGCCGGGAGCCGCCGGCGAAGGTGGAAGTGACGGTGGTTGGGCGCTGCTGCGGATCGCGCACCGGTATGCGGGTGCACCGGATTCGCGAAATCGACCGGCGCGAGCTTCGCCGCCACGAGGGCCTCTGGCTGAGCTCGCCGGCGAGGGTATGCCTCGAGGTCGCGGCCACGTCGCCGTCCGACGTCCCGGATCTGATCGACGCGGGCCTCGGCAATCGGCTCCTCAACCGGCAAGACATCGAGGCCGTCATGAGATGCCATCGCGGACACCGAGGGGTGGCGCGGCTGGCCGCGACCGTGGGAGACGAGTCAGCGATGACCATCACCCGCTCGCGGGCGGAGAAGGCCATGCTCCGGCTGATCCGGAAGGCGCGTCTTCCCGTTCCGAAGGTGAACGCGAGGCTCGGCCCTTACCGGCCGGACTTCCTGTGGCGCGAGCAGCGGCTGATCGTCGAGCTCGACAGCTACGGCTACCACGGCGGTCCCAAGGCTTTCCAGAACGACCGTGAGAAGGACTTGTTCTACCGGGATGCCGGCTTCGACGTCCTGCGCTTCACGCGCGCGCACGTCGTGTACGAGCCGGCGGTGGTTCTCGTCAGGCTGGCGCGGGCGCTAGCGTGACGCGACGCTCGACCTCGGCGCGCACGATCGGCGCCACCTCGGTCCCGAACAGCTCGATCGAGCGCATCACGTCTGCGTGTGTCACCGCGCCGACGCTCATCTGGCCGATGTAGCGCTGGTGACCGAACAGCTCGTGCTCGAACAGGATCTTCTCGGCCACCTCGCTCGGCGAGCCGGCGGCCAGCGCGCCACGGGGGGAGCGAAGTGCGTCGTACTCGGGCCGACCCGACGGCGGCCACCCCCGCTCCCGGCCGATGCGGTTCATCATCGCCAGGTAGGGAGCGGCAAACGCTCGATTGGCCGCCTCCGTCGTCTCGCCGACGAAAGCGTGGGTGTTGATCGCTACCTTCGCGCCGGCGGGGTCGTGGCCCGCGGCTTCAAACGCCTGGCGGTACAGGCCGACGAGCGGCACGAACCGCTCGGGCTGGCCGCCGATGATCGCCACCGTGAGCGGCAGGCCGAGGGCACCGGCGCGAACCACCGACTGGGGCGTCCCGCCGACCGCAACCCAGACGGGCAGCGGATCCTGAACCGGACGCGGCCATACGCCGGCGCCGTTCAGCGGTGCACGGTGGTTGCCCGACCAGGTGACGTGCGTCGACTCGCGGATCTGCAGCAGCAGCTCGAGCTTCTCGGCGAACAGCTCGTCGTAATCGTCGAGGTCGTGGCCGAACAGCGGGAAGGACTCGATGAACGAGCCCCGCCCGGCCATGATCTCGGCCCGGCCGCCTGAGATCAGGTCGACGTGGGCGAACTGCTGGAACACGCGAACGGGGTCGTCGGAGCTGAGCACGGTGACCGCGCTCGACAGCCGGATCCGCTCTGTCCGTGCCGCAATCGCAGCTAGGGCGACCGCCGGCGAGGAGACGAGAAAGTCGGGCCGGTGGTGCTCGCCCACCGCGAACACGTCGAGACCAAGCTGGTCGGCGAGCTCGGCCTCCTCGAGCAACTCGCGCATACGCCGCTCCGGGCTGACGCCGGAGGCCAGGTCCGCGAAGGTCGCAAGTCCAAGTTCCATGTGACTCAGGATAGCAGACAGTTGTGGGCACAACTATCG
>DASPPG010000227.1:0-24868 GCA_035625625.1 Solirubrobacteraceae bacterium
ACCAACGCCACCGTCAGCGGCACCTGCACCGATAACGCCGGCAAGACCGTCACGGTCACCAGCGCGCCGTTCGCCTACGACGCCGCCGCGCCGGCGCTCACCGCCACCGCCACCGCCGGCGACCAGAGCGTCTCGCTCAGCTGGCAAACCGGAGGGGACATAGCCCCAACCACCTCGATCGTGGTCACCCGGAGCGGCGGCTCAGGCGATCCCGTCGTCTACAGCGGCGATGGCGGCGGATTCCAAGACACACACCTCAAGAACGGCGCCCACTACACGTACTCGATCACCGCCGAGGACGCAGCGGGCAACGCGACGACCCGGACGGTCCACGCCACGCCGGACGCGCGGTTGCTGTCCCCGGCACCGAACGCGCACGTGACCGCTCCTCCGGCGCTGAGCTGGACCGCCGTCCCCGGCGCGACCTACTACAACGTGCAGCTGTACCGGGGCGAACCGACCAAGCTCCTCAGCCTGTGGCCGGCGCAAGCGGCCCTCCAGCTGCACCGCACGTGGAAGTTCGACGGACGCCGGTACCGACTCAGGCCCGGCCGCTACAAGTGGTACGTATGGCCTGGTTTCGGGAACCGCAAGGCCGCCCGCTACGGGCACATGATCGGGTCGGGCACGTTCGTGGTCGTGCGCTGATCGAGCCGGCCGCGCGCTGGTCGGGGACGTCTACGCGGAACGCTCGATCTCGCCCAGGTGGGCGATGTTCTCGGCGTCGCTCGGATCCTCGCTCGCGCCACCGCCGAACCAGGCGTCGAGGATCTCCCCCAACTCCGCTTCGGATGTGGTGCGCAGGCTGAGCGCGAGTACGTTGGCGTCGTTCCAGCGACGAGCGCCGTGGGCGGTCGCGGCGTCACCGCAGAGCGCGGCGCGAATGCCCGGCACCTTGTTGGCCGCGATCGACGCGCCGGTGCCGGTCCAGCAGGCCACGACCGCCTGCTCAGCCCGGCCGTCGGCCACGTCCCGGGCGGCCGCCTCGCTCGCCCACGCCCAGTCGGGACGCTCGGCCTCGGAGTAGGCGCCGTGCAGCACGGGCTCGTGGCCGCGCCGGCGCAGCTCCTCGGGCAGCGTGTGCGCCACCCCCGTCAGCTCGTCCGCCGCGACGGCGATCCGCATGCGCGCCGGTCAGACGGCCGCGATCGCCGGCTCGCGGTCCTGCACCGGCTCGCTCGTCTCGCCCGGCGCGGTGCAGTCGCCCAAAAGCCACCGCAAGCCGTAGGCCCGCATGTCCTCGATCAGCGGCACGAGTGCGCGGCCCTTGTCGGTGAGCGCGTACTCGACGCGCGGCGGGACCTCGGGGAACGTCTGGCGCTCGACGATTCCTTCCTCCTCGAGCGCGCGTAGCCGCAGCGACAGCGTTCGCGGGCTGATCCCCTGCAGCGACCGCTCAAGCTCGCAGAACCGAGAGCGGCCCTCGGCCAGGTCGCGGATCACCAGGAGCGTCCATTTGCCGCACACGATCTCGGCCGTGCGGCACACCGGACACGTGTCATTTGAAGCCATCTTCGCTCGATTTTAGCGCAATGCTTCACGAACTGAAGTAAACGGTCGCCTTCGCGTACGTGGCGACTCGGCGCTGCCGCGGCGTGAGCGCCGAGCGATCCGGAGGCTCAGCTGGGCGCGCCCGGCGGGGGCGACGAGACCCGGCCGTTGCCCATCGCCACGCCGTGCCCGGGCGCCGGTGATCCGCCGACGGACGCCACCGACGGCGCCGGCGCAGCAGGCTCCGCCGAGGCCGGCGGCTGACGGGCCGGCGGCTCCCCGGCCGGCGGCCGCGGGTCGCGCTGCTCGCCACCGTGCAGGTCGGCCATCGAGGTCGAGGTCCGGCCCTCACCGGCCACCAGCAGCTTGAAGTCGTGCGGGCTCGAGGCCGCCGCCAGAGCGTCCTCGATCGCGACCCGACCGGCCTGGTAGTGCTTGAGCAGGGCCTGATCGAAAGTCTGCATCCCGTAGTACTCGCCCTCGGCGATCACCTCGCGCAGGCGGTCGGTCTGGTCGGGGTCGAGGATCATGTCGCGCGCCCGGCCGGTCATCCGCAGGATCTCGCACACCGCGACCCGGCTGTGATTGTCGGCGGTGCGCACGAGGCGCTGGGAGACGACGGCCTTGAGCGTCCCGGCGAGCATCGCGCGCGCCTGGCTCTGCTCGTGCGGCTGGAAGAAGTCGATGATGCGGTTCACGCTCTCCGCCGCGTCCAGCGTGTGCACGGTCGAGAGCACGAGGTGCCCGGTCTCGGCGGCCGACAGCGCGGTCCGGACGGTCTCCTCGTCGCGCATCTCGCCGATCAGGATCACGTCGGGGTCCTGGCGGAGCACTCGGCGCATCGCGCGGCCGAACGACTCGGTGTCCATCCCGACCTCGCGCTGGTTGATGATCGAGCGCCGGTCGCGATGCAGGTACTCGATCGGGTCCTCGATCGTGACGATGTGCCGCGCCTTGCTCTCGTTGATGTAGTTGATGATCGCCGCCAGCGTGGTCGACTTGCCCGAGCCGGTGGTCCCGGTGAGCAGGATCAGCCCGCGTTCTTCCTCCGCGATCTGCTCGATCGCCGACGGCAGCCCGAGCTCGTGAATCGTGCGCACCGTGAACGGGATCACGCGGGCCACGATCGACACCGAGCCGCGCTGGCGGAAGGCGTTCACGCGGAAGCGCGCCAGGTCAGGCACCGTGTAGGAGAAGTCGATCTCGTTGTCGCGCTCGAACGCCGCCAACTTGTCGGTGTGGCTCTCGAGCATCTGTCGCAGCACCCGCTCGGTCTCGGCCGGCGTCAGCGCGTCCGGATACTGCTCGAGCGGCTCGAGCTGGCCCCGGAACCGCGCCATCGGCCGCGCCGGCACCTTGACGTGAAGGTCCGAGCCCTCGTTGTCGACGACGTAGCTCAGCGCATCGTGGAGATCGAACATCCCTCAGGGAATCGACCCGTGAGCCGCTCAGCTTGAGCGGGTGCAAGTCACGATGGACGCGCGCCGACGGTACGCGCCCACCGCTGCTTCAAATTCCTCGCTAGGCGACGTCGCGCAGCTTCTGCGCTTCGGCGAGCGACTGAAGCTTCTTCAGCGACTGATTCTCGATCTGCCGGATCCGTTCGCGGGTGACGTTGAACGTCCGGCCAACCTCGTCGAGCGTCCGCGGGTGCTCGCCACCGAGCCCGTAGCGCAGCTCGAGCACGCGGCGCTCACGGTAGCTCAGGTTCTCGAGCGCCTCGCGGAGCGCTTCCTTGGTGAGGATCTCGGCCGCCCGCTCATACGGCGACTCGGCCCGCTCATCGGCGATGAACTGCCCGAACTCCGATTCCTCTTCGTCGCCCACCGGCTTCTCGAGCGACACCGGCGCCTGCGCCGAGCGCTTGATCGACTCGACCTCCTCGGGCTCGATCCCCGTGACCTCGGCGATCTCCTCGGCGGTCGGCTCGCGACCGAGCTCGGTCACCAGCTTGCGCTCAGCCCGCCCGATCTTGTTGAGCTTCTCGACCACGTGCACCGGGATGCGGATCGTCCGCGCCTTGTCGGCGAGCGCACGGGCGATCGCCTGGCGGATCCACCAGGTGGCGTAGGTCGAGAACTTGAATCCTTTGCGGTAGTCGAACTTCTCGGCCGCGCGCACCAGCCCGAGCGTTCCCTCCTGGATCAGGTCCAGGAACGGCAGGCCCTGGTTGCGGTAGTTCTTGGCGATGGAGACGACGAGCCGGAGGTTCGACTCGACCATCTTCTGCTTGGCGTCGAGGTCGCCGCGCTCGATCCGCTTGGCCAGGTCGACCTCCTCCTGGGCGGTGAGCAGCCGGACCTTGCCGATGTCCTTCAGGAACAGCTGAAGGGAGTCGGTGGTCATGTCCGGCTTGAGGTCCAGCGCCGTCTTGGGCTTGCGCCGGCCGCGCTTGTCGGGTGCACGCTCCAGATCGGCCGCCGCGAGAGCTGGGTCCAGCTCCTCGACGAGCTCGATCTCGGCGCGCTCGAGGAAGCCATGGAGCTCCTCGACGTCGGCCTCATCCAGATCGAGCTCCGAGACCGCGCCGGCGATCTCGGCGAAGGTCAGCACACCCAACTGCTGGCCGCGGGTGACGAGGCCCTTGATCTCTTCGAGTTCCTGCAGATCCGCTACTGACATCTGATTCCGTTTCCCGTCGGTACCCGCCGGCGCCTGGACAAGGCCGGCCTGAGAAGTGAGAGGATGGCAAACGGGCGGCGGCCCTCAGGGCGCACGCCCGCTATCTAAACATATGACGAAAGTCTAGTCGCTATACTTTTTGAAGTCAACGAGTTGTTGTTTTGCGAGTCGGGGGCGGCTCGTTTGATTCTGTTTAGTTGTCCGGCTGGCGTCCTCGCCCGCGGCGCCGCCAGCACTGACTCGAATCCTCGCGGCTCGCGTTTGCCACGCATGGCGCGTCGCCGAACGATCGCGCACCTATACCGCTGACCAATACCTATACGCGCATCGGTCAGCACGGTTTCAACCGTAGTTCGGATTTTGCTAAGAGCGGCGGCGGCGCGGTCGTGTTTCGCCATCCCGTCCTACGGCGATGGGCTGGGTGCGCCATGATGTAGCCGTGAGCAACGACCGCCCTGGTGACGTTCTGGGCTCGCTGCCCCGCCGACGTCCGCACCGCCGCAGCGACAAGCGCGCCAGGCCGGCGCCGCCCGACGCATCCGCCGCCGAACAGACCGCGGCGCCTGCGTCCGCGCCGGGAAAGCAGCGGCGCAAGCAGCCGACCCAGGCCGGCTCTGGAACGCGGCGGAAGCGGCCGCCGGCTGAGAGCGCCACCGCCCGAGTCGCGAGCACGCCCACGGGCTCGCCCCGACCCCGACCAGAGCGCCTGCGCCAGCCCGCCCAGCCGCCCGGAGTCCCGCCCGCGGTCAACGGGCGCCGGCCCGAGGAGCCCGACGGCCGGCGCATCCTCGGGACCGCCGCAAAAGCAGCGGCCGAGCTGGCCGAGATCGGGCTGACGGTAAGCGCCCGGGCGCTACGCAACGCGGTCGCGCGGCTGCCCCGCCCCTGACCGCCTCGCCGTGACTGGCCCCGCGGCTGCCGCGTCCGTCCCGCCGGCGCCGGCGGCCAAACGGGGCACCTCCTCCCTGCAAAACCTGCCAAACCTGCCCTCGCAGCAGACGCTTTGCGTACATGAGCGTCGTAGCAACGCTTATGTCGCCAAAGCTTCGCGTGGGGCGGGGCTTTGCGCCGCTTTACATAGCTCTGCGGCGCCGGACCGACGCCGGACGGGGTCACACGGGGTCCGGCAGGGACGCGACCGGGTGGTGGCGCCGGCGTGCGGACGACCTGGTTAGAATGCCCGCCGTTCACGCCGAGCGACCGTCCGTCCGCGGGCGGCCGGCGGGGGAACCACTTGCGGATCTCCGGATCCGCAGGGGCGAATCGGCTCTGCAAGGTGCCGTAGCGCTCTGAAAGCGCGAGCCCGTCAGCTCACCCCGTAGGCGCAACCGACAAGGACCAGAGAAGGACTGAGACCCTGCTCGTCAGCGCTTGCGTCAACCGTTATCTAGTTCCGCTGCTGGCCGCCGGCGCCGGCGCGTTGGCTGCGCCGGCGCTCGCCCTGGCCGGCTCGAGTGGCTCCCCCTCGGGCTCGGGTGGCGCCTCCATGGGCTCCGGCGGCACTTCGACCGGCTCCTCGCCGACGCCCAATCCGGTGGGCCAGCCGGGCAACATCACGGTCAGCGCCACGGGCGACGGCATCACGCTTCAGACCAACGCCTCCGCGTTCTTGCGGAGCGGCGTCTCGGTGACCGGCAGCGTGCCCGCGGGCGACGCCGGTGACGCCGTCGAGATCGACGAACTCCCGGCGGCACCGGGATCGACGTGGACGGCGGCCGCGGTGGTGCAATCGCAGTCGGGCGGCTCGTTCGCGGCGAAGTTGCATACGGGCGGCGCGGGGCCGGTGACGCTCCGCGCGCTGCTCCAGGGCAGCCAGGCCTCGAGCGCGACGTCCTCGCCACCTTCCGTGTCGGTGACCGTCTACCGTCGCTCGCTCGCCACGCTTTACGGCCCGGGCTTCTGGGGACACCAGACGGCGTGCGGAGTGATCCTGAGGCGCCACACGATCGGCGTGGCCAACCGGACGCTCCCGTGCGGCACCGAGGTGCAGATCTACTACGAGGGCAGCGTGCTTACGGTGCCGGTGATCGATCGCGGGCCTTACGCCCACGGGGCCAACTGGGACCTGACGATGGCCACGGCCCGCGCGTTGGGGATGCCCGGTACCGGGACGATCGGGGCGGCCCCGCTCCCGACTACGACGACGACCGCGGGCGGCGCGACGAGCGCCGTCGCGAGACGATCAGCGCGCTAACGCTCCGGCGGCCACGATCCGCGCACGTGACGGCTCAGCTGACCAGGCTCGGTCCTGTCGGCGGCTCCTCGCCACCGTCCCCCCGGCCCGCCGTCGACGATTCCGATCCCACTCGCCTCGGCGGCAAACCGCGTCTGCTCGGCGGCGTCGATCAGCGTCGCGGCGTTGTGGCCGTCCTCGCCCAGCATCGCGACCCCGACGCTGACCGTGAGCGGCGCCCCCCGCCACGACCCCTCCTCCGGCACGGTCGCGGCAATCCGTGACCCGAGCGCCTGAGCGCCCGCCCGACCGGTGTCGCGGGCGATGATCCAGGCTCGGCTCTCGGTCTCGCAGGCGAGCACGTCACGTCGGCGGACCGAGCCGCGGACGGCGTGCGCGAACCGGCCGAAGGTCGTGCTCGCCTCGGCGTAGGGCTCGACCGCGAGCATCTTCTCCGCCTCCTCGAGCTCGACAAGCAGCAGCGAAAGCGGCTGGGCCGCCCTGACGATCTCGTCCCGCAGCGCGCCGGCCCACAGTGCGTCGCGCTCCGGCTCCCTTCCCTCCCCGAGCTCCTCCCCCTTCTCGCCGGCCGGGCCCCCAATCCCCGTGAACCTCGCCCCCGCCGCCCCATCGCCTGCCTGCGCCGAGTCCTGCCTGCCCTCAAACCCCGGCGCGGCACTCCCTTGCCGGCTGAGCCCGTCCGCGCTGCCGGCGCCTCGGCGATCGTGCTCGCCGACAGAACCCCGAGGAGACGGCGCAGGTGCCGGCGACGCCACCCGCAGCGGCGCCACCCGCCCCGGCGCCGCACCGTCCGGCGCGTCGCTTTCATCCTGCCGGCGCAGGACGGCCCCGCGAACGAGCTCCACCACCAGGGACAGGCACTCCGCGGCGTCGACCAGCAGCTCGGGCTCCTGTTGCGAGAGCTGGCTGCGCAGCGCGCTCCACACCACGTCCTTCAGCGTCTCGACCGCGTGGGCCGCGGTCTCCGCGCTCTCCGCCCCTGCCATCGCGCCGGTGCGCGAGGCGAGCGGCCGGAGCACTCCCTCGCGCTCGATCCGCCGCAGGTCGGCCTCGTCGAAGATCGCCCGCACGACCGCGTCGCAGATCCGCGGCCCGTCGCGCGCCACCTCGCCGGCCAGGATCGCCGCGGCCTGCTCGAGCGGAGCGTCCTCGACCAGGGCCAAGAGCCAACCCTTGGCCGGCTCCCCGCCGCGGAGCAGCAGCGCTTCGACCCCTGCGCTTGCGACCGGCCGTGGTCGTCTACGTCGTGGCACTCCCCGCTCCATCGGGCCTCTTTTACCACCTACTGCGGTCGTCCCGCTTCAATCGATTGCGGCCGGTCATCCATGCCGGTTCGGAACCGGCTGCACGGGCCCGTTCGTGGAAAATGAACGCATGGCGGACCTCATCACAATCGCCCACGCCCGCGAGCTGGTCAGCAAAGTGACCAAGCCGCTCGCGGCCGAGTCGGTGCCGATCGCCGACGCCCGCGACCGCGTCCTCGCCGCCGACCTGGCAGCCGCCGGCGACGTCCCGCCGTTCCCCTGCTCGGCGATGGACGGCTACGCGGTAACCGCCGGCACCGCCGGCCGGACCCTGACCATCGTCGCCGAGTCCCGCGCCGGCCTCCCGGCGACCCGGACCCTGACCGAGGGCGAGGCGATTCGCATCTCGACGGGCGCTGCGATCCCGGCCGGCGCCACCGCGGTGATCCCCCAGGAGAACGTCGACGCCCAGGACGGCACGATCACGACGCGCACCGCGGCGAGCGCGGGCGATCACATCCGCGACCGCGGCGAGGACATGCGCGCCGGCGCCACGATCCTCACGAAAGGCACCGTGCTGGGCGCGGCCGAACTCGGCGCTGCGGTGTCCGCCGGCGCCGCCGAGCTGACCGTGGCCAGGCGCCCCCGGGTGCAGGTGCTGAGCACCGGCGATGAGTTGAAGGCGCCGGGCGAGCCGCTCGGCCCCGGCGAGATCCACAACTCCAACGGGCCGATGCTGGTCGCGCTCGCCGAGCACCAGGGCGCCGTGTGCCCTCCCCCGGGCCGCCTGCCCGACGACCGCGCGGCCACCGAGGCGGGACTTGCCGCCGCGCTCGACGCCGCGGACGTCGTGATCGTCTCGGGCGGTGTGTCGGTCGGACCCCACGATCACGTCAAGCCCGCCCTCGCCACCCTCGGCGTCGAGGAGATCTTCTGGAGGGTCGCCCTCCAGCCCGGCAAGCCGACCTGGTTTGGCCGGCGCGCCAACACGCTCGTGTTCGGCCTGCCGGGCAACCCGGTCTCCGCGGTGGTTACCTTCGGACTGTTCGTGCGGCCCGCGCTCGCGGCACTCCAGGGCCGCGCCGACGAGCACATGTTCCAAGACGAGGCCGTGCTCGGAACCGCGGTCCCTCGCAACGCCGATCGCGAGCAGGCGGTCCGCGTCCGCCTGGAGCGCCAGGACGGGCGGCTCGTCGCGCTCCCGAACGGCCCGCAAGGCTCTCACATCGTGACCTCGCTGCTCGGCGCGGACGCCCTCGCGCTGATCCCCGCCGGCGAGGGCGAACTTCAGGCGGGGGCAGCCGTGGCGCTGGAACCGCTCCCGCGCTGAGGCTGAGAGAATCCGACCGTGGCCGGGTTCGTCGCACTGCTGGCTGCGCTCAGCGCCGTTGTGGCGTCTCGCCGCCGGCGACGGCGCCAGGCTCCCGCGCAAGCGGTGATTATCTCGCCGCCCAAGTCGACGGTCGTCGCCCGCGACGGAGCGGTCCGCTCGGCGCAACTGGCCGAGCTCACGCTCGCCGAGCGGGACTGGCGGCGGCTGTGGAACGCCACCAACCTCGAGAACCTGGCGCGGACCTACTGGCGGTTCCTCTCGCGGGTGACGCTCGGCCTGATCCGGGTGGTTTACGGCGAGAACGAGCGCTCGGTCGTGTTGCTGTGGCGGCCGTTGACGCTACTGCGCTTCGACGCACCGGAGTACAAGATGGAGCCCGACCACGGCACCGTGCGCTGGCGGATCCGCGACGGGCTGCTGGTCGCCCGCGCCGGGCGGGGCTGTGGCTACCTGGCGCTCACCGTCACGCACCTCGAGGCCGAGGCGCCGCCGTCAGGCGCCGCCGCCAAGATCGCCGACACCGACGGCCGCGTGAGGCTCCTCATCGAGGTCGAGGTGGCCAACTTCTACCCGGCCATCGCGGCCGGCTTCAGCGTGCCCGTGTACGAGGTCACCCAGTCGGCCATCCACGTGCTGGTGACGCATGCGTTCCTGCGCTCGCTCGCGCAACTCGACCTCGCGGAGTCCAAGGTGGGCCGTTTCGCCACGCCCGACGTCCGCGCCGCCGGCCGCGCCGTGATCGAGCGCGCGCGCTCAGTCCGCCACCACGATTAATCGGCCGCCTTCGGCAGCATCCCTGGGACCGGGTACCCCGTCCGGTCAGGGGTCGAAGCCCTCAGCCGTAGCGGATACCCGTGAGCGTGCGCAACTTCGCGCGGTCGTGGCGGGCCGACACGTGCCGCACGGTGCCCGACCGCGAGCGCATCACGAGCGACTCGGTGGTGGCGCCGCGGTCGCCCTGGTAGCGCACGCCCTGGAGCACGTCGCCGTCGGTCACCCCGGTGGCAGAGAAGAACACGTCGTTGCCACCGACCAGGGCGTCGCAGTCCAGCACGCGCGAGAGGTCGTAGCCGGCGTCGATCGCCGCCTGGCGCTCCTCGTCGTCGCGGGGCCACAGCCGGCCCTTGAGCTCGCCACCGATGCACTTGATCGCGGCCGCCGTGATCACGCCCTCGGGCGTGCCGCCGATCCCCCACAGGATGTCGACGGGGGTGTTGTCGGAGACCGCGAGCAGCGCCGCCGACACGTCGCCGTCCAGGATCAGGCGCACGCGGGCGCCGGCGTCGCGGACCTGGGCCATCGCCTCGCGGTGGCGCTCGCGGTCGAGCATCACGACCATTACGTCGCGGATGTCGATCTTCTTGCGCTCGGCGATCAGGCCGAGTGTCTCCGGCAGCGGGCGGTCGAGGTCGAGCAGGTCGGCGATCTCCGGGCCGCCCGCGATCTTCTCCATGTAGACGATCGGGCCGGGGTTGAACATCGTGCCGCGCTCGGCCATGGCGATCACCGAGATCGCGCTCGGCATCCCGAGCGCGGTCAGGCGGGTACCCTCGAGCGGATCGACCGCGATATCGACCTGCGGCGGCGAGCCGTCCCCGATGTGCTCGCCGTTGTAGAGCATGGGTGCCCGGTCCTTCTCGCCCTCGCCGATCACGACCACCCCGTCCATCGAGACCGACTCGAGCACGGTGCGCATCGCGTCGACGGCGGCCTGATCGGCTCCCTCCTTGTCGCCGCGGCCGACCATGCGCGCCGCGGCCAGCGCCGCCGCCTCCGTTACCCGGACCAGCTCGAGGGCCAGGTTTCGATCGACGCGAGCGTGTTCATGGGCCAGGCTCACGGCAGCCCCGGCGGTTTTCGCACCGCGGCGCTCTGCTGCGCCCTCCACACGGACCCGGTCAGAATCAGCACGCCCCCGATCAACCCGAGCCACCAGCCGTGGGAAACGCTGATCTCACCGGGCGGCATCCCCGGCTTGTCGATCAGCCCGCGGAACAACGTGAACGTGAGCGCGGCGATCGCGATGATCGCGGTCATCTCTCCGCGCGGCCAGGACAGGGCATGGCCGCGCACGATAATCCAGGCCAGCACCGCGGGCGCGAGCGCCGTCACGAGGAGCAGGAAACGAATGATCATGAGCGAGTTCTAGGCGGTGCACGAGCTGCTCGGTCCGCGGCAGGAGTTGAGCACCGCGAACCTGTCGCCTAGCTTGTACCACTCCGGGAAGACTGAGGTCGCCACGATGGCCCCGCCGAGGACCGCGACGAGTTCGCCCCGGTCGAGCTGTCTGAAGTCCATCGGCGGTTAGGCTACCCACTACAGCACGCTGGTGACGCGGTTGAGCGCGGGGATCCCGGTTGCTGAGGCGGCGCGGTCGGGCCGGGCGATCCCGCTGGTCGTGGCGGCGGTCCTGACCGCCACGGCAACCGCATCGTGGACGGCCTGATCGAGCGCGTTCGGAACCAGCTCGCCGGCAGGCGCCAGGTCGGCGATCGCGCCGGCGGCGGCCAGCTTCATCTCGACGTTGATACCGGCTGCGCCGGCCTGGAGCGCACCCCGGAAGATGCCGGGGTAGCCGACCACGTTGTTCACGCTGCGCCCGTCGGCGGCGAACGCAGCGCCCGCAGCGATGGCAGCCTCAGGCTCAATCTCAGGCTCAGGGTTCGTGAGCGCGAGGATGACTTGGCCCGGCCGGATCATCGCCGGGTCGATCAGGCCGGCCCGCCCGGTGGTGGCAACCACCACATCCGCCTCGGCCAAGACCTGCTCCATCGTGACGATCTCCACACCGTGGGCGCGGGCACGAGCGTGCGAGGCTTCGAGCGGATCGAACGCGATCACGCGCTTGACGCCGCCGTCGACCATCAGCGCGGCGATTCCGTACCCCGCGGCCCCCAGCCCGAGCTGGCCCACGGTGGCGGCGCGCAGTTCGACGCCGGCGTACCGACAGGCCACGATCGCCGCGCCGAGCGACACGACCGCGGTGCCGTGCACGTCGTCATGCATGACCGGCTGAGGCAGCCGCTCGATCAGCCGGCGCTCGATCTCGAAGCACTCGGGCGCGGAGATGTCCTCCAGGTGGATGCCCCCGAAGGTCGACGCGATCCGCACCACGGTCTCGACGAACGTGTCGACGTCGTCGGTGTCGATCAGGATCGGCATGGCCGAGATCCCGGCGAACTGGTCGTAGAACACGGCCTTCCCCTCCATCACCGGCATCGACGCGACGGGCCCGATGTTACCCAGTCCGAGCACACGCGTGCCGTTCGTGCAGATGGCGACGGTCCGCGAGATCATCGTGTATTGAGCCGCCAGTTCGGGCTGCGCCGCGATCGTGGTGCACACCCGGGCCACCCCCGGCGTGTATACGTCGCGCATCTCCTGGACGGTCCGGACGGGCGAGCGGGCCACGATCTTCAGCTTGCCGTCAAGGTGGCGAAGGAGCGCCCGATCCTTGTGCCAGAGCATGGTCACGCCGTCGAGCCCGTCAATCAGCCCCGCGATCCGCTCGGCCTGAGCGCCGTCGCGGACCTCGATCGTGATGTCCCTGATCGAGTGCTCCCGGCCCAGCGACACCGTCACCACGTCCCCGATGATGCCTTCTCCGACCGCGATCGCCTGGGCGACGCGCGCCAACTGGCCGACGTGATGGGGAATCTGGACGCGATAGGTGCAGTCGAGCATGTCCTCTCCGTCCGAGCGCGTTTCGCTCAGGGGGTGTATTTATCACGCCGTGTCCCCAGGTCCTCCCACACCCGATCCAGTCCCGCCCCTACGCGAGCTCCTCCCCGAGGACAGGCTGATCGCCGTCCGCGCGCTCCTCGACCAGCTCAACCTAGCCGTGAAGGCTCCACCGGATCGCCCCCACACGATCGCCAACTTCGTGGCGAGCGCCGACGGGCACGCCGCCTTCCGTGGCCGGTCCCGCTGGTTGAGCGACGGTGGGGACCGCGAGCTGTTCCACGGCTTGCGCGAGCACGTCGACGCGATCCTCGTCGGCACCGGGACGCTCCGAAGCGAACGCTACGGCCGACTCGTGCGCGACCCCGAGCGCCGGCGCCGGCGGACCGCCGCCGGCCTGGCTCCCGAGCCGCTGGCCTGCATCTTCAGTCGTAGCGGCGACATCCCCATGGACATCCCGCTGTTCGACGATCCGGCGTCGCGCATCCTCGTGTTCACGCCGGTCGGCCTCGACACCTCCGGCCTCGGCGCCGACGTGCAGGTGGTTCGCCTGGACCCCGGCGAGCTGACCCTGACCACGATGATGCGCCGCTTGCGCTCCGCCCACGACGTCCACGCGCTGCTCTGCGAGGGTGGGCCCACCCTGTTCGGCGCGCTGCTTCAGCAGGACCTCGTAGACGAGCTGTTCCTGTCGCTGGCGCCCAAGCTGACGGGCGGCGGCACCGCGCCCGCGATCTCGAACGGCCCCGAGTTGGCCGAGCTGCGGCGCCTCGAGATCGTATGGGCGCTCGAGCTCGACAGTGCGCTGTACCTGCGTTACGCGCTTCGGTGAATCGGTTAAGTGATAACGGTTAACCGATTCACCTAAATAGGTGAACCGCTTAACCAAGAAGTCACTGTCAAGAGCTGACCGCAATTTCTCTCAAGTTAATGAAGTGAGCTGCCACAATGGCCTCAGTGACCGGGTCCGCTGCGGCAGCCACCTCCCCCGTCGCTGCGGCGCGGATGGTCGAGGCACTCGAGGAAGGACGACGGCGCACGCTGGCGCTGCTGGCGTCGGTGTCGGATGCGGACTTGGAGCGTGTGCACTCACCGCTCATGAGCCCGCTGGTGTGGGACCTGGCGCACATCGCCGCGTACGAGGATCTGTGGCTGGTGCATCGCTACGGCGAGCGGCCCCTGCTGCGCGAGGATCTCGCCGCCACCTATGACGCGTTCGAGACTCCGCGCTCGGTGCGCGGTGACGTCGAGCTGCTCGGACCAGAGCAGGCGCGCCAGTACCTGAGTGACGTGCGAGCCAGAGTGCTCGAGGTGATCGAAGAGCGCGGCATCGGTGACGGAACGCTGCACGAGATGGTGCTGCGCCATGAGCACCAGCACAACGAGACGATGCTCCAGACGCTTGAACTGGCGACGCTCCCGGGCTACGAGCTGGCCGGGCGCCGGCCGAGTCCGGACGGGGCAGACGTCACCCACACCGGCCTCGAGCTGATCGGGATCCCGGCCGGCCCGTGCACGATCGGGGCACCGGAAGACCGCTTCGCCTACGACAACGAGCGCCCGCGCCACAGCGTCGACGTGGACTGCTTCCTGATCGGCCGCACCCCCGTCACCAACGCCACCTACCTCAGCTTCGTGAAGGACGGCGGCTATCAGCGCCGCGCGTGGTGGTCGGATGAGGGCTGGGCGTGGAAGGAGGAGTTCGAGGTCACGGCGCCGGGAGGCTGGACGCCCGACCACACCGCCGAGTACGGGCTCCGAGGCCTCGAGTCACTCGACCCTGACCGCCCGGTTGTGCACGTCAGCTGGTACGAGGCTGACGCGTTCGCGCGCGCCCACGACCTCCGCCTCCCCACCGAGTTCGAGTGGGAGAAGGCGGCGAGCTGGGACGAGGAGGCGCAGATGGCGCGACCCTATCCGTGGGGTCGCCGGCGGCCGGTGGCCGGCCTCCACGCCAACCTCGATCAGCGCGGCTGCGGCACGGTACCGGCCGGCGCCTACCCAGCGGGAGCCTCTGCCTATGGCTGCCTGGGGATGATCGGCGACGTGTGGGAGTGGACCTCGAGCTTCTTCGATGGCTATCCGGGCTTCGTAGCGCACCCCTACCGGGAGTACTCCGAGGTCTTCTTCGGCGAGGACTACCGGGTCCTGCGCGGGGGATCGTGGGCCACCCGGTCGCGCGTCGCCACCGCGACCTTCCGCAACTGGGACTACCCGAAGCGGCGGCAGATCTTCGCCGGCTTCCGGATCGCGAGCGACGCGTGAGGACGGTCGCCCGTACTCCGGAGATCCGGATCGACTCCTACCTGGCCGAGGGCGATGAGCGCTCGCTCGCCTACGACGTGCTCGACGGGCTGACCCGCCCGTTCAAGGAGATCCCGCCCAAGCATTTCTACGACGCGCGCGGCTCAGAGCTGTTCGAGCGCATCTGCGAGCTCCCCGAGTATTACCCCACGCGGACCGAGCGCGACATCCTCACCGCCAACGCCGAGCGGATCATCCGCGACACGGGCGCCGGCGAGCTCGTCGAGCTCGGCTCGGGCGCGGCCGAGAAGGCCCGGATCCTGCTCGGCGCCATGTCGAGCGCCGGGACGCTCCGCCGCTACGTCCCGCTCGACGTGTCCGAGAGCGCACTCGAAGCGGCCGCGCTCGAGCTCGTGGAGGAGTTCGAGGAACTGACGGTGCACGGCGTGATCGGCGACTTCGAGCGCCACCTCGACCGGATCCCGCCGGTCGGCCACGACGAGACGCCGCGCATCGTCGCCCTGCTCGGCGGCACGATCGGAAACTTCCTCCCCGGCACGCGCCGGCGGCTGCTGCGCCAGATCGGCGCGCTGCTCGGTCCCGACGACCGCCTGCTGCTCGGTACCGACCTGGTCAAGGACCCGGCCCTGCTCGAGGCCGCCTACGACGACGCGCAGGGCGTCACGGCCGAGTTCAACCGCAACGTACTCCACGTGCTCAACCGCGAGCTCAACGCCGACTTCTCCCCGGACGCGTTCGAGCACATCGCGTTCTTCGACCGCCGGCACGAGTGGATCGAGATGCGGCTGCGCGCGCGGCGACCGTGCAGCGTGCTGGTGGCGGCGCTCGGGCTCCGCGTCGAGTTCGCCGCCGGCGAGGAGCTGCGCACCGAGATCAGCGCCAAGTTCACGCGCGCCCGCGTGGAGGACGACTTCAACGCCGCGGGATTGGCCTTGGATGGTTGGTATACGGACCGCGACGGCCTTTTTGCGTTGTCCCTGGCACGCCCCACTAAGGCGCCGCCGTCGGGCGCCGCCGACCGTTTCCCTGAGGCGCCGCCGTCAGGCGCCGCCGACCGTTTCCATTAGCCTTCCGCCGCATGGAGATCGCAGGTAGCGGGGCGCTGATCGGGGGCGGCGCGTCAGGGCTGGGCGCGGCGACCGCTCGGCGGCTCCATGCCGCCGGCGCCCACGTCGTGATCGCCGACCTCAGCAGGGAGCGCGGCGTGACCCTGGCGGACGAGCTCGGCGAGCGCGCCAAGTTCGTGCCGGCCGACGTCACCAACGCCGACGCGGTCCAGACGGTGGTGAACGTCGCGGCCGAGCAGCCCGTCCCGCTGCGGATCGCCGTCTCCTGCGCCGGGATCGGCTGGGCCGGACGCGTGATCGGGCGAAACGGCGTGCACGCGCTCAAGCCGTTCGAGACCGTGATCCGGGTGAACCTGATCGGCACCTTCAACGTGATGCGCCTGGCCGCGGCGGTGATGGTCGAGAACGAGCCGACCGACACCGGCGAGCGGGGCGTGTGCGTCAACACGGCGTCGATCGCCGCGTTCGACGGCCAGATCGGTCAGATCGCTTACGCGGCGTCCAAGGGCGCGATCGTCAGCATGACGCTGCCGGCCGCGCGCGACCTCGCGCCCGCCGGGGTGCGGGTGTGCGCGATCGCGCCGGGCACGTTCGAGACGCCGCTGCTCGCCGCGCTGCCCGAGGACGCGCGCGAAGAGCTCCGCCGCGTGGTGCCGTTCCCGTCCCGCTTCGGCCGTCCGGATGAGTTCGCCGCGCTCGCGCAGCACATCATCGAGAACGAGATGCTCAACGGCGCGGTGATCCGGCTCGACGGCGCGCTGAGGATGCCTCCTAGTTAGTGCTCGACCCCACACATTTGTTCGACCCCCGGACTTTGGGCGCAACTCGCGGGGTAACATCGCGCCATCCAGGAAGGGAGACCGAGTTGGCGCCCACCATGCAGGGTGGTGAACGGCGACCAGCTTCCGACCGTGCGACGCCGCCAGGCCGACCATGATGGAGCGGTCATCCGACAACACTGAACACGGCGAGGGCTTCGGCAGCTTCGAGCTGGACCTGCGGACCGGCGAGGCGCGGTACTCACCCGGGCTCGGGCGGATCCTCCGCGCGCCCGAAGAGTTCGAGCTGACTTCTGGGCTCATCCTCGAGCGCGTGCACCCCGAGGATCGCGAGGCGCTCGAGCATGCGCTCGAGCGCACCGGGCACGAACGCGAGCCGCTGCACCTTGAGGTGCGCGTGCGTCGCTTCGACGACGTCGAGCGGGTGTTACGCGCCCGCGGCGAGGCCGTGACCTCGCCCGAGGGCGAGCCGGTCAGGGTGGTGGGCACGCTGCAGGACGTGACCCAGGAGTCCGAGGTACGCGCGGCCCGCGACCTGCTCAGCTACGTGGTCCAGTCGACCGGCGATGCGATCATCACCAAGGCGCCCGACGGCACGATCACCAGCTGGAACCGGGGCGCCGAGCAGCTCTACGGCTACACCGCGGAGGAGGCGATCGGACGGCCGAGCGGCCTGACCGAGACGCCCGCGCGCGCCGGCGAGTGGCAGAAGATTCTCGAGACTGTGTTCTCGGGCCAGTCGATCGACAACTTCGAGACCGAGCGCGTGCGCAAGGACGGAACCACGATCGCGGTAGCACTCACCGTCTCGCCGGTGACCGACGCCCACGGGCGGATCGTGTCGGCCGCGATCATCGCCCGCGACACCACGGCGCGTGTCCGCTACGAGGAGCGCCTGCGCCACATGGCCGACCACGACCAGCTGACCGGCCTGTTCAACCGCCGGCGCTTCGAGGAGGAGCTCAAGCGCGAGCTGGCGCGCGCCGGACGCTACGTGACCGAGCAGAGCGCAGTGTTGAGCATCGACATCGACAACTTCAAAGGCATCAGCGACTCCGCCGGACACGCGGCGGGCGACGCGGTGCTGTCCCACTCGAGCACCGTTCGCGCGCCAGCGACGCGGTTGCGCGTCTCGGCGGCGACGAGTTCGCGGTGCTGCTCTCGGCCGTCGACGTCGACTCCGCCCGCACCGCCGCCGAGCAGCTGCTGGGCGAGATCCGCGCCTCGCCGGCGACGTACGGAGGCAAGCCGTTCCGCGTCACGGCGAGCATCGGCGTGGCGGCATTCGAGTCAGACGACGCCACCGCCGGCGAGGTGATGGTCAACGCCGACCTCGCGATGTACGCCGCCAAGACCGCCGGGCGCGACCGCGTCGTCGTCTACACCGCGAGCGAGGCGCGCCGGGCGCGCGCGGTGGCCAAGCTGACCTGGGCCCAGCGCATCCAGGACGCGCTCGACCGCGACCGGTTCGTGCTCCACCTCCAGCCGATCCTCGAGCTCGCCACCGGGCGGATCAAGCACGGCGAGCTGCTGTTGCGCATGAAGGGCGACCGGGGCAAGCTGATCGCGCCGGGCGCGTTCCTCCCCGCCGCCGAGCGCTTCGGGCTGATCCACGCGATCGACCGCTGGGTCGTGGGGCGGGCGATCCAGCTGGTCGCCGAGACGATGGAACGCGTGCCGCGGGTCGGCATCAACCTGAGCGGCGAGTCGATCGTGGGCGACCCGCACCTGCTGACGATGATCGAGCACGAGCTCCAGCGCTCATCGGTCGACCCGTCGAAGCTGATCTTCGAGGTAACCGAGACCGCCGCGATCGCCAACATGCCGGAAGCAACTCGCTTCGCCCGCGGGCTCACCGACCTCGGCTGCAGCCTCGCGCTTGACGACTTCGGCACCGGCTTCGGCTCCTTCTACTACCTCAAGCACCTGCCCGTGAGCTACGTCAAGCTCGACGGCGAGTTCATCCAGAACCTCCCGCGCTCGGAGGTTGACGAGCACATGGTCGAGGCGATCGTCGGCGTCTCCCAGGCGCTCGGGATCAAGACCGTCGCCGAGTCGGTCGCCGACGAGGAGACGATCGGGATGCTCCAGAAGCACCGCGTCGACTACGCCCAGGGCTACTACGTGGGCAAGCCGGCACCGCTGGGCGTGGCGCTGGCACAGCCCGGCTGGATCAGCCAGTCCCAGTCGGGCAGCATGCTCTAGCCGTTAGTTCAGCCGTTCGATCAGCATTGCCTGGCCCATCCCCCCGGCGACGCACATCGACTCGATCCCAAGGGTGCCGTCCATCGCGCGCAGGCCGTTGATCAGCGTGGTCATGATGCGCGCCCCGGTCATCCCGAACGGGTGCCCAAGGGCGATCGCGCCACCGAACGGGTTGAGCTTCTCGTCGGAGATCCCGAGCTCGTCCTTGCAGGGGACGATCTGCGCCGCGAACGCTTCGTTGATCTCGACCACGTCGACCTCGTCGATCTTGACGCCGGCTTCCTTGAGCAGCGCCTGGATAGCCGGGATCGGGCCAAGCCCCATGATCTCCGGCCGGATGGCGGCGACGGTCGAGGCGAGGATCCGCGCCTTGGGCCGGAGGCCCAGCCGCTTGGCCTTCTCCTCGGACATGATCAGCACCGCGGCGGCGCCGTCGTTGAGCGGGCAGGCGTTGCCGGCGGTGACGGTGCCGTCCGGCCGAAAGGCGGGCTTGAGCTTGCCCAGCACCTCCATCGTGGTCCCCGCGCGCGGACCGTCGTCCTTGGTCACCACGGTGTCGGGGACGTCGATCTCGTTGCCCTCCTTGTCCGTCTCCTTGTGCGCCGGCACCGGCACCGGCGCGATCTCGGCGTCGAAGTGCCCCGAGTCGCGCGCGTCGACCGCCCGGCTCTGGGAGATCACCGCCCACTCGTCCTGCTGCTCGCGCGTGACCTGGCAGCGCTCGGCGACGTTCTCGGCCGTCAGCCCCATCGAGATGTAGACGTCGTAGGGGGCGCCGCCCGAGCCGCTCAGCTGCGGGTGCTTGGCCTCCTCCATCATGGCCGCGCCCAGCCCGGCCCGCGACACGGCCTCGACCCCGGCGGCGACGTACTGGTCTCCCTCGCCCGACTTGATCGCGTGGAAGGCCATCCGGATCGTCTGCAGCGACGAGGCGCAGAAGCGGTTGACCGTGCACGCCGGGACGTGGTGGTCGATCCCCGCGAGCAGGGACGCGTTGCGCCCGACGTTGTAGCCCTGCTCGCCGATCGACGAGGCGGCGCCCATCATCACGTCGCCGGTCTGGGAGAAGTCGACCTCCGGGTTGCGCTCGATCAGCGCGCGGAGCGGGATCGCCGCCAGGTCGTCGGCGCGGACGGTCCTGAGCGAGCCCTTGCCGGCGCGCCCGATCGGGGTTCTGATGGCGTCGACGATGACTGCTTCTGGCATCTGAGATTCGCTCCTGCTCGAGGGTCTGGGTGGGGAAATCGGCTCGCGGGCGGGGACATGCGTGCGGGCGAGGGTCCATAACCCTAGCCAAGGACGGCTGGCCGGCGAGTCGATACGGAGCCGCGTGGGTAGGCCACGAACGATGCGTGAAGCCGAACGGGCCAGCCGGTATCGCGAGATTCGGCGGCTCGGCGCCGGCGGGATGGCCACGGTGACGCTGGCCGAGGACACCGTGCTCGGCCGGTCGGTCGCGCTCAAGCGCGTCCACGGAGCGGGTGACCCGCGCGGGATCTCGCGCCTGAAACGCGAGGCGCTGGTGGGAGCGTCCCTCACCCATCCCAACCTGGTGTTCGTATACGACGCGTAGCTCCAGGACGACGGCGATGTCGTGATCGTCATGGAGTACGTGGAGGGAGAGACGCTGGGCGACGGTGGCCCTCCAGACCACCTCGATCCAGACCGACCGCACGGAGCAGTGCACCGGGACCGCGCGGACGGTGCGCACTGGCGCCGGCGACTGGGTCGTCGACGGCGTCGCGATCAGCTGCGGGTAACTGAAATTTGTCGGCGGCGCCTTTGCGCGCGGCGCCGGCGCCCTACAGCCCCAACCCGCGAACGCCCTTCTCGCCCCACCCCAGATGGTGGGCTAGCTCATGGCGAACGGTGCGCGTCACCTGCGCCTTGAGCAGATCGGGATCGTGGCCAAAGTCGCGCACGAGCGTGTCGCGGAAGATCACGATGCGGTCGTGGAAGTAGTCCTGCGCCACTGTGTCGCCCTGGTAGAGGCCGTAGGCGTGCTGACGCGCACCGCCGTCTGAAACGACGACCGCCACGTGCTCGAGGGCGCGGTGGAACTCGAGCGGCAGGTCGTCAATAGCGGCCCGAACGAGTGCCTTGAAATCGTCCTCGTCGCGGGGGTCCAACAGGCCGTCGTCGGCGCCCTCGTCCGCCCGGTCGTCTTCCCAGGAGTCCCAGCCCTCGGCCGCGAGCCGCTCGGTCCGCTGCACCAGCGCCTCGAAGTCGATCTCGGACTCGGGGTCGCGCCATCCGGCGAGCCGGATCAATGCCAGCACGACGGCGCCGCCGACGATCACCGCGCCGGCCGCGAACACCGCGATCCCCTGGAGCAGGCGGACCGGGAAGGACTCGCTGAAGCCGGCGATCAGGCTGACCGCGCCGAGTCCGATGGTCAGGGCGGCGAGCGCCGAGAGGAGGATGCGGCGGAGGGTGGGAGGCTGGGCCTGCATCTTCCTAGAACTACCGCATCGTCCGCGCGATCACCAGTCGCTGGATCTCGTTGGTGCCCTCGTAGATCTGCGTGATCTTGGCGTCGCGCATCATCCGCTCGACGGGGTACTCCTTGACGTAGCCATACCCCCCGAGGACCTGCACGGCCTCGACCGTCACCCGCATCGCGACGTCCGAGCAGAACAGCTTGGCCATCGCCGAGTACTTGCCGAGGTCGGGGTCGGCGCGATCGACCCTGGCGCTGGCCTGATAGAGCAGCTCGCGCGCCGCGGCGCACTGCGTCTCCATATCGGCCAGCTTGAACTGGATGCCCTCGAAGGAGTTGATCGGCTGCCCAAACTGGCGGCGCTCGCCCGCGTAGGCGGCGGCGTAGTCGGTGGCGCCCTGGGCGATGCTGAGCGCCTGGGCGGCGACCCCCAGCCGAGAGCGGTCGAGCGTCGACATCGCGACCTTGAAACCCTGATTCGGCTCGCCGATCAGGTTTTCGTCGGGCACGTGGACGTCGTCGAAGATCGGCTGGCCGGTCGGGGAGCCGCGGATCCCGAGCTTGTGCTCGAGCTTGCCGACGCTGAAGCCGGGCCGGTCGGCCTCGACGATCAACGCGCTGATCCCCCGAGAGTGGCCGGCGCTCGCGTCGGTGACGGCGAACACCACGTAGAAGTCCGCCACCCCAAGGTTCGTGATCCAGTTCTTGGTGCCGGTGATCATCCACCCATCGGCTGTCCGGACCGCGCGCGTGATCATCCCGCCCGGGTCCGACCCCGCGTCGGGCTCGGACAGCGCGAAGGCCGGCGACCACTCGCCCGTGGCGCAGCGGGGCAGGAAGCGGTCCTTCTGCTCATCGGTGCCGAACAGCTTGATCGGGAGCGTCCCGAGCTCCTGGATCATCAGAATCAGCGCGATCGAGGCACACGCCTTGGCGATTTCCTCGACCGCCATGTTCAGCATCAGCGTGCCGGTGCCGGTGCCTCCGTGCTCGGCCTCGAACGGAAGGGCGAGCACGTCGTGCTCGGCCAGCAGCCGGCGCAGGTCGTGCGGGTACTCCGCTTTCTCGTCGATCTCGGCCGCCCGCGGCGCGATCCGCTCCCGCGCGATCTGGCGGATGGTGTCGGGGAAGTCCAGGTACTCGCGAGGGATGGTGTAAAGGTCGGCGAGCGCGGACATGCTCTTCATCCTACGCCAGAGCGCCGGGCGCCCGGCGGCCGTGGCCACCGGGCGTCCGTGCGAATCTCCTCTCGTCTCCCGAGCCTGATGCCGGGGTGCTACAGACCGTCGGGGTGGCGAACCATGTAGTCGCCCCCGTCGGCGAGGTTGCCGAGCGGGTTGCTACGCCATCGCGGTCCCGTTCCGTCTGGGATGTTCGGTCCCCCGTAGTCGGCGGTGTCGAAGGCTCTCCCGCCGATGACGATGAAGGCGTGGCTGGGGTCCGTATAGATCGTGACCCACTTGCCGGGACCCGGCTCTCCGAAGGACTCGAGCCCCGAGGAATCCTCGGACTGGGAGAGCAGTCCGGCGGCGTGCAGGACGAAGCTGACCGAGCCTGAGCAGTCGTAGCAGCTCGAGGTCCAGTTGCCGTGGCCGCCGCCGACGCAGTACGAGGTGTCGAGGATCGAGTTGGCCGCCGAGACCATCGTCTGCACCAGGGCGGGCGCGCCGGCCGGCGCGGTGGCCGTGCCGTCCGGATTGATCCGCGTCGTGGTGGTCGGCACGTCGCTTTCGACGGCGCTGATCGCCGCCTTCAGGGCGGTATCGAAGCTGGGGCCTGCGACGTCGTTCGCGGGACTGATCTTGTGGGCCGCCTTGAAGGCGGCCACGCTGCTTCCTGTCTGCGGCCCGAAGTCGCCGTCGACCGAGGTCGGATAGCCGGCGATCGTCAGATAGCCCTGGAGGACGGTCACGTCGTTGCCGTGCAGACCGGGCCGGAGCAGGCGGGCGCCGAGTTGGTTGATCGTGGTGGGCCTGGTCAGCGTTCCCGCCGTCTTGACCGCCTGCGCCATTGCGGCGCCCCCCGAGGCCGGGGGGGTGTTGGTAGCCGCAGTCGCGGAGGCGGCCCCGAACGCGGCCGTGGCTAGCAGTACCGACGCACCGGCCCTACAGGCGATCCGTCGAAAGTCGAAGTACGACAAGCACAACCCCTTCTCTTTCTGCGCCTACGGGGTTAGCTGACGGGCTCGCGCTGAAAGAGTGCGCTACGCCGGACATCCGGCGATTCGCCCCGCGGAGCCTTTCGGCCCCACTGGGTTCCCCGCTCCCCGGCGCCGTGGCGACGGGGACTCGGCTGGGCTTCTATGTCGGCGCGGCAGCCTACACCAAGCGCACGACAAATGTCACAGAACCTGTTTCGGCGTTCGCGCCCAGGCCGTTTAGTCCTCCTCCGCCGTGACAGAAAAGTTGCATCGATGAGGCCTTGACGGAGGCTTACCTAACGGTACTTTGCATCGTTAGATAACCGTTAGGCACGCCCCCGTACTCCCCGGTACTCGAGGACAGCGTCACCTTGACCGAACCCGCAACCCTGCCCGACCGAGAGCCGCTCCAGGGCTATCAGCTGCGCGTCGTCCGCGAGGTCCTGCTCGCGCTCCTCGCCGGCGAGGCTTCGCACGGCTATCGGCTGCGGGCGCGCCTCGCCCTCGCGCTCGGTCCCCTGGCCGACGCGCTCAACGAGGGTCAGGTGTACGTCACGCTCTCCCGGCTCGAGAAGGCCGGCCTGTTGACCTCGAAGCGCGTTGGCCAGACCGACCGCCCCGATCGCAAGGTCTATGAGCTCACACCGGCTGGCGGCGAGCGGGTCGACGCGTGGCTGCACGACACCAGCTGGCCCAAACCGGCGCCCGCCGAGTTTCACCTCAAGCTCGTCGCAGCGGCCGCGGCGGGGCTCGCCGATCCGGTCGGCATCGTGGATCATCAGCGCCGCGAGCTCCTCACCGGGCTCGCCCAGGTCCAGCGGGCGGCGCTCGCCGAGCCCGACCGATCCGTGGCGGCGTTGCTGCTCGAGGGAGTCGTGCTCCGGCTCCAGGCGGACCTGCGCTGGCTCGAGGCGTGCGCCCGCTACTGTAACGAGGCCAAGGCACGATGACGGGCCCCGGCGCCGGCAACGTCCTCTCCGCCCACGGCCTGCGCAAGGAAAGGACTACGGCAGAGATGCCGCCCGCGTCCAGGCCGTCGACGACGTCGACCTGGAGGTCGCCCAAGGCGAGTTAGTGGCGATCGTCGGCTGCGGCAAGTCGACCCTGCTGTACCTCGTCGGCGGGCTTGAGCGGCCGACCGCGGGCACGATCGAGCTGGCCGACCGGCGCATCGACGGGATGCCCGAGGCCGGGCTGGCCCGCCTGCCACGGCACGCGCTCGGGTTCGTGTTCCAGTCCTTCCACCTGGTCGACGAGCTGACCGCGCTCGAGAACATCGAGCTACCGGCGCTGCTGGCCGGCGCGTCGCCACGGAAGGCGCGCGAGCTGCTGGCCCAGGTGGACCTCGAGGATCGTGCCGAGCACCTTCCCTCCGCTCTCTCCGGCGGGCAGCGCCCAGCGGGTGGC
>DASPPG010000228.1:0-15542 GCA_035625625.1 Solirubrobacteraceae bacterium
GGGAACACCGAGAAACGTGCGCATCTCCGGATGCCCGGGCGGAACACCGTAACTGAACGGATGCGAGCGCACATCGCGCAGGCGCAGCGGCCGCGGCTCGGCGATCACGATGCCGAGCACGCCCCGACCCCTCGGCGCCGCTCCGATCAACCGCTGCGTCCCCAGGTCCACTCCGGCGGTCACGAACCGCTGTAGCTCACAGCGCTGCTCGTCGAGCACCCCAAGCGCCGCATACCGCGCGCCCGTAACCTCTCGGGCGGCCTCGAGCACTCGCCCCAGCACCGCGTCTGCGTCCAAATCGGACACGACCGTCCGGCCGACCTGCAGCAGGCGGCGAAGCACAACATCGTCGACGGCGCTCATCGCTGGTTTGGCTCCCTCTCCTCGTAGAGATTGCCGCGAGCATACCTCCGACACGAGGAGCGGATCAAAGTTCGCGAACTCCGAAGTCGAGCTGCGAGGACCACTTCCGCCGACGTCAGTCAGGCGGCCCGTTTCGGTTATGGGTGATCGCCGCCTGGCAGCGATCCACCGCCCCCAGAATCTCCGAGCGGACCACCCACTCGCCCGGGACGAAGCGACTCGATCTCAAGAGGAACCGCATCGGGCGCCAGGCACCCGACATGCCAGCAGCGCGAGCGCCCGCGACGCTGCTCGCAACTGAGGTTCAGATAGGACGACGACCCCAACGTGCCATCGGGTAACTCGCACCAAACGGGCTCGTAGATACCGATGCGGTCGCCGCAGCCCGCGCACAGCAGAAACAGTTCTGTCATCACCCACCGAGCAGCCTCTCGGTGCCTCCCGAGAATCGCCTCCACTGTACGCCGAGCCGGACGCAGCCCATCAGGGGAAGTCCACCCGCTTTCTGTGGACGACTACGGAAGCGGTTGCCAGCGCGCCAATGAGGACGCACGGCGTGCTTTCCCGAGCGGCCTGTTGCCTCGAGCTACTCCGGGCTTCCCCGCGGTGGATCTGCGGCCGGGCGAGCTGGCGACGCTGCGTGTCCGTGGCTCGGTCCTCGAGGGCACGTTGGGTACCTGCGCGGATCTCGACGGGGAGCCGTCCGTGGCGGGAGTTGTCTGGGTAGTTTCTACGGTCGCTGCCTCGATGCTGGACCCCGACGTCGCCGACGCATATGCTGGTCCGGCTTCGATACGGGGTGTCAGCGATGCAACTTGACCACTCAGATGGGTCGCGTGTCCGCGGGCCGAACCGCAGAGAACTCCACGCACAAACTTCCAGGCTGACAACGCTGACCCGGATGGCCGCTCTGCCGCTGACCGGCCCGGCAACGGCGTTCGCCTCGATCCGGGCCCTCACCGGCGCCAACACGCGTATCGTCAGCAGGTCGGCCCTCATGACGCGCGATCGGATCCTGGTCGCGGTCGCTGGCCTGCCCGCAATCGGAAGGGCCCTCAGAGATCGACGTCACAGCGAGATCAACGCCGTGCTGACACCGTCCGGCCGGCAGGAGGCGACCGTTCTGGTCACGGGCGCCTACACCCCGGGCGTGATCATCCTCAAGCACGGCAGGCCCGTGCGGCTCAAGTTCATCCGGCAGGGAACCGCCGCCTGCTCAGAGGAGGTTGTCTTCCCCGACCTCGCCCGACGGGTCCGGCTCCGTGACGGCGAGCTCGTCCCGGTGGACTTCACCCCCGAGCAAGCCGGCGAATACGAATTCACCAGCGGCGAAGGCTCCCTCCACGGCAAGATCATCGCCCAGTGACCCCGAAGTCGTCTTCTCCGTTACTCCTACGCCGCCCCAGCTTCCACGATCGTCCGAACCACCATCGACGCACGCGTTCAGGTGGGGTCGCGGTGATCGGGAGGATTCCTTTGGGTTGCACGGAATCTTGCGGTCGTGCGGGTCGCGGATGCGGAACGGATCGCTCGGGCTGGTGGTGAGCCCGCGGTGGAGCTCGTGCTCGGGTTGTTGGCGGAGATCAGGGAGTTGCGCGAGCGGCTGGATGAGCATGACCGACTGCTTAAGCAGGATTCGCGGAACAGCTCGAAGGCGCCGTCGAACGATCCGCCGTTGACTCGTCAGCAGCGTCGGCAGTTGGCGCGTGAGCGGGCGAAGAAGAACCTTCAGGCGCAGCGCAAGCAGGGCGCTCAGCCAGGTCATCCCGGGATCGAGTCGTGAGCCGGCCGAGCCTGAGCAGTTGACGGCCGGACCGCTGGAGTGTCTGCCGGAGCGGTGCGGGTGCGGGTATCGGTTCGTCGGTGGCGAGGAGCGGGTTGGGGAGCCGGTCGCGCATCAGCAGTGGGAGCTGCCGCTGGTTGTCCCGGACGTGCGCGAGTGGCGGCGGCTGCGGCTTGTGTGTCCGTGTTGCGGCAAGCCGGTGGTGGCCGAGCTGCCCGCGGGGGTGTCGCTGAGCCCGTTCGGGCCTCGCTTGCACGCGCATGTGGCGGTGCTGGCCGGGGTGTGCCGGCTCTCGCGCGAGAAGATCACAGAGCTGCTGCTTGACGCGTACGGGATCACCGTCAGCGTCGGCGCGGTCGACACCATGATCCGGCTGAGTGGGCGGTCGTCATCGTGGCCCACGCCTTCGCGTTATGGTGCTGATGCTTCTGGAGCAGGTGCTCCACGTTTCGGCCTGCGCACGCTGAGGGCGCGCCGCCAGAGCGGGCTCGCGTGAGCGCCGATCTGGTCAAGGAGCGGATCCCTAAATCCAAGCAGCCGGATCGCCGATGTGTACTCGGACGACTTCAGTCGGGGTTCCGGCCTGCAGGGCCAGCAGGTCGGCTCGTCTGTCGATGTGCTCCCCTCGGCGAGCCTCGCGGAGCAGGATTTCGTGAAGTTCACGGCGGCGAGCGCTCGCACGTGCGTGGGTGCGTACGTCGCTCGCGCGCTGGCGCAATCGCCGGGCTCCTCGTCGGTCAAGTTCGGGACCGTGTCGATCCTCACGCTTGCGCCGCCGCCAGGCTCGAGCGCGAACAGCTTCGGCTACCGGTTCGTGATCCCCGTCTCCGCCACGGGGCGTGAAGATCCAGTTCTATGCCGACCTGCTCTTTCACCGCGCCGGCCCTGCTGAGGTCGCGTTCAATGACCTCGGGACCGCAACGCCGTTTCCGGCTCGTGACGAGCAGCGCCTGTTCTCGCTGCTCGTCACGCGCGCGGACGCCCCCGCCCAATAGAGCCTACGTCTTCGCGACGCTGACCGCATCTGGTCGCAGCGCCCGTGGCTGTGCCCCGGAGAGAACTATCCTGAACGGCTCCGATTACGACAGACAGAAGCGAGCGACATATGTTGAGCCCCCAATCGTCGTTTACCCGAGACGAGCTGGTCGAGTTCGTCGATGGCCTGCCGAACCTGTGCGGTGAGGAGGCGCTGATCGAGGCCACGATCGAGGAGGCGGCCGCCCGTCAGGCGTGCTCGGTTCCGGATGCTGGGGATCCGTTCGCTGGGATCGAGAGTGCGTTTGCGATCGCGCTGCACATGCACCAGCCGTTGATTCCTGCCGGTGGGGAGGAGCTGCGCACGGCCGCGCTGATCAGCAACCTCCGGTACATGTTCGAGCATCCGGATGTTGGTGATAACCACAACGCTTCAGTGTTCCAGTGGTGTTACAAGCGGATGGGCGAGTTCATCCCGAAGTTGATCGACGAGGGCGCGCAGCCGCGCGTGATGCTGGAGTATTCGGGCACGCTGCTGTACGGGCTGCGCGAGATGGGTGCCGACGACGTTCTCGATGTGCTGCGGGCGATCACGGTGGATCCGCGCTATCGGTGGGCGGTGGAGTGGTTGGGCTGTCCGTGGGGTCACGCCGTCGCGCCGTCGACGCCGGTCCAGGACTACCGCCTGCACGTCAGGGCCTGGCAGCAGCACTTCGCCGCGCTCTTCGGACTCGAGGCATTGGGGCGGGTGCGTGGCTTCTCGCCGTCGGAGATGGCGCTGCCCAACCATCCCGACGTCGCCTACGAGTTCGTGAAGACGCTGACCGACTGTGGCTACCTCTGGGTGCTGGTCCAAGAGCACTCGGTCGAGGAGCCCGACGGGGGCGCTGTCCGGCACCCACACCTGCCACACCGTCTGGTGTGCACGAATTCGCAAGGCGAGAGCGCGAGCATCGTCGCGCTCGTCAAGACGCAGGGCAGCGACACCAAGCTGGTCGGCCAGATGCAGCCGTACTACGAGGCGCGGGGGCTCGGACGCTTTGAGCTTGCCGGTCGCAGCGTCCCGCCGCTGGTGACGCAGATCGCCGACGGCGAGAACGGCGGGGTAATGATGAACGAGTTCCCGCCCAAGTACCTCGAGGTGGTCCGCGAGTGTTCGGGCTCGGCGACCCCGATCCTCAACGGCACCGAGTACCTCGAGCGGCTGTTTGCTGCCGGCGTCCGCGAGGGTGACCTACCGGTCATTCAGCCGCTCTTCCAGAACCGGATCTGGGGGAGGATGACCCCCGGCGATGGGCCCGAGCGGCTGGCCGGTGTGATCGAGGAGCTAGGCCGCGAGGACGGGCGCTTTCACATGGAAGGCGGAAGCTGGACGAACGACGTCTCCTGGGTCCGTGGCTATGATTTGCTGTTGATCCCAATGGAGCGCGCCAGCGCGGCGTTCGACGAGCGCGTGCTCAAGCGCAACATCCCGTCGACCGACTACCGCTACCGCAACGCCTTGTTTCACCTGCTGACGGCGGAAACGAGCTGCTACCGCTACTGGGGGCAGGGCGCGTGGACCGACTACGGCGCGGAGATCGCCCGGCGCGCGACCGAAATCATCGGCGACGGTCTCTAACCAGCCCGCGCGCCGAACCCGCGAGCTCAACACCCGGATCGTCGCGCGCAAGCTTGACGCGCGCAACCCAAAGGGAATGAAGCGATCTCAACGACGACATCGCGGGCATGGCCGCTGCGCGCATCGGGGTGGAGTAGCCTGCTGAACCACAGTTCTGAGCCGCCGAGACTGCTCGTTCAGAGAGGCTGCGAACTGTCGATCGATGCTCACGGCGCTGCTGCTCCGCGATTCTTGGCGGGCGCTCGTTCGTCGCGTGCGTCGATGTCACGCAAACTGGCGGCAACAGGTAGCGTCGGTTTGACGTGGACGTCAGCGCCGCTAGGTCGATCTCCGCTCCGGCGGAGCGCATTTTTGCTTTTCTGGAAAGGCTCGAGCACCAGTTCGAGCTGATCGGGAGTCGCGCTGAACGCCTGCCAGCCGAAGGTGCGGGCGTGCGGGTGCGTCTTCGCGGTCCGCTCGGGATCCGTCGGACGGTGAGAGCCAGCCTGACGTATGCGAGATCGCCGGAGTCGATCGTCGGCCGGGCGGAGGCTAGGCGCGGCTCGCGCGCAACGGTGCGCTGGTCAATCCAGCGCTCGGACGTCGGCAGCTGGGTGCAGGTGATCGCACACACCGATGCGCTTGGCCCGGTGGACGCGATGCTGATGCGCCTCGGTGGACGTCGGTGGCTGGCGCGATCGCTCGAGCTGGCGCTCGAGACGCTCGAGGAGCGGATGCGCCGGCACCCCGCGGCCGATGACCGTGGGCTCTCCACGCGGGGTCCGCATCACGAGCAATCCGCGGAGAGCAGCTGACTGGTCCGGTTTCGTACGCCCGGCCAGATCAGGACCAGCGCCGACGCAAGGCGAGGCCAGAAGCCGTGATGACCAGCGTCGACCTTGCGGCCGCTGGCCGCATGCGTCGTGACGTTCGCCTCATCCAGCGTCCGAGACCCTTGCTCGCCAGCGGTCGACTCCAAGGAAATGCCGCTCGAAGGGGCAATACCGCCCCGGCGTCAGCCTCACCGATTACGACCGACTGGACCATTACATTTTCTGTCGCCTGGCTCCCAACCACTTGGGCCACCGCGGAAGTTGTACAGCGACTGGACATCTCGGAGGATTAGCATGACGGAGAAGCCCGCCCAGCCCACTAGCTCGTCTAAGCCCAAGACGCGGCGGCGCAAGCCAAGTCACGCCGAGATTTCAGAGCGCGCTTACTTCATCCACCTTGAAGAGGGCGACTCTGATGAGTTCGGAAACTGGCTGCGTGCGGAGCGCGAGCTGGCGACGCCAGCGTCGCGGTCGCGTCAGTAGACGTTCCCTCGCCGCGGGCGGCGTTGTCGCGCCGCCGAGCGATCCGGCGGCTCGACCACTCCGGGTCGAGGTTCCCGAAGCGCACGGCGCTCGATGATCGTCACCGCGCCGCGGCTGAGGTCGGCTTCCCCGCCGACCCGGTGAAGGACAGTGGTGGGACCTTCTGCTCGCCATGGGTACTCAGGTGCCCACACCCGCAGCGTCCGTTATTGGCGCTGGTCGATTCTGGTCCGCTGTTCAGGCGACCCGGAGAGCGCTAACAGACGACCGAGGTCCGTGTTGTCGGTCACTTGTGCTTGATGTGGTCGTAGATGTTGAGGTAGTCCTGGCCCGGGCGTGCCCACGAGCGGTCTGTGCGCATGCCGTTGAGCATCAGGTAGCGGAAGTCCTGCGGGTAGTCGTGCCAGAGCCCGATCGCGCGCGTCATCGCGGACTCCAGCGCCTGGTGGTCGCTGTGGTGAAAGACGTATCCGGTGCGCTGGTCCGGCGGATCCCAGGCGTAGTCGCGGTCGGCGATCGTGTCGGCCAATCCCCCGACTGCCCGGACGATCGGGACCGTGCCGTACTTCAGCGCGATTGATTGCGCCAGCCCGCAGGGCTCGAACATGCTGGGCATCACGAGTAGGTCTGATCCGGCGTATACGAGGTGCGCGAGCTCGGGGCAGAACTGCAGCTCGAGGTGCACGTCGGGATGGTCGTTGAGGTAATGCTTCAGATGCCAGAAGTGGCCGTTGATCGCCGGGTCCGGGCTTGACCCCAACAGCACGAACTGGGCGCCTCGGTCCAGCGCGTAGAAGATCGCGTGGTGGATCAGGTGCACGCCCTTCTGGTTATCGAGCCGGCCCACGTAGGCGACGACCGGCTTGTACTCGTGCCGCAGCATGAACCGATCGCGCAGGGCGTGCTTGTTGAGGTACTTATCGTCGATCGAATCGGGGCCGTAGCGGTGCGGGATCCGCGGGTCGATCTCCGGGTTCCACACCTCGTAATCGACGCCGTTGATCACACCCCCGAACTTGTCGCGGTGGACGTGCAGGGTATGTCCAAGGCCGCGTCCCTCATCGCAGTAGCACACCTCCCAGGCATGCCCGCGCGAGACGGTCGTCACGAAGTTCGAATAGACGATCCCGCCCTTCATCAAATTCAGCGCCGCCGGGTTGAAGCTATCCCGCAGCCGCTCGTACGCGAAGTAGCGGCTGGGGTTGCACAGGCCGGTCGCCCACAGGATCGACTCGCCATCCCCTGGTGGCCGAAGTTATGTGCCGTGAAGCAGACCCGCTGCTCGCCCATCCCGATCTGCTGGTAGATCTCAAACAGCAGCACCGGAACCAGCGCCGTCTGCCAGTCGTGGCAGTGGATGATCTCCGGGCGCTTGTCGGCCTTCAGCATGAACTCGAGCGCCGCCTTGCAAAAGAACGCGAACCGGCTGGCGTCATCGTCCGACCCGTACAGGTGGCCGCGGTCAAAGAAGCGGTCGGCCGAGTGGGGCTCGATGAAGAAGCACTTGCGTCCCTCGACGAACCCGAAGAACACCGTGCAGTGGACCGCGGCGCGGTACCAGGGCACCCACAGATCCTCATAGGCGACTGTAAGCCCGTGGATCCGGTCGTAACGCAGGCAGTCGTACTTCGGCAGCACGATCTCCACCGCGTTACCCCGCAGCTCGAGCTCACGACTGAGCCCAAACACAACGTCGCCCAGCCCGCCGGCCTGGGCGACCGGCGCGCACTCGGGCGCGACCATCACCACGAACACCGCTCACCTCACCGTCGCGGACGGCGCCCGAATTGGCCTCATCGCTTCACCGGCCAGCGCCAGGCTCGTCTAATACCAGGCGTCGCAAACGCTAGGAGGAACCCTCGACCTCCGGGGGTGTTGTCGCGGCGCTTGTCGTCTCGCTCGCCGGCTGCCCGCCGCTTTCCGCCTGAGGGGTCGTGGCGGCCGTGGTCTGCGGCGTGGGCTCGGTTGCCGGCGGCTCGGTTCGACGCCCGCGCCGACGGACGAAGGCCGCGGTAGCGGCGAGGGCGCCAGCGGCGCCCGTCAAGAGCGCGGCCAGGCGCTTTTTCCCAGCGCCCCGTGAGAGCTCACGCCTCACGCCCGACGTGAGGTCGCCGAACGCCCTGCCGACGCTCGCGGGGAACCCTGGCTTGCGCTTTGCGCGCGAGCGCTTGGGACGCACGCGCGCGGCCACGGCGGCCGATCGCGACGTAGGCTGCTTGTCCGCGCCGCCGGGAAGCACGACGCGCCGCTCGGTAGGCGCGCGGCTCGCCTGCCGTCGGCTTGACGGTCGTCGTGCTGCTTCCTTCGTCGGCATGTGTTCTCCCCTCACGAGGGTGGGTGTCTGGTGTCGGTGGGGTTCCATCTGTACCTTGCGGCTGCCTGCATTGCGGCTGCCTGCAAGGCCCGGTTGCAGGTCGTTGTGAAGTTCTTTGCTGCACGAGCCAACGAGGCCTCGGCCGCGGACCGGGCACTGTCCTCTCTACCGCCTGGACCATCTCGCACGGTCGACAGCCAAGCTCCACACCGTCGCCTACCGCTCCGCCCACCGAAACCCGTTGAGTGAGAGATCGCAAACGGCTGACCGCGACGCTAACTCATGCATTCGCAGGACGCCATCCGTAGTCGTCACGGATAGCGGCTCCGCCGTCACCAAGGGAGAAGTGTTTCAAGCCGCCTACGGGAACTGCGACGTCGAGAAGGCAGCGGTTTCCGGCTAAGAAGGTGGCCAAGCGCCGTTCTTGGCGCTGGCGCGACGCAGACTGTTACCCAATGCGACCGTGGACAGATCGCTGGGCACCGGCGGGTGGGTGAAGGGCACTTGTCGCGCACCGGCACCGCATCACTTGCCCCCTTCCTGCTTGTCGAGCCACGCCTGTACGTCGCGGGCGGTGATCCGGCCAGGTCCGACCGGGTAGACGATCGCCGCCGACGGCCAAAAGCGACCCGAGTACCACGCGCCGCCACGGCCCTCGGAGTCGAACGCGAGCAGGCCACCACCGAGCACTGGTCCGCAACAGTTGTGCGCGTGCGCGATCCGGCGCGCGGTCGTCGTGATCCTCACCACTCGATTGCTTGAATCACGACGCTCAACCCGTCGAGCGGGACTGCGTGCACGTCGGCCGGTGGCGGCTTCACGCGCAGCGCCCAGACCGACGTCCGTTTCGCCGCGCTGAGGTGACCGACGCTCGCGATCATCACCGCCGAATCGGGTTCGCGTGACGGCAGAAGCCGCATTCGACACGTAGCTCAGCAGCGCGAGCGGGACGCGAACCGCCGAACGAGTCTGCCGTGAGGGTAGAAACCGCATCGGAGACATAGCTTCTGCGCGCCGGCCCTTAGTGGCGTCGCCGCGCCGCTTCGAATAAGGCACTCCATCCTAGCCACCCTCCCCGCGCGCGTCTACAACACTAAAACCGTGCAGCCGCGTCGAGCGCCTGGGCCTCAACTACCGGCCAGCCTCTCTTACGCTGCCTAGTTCCCACTGAATCCGCGCCAGAACCCTCTCTGCCGATTTGTTGTCGCTTTCATCAATCGCGCACCTGAGCGCTTTCGCATGCGCGGTGAGCGGTGGCGCATCGCCGTAGGTCTGCTGCAGCTGGCGATATGAGCTGATGATGCGGCGTAACCCGTTGCGCACCTCGGCCACGTCGGCCAGAGATTCATCCATGGCAAGAACTTACCGGAGTTATTGAACGACCCCACTTTGTTCCCCTGCACACCTAAGCATGCGAAGACCGCGCCGAGAGTGTCGAGATCGCCCCGCTGATCCAGCGGGGTGCCACCGCTCGCACCGAGGGCACGAGCCCTGCAAGAGGCTCGCGCTTCCGGCGATCATCAGGCGCAAAGGCAAGCGCTGATCGACCTCGCTGCTGCCTGCATTGCGATGGCGGCCGGAATCGCGGCGCCTGTCTACGCGCTCGATGAACTGGAACTGCGCACGACAGCCCCGCGGCTACCACGTCCAGCCAAGAAACGCACACGGCGCAGTACGGCTGCATCGAAGCCGGGGAAGACGGCACGCGGTTCACGGCCGCAGCGGTCCCGTCTTGGTGCGACCATATCCTGAGCCGACGCTCTCCTAGTACGGGCTCCGCACGCCTACACGGCTGGGATCGAAGGGAGACACCGTGCCCAATGAGCTGACGCTGCGGTTTGTGCGAGAACGCGAGCCGAAGAACACGATCCGCGATCAGGAGTTCGCCAAGGACAGGGACTACGCGGTGGGGTTTTTGTACGTCCGCAAAGCAGAGCTGGCTCGGCTGGGCGACCCCGCGAGCTGACGGTCATCGTGCGCGCCGCGGACACGGCCAGCACAGACAGCGGTGCCGCGTGAGCTTCGCGCGTCATTGAACCTCCGTGATCGCAGACATCGAGAGCGACGACGACTCGTTCCTGAAGAATGCCGCGCGGCGCGGCATCTTCGCCTACGTCAAGCTGCGACACCCCTCGTGTGATCCCGTCCCGAGCGCGGAGGCTTCTGACGGCCCTCGCGCCGTCTATACGAGGCCGCTCTTTGATCAAGCTCGGACTGCTGCTAGGTCTATTCACCGATTGGCGCGGCGAATCGCTCGACGAGCGTCGAGACGACCTCGACGAGTCCGGCTTCACGTTGGCGGTCGGCACCGTTGGCGGTCGCGAGGCTATGGATCTGGTTCAGCTCGGCCGTGCATCCAAGCGCGGCGGCGTGCGAACGGCATGTCGCCAGCGTCGCCTCGGCCAGTTCTCCAACCCGGACGAGCTGGCGCTTGATCGGATCGATCAGTCGTGCGTTCGATCCATCACGAGCGGCGAGGAAGCGATTCTCCGCCAATACCTCTGGGCCGACATCACGGTGTGCGGGTTCGCCCTCGAGCTCGAGACGTGCGAGCGACTGAACGAGGGCGATCATTGCGGCGCTGTCGGCGATCGTCGATTGACTGTCCATTACCCGAACCTCAACAGTGCCGAGCGCGGGCTGTGGGCGCACGTCCCACCACAGAAAGCTCGGGTCCGGCAACGCGCCCGAGGCGATCATCGCGTCCACCGCATCGACGTAGTCGGCGTAGTTTGCGAACCGTCGTGCTGTGCCCGTACGCGGGAATCCCTGGAAGATCACGGTGCGTGTGGACGCGAACCCCGTATCGCGTCCTTGGCAGAAGGGGGAGTTAGCCGACAGCGCGAGTAGCACGGGCACCGCGCCGCGCAGCCGGTTGAGCACTCGGATCGCCTCCTCTTTGTCGGGAATGCCGACGTGCACGTGCAGCGCCAGCGTCGGCTCTCGTCGCGCGAGCGCGCGCATCGCATCGGCAATCATCCGGTATCGCTCGCCACGAGTAACTCGCGTCTGGCCCGGGCAAGACAGCGGATAGGTCCCGGTAGACGCCGCGTCCAGGCCGACCGGGCGCAGCTGCCGGGTCAACTCGGCGCGAAGCGTCGCGAGCTCCGCTGCAGCTCCGGCGACATCGAGATGGATGCCCGTCGCGAGCTCGATGACCGCGGCGTGGGTTTCCGGCACCGTGTGCCTGCGTAGATCCTCCGAAAGCCGGGCGAGCACCGCCTCACTCGACTGCGACAACGAGAGATCTGAGCCGTTGAGGAGCATGACCTCCTCCTCGACCCCAAGCGTGTATCGCCGCTCGAGGACGCCGTTCCATCGGGCCCACCGCGGCAAGTCCCGCACCGACTGCTCCCTGCGGCCTTGACACCTGGCTAGCGGCGATAGACGCGAGGTATACGTCCGATACGTCGCCTGGCACGGCGATCGTTCGATCCTTCGGCATGACAGTCAAACAACTCGGCGGGCGACACGCCACCAGACCGTCGCCGATCTACCCCAGCGCCGCAGCCGCAATAAACCCCCGTTGCGATCGGGCAATGCCCATCCCGCACAGCCTGCATACACCACGCCCTCCGAAGCGCTCGGCGAACGCAGGCCACGCGGCAAGCGGAACGCGACGTCTCGAACGCGCCGCCACCACGGCCACGCCAAGCGGATGCACGCCGCCTGGGCGATCGTGCTCGACACCGGCTACGAGCGGCACCCCGAACGGTTCGTCCGCAAGCCGCCGACGCCGCCCCAACTCCCCATCGCCGGATGGATCAACAAGCCCGACACGAAGGCGGTCGCTCACTAAATTCACACACGAAGCCTCTGACCAAACTTGACAGGCTCCGGGCGAGCTGGCTCAGGTCAGCGTTCCAGCCGGCAGCACGTAGCGGAGCGGCGGCCGGCTTTGCTCCCCGCCGGTGTTGTTGAGCCGCGCTCCATGTAGGCCGCGGGTTGAAACCGCAGGAACGCTTGCCTCGGGCTGCCCACCGTGGTCCACTATCCACGCGATCACCGACGCAAAGTCGGCGCCGTCAGCGAGGATCGCGGCGCGCTCGATGACCGCACCGCCGGAGGGGTGTGGACGGGCCAGGCGCTTCACGAGCGCGGGAATCGTTTCGTCGTCCATCCTTCACACCGTACTCTCCGCACGAATCACGTTGGGGGGCGAGTGCCCGGACATCGTCCCGGGCTGTCGGGCTCCCGGCGCTCAGATCACGTTCCCGAAGTTCCGGTCGAGCGTCAAGTCGGTGGCCCGGTCAGATTGGGCACCCGCAACTTCGCCGACCTCCCACGGCCGCTCGGACGGCGATCCGGCGACGTGACGTCTCGCGCGTGGGTCTGGCGATCGTCTCGGCTCATCCGACCGACCCAGCGGCGCCGCCAGCCGCTAGGCGGCTGTGAGTCGAGCGTCCGCTCGACGAAGCAGTGCCCAGCGTTTCCGCAGTTGTTGCGTCTAGCATCTCCGCGTTTCGCAGCGCACATACCTCCGGAGGGAACAAGATGGCAACAGGAACCGTGAAGTGGTTCAGCGACGACAAGGGTTACGGATTCATCACCCCCGATGATTCCGGCAAGGATCTGTTCGTGCATCACAGCGCGATCCAGGGCAACGGCTTCAAGTCGTTGGCTGAGGGCGCGAAGGTGAGCTACGACGTCGAGCGGGGTCCCAAGGGCCCAGCGGCCGCGAACGTCAAGAGACTGTAAAAGCCACAGACCGAGACTAGCGAGCGTGGGTTCACCTGTAACCTCGCTCTGGTCCACATCCCAGACGCGCGGTTGTGCGTTGCATACATCGCGTGCGTGGCTACGACGCTGCTGCGCAGCAACAGGACCGCGACAGATCTCCAGAGCTTGCCCGACACCAGCTCGTCGAGGTCTTCACCCAACTTGCGCGCGCGGTCGACGCGCTCCAGATCCCCGAGAGCAGGAGGACCCGCATGGCATCAAGCGGAAAGCAGAAGACCACGATGGCAAAGCTCAACCGTGAACGAAAGCTTCGCGAGCGCCGCCTCGACAAGCAGGCCAAGAAGGACGCTCGAAAGCAGGCACCCACCCGTCAACAAGGGCAGTCGGGCGACGCGCTGACCAGCGACGACGCGACGACGATCGGTCGATCCCTCGGGGACACGACGGCCTTGACACGGCCTGACCCCGTCGATCCGGCGCTCGTCGACGTCTGATTCCGACTCGCGCACACCGCCCCGGACGCGGACCACGTGAGGCTAGCCCGGCTCCGTGCGCAGGCCGGGTTAGTCTGAGTCAAGTCGGATCGAGTGGTGTAACGGGATGGCTGCGGAATGTACGTCGCTTGAGTTGGCAAGCGCCTTGGGGTGCGTGCCTGAGTGGCGGCTTGCGCCGCCACCCCCTGAGCCATGAGAGTCTTTGTTGCCGCCGGGCTGACGTCACCGATGACGGTGGCGCGCAATGCGCTCAACGCCGTGTGCTCCGGCAGGTCGCAATAGCCCAACGAGACCGACGCACCATCGAGCACCGTCGCTACCGGCCGCTCACACCCCGGAAAGCCACAAATCTCACTCGTCATCCACATGCCCGAGAGCTCGTCACACCGATCACCGCCCACGTGAGGCCGGTCGGATCACACAACGAGAGGGTACAGGCCAACCGGTCGCCTCCGCGTTCACGGCCACCATGACCGAAACCGTCTTGGCGCTTCGTCGCCCAACACCGGCGAGCCGCCTCGTTGACCCCGGGCGGCGGCCCAAACACCCGGCTGTCAGCTCGATCGATAAGGGCGCCAGAGCTGTCGCTCGCGAACGCGCCCGACGAGCTGCGACGGTCGGCGCGACTCCATTTTCCGGATAGTCAAGTCGAGATCTCGTCGCGTAACGGGAGGTTGAGCTCGCCACGCCGACCGGCGACGAGCAGACCCACTCACTTGCTCGCTCGTGGCTGGGCCGTGAGACGCAGGGGCAACCGTCGCAATCGTCCACACACGAAGACGGCGCCTCCCCGAGGCCGAGGAAGCGCTGCTGCGTGCCATCACGTCTCAGCAAGCGAGATGAGTCGCAGAACCGGCACGCACACGCGCCGCTCGCCCGGCCACCGCTGGCGCTCGCGACCGCCAGGGATAGCGGCCGCGTCGTCTGCCCAGTTCGCCGGGCCCGGCCGTCGCGGTCCCGATCCCGGGGTACCCCTGCCAACTCCCGGGTGTGCGGGTCGACACCAAGTCACCAACGTCCCCTGCACACCCGAAAGCACGGACATCTGCACTGGCGACCCTGGGCAATGTTGGGGGTGCGTGGACGACCCCGGAGCGCGCGAGGATAACCCACCGGAAATCGTCACACATGATGGCCAGCTCGGCCGCGTAGGAACGATCGGCCCGCGGAAGGGCCAAACCAAGGCTTCCGCGCCGGGCCCACACGACGTCCTCAGCCACGAGGTGCCCGGTCGGAACATCAATCAGCCGCAGGAACGCCTCCTGTCTACCGAAGGGTCCGACAGCCGCCATGACGCGCTCGGCACTCATGTCCCAATACGCGTGCGCCCACGTCGGGTCACGCACCATCAACTCAAGCGTGTCGCTGCCGTAGGCAAGCGGCAACGCAGCGTCGTCTGCCCTCAGCACATCGTCACCCCCGCCGGCCACGTCGTTTGCACTAACGTCAACGCCCTGCGCACCTCCCTTTGCTACAAGAGCTCTTAGGCGACACCGACACGCGCCTCACGGTACGCCGGGCAGACAATAGCGTCTCATCCTCGCGTGTCGATGACGATCTCGCCAGGCAGAGCCTCGCCAGGATGCGGCCCAGCGACCGGCTAAACCTCGTCTCTATGAAGGTGGGCCGGTTGTCAAGCCCTGTGTGTCAGATCCCTGACACCTCAAGTGCAAAATGGCCGGGTGAGCGCTGCCGTGTCAAGCGGCTGAGCAAGGTCACTGGAGTGAACAGTTCGGCTCATGGCGCTTGACACGACAGCGTGAACCTGGCAGGAAGTTGAGTGTCACGGTCCGCGCGCGGGTCGGGCCGTTGGAGCGGTGCTCATCTCTCTATCGCCTCATCGCACTTCGAGGATTAGGTGTCATCGGGGCTCGCTCCGGTGGCGCAGTTCCTAAAAGGGCTGTCAGGCAGCCAGACGAAAAGTGGCGCCTGCCGGAGCGAAGGGTTGATTACGAGTAAGCATGTACCAGATCGCCTCGGTCAGCTGGCGGCCGAGGTCGATCTGCGCGACCTTAGG
>DASPPG010000229.1:0-9048 GCA_035625625.1 Solirubrobacteraceae bacterium
GCCAGGACAGCTACCGGCTCGCGCAAGCCACCGCCGGAAAGGGGGTCCGACCACTCACCTAACACACCACAAACCAACCAATCTGTTGGTGGGGAGATTCGTGGCCACCAGCGGGGAGAAAAGATGGCCACCAGCGGGGAATTTCGTGGCCGCCAGCGGGGAGAACTCGATGGCCATTGACACGCCTAGCCGCCCGGGTGCGGAAGCGACGCAATCAGCCCTCCTCATCGTCCGATCCAGTAGCGAGGCTCATCACGACCGCGTTCCTGACGAAGCGGCAGAGCGGCAGAGCTCGTGCTTGCATGCCGGCGAACGTTCGGCAAGCAGGCGGCTTGCCCGCGACTGTCCCTCTCTGGCGGAGCGGAACTGTTGGCGCATCGGCTGCTCGGAGTCGTGGATTTCGTCCGCACCGGTAGTGAAGTCGAGGCCGCCAACCGCTTCTCCAATGTCTGGGAGGCTGTTGCACAAACCGGTCAGAAACCAGGTGCATCAATTAGTCGGCGGGATAACACATGCTCATGACACCCAATCGCGTGTGCAATTGGGAGGGCGGGTCCATTACGAATGGATTAGTGACCACTTCTCCCACCATCACTAGAGCAGTGCGTATTTGAATGGTTTGCGCAACGGCCTCTCTGGCTGAGCGAGAGTCTCGACGCGCCCGGCGCGCTCATTGTCGAGTTTGCTCAAACGCAGCAGCATCGTCGAGGCTGCTGCAACTCGATCAAAGCGGCACTCTCGCGCGCGTATAGGGACCTCCACACAGTTTGGGGTCAGCGTCTGGGACGGTTCGGCTTGCTGGTCCCGGCCGCTACTCCGAGTTGCCGCTCTCGCGTTTGCTAGATATCTCGCGCCCGACCTCGGCATCCTCTCGTTGCAACGCAGCTTCTTCGCGCAGGAGTCCGGCCGCGAGGCGGTCGATTCGTTCCCGCGCCTGCGCGAGCGCTTCGTGTGCTCGCTCGAGGGCCTCGTGACTGTGCCGCAAGACGTCGCCTGACCCGGGAGCCCGCGCTTCATAGAACCGCCGCTCGCGCTCATCCGCAAGCCGCTCGCGCTCATCCGCGATCCGCTCGCGCTGGTCGGCGGCACGATCTCGTTCGTCTGCGCGACGCGTTCGCTCGTCAAGCTCGCGCCGCAACTGCTCAAGGCGCGCGGCGTCCCACGCTACTGCTTCCGGTTCTCGACTACTCTCAACCATGCCTCAGCTTGCGAATCAGTCTCGCCGCGGCCTCGCGAGCGTAAATCTCTTCCCACCCGATGAACGGCCTGACATTAGGGCTAACTCCTTCCGTGGTGCTCCGCATCACCGCGAGCGCGGGTGAACACACAAACGCTAGGCAGCTAAGAGCGCTGGGACAACCGATCGGACTACCGAGCGGCCTCCGTAGAAGCAGGCAATGCGGGCGGTTCGAACCCGGACCGTCGTTAGGCTGCCGGACACCGCTTCCGCTTGGGGCTAGTACCGCCACCGGGAACGTTTGCCCTGTTTGGGGCAGGAGCATTGTTATGGATCGCGAATCCTCTCGCTGACCGTCGTGTGGCGCGAGGAGATCGGGTTGGCCGAGCGGGTCCGGGTTAGGGAGATCAGCAACCAGGAGGGCAACCGGCTGTTGGGATCTTGCGGCGCGGAACGGGGTCGGTGGTGAGCTGGCGTCGGGCTCAGATGGTGTTGCTCTCCGCGCAGGCGATGGACGTTGCGCAGATCGCGAAGGTGACGTTCACGACTCCCGATCGGGTCCGCGATGTGATTCACAACTTCAACACGGACGGGTTCGAATCGCTATACCCCCGCTACAAGGGCGGCCGCCCGCCGAAGTTCACCGGCGAGCAGCGGGCGGAGATGGTGCGGATCGCGCTGACCCACCCAGAGGACTATGAGCAGCCGTTCTCGATCTGGAGCCTGACCAAGCTGGCGGAGTACCTGGTGGATAAGGGGGTGGTCGAGGACATCAGCCATGAGCAGCTGCGCACGATCCTGCGCAATAACGGCGTCTCGTTTCAACGCCTGAAGACCTGGAAGGAGTCCAAAGACCCCGACTACGAGGCCAAGAAAGAGCGCGTCTTGTCCCTGTATCGCCTCGCGGATGGCACGCGCAAGCGCCGCCACGACGATCCCGATCACGTCGGCTGCCTGGACGAGTTCGGCCCTTTGAACCTCCAACCGCACCCCGGCCGCCAGTGGGCGTGCGAGGGCGGGCGTGGGCACCTGCGACGACGCCGTCGGCGCGCGACGTTCACCCGCCCACACGGAGTCAGACACCTGTCCGCCGCCTATGACCTGCGCGCGGACCGGCTCTACGGTCACATCAAAGCGCGCAAACGCCGCGGCGAGTTCCTCGCCTTCCTGCGCTACGTCCGCTCGCTGTACCCCGAGCACGAGCGCGTCGCGATCATCCTGGACAACTTCAGCCCCCACCTGACAACCAAGACCGACACCCGAGTCGGCGAGTACACCGCCGCGCACAACATCGAACTGGTCTACGTCCCCTCCAACGCCAGCTGGCTAAACCGCATCGAGCCGCAATTCACCGGACTGCGCTACTTCGCCCTGGACGGCACCGACCACCCCACCCACGAGGCCCAGGGCCGCGCCATCCGTCGCTACATCGCCTGGCGGAACCGCCACCCCCGCGACCGCCGCCTATGCGAGCTCGTCAAACGGCAAAGTTTGCCTGACGCGGTACTAGTTCCAGCAGTCATCGCTGACCAGATTACGGCTGGCAAGACTGCTGGTCTGGAACGCTTGCGAGCATGGTGCCGACATCGGTCACCTGCCCGGCTCAGATGTGCGGAATCGTTCCAATGCACAAGCCTCGGACGGCTCGAGTTCGGCGTTGCGACTCTTCTGCTTTTCGTGAAGCAGCGGTCAATCACCATCTGAACTAGCTGTTTGCTGAGCTCATGAGAGCGGGTCACGCGGGTAGAGCCGAGTCCTCGGCAGCCGAAGGCCCGCCCGACAAGTCGTCACCCTGTCGTAACGCACAAAATTGAGACATACGCGCGAGCTTCTCATCGGTCGACCGGTCGGCGCCCTGCGGACTACAATCGCCGGCATCGAGTACGACTACCGGAACGCGAGTTGGATCAAGCGTGTAATGCGGCAGTCCGCGGTTCCGCGCCCGATGTCGTGGCTCTATGCCCGCACCCTTTACCACATCGACCGCACCGTGTACCACCGGACGCGCGGGCGGGAGACGTTTACGTCTTGGGTCACTGGCCTCCCGGTCGTAATGCTCACCACAACCGGCGCCAAAAGTCGATCGCCGTGCACCCTCCCCGTGATCGGAATTCCAGCCGACGATCGGCTGGTGGTTATCGCCTCGAACTACGGGCAGCGGCACAACCCCGCCTGGTATTACAACCTGCGGGCCCATCCCCAGGCGAGCGTGTTTGTGGGGGGCGCCAGCCGGGACGTGGTGGCGCGCGAGCTTACGGGCGACGAGAGCGAGCTCTGGTACGCGCGTGGGATCGGGATCTACCCGGGCTTCAGGTACTACCGCAAGCGGGCTGCGCCGCGGCAGATCCCGGTGGTCGAGTTGCGGCCCGCCCTCCCGGAAGGCAACTCGACCGAGGCGTGAGCAAGCTGCCGGAAACCCCACCTGGACAAGAGCCGTTCGAGCGGGAATGGGCCCAGAGGCAGCTTCTCCTTTCCCGTGAAGGCGGAGGGAAGCCACCCCAGCCCGGAGTGGTCGCTGACTGCTGCTGAGGACGAGCGGCGTCCTGCGGTCAGCAAGTCGGTCCGTGAGAGGCTCGAGAATCGTCCGACACAGCTGCGAGCGGCGTGCGCTACCGCGATCGCCATGCCGTTGAAGCAGGCGTCTCCGTAGGTCCTAGCGATGTTCGCTGCCGACGACGTCCGTTGCTTCTGTATTCCGCTGGCCGAGCGGTAGCGCGACCCGTCGCACGCGCGTTTGAGCAAGAGGGGCACTGAGATCGTCGGCCATGTCGAGGCCGCCGCTCAGCCAGGGATTGCAGAAGCGCGGGGCGAGTTCGACGCCACTGCTGCCAAGGAACGAAAACGAGGCGTCTCGCGCTGGTCAATCCTCGCCGTCGTCACGGCCGCCCCGTTTCGTCCTTAACGGCAGCGGCCGAGACGTTTGCAAAGCCGCCAGGATTGACGGCTGAGCTAGCACACTGCGTTTGCTGGGATCGCCGACCCCGGTAAATGGGGTGCGATTGCTCAGCGCTGCCGAGGATGTCGTTCGTCGCCCATGGGCGGCACTTCTCAGCGTTCGTTGCGCCTGAGGCAGAGGGCGGCGAGGTCGAGTCCGTAAAAGGCGTAGGTCTGGCAGCCGACGCGGGCGGAGAAGAACTCGTGCTCGGGTGGGTTGGCGTAGGCGATCAAGGGGGCGGCATCGCGCGCGATCTCGAGATCGAGTTTCCCGTAGGTGAGGTAGCGCCGTGGCCCGGCGAGCTGAGCTGCCGCGGCGAGCTCTCGGCGGACGGCCTGGTCCTGGAGGGTCGGGACCTCGGTGCCGTCTTCGAGGAGCAGGTTGAGGAAGTCGTAGGGGTCGGGGTAATCGGCGCTCCAGTCGAAATAGCCGATGTCGAACGGCTCCCCAGGCGTGGTGTACTTGGTGTACAGGGTGGTGACCGAGAATGTCTTGGTTTCAACATGGATGCCGATCGCGGCGAGGTCGGCGGTGATGATCTGCGCCTGCTGTGGGCATGGAGTGACGTCGCAGGTGTAGAGGACGGCGGTGGCGCCTGTGTGCCCTCGGGCGAGCTGACGGGCTTTGGCGAGGTCGGGCGTGAGCGGGTAGACGTGGACATCCTGGTAGCCGGGGATGCCGGGGGGGAGGTAGTGGTCGGTCGGGGGCGCGGGCAGCATCGACGGGTCGTCGCCGAGCCGGGCGAGCGCGGTGCGGTTGACCGCGTAGTTGACGGCCTGCCGCAGTCGCACGTTGGCGAATAGCGGTCGGTGGGTGTTGAGCGCGTAAGCGGACAGCTGTGGTAGCGGGTCGACGAAATACTGCTGGTGGCCCTGGCGTGCGGCTGGGCTGTCGGGTCCGTATCGGGCGGCCAAGGTGGCGGCGTCGGAGCTGTCCACCTCGCCGTCGACTGCGTAGTCGGCGGTGCCGCCCTGCACCTGGGCGACGGCGCGCGCGCCCGGGATGTTCACTTGCAGCTCGATGCGGGCAAGCCGGTGTGGTCTGCTGCCGTGGTAGTTGGGGTTGCGAGTGAGTACGACGCCCTGACCCGGCGTGTAGGACGCGACGTCGTAGGGGCCGGCGGAGGGGATCACTCGCACGCCCTGTGGGTTGATCGGGGTGTCGGTCGGGACCGCGCAGAAGAACGGTTGTGCGAGCAGCGTCGGCAGGTCAGGCTCCGGTGCGACCAGGCGGATGGTGAGCGTGTCGCCGCGGGCGATGACCCCCGCGATGTCGGCGGCTTTGCCCGTCATGTATGCGCGCGCCCCGACGATGTCGTCGAACTCGGGTACGAGCGGAGCGCCACTCTTGTTCACCGTCGCCGGATTCAGCGAGCGCTCGATCGTGTACTTGAACGTCTGCGCGGTGACGGGCGCGTCCGAGGGAGGCGAGAATCGAAATCCTGATCGGATCTTGAACGTGTAGGTCCTGCCGCCGTCGGAGATCGTGGGGAGCGACTGCGCCACCTCCGGTACGAGCTGCGATCCGGCCAGCCCGGATTTGTCCGGGTAGTTGAGGAGCTTCGCGCAGGTCGCGTACAGCAGCTCCCATGAAAGGTAGTAGTAAGCGAGCGCCGGGTCCATGTAGTCGACGTCGTCGGCGGCGTCGGCCTTCAGCGTGCCGCCCGGCGCGGCTGATGCTGTCGGCGGGATCGTCGGCGCGTCGATGGTGACCCACACGCGACCGGCGGCCACGATGACGGCTTGCGGGCTGCCCCCAACGCGGATCGTCGCCACCGCCCGGTTTGCGCCCGGGTCGATTCTCGTCACGGTCCCGTCGCCGCTGTTGGCGACCCACACCGAGCCGGCGCCGAACGTCACGCCGGACGGTGCGTCTCCGACTGGAATCGTGTTCGTAACCGCGTACGTGCTGGGATCGACGCGCACGACAGCGTCATCGCCCATGTCGGCGACCCACACCGCACCGTCGCCGACCGCGATCCCGGTCGGATCATGGCCGACCGGGTACGCCGCGACCAGGCCCGTCGGATCGACGCGTGTGACGGTGTCCGCCTCGCTGTCGGTCGTCCAGATCGCCCCGGCTCCGATCGCGATCCCCGCCGGCGCCGAGTTCGGATCGGTCTGCTGCATCACGGCTCCGGTGCCGCCATCCAACCGCGTCAGCTCGCCGGAGAACGGCGCCACCCACAGCGTGTCGCCCTGTGACACCGCCGCCGCGGCCGTGCCGGGCACAACGTTCCCGATCCGGACCGTGCCGCCGATCGCATCGAACTGCGGGTCGATACTCGTGGCGGTCACGAACGTCGCGGTTGGATCGGAGTCCACGACCCACGCCCGCCTGCCGGCGAATGCGACGGCCGTTGGGGGATCCCCCATCGGAATCGTGCGGAGCATCTGCAGCGTCGCGGGGTCCACCCGCGAGACGGTCTCATCGTCGAGGTTGCCGATCCACAGCGATCCGGCTCCGTAGGCGATCGGGCCCGGTCGTGTACCCACCGGCACAACCGCCGTGACGCGGTTGCTGCCCGTGTCGATCGCCGCCAGCGAGTTTGGCGGCGCTAGCACCGCGACCGTCGCGGAACTCGGTAGCTCCATAGCCACCAGCGCGATCGCGCAGAGTAGTACCGCCGCCCCTCCCGCGATCAAGATGCCGCCGCGCCGGCGCCGAGCGACGACCCGGCGCAGCGCCGCAGGACGGTCCGCCCCTCGCAGGTCAAGCGCTGGGTCCTGCGCCAGGATCGCTCGCTCAAGGTCCCTGAGCTGGTGACCGGGCTCCAGCCCGAGCTCGTCGCGCAGCCAGCCCCGACCCTCTCGATAAGCCTCCAGGGCGTCAGCCTGCCGTCCCGATCGGTACAGCGCGAGCATCAGCTGGCCGCGCAGGCGTTCGCGCGCGGGGTGCTCGCGCACGAGCGCCTCCAGCTCGCCGACCAGCCGAGCGTGCTCGCCCGAGGCCAGATCCGCGTCGATCCGGTCCTCCAACGCGGCCAGACGGGCTTCCTCCAACCGCGCGATCTCAGCCTGCGCGAACGGCTCGTAGGCGAAATCCGCCAGCGGCGGACCCCGCCACACCCCCAGCGCCTCGCGCAGCACAGCGGCCGCGGTCAACGCGTCGCCTCGTTCGAGCGCCTCCCGGCCCCGCCCCACGAGCGCGTCGAACCGGTCCACATCCGTCCGCCCCGACCCCGTCACCAGCAGGTAGCCGTGCCCCTGTGTGACCAGCAGCCCGTCGCCGAGCACCTTGCGCAGGTTCGACACGTACCCCTGCACGAGCTTGTTCGCGCTCGCCGGCGGCCGCTCGCCCCAGATCTCGTCGATCAGGCGATCCGTCGAGACTGCCTCGCCACGGTGCAACAGCAGAACCGCCAACAGCGCCCGCTGCTTGGGTCCGCCCAGCGCCACCGAGCCGCCGTCATCGACAACCTCGAACGACCCCAAGACGCGGAACTCGATCAACCTCACCGGCCCCGCGGGGAACGCTACCACCAGGACGGCGGCCCGCAAATACCGGGTTTCTACGCGAGCATCGACCGTTTTTCGACCGGCTTCGACCGCTCTTCGACCAGCCGCGCGCACGGTTCTCGCCGCAACCGATCGCACCCCGCGATCGCCCAACCACAGGAGGCAGGTCGAGATGACCCCCAGCCACCGCATCGCCGCCACCGCGGTCATTCTGTCGCTCGCCGCCGCCGGCGCGCCTGCAGCCACCGCCCACCCTGCGGACGATCCGGCCACGCCCGTACACCGAGCGCCCGCCGCCGTCTACAGCCGCCCCGATAGGGAAATGATTCCGGTGAGTCCACCGCCCGCATCCAGCGGCAACATCGGTCGAACCGCGGCGCTGCGGTCAGCCGCGCAGCAGGAGCGTCAGCGTGTCGCCGCCCTTTCCGCCTACAGGGAGGGCCAAATCGCGGCCGCACTCGACGTCGCCGCTTCAGCCGCACATAAGGCGAGCGCGTCGCAGGCGGTCGTTCGAGTCCAGGTTCCGCAGAGCGGATTTGACTGGGGTGACGCCGGCATCGGCGCCGCCGGCGCCGTTGCGCTGGCGATGCTCGGCGTAGGCGGAGCGCTCGTGATCTCCCAACGACCACGGCGGACTCGCCCCGGCACCACCGGACCGAACTAACGGGCACGCCAGCACCGTTCCCCGCGGGGTCAGACCATGACCGCCCATCCACCCACCCCGGACGCGAGGAGCCAACCCGGCAAGGCAGCGGGGATCGGCGGTGGCACTCGGCCCGCTGGTCGCGCGGCTGACGGCCGGCCGCTTCGTCGAACCGGCCGTCGTCGATTGACGGTTTACCAACCAAGTGGAGGTTCTCTCATGAGTCGTCTCAAGCACCCAATCACGACCGGGCGGGTGGTCAGCCTGCCGCTCGCCGCGATCGCTCCCGCCACCGCCGCGGCGACGCTTACACCGCACCGAGCGCGTCGAGAGCGCCGCCCGCCTCGATACAGCTCGTGCATGTCTCATCACCGGGGCAACGCGGGGATCAGGGCTGTGGGCGCGATCGGGACCGCGACGCTGGCCGCTGGCGGTGGCGTCCTCGCCATGCGCCGTGATCGCCTCGACCCCGCTGCGCGATAGGAGGGCACGATGCGCTTCAAGATCGCACACGCAGTCCTGATCGCGCTGGTCGGTACCGGCGCGTACGTGGGCGTGGCCCTGCTGTTCACCTCGCCGGCGAGCGCCCAAAGCGTTTCTTGCGCCGGCCCTGTGACCGGCGCGCCGACCGGCCCCGCGACCGTGTCGGCCGCATCGACGCCGAACTACGGCCGGGTGCTGGTCGTCGGTTCGAGGGCCTACCAGGGTTGTTCTCTGTACCTGCTCACCTCAGACGAGCTGCACGCGCTGACCGGCGCGCCGTACGCGTGTAGCGACAACGCGAACGTCCGCGGCAAGCCGTGCGACACGGTCCTGTGGCCGGCGCTCCTCACCC
>DASPPG010000230.1:0-2107 GCA_035625625.1 Solirubrobacteraceae bacterium
CCGGCGGGCACACCAACAAGGAGGCCCGGCGCGTGCTCAAGCGCCACCTCTCCGACGTCATCTACCGGCGCATGATCCGCGACCTCGCCGCCGCTGAGCGCGCCTCACTATCCGCCCAGCCCCTCCTCGCTGCATAACCGCGCGCGACGCGGCCGCAGTCAAGGATGGCCCGGCAGGGCCGAGCGCAAGCGAGCCGCCAAGCGGCACTCCTTGACGGCGACGCGGCGAGCGCCACAATCCGGCAAGGAGGAAGCGGGGGCGCCCACCGCGCCGACCAAACGGTCGCGTGCTGTCTTTGCATGCCCGCAGATCCGCTTACAGCGCCCCAATCAGCAACCTGATGGTTGCATCTCGGCGCCCTCCCGCCGCTGCGGGCTTCGCTCCGCAGCCCTTGCACTTGACATAGGAGTGATCATGCGCGCCTGGCGGCGCCCACCGGGAACGGATGAAAATGTTTGTGCGTCGCTGGTCAGGAGCGCGCGGGCGGGCTGCGATGGGTGGCGGCCGCCTTGGTCGACGTCGGCTCTGACTGGTGCCGTGGAGCTCGATTAGGAGTGGGACGCGAGGGTCTCGGGCACCGCGAACTGTTGCCTTGAGCACGTGATTCAGACTCCACCGTATGAGGCTCTCCCGGGCGGTTGTCCTGTTCGTCGGACCCTTGGAGGGGTTATATGAATCGCTTGATCGAGCGTTGCGCGATGCTCGACGTCCACAAGTCCCAGATCACTGCGTGCGTGCGCGTTCCGGACGGCGCCGGCGGCCGGCGCCAGGAGGTCCGCGAGTTCGCCGCGACGACTTCCGCGCTGCTGACGCTCGCTGACTGGCTGCGCAGCTTCGCGGTGACTGTGGTCGGGATGGAGTCCACGGGCGTCTACTGGCGCGCGGTCTACTACCTGCTGGAGGAGGAGTTCGACTGCCGGCTCTACAACGCTCGCCATCTGCGTCATGTCCCCGGTCGCAAGAGCGACGTTCAAGACGCCGAGTGGGGCTGTCAGCTGGTCGAGCACGGGCTGGTGCGGCCAAGCTTCGTGCCGCCGCGGCCGCTGCGCGAGCTGCGTGACCTGGTTCGCTACCGCAAGGCCAAGATCCAGGAGCGTGCCCGCGAGGTCCAGCGGGTCGAGAAGACCCTCCAGGACGCCGGGGTCAAGCTCTCCTCGATCGCCTCCGAGGTGCTCGGCGTGTCGGCCCGCAAGATGCTCGAGGCGCTGATCTCCGGCACCCACGACCCAGACGTGCTCGCCGAGCTGGCGAAGGGCAAGCTGCGCAACAAGATTCCCGCGCTCAGGGAAGCGCTCCACGGCCGGTTCACCGGCCATCACGCGCTGCTGATCGGGCAGATGCTCGCGCAGATCGACTTCCTCGACGAGACGATCGCGACCCTGTCAGAGCGGATCGAGGAGCTGACCCGCCCTTTCTCCCGTGAGCTAGAGCTGCTGGACACGATCCCGGGCGTGGACCGCCGCGCAGCCGAGATGCTGTTGGCCGAGATCGGCCCGGACATGAGCCGGTTCCCGACCGACGCGCACCTCGCGTCCTGGGCCGGGATCTGCCCCGGACAGCACGAATCCGCCGGCAAACAGCGCTCCGGCAAGACCCGCAAAGGCTCCAAGTGGCTCCGCGGCACCCTGACCGAATCCGCCAAGGCGGTTGTGCGCACCAAACGCACCTACCTCTCAGCCCGCTACCACCGGATCAAGAGCCGCCGCGGACACGCGAAGGCCACGATCGCGACCGCGCACAAGATCCTCACCGCCGCCTACCACGTCCTCGAGCGCGGCGTCCCGTACGACGAGCTCGGCGAAGAGTTCTTCTACCGCCGCGACACCGAGAACACCGAACGCTACCGCCGACGGCTCGTCCGCCAACTCGAACGCCTCGGCCACAAAGTCACCCTCGAAGCCCTACCCGAGGCCGCCTGACCCCAAAGCTACCGCTACCCCACGGCTATTCACGGAGGCACTCGAACCCCAAGCGCTGCGGCTCCCGGAAGGCTACTTTCGATTCAGCGGCCGCGGATGTCCGGCGCGACCGATTCCGGCACGGGCGCCGTTCCCGGGTAGTAGATGTAGCGATCGCGCGGCTTCGACAGCTGCGGCCGCGGGGTGGT
>DASPPG010000231.1:0-5945 GCA_035625625.1 Solirubrobacteraceae bacterium
CGGCCGCTCCTCTGTTGTCCCCTGGGAATCGCCGTATGACGAGCCGGCGGTCGTCTGCCGGTTGTGGGTAGCGAACAATTCCACGATGGCCAGCGGTCACCGCCAAGCCGGTGGGCGCGGCTAGTGCAATCGTGGCAAAGCGCTCGTCCGGTCGTCGCGCTCCCGACGATTCCTCTTGGCGAACGGCGCGGCGCGGCGTCCAGCTAGTCCGCTGATGCTTTTCGCACCGCCGGCGCCGAGCCCGTCAGCCCGCGAGCGCTTGCGGTCGGCGCCGGTTCCGGTGCCGTGCAAGCAGCTGGCCGCCTCGGGCAACACTGCTGCTCTACCTCGGCGAGCGACACGGAGGGTCGAGCCGACGTGCGGTCTTCCGCTCCGCCGGGCAGATGCAGCGGTCTCGGCGGCCGCCGCAACGGCGCTGCTGCTCGTCCCCTGCAGGAGGCAGCTCGAGGCCGCCGGGCACTTCTGCTCCGGCCCGATCGTTCGCAGCGAACTTGCTAGTAGCGGGCACGTCGGCGGGCGCGCAATTGGCGAGGAGCAGGTTCACTCGTGTGGCGACGCGTTTGTGTGGTTGGCGGGTCGCTTATGCGTAGCGCAGGGCTTCGCCTGGCTTGAACCGTATGGCGCGGCGGAGCGGGATCTGCATCACGAGCAGTGCGAGGGCGATGGTTCCGATCAGTGCGATCGGGATGTTGAGGGCGGGGAAGGTGAACAGCACGTGTTCGTTGAATACGTTCTCGGCGAGCGTGATGACGGCGTGGGCGAGGCCGAAGCCGAGCGGGATGCCGATCACCCAGCCCGCGAGCGCGACGGTAAGTCCTTCGGTGGCGAAGATCCGCCTGACGTCGCGGGCGTGGGCGCCGATGCAGCGCAGGATGCCGATCTCGCGGGTGCGTTCGAGCACGACCATGGTGAGCGTGTTGATCAGCGCGACCATGCTGATGGCGACGATCAGCAGCCCGAGCACGGTGATTGCAGTGGTGACGCCACGGTAGGTGGCGCGATCGTTGGCGGCGCCCACGTACTCGATCTGCGTTGTCATTTGGAGGCCGTGGGCGGCGAACGCGTCCTCGAGCCGGGTGTTGGTCTGATCGATCAGGTGGTGGTTGCCAGAGGTGGTCTGGATCCAGTACTCGTTGACAGCGCCGGGGGTGTGCAGCACCGATTGCATCGTGGTCAGCGGGACGTATAGGACGGTGCCGTTCTCTTGCTGGTCTGAGACGATCCCGACGACCGTGAACTGCGCTGGGCCGGCGGCGGTGGAGACGGTGACGCGCTGCCCGAGATGGGTGTTGCTGGCGCGGGCGATGGTCTGCTCGACGACTAGCACGCGGGCCTGTGTGCTTTGATCGGCGGGGGTCAGGAGCCGGCCTGAGACGAGGTGGAAGCTGTACATCGGCTTGTCCGGCAGCGCCCACACGTAGCCGTCCTGGCCGCCGAGCTTGATGCTGTTGCGCAGTTGCGGCTGGACTCGTGAGACGCCGGGGACGGAGGCGATCAGTGTCGCGGTGCTGGGCGGGAGCGCTTGGCCCAGGGGTGATCCCGCGTCGACGTTGTAGCGGTAGGAGTTCCAGGACTGGTTGACGGTATTGCCGGTGCTGGTGGCCAGCGAGAGGAACGCGAGTAGCGTCGCGACGGCAAGCGAGACCTGTAGAGCCGTCATGATGCTGCGCCGGCGGCGGCGGGCGACGCCGCGCAGCCCGATCTGCGCTGTCCGGGGAAGGAAGCGTGCGCGGCGCAGCGTGCGGTCGAGCCGTCCCTCGGGGCCGGTCGCGCTTCCGGTGGCCTGAAGGGTCTCGGCCAGCGGCAGCCGCGCGGCGCGGCGGACGGCGGGCAGGGCGGCGAGCGGCGGCGCGATCACACCGAGCGCGATGCTGGCAAGGAGCACTGGGAGATCGACGCTGAACGGGGCGCTGATCGCGAACAGCGAGGACGCGAGGTACGACGTCAGCGCCCATGAGAGCAGGATTCCGAGCAGCGCGCCGCCGATCGAGCCGAGCGCGCCGAGCAGCGTCGCCGTGCGCAGGTACACGCGGCGGATCTGCCTGCGTCCGGCGCCGATTGCCTTCATCGTCGCGATCTCGGGGGTCTGCTCGCCGATCAGCGTGGTCATCGTGCTCGAGACCAGCACCAGCGCGCCCAAGAGGGCGAGCAGCGTCACCACGTAGAGGATGTCCATGATCTTGGTGAAGGTGTTCTTGCCCGGCCAGTCGCCGGGGGCGCGGATCTCTGGCAGGTCACTGAAGCCGGTGAAGCCGGGGACCGTCTGCAGGTACTGACGGATCGCGGTCACGGTCCGGTGAGCGGCTGAGGAGGAGGGATTGCGTAGGCGGAAGGCGAGCTGGGTGTAGCCGGGCGTGCCGCTCAGCGTGGTGACCGTCTGGGCGGTGGCGTAAAGGGTCACGATCCCGTCCTGGGCGACAATCTGCGCACCGGTCAGATTCCGTCCCATGCCGCTGATCGGCAGCGAAACCGCGCTGCCGTTGCCGGCGAACAACCGCACCGACCCACCGGCGCCACCGACGTCGTTGCCGTAGGGGGCGTTTTGCACGTCTGACAGGACCGCGCCCGGCGCGGGCGCGGAGCCAGCCGTGACCGTGACCGCGTCAACCGTCTGGTGCGCGAAGGACGGCTCACCGATCAGGAACGCATCCTGGCGCCGCGCGCCAACGTACACGCGTGTGGAGAAGGTCGTCCGCGGCTCGAACGCCAACACGTTCGGGAGGTTCCCGAGCGCGTGAAGCTGCGCCGCGGTCAGCGGCAACGGGTTGACCGTGATCGTCACGTCGGCGAGCTTGTTGGCGGCGATCTCGCCGTTCATCGCCCTGCTCATCAGCGTCGGCAGCGCGAACAGCCCAACGCTGGCGACTGCTATCGCCAGCGCCGCCGCGGCAAAGAAGGCGCGCCCGCGACGCCGCGTCAGGTCGCTCACCGACTTGCGTGCAACCGCTGAAAGAGTCATGGTCAGCCTCCCGCGACGACGCCGTCCCGGATCGTCACCCGGCGGTGCGCCCGCTCGGCGAGCGACAGGTCGTGGGTGATGTACAGCACGGTCTTGCCCTCAGCGTTGAGCGTGGCCAGCACGTCGAACATGTCCGCCGCGGTGTGCGTGTCGAGGTTCCCGGTCGGCTCATCGCCGACGATAAGCTTCGGGTCGCAGGCCAGCGACCGCGCGATCGCGACCCGCTGCTGCTCACCGCCCGACAGCTCGGAGGGTAGATGGTCGAGCTTCTCGCCCAACCCCACCAGCTCGAGGTTGCGCGCCGCTCGGTCGAACCGCTCGTGCTTGGAGCCGCGGTGCGCGAAATCCAGCGGCAGCACCGCATTCTCGAGCGCGGTCAGCGTCGGCAACAGCTGGAAGAACTGAAACACGATCCCCACGTTCTCCCCGCGCCACGACGCGAGCTCCTCCTCGCTCATCTGATCGATCCGCACCCCTTCTACGACCACCGTTCCCGCGCTCGGACGGTCGATGCCGGTGATCATGTTGATGATCGTCGACTTGCCACTGCCCGAGGGGCCAACGATCGCGACCATCTCCCCAGCAGCAATGGACAGGTCAACACCACGCAACGCCGCGTACTCCAGCTTCCCGTTGCGGTACAGCTTCTCCACCCCGACAAGCTCGATCAACGTCGACGTCGGCGCAGCCGCCTCGGGCCGTTGTGTCAAATAGGTAGCCACTGCGAAGCCTCCTCGGCCGCCCTAGTGCACGCCGCGCAGACGGTCCATCTCGCGTCGGATCTCGTCCTCGGTGATCGGCCGGTGGCGGAACGTGTGCCACCAGTCGATGGACACGCCGAGCGCCAAGAGGATGATCGGATAGATGATCCAGCTGTTCCACTTGTGGTAGATGCCGGAGCTCTGGCTGAACCCGTTCGTCGGCCAGCCGTGCGCGTTGTTGTACTCGGCGATCGCCCAGATGATCACCAGCACGACAGCGACCGCAGCGGCGCCGAACGCGCGCGTGTAGAAGCGACGCTTGCGCTCGATCTGCTCGACCGCCAGCTTGCGGACCTGCTCCTCGTCCCCCTCAGGAGGAACCACGACAACAGGAGGGGACCCGTTGGTCGTTGTTTGCTGTGCCGGCATGGCACGCCTCCTTCAAATCGACTCCCGAACACCACGTATAAGTGCCCATCGCATCATCACCCCGACCTCGATCTCTGCGCATCGGTACTTCCAAGCACCCCGGCGTGGATCCCCACCCGTCGGCGACAGTGTTGGGACGCACCGACGGACCCGACGCGCCTCCAGGTTGCGGTCTCCGGTGGGCCGGGGGGAGTGTCCGAGGATTTGTGTAGGCATGAACGAAAGCGACGCTCATGCCTTCAACCAAAGAAAGAAGTCCTCAGTCAGTGTCTGCTCTGGATCTGTATGGCGCCGGCGGCGAGCCGCCAGGCGAGCCGCCGGGTGTGCTGGGCACGGGTGTTGAGATCGGAGGTGTGAGTCCTGTCCTGGAGCCCCGACAGGGGGAATCCAACACTGAAGAGGCAAGGGCGCGGTCCCGGAATTGACCGGGCGGTTCCCAGTGCGGCTTGGTTGTGCGCTGCGGGGGCTTCCGTGAGGGCGGGTCTGGAAGAGGCCATAGGTGTGTTGTGGTGGCGAACGAGAGTGAAGCGCCGTAAGGCGTTTCTCGGTGGGCGAGCCGGCCCGCGGCGGCGATGCCCGATTCCTGTCGTTGCCGAGGGCGTAGTGGCGACGTCATCACGGCGAAATCTCAGCATCTCACCCCAGGAGGTCTGCTGGGTTCCGGCGATTGCCGGTAGGCCGGAGAACGAAAGGACGATGGTCGATGGCCCAGCAGAAGTCCGAGGACCGAGTAGTACCCGAAGGCGGGGTAATGCCCGCTGAGCGCGCCGGGTCGAGCCCCGGTGGGCAAGGGAAGGCGGTCCCGGTCGAAGAAACGGCGGTGCAGCTCGGCCTGCCGATCGCGACAGCAGAAAACCCGAAGGGGCTCCCCGCAGGAGGACCCGGGACCGGCTTGGGGCGATCCGGGCGGGAGCGCCGAAGGCGGATCGGCAATGCCGAGATAGCAGCGCCTGCGACGATGGAGGAGGTCGCCAAGCGATTGACCAGTGCGTTGTTGAAGGTGGCGTCGAACAAGGGCGCTCCCGGTCCGGACGGGCAGACGATCGAGGCGCTGTGCGAGCAGTGGCCGAGCGTGCTGCCCAGGCTGCAGGCGGACCTGCTTGAGGGCACGTATCAGCCCGGCGTGATTCGTCGGGCGGACATCCCGAAGGCGGGGGGGCGGGCAGCGCGGGTTGGGGATTCCTGACGTGATCGACAGGGTGGTCCAAGAGGCCACATGGCAGGTGCTCGAACCGCTGTGGGAGCCGACATGTCACCCCTCGAGTCACGGGTTTCGACCCGGACGTAGTTGCCACAGGGCGATCGCCGAGGCCAAGCGGCATCCCGAGGACGGCTATGAGTGGTGTGTAGATCTTGATTTGGAGAAGTTCTTCGATCTCGTCTGCTACCAGCGGCTTGCCGCCAAGCTCGCCGAGCGCGTGAGTGATCGGCGGCTGCTCGTGCTGATCGGTCGAATGCTGAAGGCCAAGGTGGTGCTGCCGGACGGTGTCTGATCGCGAGTGAGCAGGGCGTTCCGCAAGGCGGTCCGCTCTCGCCGCTGTTGTCGAACATCGTGCTGGACGAGCTCGACCAAGAGCTTGACCGGCGTGGTCACCGGTTCGGTCGTTATGCAGACGATGCCAAGGTGTACGTGCGTAGCGAGCGGGCGGGGCAGCGGGTGATGGCCAGCCTGACCGAGTTCATCGAAGGCCGTTTGCCGCTGAAGGTGAACCAAGGCAAGTCGGCTGTCGCCCGACCCGAAGAGCGTCACTTCCTCGGCTTCCGGCTACGGCTAAACCCGTATACCGGGGTCGTGGAGGTGCTGTTGTCGGAGCGCACCAAGCGCTTAGCGATGGAGCGCATCCGCCAGCTCACAC
>DASPPG010000232.1:0-41267 GCA_035625625.1 Solirubrobacteraceae bacterium
CACCACCACCACCGGCACCACCACAACCGGCACCACCACAACCGGCACCACCACAACCGGCACCACTGGCAACGCGTCGGGCGTCAACACCAACGGCATCGGCAACACCGACACGGGCAATGCCAACACGGATACCGGCAACGCCAACACCGACCCCGCGAGCAACCCCTTCCCCGGTCTGGGCGGGTCGAGTTCCACCGACCCCGAGTGCCATGGCCGTTGCTCAGGGCTCGGCCAGAGCGGGACCAGCGGTGTCGTCCCGACCACGCTGCCCTCGACGGTGACGCCGTCGGCGACCCCGGGCTTCAACCTGGGTGTCTCCTCGACCTCGAGCACCTCGAGCAGCTCGACGAGCTCCGCCGCGTCGACCGTGCCGATCGACACCTCAACCGGCACGCTCTCCCCGATCACGTCGAGCCCGACCACGTCGACCCCGACCACGAGCTCCGGCGGGTCATCGTCGAGCATCCCGCTGAACCCGCTCCTGACCGGATCCTTTGCTTCGAGTTCGGCGTTGCTCAAGGTCGCCAAGGGCGGCACGAGCAGCCAGGGCCACGCCACGGTGCTCGCCAGCGCCGGCACCGGCGGCGCCACCGCCGGGACGTTTGCAGGCGGCGCGACGGGCCGCACCGCGGGTACCGCCGTGGCTGACTCGGACACCCCGGCTTCGGGGACCGACCGCGCCACGTCGCCGAAGCCAAAGAGCCCGCGCCAGGTCAAGCATCAGTCGAGCGGCGGCTCCGGCCTGCCGAATCCGCTCGGCGCGCCCGCCCACGCGATCATCCAGGTTGTCAAGGTGATCCCGAGCGCCGTGTGGATCGCGCTCGCCGCCGCCTTCGGCATTGCCCTCGCGTGCGTCGCGGTGGCGCTGCGGTCCAGCCGCCGGGCCCGCCGGCGCGAGCGGGAGTTCGTCGCGATCTCCGCCGCTGCCCAGACCGATCCGCTGACCGGGATCCTCAACCGCCGCGGATTCATGGACGCCGCCGAGCGCGAGTTCGCACGCGCCAGCCGCTATGACCGGCCGTTCGTCCTCGCCTACGTGGACGTGCGCGGCCTGAAGGCGGTCAACGACACTGAGGGCCACCTGGTGGGCGATGAGCTGATCAAGGCGGTGGCCGGCCTGATGAAGGAATCGGCTCGCGCCGACGACGTGGTCGGACGGATCGGCGGCGACGAGTTCGCGCTGCTGCTCGGCGAGCAGACCGCCGACGGCGCCGAGCCGGTGGTTCGCCGCATCCGCTCGCACGTTGAGGATCGGCGCGCCGCGATGGAGATTAGGGTGCCGTGGGAGCTGACGATCGGAATCGCCGCCTTCCCGCACGATGGCACCACCCTGGAGGAGCTGCTCGGCATCGCCGACCGGCGCCTGTACGAGCAGCGTGGAATTGCACTTAGGTAGTGGGCTGGGGTAGCCGGGCTTGGGGGTTGGACGCCGTTGGGGGCCCTCGTTGGAACACGAGGGCCCCGGACGGTGTGATTGCCGTCCGGCTTTCGTAGGGCCGCCCAGGTTCTGCTGACCGCGTCCGGTGCGCGTCACCCCCGGGTCAGCCCCGGGTCAGCCCCGGGTCAGCCCCGCGCCAGCGCGCTCTTCAACCGCTCGATGGCGGGAACCGGCGTCGGATCGATCCCGCGGAGCACGGCGAGGTAGAGCGACACCAGATCGCCGAGGAGGACGAGCGAGATGAGCCGCTCGGTTCGGTTCTGGCCGATGCTCTCCACTCGATACGTGCCCGCCGCCTCAGCCTCGATCAGCCCGCGCGTCAGCTCGATCCGCTGCCGGATCCGGGGATGCAGATCCGAATCGTCGAGGAACACCGCGCTGAAGCGGCCGAGCTGGCTGGCCCCCTGCCATCCCACGATCTCGTTGTGGTCGAGTTCCGGTAGCTCGTGGGCGAAAGCGGGCATCTTCGCGTTCTCGTTGATCTGCGTCTTCCAGCGATAGGCGATCGGCGAGGTCAGCCCGGAGCCGGCGATCTGGGGGATGGTTCCGAGCAGGCCGCGGGCCAGCTCCTTGGACAGGCAGTCTCCGGGGGCGGCCGGACCCCACGTCTCGACGATCTGCTCGAGATGCGCGGCCGCCACGTCGATCTCGGCGTGGAGCCGCTCGCCGGCGCCGCACAGCCACGCCACTTCCAGGGCCACCACGAGCGAATACGCGACGGCGGCCCGGGGCTGGAAGCCGCCGGGAAGCGGTATCACGGGGACGTCCTCGGCCCTGGCCGCGTCGGCCAGCTTGCCGCCCGTGGTGGCGACGATCCGGCGAGCCCCAAGCGCCCCGGCCGCTTCGTGCACGGCCAGCGTCTCCTCGGTGTTTCCCGAGTAGCTCGAGCACAGCACCGTCGTATCCGGCGTCGTCCAGGGTGGCAGCGCGTAGCCGCGCGCGATCACGATCGCGCGGGAGGCGCGATCTCCGAGCGCTGCCCGAGCCAGGGCCCCGCCGATCGCCGAGCCGCCCATTCCGGCCACGACCAGGCCGCCGGGGGCGTCATAGGGCTCGAGGTTGGCGGACTCGACCCGCCACAGGGCGTCGCGGAGGTGGTCCGGCATACCGAGGATGTCGTCGATCTGGCGAGCCGAGTCGATCGACTCGATCTCATCCCGCGTGAGGTCGATGGTCGTGCTCAAAACTTGATCGCTCCGTCCGGAAGCTCTACGCCGGGGAAGATACGCGCGCCGGCCGCCAGCGTGTTCCCTGACCCGATCTTGACCCCCTCACCGAGCACGACGCCTCCTTCTATGTGGCAGTGGTCACCGATTGTCACGCCACGGCTGACGATCGACGAACTGATCGTCGTGCCGGCTCCTACCGTGACCCCCTCGAGCAGCACCGAGGACTCGACCCGGGCCCGCTCGAACACCGTCACCCCGGCGCCGAGGACGCTCCGATCGCCGACCAGGGCGCGCGGCGCGACCGTGCACCCGGCCGCGACCAGTACCGGAGCCACCACCCGTCCCTCGACGGACGCTCCGTCCAGCAGCGACATGCCGTGCTCGCCGAGCTGGCGGCCGACCTCGGTGATCACCTTGCCCTCGAGGATGTCGTAGGTCCCCTGGAGGTAGCGGTCCGGGGTTCCGATGTCGAGCCAGTAGCCATTCGCGACGTAGCCGAAGAGGCCATTGCCGACGAGCCGGGGAAAGACCTCCCGCTCGATTGAGACGTTGGTTCCCGCGGGCGGGATGCCGTCGAGGATGTCGCGCTCGAGGATGTAGGCGCCGGCGCTGATCAGGTTTGTGTCCAGCTCGTCGAGCCCCGGCTTCTCGATGAACTCGCGCACCGAGTCATCCGGGTTGCAGCGAACGAGCCCGTAGGCCGAGGGGTCCTCGACCGGATACAGGGCCAGCGTCGCCCGCGCGCCGGTGCGCTCGTGCTGCTCGAGCTGGGCGGTCAGATCGATGTCGGTGAGAACGTCGCCGTTGAGCATGAAGAACCGGTCGTCCAGCAGCTCCTCGGCGAACTTCAGCGCCCCGCCCGTCCCCAGCGGCCTCGGCTCCTCGAGATAGCGCAGCCGGATGGCACGAGCCGAGCCGTCGCCGAGCACGCTGCGCACCGCATCGGCCATGAACCCACAGCCGAGGATGATGTCGTCCACGCCGTGCGACCGCAGCCACTCGAGCATGTAGGAGATGAACGGCCGATCGACGAGCGGGACGACCGGCTTGGGGATCGTCGAGGTAAGCGGCCGGAGGCGGGTGCCTTCCCCGCCGGCCAGGATCAGGGCTTGCAAGTCAGGAACACCCGCCCGGCACCGCTACCGGCCGATCCCCTCGTAGATGAAGCCTGCCGCCTTGACCTCGTCCGGATCGATGAAGTTCCGCCCGTCGATGATCAGCCGGCCGGACATCCGCTTCGCGGCCTCCGCCCAGTCGATCTCCGCGAACTCTTGCCACTCGGTCACGAGCACGCACGCATCGGCGCCCTCGACCGCGCCCAACGCATCGTCGGCGAACTCCACGCCCCCCATCAGTTTGCGCGCCTGCTCCTCCGCGATCGGGTCATACGCGCGCACCTTGGCGCCGTCGGCCTGCAGCCGGGCCGACAGCACCAGCGAGGAGGCCTCGCGCATGTCGTCGGTGTTCGACTTGAACGCCAGCCCGAGCAGCGCGATCCGCTTACCCACCAGCGACCCCAGATGCTTCTGGAGCTTCGCGACCACACGCCGCTTCTGCAGCTCGTTGACCTCGATGACCGCGGTCAGCAGCTGGAAGTGGTAGCCGGAGTTGCCGGCGAGCTGCTTCAAAGCTGAAACATCTTTGGGAAAACACGACCCCCCGAAGCCAATACCCGGCTTCAGGAAGTGCGTGCCGATCCGCTGGTCGAGCCCCATCCCGCGCGCCACCTCAAGCACGTCGGCGCCGGTCTCCTCGCATACGTTCGCGATCTCGTTGATGAACGAGATCTTGGTGGCCAGGAAGGCGTTGGCGGCCAGCTTGATCATTTCGGCGCTGGCGACGTCGGTCCGTACGAGGGGCGCGTCGAGGGGCGCGTAGAGCTCGATCACCGCGTCGCCCGCCCAGTCGCCGTCGTCGCCGACCACGACCCGGTCGGGATGCAGGAAGTCGTTCAGGGCCGACCCCTCCTTGAGGAACTCGGGGCACGACACGTAGGCGAACCCCTCCTTCCCCCTCTCCGCGAAGCTGCGCTTGATCGCGGCGCCGGTACCGACCGGGACGGTCGACTTCATTACCAGGGCGTGCCGATCGGAGCGCGGCATAGCGTCGACCACGGCGTTGACGGCGGAGAGGTCGGCGTCGCCCGAGTACGTGGGCGGTGTGCCGACGGCCACGAAGAGCAGGCGGGCGTGCTCGAGCGCCGGCGTGAGCTCGGTCGAGAAGTGCAGGCGCTCGCGGTTGGCGGCCACGCCCTCGGCCAGGCCGGGTTCGTAGATCGGTATGTCACCGCGCTCGAGCTGCGCGATCTTGTCGGCGTCGATGTCGACGCACCAGACCTCGCTCCCGAGCTCGGCGAACCCGGCGGCGGTGACCAGCCCCACGTATCCGGTACCGATCACCGCGATCGGTTCTCTCACTGAGCCCATCGGATCCCTGAGGGTAGCGAGCTACGTTGAATTGTCGGCGGCGCCCGAGGGCGGCGCCTTAGTTGCCGCCGGCTCGGGTCAGCGAGGCGGCGATCGCGACCATCTGCCGGTTGGGGATGTCGTCGGTGAGGTCGTTGGAGATCCAGTATGCGCCCTGCGGTGTGCGCCACGCCACCAGCGCGAGCTTGCTGCCGTTCGTGTAGAGCATCAAGGTCTTCCCGTTGACCGTCTTGGTGGCGGTCGGGCTGTTCAAGATCGGCGGGTTCAGCCAGGTGGTGCCCTGCACGCCGTAGTACTCGTCCAGAATCGGGTTCAGCACCAGCGTCATTCGGTAGGAGTAGTGGGCCACCCCCTGCCGGTCGTGAAGCAGGTACGCCCGCGGGTAATAGCCCGAGCCCGCGCCCTGCTCCACGGAGCACGCGCTGGTGTCGTCCGAGCAATACTGCGACCCGCTCACGATCAGCTTCGGGTAGTAGACCGGGATCCCGATCGGGCCGAGCGCCTTGGTCTGGGCCTCGCCGTCGCTGACGTCGGCGGTCAGCCCCGCAGCGCCAAAGCCACCGCCGCCCGATCCGGACTTGCCCCCGCCACTCTTGGCCGCACCCGCGCTCGGGCCGCCGAGCGAGACGCCGGCCGGCTTCGGCTGGCTCGTCGTCGGCGTCATGAACGCTTGGAAGGCAGCCTCCTCGGGGCCCGAATTAGCCGTCACGTAGCACGGCGTCTGCTGGGTGGCGCTGTTGGCCGTCGGCGAGACCGGCGGGCACGGGAGCAGGATCGCCGGGAAGGGGATCTGCTCGATCTGGTGGCCGGCCGAGAACGCGATCAGGTTGAACAGGTTGATCAGCCCGTCGGTGGTGTGGAGGTTGGCGTCGGTCTGCGCGTGCTCGCCGAAGATCTTCAGCAGCGTGTCGCGCTCCTCCACGATCTGGTCAGGGCTGAACTGGTCCTTGGCCCAGCGCAGGAAGTCCTGCTGTCGCGCGTTGCGGACGATGTCGGTATCGGTGTGGCGGAACCGCACGAACTCCAGGGCGTTGACTCCGCACATCTTCTGGTAGCCCGGCTGCAGGTCGATGCTCGAGTAGTCGGTCAGGGCCGTGTTGTTGTAGTAGCGGTGGTCGACGTCGCCGTAGACGCATCCCACCGCGTTGACGAGATCCTCGAATCCGCCGAAGTTCACATCGATGATGTGGTTGATCTGGATTCCTGGAAACACCTGCTGCTTGAGGATGTTGACCAGCAGCCCCGGGCCCCCGATCGAGTAAGCCGCGTTCAGCTTGCCGGTCACCTCCGCGCCTCCCTCCGGGATCTGGACCTCCAGGTCGCGCGGGACCGACAGGAGATTGATCGTCGTCGAGCTCGGGTCGATCCGAACGAGCATCATCGTGTCGGTGTTAGCCGAGCTGAACGACGTGCCGGCGCGGTGATCCGATCCGATCAGCAGCAGCGTCTGCGGGTTTCCCGGGTTGGGGATTGTCACCGGCGTGGACTTGGGAAGGGCCGGTGTCACCGACAGGTAGTGAGCGATCTGCTTGAACTGGAGCAGGCCGCCTACCGCGGTGGTGGCGCCGGCCGAGCCGATCACGATGAACGCGGCCAGCGCGAACCGCACGAGCATGCCCGCGCGCGAGCTCGGGATGAGCCTCAACCGAGTCCCCCCTCGATCGCCCGGAGCCCACTGCGCGCGTCCTCCTCATCGAGCTGGCGGTTCTCGTCAGCCGCGCCGCTTGCGGCCTGGCGCTCGAGCCAGATTGGCAGCGTGCGGACAAAGCTCACCAGCGAGCGGCGGTAGCGGGCCAGCGACGACACCGACACCCACTCTTCCGGGCCGTGGTGACCGGCGCCGTCGGGGCCGAACTCGACGGCCGGAATGCCGGCCGCCATGAACGACACGGCATCGGAAGCGCCGTCACGTCCCACGCTCAGCACCGCCCGGTCGGGAACCGCGCGCGCGACCGCCTCCCGCAGCGCCTGCACATATGGGTTGCCCCGCGGCACGCTCACGGGCGGGAACACGAACCACTTCGTCACCTCGCACTCGTCGATCCGCGCGATCTGGGCCCGGATGTCCGCCGGATCCTGTCCCGGGAGGAAGCGAATGTCGACCGCCATCTGGCAGCGATCCGGCACCTTGTTCAGCGCGTCTCCGCCGTGGATCCGGCCCAGGTTGATCGACGGTCGGTCGAACATCTCGGAGGATTCCCGCGAGAACGGCAGCGATTCGATCGCCCTGAAGACGTCGACGGCCTTGAGCACCGCGTTGTCGCCGAGCCACGGGGTCGAGCTATGGGCGGCGCGTCCCCGGACCTCAATCAGCATCGCCAGAACGCCTTTCGCTTCCACGCCGATGTGCAGGTTCGTGGGCTCGCCGGTGATCGCGAAGTCGCCTCCGAGGCCCCGGCTGACCACGGCGTCGGTCGAGCGCTCGTCGATCTCCTCGGACTCCTCGTCGGGCACGCACACCAGCCGCACCCGCACCGCCGACTGGCGCTCGACGTCCTTCAGCGCGCACATCATCGCCGCCAGGCCGCCCTTCATGTCGTAGGCACCCCGCCCGATCAGCCGGTCGCCATCGACCCGCGGGTAGAACTGCTCGGGCTCGGCGGGGACCACGTCAAGATGTCCGTGCAACACGACGCACGGGAGCTCGTCGGGGCCGCCGGAGGGTCCCACCTCCGCGATCAAGACGGGGAGGCCATTGTGATCGTGGTGGCGCACCTCGATGTCGCGAGATTCGAGCCACCCCTTCACGAATCCTGCCGCCGCGACGATCTCCTCCGGGCGTGAGGTGTCGTACGAGATGAGCCGCTCTGCGAGCGTCAGTTCGTCAATCACGACGATTGGAGAATAAGCGCAGATGCGAGCCGGAGCGACAGGGAGCGTCGGCTACGAGCCGCCGCTCTCAGCGATGGCTAGAAACGTCTCCAAGCGCGTCTTGTCGCGCTGCGCCACCCGTCGCTTCTCGGTGTCGTCGCCGGCGGACTCGAGCTCCCTTTCCGCCTGCTGCAACCGCTCGCGCAAGCTCGCCGCGTCGAGGTCGCTGGGGGCATGAGCCTCCTCCACGAGCAGCAGCGCCCGGTTGTCGGCGATCTGCATGTATCCCTCGGCCTGCGCGAACCGAACCACCTCGGACTCGGTCCGGTACAGCCGCAGCTCAGTCGGGTCGAGCATTGCCAGCACCGGCTCGTGGTGGGCCAGCACGCCGATGGACCCGACGGCGGTCTTGGTCGAGACCATCTCGACCTCGTCGTTGAACACCTCCCCCTCGGGGGTGAGGACCTCGACCCGGAACTTCTCGTGCGCCACCGGGCGCTACTCCTGATCGCCCGAGTCGTCCTCGGCGTTGCCGGAGCTCTCGCCGGAGCCCTCGGGCCCGCGAGCGGCCTCGTCCTCCTCCTCGACCTCCTCGTCCCGCTTCTCCTCGGCCTTTTCCTCGCCGCGGGCGTCGCGGACGACGTCGTCGATCGTGCCCTTCATGAAGAAGGCGCGCTCGGGTAGATCGTCGTGCTTGCCCTCGAGGATCTCCTTGAAGCCGCGGATCGACTCGGCGATCGGGACGTACACGCCCGGAGTGCCGGTGAACTGCTCGGCCACGTGGAAGGGCTGAGACAGGAAGCGCTCGATCTTCCGCGCCCGGTTGACGGTCAGGCGGTCCTCGTCGGAGAGCTCGTCGATCCCGAGGATCGCGATGATGTCCTGCAACTCGCGGTAGCGCTGGAGCACCTGCTTGACCTCGTTGGCCACCCGGAAGTGCTCCTCGCCGAGGATCTCTTCCTTGAGGATCGTCGAGGTCGAGTCGAGCGGGTCGACCGCCGGGTAGATGCCCTTCTCGGCGATCGACCGCGACAGCGTCGTGGTCGCGTTGAGGTGGGCGAACACGGATGCCGGCGCCGGGTCGGTGAGATCGTCGGCGGGGACGTAGATGGCCTGGATCGAGGTCACCGAGCCCTCCTTGGTCGAGGTGATGCGCTCCTGAAGCTCGCCCATCTCGGACTCGAGCGTGGGCTGATAGCCGACCTGAGAGGGCATCCGCCCGAGCAGCGCCGAGACCTCGGAGCCGGCCTGAACGAACCGGAAGATGTTGTCGATGAACAGCAGCACGTCCTGGCCTTCCTCGTCGCGGAAGTACTCCGCCATGGTCAGCCCGGACAGGGCGACACGCATGCGCGCGCCCGGCGGCTCGTTCATCTGGCCGAACACCAGCATCGTCTTCTCGAGCACGCCGGATTCCTTCATCTCGAGCCACAGGTCGTTGCCCTCGCGCGAACGCTCGCCCACGCCGCAGAACGCCGACAGGCCCTGATGCTCCTCGGCCAGGTTGCGGATCAGCTCCTGGATGATCACGGTCTTGCCCACGCCGGCGCCGCCGAACAGGCCGACCTTGCCGCCCTTGGCGTACGGGGCCAGAAGATCGATGACCTTGATGCCGGTCTCGAACATCTCGGCCGTCGGCGTCAGCTCATCGACCGGCGGCGCTTCGCGGTGGATCGGCCAGCGCGGAGTGTCTGGGGGCACCTCATCGCCCATGTCGATGGGCTCGCCGAGAAGGTTGAAGATCCGGCCCAGGGCGATGTCGCCAACCGGGACCGTGATCGGCGCACCGGTGTCGATCACCTCCGTGCCACGCGACAGGCCGTCGGTCGTGTCCATCGCGACCGCGCGCACGCGATCATCGCCGAGGTGCTGCTGAACCTCGCAGACGAGCCAGTCCTCGGCCTCGGGAGGCGAAACCTCCGCCGAGATCTCCTCCTCGGCCTTGGCGACGTCCGGGCGACGCACCCTGATCGCGTGGTAGATCTCGGGCAACTTGTCTGGGAACACGGCCTCGATCACAACGCCCTGGATCTCCTCGATCCGGCCGGTGTTCTGCTTCTCGGGCTCCCGTGCAGCCTTCCTGCGCTGTTCTTCTGCGACTGACATCTCTTCTCCAGTGTAGGTCTACCCGGACAGCCCTTCCGCTCCCGCCACCACTTCCAAGATCTCCTGGGTGATCTCCGCCTGGCGCGCGCGGTTCATTTCGAGGGTCAGGTTCTGGATCAACTCGCCTGCGTTCTCCGATGCGTTGCGCATCGCGGTCATCCGCGCGCCGTGCTCCGACGCCGTCGATTCGAGCAGCGCGCGGAAGATCGAGATCTCGACGTAATCGGGCACTAGGCGCTTGAGTATCTCCTCCGGATCGGGTTCGTACTCGACGAGTGCCCGGAGCTCGGGAGCACGGCGCCCGCCACTCTCGCGCTCCTCGTCCGATTCGTCCAGGACGGTCGCCTGCTGGAGGGGGAGCAGTGTCTCGCGGCGGACCTGCTGGTTGATCGGCGAGATGTAGCCGTTGTAGAAGATCTCGACCTGATCGACCTCGTCGTCAATGTAGGCCGCCATGAGCGTGTCGGCGATTCGCCGCGCGTCGGCGTAGGCGGGCCGGTCGGTGAACCCGGTGAAGCTCGCGGCCGGCTGCAGGCCGCGGAAGGTCAGCGAGGTGGACGGCCGCCGCCCGGAGGCGAAGTACACCGGCGTGCGCCCGTCGGCCTCGTACGATCGGCCCGCCGCCACCCCGGCCCGCACGATGTTTGAGTTGAACGCGCCGGCGAGGCCCCGGTCTCCCGCGACCATCAGTAGACCCACTCGACGTACCTGATCGTGCTCCTGGAGGATCGGCAGGCGCGGCACGTTGCCCGCCGCCTCGGCCGCCTGACGGGTCATCCGGCGGATCGCGTCGGCGTACGGACGCAGAGCCTCGATCCGCTGCTCGGCCCGCCGCAGGCGCGCCGCGGCGACCATCTCCATCGCCCGGGTGATCTTCTGGATGTTCTTGACCGCGCCGATGCGGTTGCGAACGTCGCGCTGGGATTGCGGCATCTGTTCAGGTCAGACCGCCGGCTCACGCCGCCCGCGCCTGATCCTCCTGTTGGCCACCCTGGTTCTCGTCGCTCTCGCCCCGGCCCTCGTGCCGCCCTCCCTCGTCGCCCTCTTCAAGCGGATGCCCCTCCTCGTCGAGGTCGAAGCCGAAGTCCTCGGCGAAGCTGGAGACCGCCTGTTCGACCGCCTGCTGGGTCTCGTCGCTCCAGTCTCCGCCGGCGATCTTCTTCAACAGCTCGGCCTCGTTTGCGTGCATGTAGTCCGTGAGGTCGGCGAGGAACCGGTCGACCTTGTCCACGACGATGCGGTCCAGGTAGCCGTTGGTGGCGGCGTATACCTGGATCACCTGATCCTCGACCGGCATCGGATTGCGCTCGGACTGGTTGAGCGTCTTGACCAGCCGCTCGCCGCGCGCCAGCGTCCGCTGGGTGGCCGGGTCGAGCTCGGAACCGAACTGCGAGAAGGCCTCGAGTTCGCGGTATTGGGAGAGCTCGAGCTTCAGCCGGCCCGCGACTTTGCGCATCGGGTTGATCTGGGCATTGCCGCCCACCCGGGAGACCGAGATGCCAACGTTGATGGCGGGACGCACGCCCGAGTTGAACAGCCCCGGCTCGAGGTAGATCTGGCCGTCGGTGATCGAGATCACGTTCGTTGGCACGTACGCGGACACGTCGCCGGCCTGGGTCTCGATCACCGGCAGCGCGGTGAGCGAGCCGCCGCCAAGATCGTCGTTGAGTTTGACCGCGCGCTCGAGCAGCCGCGAGTGCAGGTAGAAGACATCGCCCGGATAGGCTTCGCGGCCCGGCGGCCGGCGCAGCAGCAGCGACATCTGCCGATAGGCCACGGCGTGCTTGGAGAGGTCGTCGTAGACGACCAGCGCTGCCTGGCCGTTGTACAGGAAGTGCTCACCCATGGCGCAGCCCGCGTACGGGGCGAGGAACTTGATCGGGGCGGCCTCGTCGGCGGCCGCCATCACGATGATCGTGTTCTCGAGCGCGCCGGCGTCCTCGAGCGTCTTGGCCAGCGCCACCACCGTCGACTTGCGCTGCCCGATGGCGACGTAGATGCAGCGAAGGTCACGATGCTTGTTGTTGATGATCGCGTCGACGGCAATCGCGGTCTTGCCCGTCTGGCGGTCGCCGATGATCAGCTCGCGCTGCCCGCGGCCGATCGGGATCATCGAGTCGATCGCCTTCAGACCGGTAAGCATCGGCTCCTTCACCGGCTGGCGTTGGACCACGCCGGGCGCCTTGAACTCCGACGGTCGAGTCGCCGACGTATTGATCTCGCCCTTGCCGTCGAGCGGGTTTCCGAGCGGGTCGACGATCCGCCCCAGCAGCTCGTCGCCGACCGGGATCTCGAGCAGGCGCTTGGTCCGCTTGACCGTGTCGCCCTCGACGATCTTGTCCCACTCACCGAACAGCACGGCGCCGACGTTGTCGGACTCCAGGTTCAGAGCCAGCCCGGTGACGTCGTGGGGCAGCTCGAGCATCTCGAAGGACATGCAGTTGTCGAGCCCGTGGATCCGGCAGATACCGTCGGCCACCGACAGGACCGTCCCGACCTCGGTCAGGTCCGCGCTCGAGGCATCGAGTCCTTCGATCCGGCTCTTGAGGATTGAGGTGATCTCGTCGGGCTTGATCTGCATTCGTGACTCCTTGAGCAGGCGAGGGTAGCTACGCCTGCGCGACTTGCTTTCGAAGTTGTTCCAGCCGGTTTCGGATCGACGCGTCCAGGACCACGTTGCCCACGCGCAGCACGATCCCGCCGAGGATGTCGGGATCGACCTTGCTCGAGAGCTCGACCGTACGCCTGGTCTGCTCCCCGATCCGCTCCCCAATACTGCTGACGGTGGACTTGTCGAGCTCGATTGCGCTCGTCACCTCCACCGGCAGCAAATCGCGCTCATCCTCCCATAGCGCGTCATAGCGCGCCTTGATTCGGAAGATGGCCGGCATGCGGTGGCGCTCGATGAGCGCCTCGAGGAAGTTCATGAGAACCGGCTCGGCTCCGGTCACGGTCCGTTTGAGGCCGTCCTTCTTCTCCTCGGTTGAGAAGTACGGCGAGAAGAAAAAGATCGCCAGGTCCCGGTTCTCGTTCAGGGCACGGTCGAACTCGCCCAGTTGATCGCGAACGTCGTCGAGGACGTCGCGCTCCTTGGCGACCTCGAACAGGGCCCGTGACCAGACCTGCGCGATCTCTTCCACTAGTTCCGGTCTCCGTCTGGCGCCAGGGCGCTGAAGTCGAGCTCGGCCAGCGCGTCCTCAACCAGCCGGCGCTGGTCGTCCTCGTCGAGCACCTTGCGCGTCACCTTCTCGGTCGCGAGCACGGTCAGGTCGGCCACCTCGCGGCGGATCTCCTGGATCGCGCGACGGGTCTCGGCCTCGATGTCGCGGCGGGTCTGCTCCATCAGCTGCTCGCGCCGCTCCTGAGCCTCCGCCTGGACCTCGCGCTCGCGCGCCTCGGCCGTCTTGCGCGACCGCTCGATGATCTGCTCGGCCTGGTCGCGTGCCTCCCGCAGCCGCTCGCGGTACTCGCCGAGCAGATCATCGGCCTCGCGCCGGACCCGCTCGGCATGGTCGATCGACTCCTCGATCGCGTGCTGACGGCGGTCCAGCGCCTCGGAGATCCGCGGGAATGCGAGCTTCCACAGGATGTACATCGAGATCCCGAACAGGAGCAGCGTCCAGATCATCAGCCCGACGTTGGGCGTGATCAGGAACGACCCGCTCGAGGCGGCGACCGGCAGATGTGAGACGGACGCGATCACTTGAGCACGTAGGAGAGCAGGCCGGCGACGAGGCCGTAGAAGAACACCGCTTCGGTCAGCGCGAATCCCAGCCACTGGATGCTGGTGATCTCATCGCGCATCTCGGGCTGTCGGGTCACCGCCTCGATCACCTTGCCGAAGATGATTCCGATACCGACGCCGGCGCCGACCGCGCCGAGACCGCCGCCGACCGCGATCCCGAAGCCGGCCGTGATCCCGGAGGACGCCGCGATGGGGATCATGTGTAAAGCAGCAAACATCAGGGGCTCCTTGTCGTGTTAGTGGTGAGTGGCAGCGCCGGCGATGTAAATCGCCGCCAGGGTCGCAAAGATGAACGCCTGGAGTGTCGCCACCAGGCCCAGCTCGAACAGGTAGATGAGAATCCCAGCGGGGAGCGCGAACCACCCGAGCGCCTGGAGCCCGAGGATCACCGCGAGCCCGCCCGCCAAGAACAAGAGAATGATGTGCCCGGCGAAGATGTTGGCCCAGAGTCGGATGGTCAGGGACAGCAGCCGCATCAGCGTCGAGATCACCTCGATCGGGAAGATCAGGAGCAACATCGGGCCATGCACACCCGCCGGAATCAGGCTCTTGAGATATCCGATGGGGCCCTGCGTCCTGACCCCCACCGTGATGAAGGCGATAAACACGACGAGCGCCAGGACGAGTGGAATCGAGATGTTCGCGGTCGCCGCGTAGAGGGCGAACGACGGGATGTGCGCGCCGAACAGGGTGAACTTCTCCTCGGTGTTCGTCGGCAGCGGCAGGTAGCCGACCAAGTTGCAGTACCAGATGAACAGGAACAGCGTGCCGAGGAAGGGGAACCATCTGGCCGCCATGGAGTCGGGCATGTTCCCCCGCGTGATGTTGTCCCGCATGAGCGAGAAGATGACCTCCACGCCGGTCTGGGTCTTGTTCGGTCGGGCGTGCATCCGGCGCGAGATCCAGAGCATCGTGCCGATCGTCAGGACCGTCGCGATGAACAGATAGAGCACGGCCCGGTTGATGCTGAATACCCCGAGGCTCACCCAGTTGACGATCTTGAACTCGTTCTGGATCTGGAAGGAGTTGTTCTTGTGCTGGCTGAAGCCGTAGATGAGCAGCAGCACGACGAACACGCCGATGTACACGCCGAAGCAGGCGAACAGGATTTTCTGCGTCTTGCTCATCGTGGCGATCTCGGGCGGGTGAGGAACGACAGGATCAGCTGCAGCGTGAACGCGAATACGATCACCAGCAGCGCCGTCAGTCCGGCGTCGCGCCCGGACCCGTTTCGGACCAGGATCACCGCGATCGCCAGCAGGAACAGCCGGCCGAGCAGGTAAGCCAGGCGAAGCGTGATCTCGCCTCTCGGGTCCTCCAGGGTTCCGGCGACGCGGTCGACGCCCAGGCCGACGACGCGGAGCACGATCCAGACCCCGGCGCCGACCAGGTAGCCGGCCGCCGAAACGCCGATCAGCAGCATGATCGGGGTCGCCACCACCAGCACGACCACGTCGAGGTATGCCAGGGCCATAGCTGGGGCCTCGGAGGGAGCCGGGGCGCTCAAGGACATGCGCCCGCCCTCCGCTGTGCGATTTTGGAAGCGGGAATCAGTTGTCCGTCTCTGTGTCGATGGGAGCTCTGCAAGCTGAGGGCCGAATGTCGGTGGGACGCCGGCCGAGCGGCGCCACGCGACAGTCAAGTGTCAACGGGCACAAACCCGCGGACAACCGCCGTCCATCCCGAGGATGGGGCCCCAAGGGTAGCGTGGTAGGCGCGAACTTAGCGCGCCGACGACGCGGCTTCGCGCCGCAAGGACGGCTTGGGCAGCTGACCCTCGGCCCATAACGCCGCGATCCCGGCGCGCGGGAGGCCGAGGGCGCCCTCGTAGACGAGGTACCGAGGCTCCCAGCGCGGGAAGAACTTCGCGTTGAAGCGGTACAGGCTCTCGATCTGGAAGAACGGGTTGCCGAGCGCGATCAGCTTGCCCAGCACCCGCTCCAGGCGCTTCTCCGGGCTGTGCATCCACTTGGCGAAGGCGGCGAAGTTGAGCGAGAGCTCCTCGAGACCGCGCTCTCGCAGCAGCTCGATCGCCTGCACCACGAGGAATTCGGTCAGCCCGTTGGGGGTGGTGGGGTCGCGGCGCATGAACGACAGCGACACCGCAGGGCGGCCGTAGCAGGGGACGAAATGCAGCACGCCGCGGATCGGGCGGGTGGGCACGGTTTCATCGCGCGCGAGCACGACGAGCGTGTCGTGGTCGTGTTGGCCCTTCAGCGAGTCCATCGCCATCGAGAAGCCTCGCTCCGGCGCGCCCTGCCGACCGCGCTCGAGCACCGCCTCGACCTCTCGAAGCGTGGCCTCGTCGAGCGCCCGCAGCTCGCACAGCTCGGCGCTGAAGCCCGCCTTCCCCAATCTCGTCACCGATTGGCGCACCTTGCGGATGGGCCGCCCCTCGAGCGAGAAACGGCCGAGCTCGACCACGGCCTCGTCGCCCAGGTAGATCGTTTTGAGTCCAAGCGCTTCGTAGAGGGGGCAGAGGCCGGCGCTCGCCCCCAGCGCGCCGAGCTTGAGCCCCCGGGCATCGGCGAACTCGCGCACGCGGCGCAGGAGCCCAGGGAGCGCGTCCGCCGGTCCGACGGGATCGCCCGAGAGCAGCAGCACGCCGTTCTCGACCGTGTAGCCGACGAACGCCTGAAGGTCATCGCTGAACAGGTACTGCTCGTCGGCGCGCAGCTTGAAGAAGGCGAGCGTGTCGGCGCCGTGGTTCCGCACCAGCTCGGAGGCCGCCTGCCGCACAGCCGGGCTCGGCAGCGCCCGGGGCGCCGTCAGCGGCCTGAAGATCAAGTAGGCGATCATCAGCAGCGTCCCGATCTCGAGCATGTGGACGCCGATCGGGATGTGATGGTGGAAGTGAATGGGCCCCGGCTGCCAGCGCAACAGATCGGCCGTCTCGGTGAAGACGGTGCCCCACGCGGGATGGCCCTGGGTGGCCCAGGTCGCGAACGCGGCGATGCCGACCCCGATCAAGCTGACGAGCGGTACACGCCAGATCGCCGAGCGCAGCGTGATCCGGTCGTGCCGTACGCGGAAGGCATCGCGCCCGGCCAGCAGGACGAGGGCGGCGCTCCAGGTGATGATCGTTTCCTCGAAATCGAGGCCCTTCAGCAAGTCGAATACGCCCAGGGCGAGCATCAGCACGACCGCGGTCTGGAGAGCGCGACGCCGGCGCTTGGCCAGGTAGGGCGCCACCAGCAGGAGCGCGGCGCCGGCCGGAAGCGCGAGCGCGTGGAACAGCCGCATCGCCTCCACCGGCTCGAACTCGAGCAGCACGTGCCCGCGCCACCGGATATTGGGCGAGAGCGTCGAGGCGATGTTGATCGCGCCGACGAGTGCGGCACCCACCGCAGCAAACGCAGGCAGACGCCGGGTCAGACCTTGTAGCGAAGAGCTCATTCGGAGTGAAGAACGGGTGGACCTGGATAAACCTCGCGGCGTCTGGGCATGGCACGGACGCCTTGGCGTGCCGGCATCGGCAAAATGCCTCCCGGGGCAATTATCCCCGTGGTAGGCGTTGGTTACGCCGTCGCCGGCCGCGATCCTGCTTGGCCTTGCCCCTGATTTGGCGCGCTGAGCGCCTCGCGAGGCGTTCTCCGCGGCAGCGTTAGCGCGAGCGCCAGAGCACCCAACGGCAGCACCGCCACGGTCTCGAACACGGCCCGTAGGCCGTGCGCGTCCCCGATCAGGCCGAGCAGCGGCGCCCCAACGCCGCCGAGCCCGATCGAGAGGCCGATCGTCACCCCGGAGGCGACGCCGATCCGCCCCGGCAGGTACTCCTGACCCATCACGATCGTCACCGCGAACGTGGCAATCGTCACCATGCCGGTGAGTGCCGCGAAGACGACCGCGAGCGCTGGGCCGGACAGCAAAAAGCCCACGACCAGAGGCGGGGTCACGCACATCGACCCGACCAGCACGGTGCGCCGCCCGAAGCGGTCCGCCAGCGGACCCCCGAGCAGCGTCCCGGTGGCGCCGCCGAGCAGCATTGCGGTCAGGGCGGCGTTGCCCAGGGCCTTGCTGGCGTGCAGGACGTTCACGTAGTAGAGCGGGATGAACGTGACCATCCCGAAGTAGACGAACGAGCGCAGCGCAATCACGCCGGCCAGCCGCACGAACGGCCCCCAGGCCGCGGTGTGCTCAGTCCGCTGCACCTTGCCCCCGACCAGGTCGCTGCGGAACCGCTTGAGCCGGGGCAGCTCGTGCAGCAGGACGACCGACATCAGCCCGGTGGGGATCACCACGAATGCGGTGCCGTGCAGGCCAAAGGCGAGGAGCAGCGGCGTGACCAGAACCGGGCCGAGCGCGAAGCCGACGTTCCCGCCGACGCTGAACAGGCTCATCCCCCGGGCGCGCCGGGCGCCCGAGACGTAGTTCGCGAAGCGCGATCCTTCGGGATGAAACGCCGCCACACCCAGCCCGCTGAGCACGATGGCCGCGAACGTGAGGCCGTAATTAGGGGCGAACCCGGCGAGCGCGATGCCGAGGCCACCGAGCGCCGGACCGAGAGGCATCAGCCAGGGGAGGGAGATGCGGTCGGACAGGTGGCCGAACAGCGGCTGGATCACCGACGAGGAGATGGTGGCCGCCAGCACCAGCGCGGACGCCGCTGCCAGGCTGATGTGGTCAGAGGCGACCAGGAACGGAAGCAGCGCAGGAACCGACCCCTGCGCGATGTCGGTGAACATGTGGCCGGAGGAGAGAGCGAACATCGATCGGCGGTCGACGCCGGCGGGCGTCGCACGCCGATCTACCCCGGCGCTTGGCGCCGGAGTGGCGCTCACTCCCCGAGCTCCGACAGACGCTTGTGAACGGCGCGTCGCTTCGATACGAGCTCGGTCTCGAGCTGCTCGAGCTCGCGTAGGCGGCGCCGCACCAGTTCGAGCTGGTTGGCGATGTGCCCGAGCGCCTGCTCGAGGATGCGCTTGATCTCGGCGGGATCCTCGGTCTGCTGGATCTCGCGCCGAAGCTGGGCCCGAGCGTCCTCGGCCTCGAGTAGCGCCGAGACCTCCTCCAGCGACAGTCCAAGCAGGTCGCGCAGGCGCATGATCTCGCGCACACGATCGACGTCCGCCTCGGTGTAACAGCGGTGCTTGCCCTGCTCGCGATCGCTCGCACCCGGGAGCAGCCCGATCTCCTCGTAGTAACGGATCGTGCGAGGCGTAGTGCCGAGCAACTCGGCGACCTCGCCGATCCGGAGAGGCTTGGCTTCGGTGGAGCTCACGCGGCGGCCTCCTCGGGGTGGGATTCAGCCCGCCGCACGGGCGCAACCGCGTCCGGGCTCTTCACGTGAGCGGGCCTCGCCGCGGAGATCACCGCGCCGACGAGGGAGATCCCGGCCAGACACCACAGAGCGGTGTGCATGTTCGACATAAACGGTACGAGCTGGGCGTTGGTGATGTGATTGGCCAGCCCGGAGAAGACGGCAAAGAGGACGTTCTTCGGGACCGAGGAGGTCACGACGGCCAGGACGAAGGCGATCGAGATCACCGCGCCCGTGTTCTGAACCAGGACCCGAGCGCCGGCCGCGATCCCACGCCGATGGGCAGGGACGGTGCCCATCATCGCCGCCGTGTTGGGCGAGTTGAACATGCCCGAGCCGATCCCGACGATCATCATGTAGGCGCCGCTCGCGGCGTAAGGGGTGTCGCGTCCGAGCGTGGTCATCAGGGCGAGGCCCACCGCCTGCACGATCATCCCGAGCACCGCCAGACCACGCGATCCGCGCCGGTCGGCCCAGATCCCGGCCAGCGGCGAGGCGATCAGCATGCCCAGCGCCAGCGGCGCCAGCTTGATCCCGGCCAGGATCGGCGAGTCGCCCTGGACGCCCTGGAAGTAGAAGACGAACACGAACATCAGCGCGAACCGCGCCAGCCCGTTCGTGAACGCGGCCGCCGAGGCCGCCGAGAACAACCGGTTCTTGAAGATGGACAGGTCGAGCATCGGCGCCCGCTGGCGGTGCTCGATCAGCACGAACGCGGGGAGGAGCACGACCGCGGCGATCAGCCCGCCGATCACGCCTGGGCTCCCCCACCCGGAGATCCCGCCCTTCGAGATGCCGTACACCAGCCCGGTCAGGCCGATCAGGAACGTGATCGTGCCCAGCGCATCGAACGAGGTGTCCTCGGAGCGACCGGTGATCTCATGTAGGACCAGCCACGCCCACAGGCTTCCGGCCAGTCCGAACGGCACGTTGAACCAGAACACCCAGTGCCAGGAGATCGCCACCAGCGCGCCACCGAGCACCGGTCCGATCACGAGCCCCACCGCCGCCACCATCGTGTTGGTGCCCATCGCCAGGCCGAGCTGCTCGCGCGGGAAGGCGTCGGTGACGATCGCCGCGGCGTTCGCGAACAGGAACGACCCGCCGACGCCCTGAAGGATCCGCCACAGGATGAGCTGGGTGCCGTTGCCGGCAAAGCCCGCGCCCAACGACGCGATCGCGAACAGTATGAAGCCGCCGATGTAGGCCTGCTTGCGGCCAAACTGGTCCGACAGCCGGCCGGCGCTCAGCACCAGCACGGTCGAGGCGATCATGTAGACGAGGATCACCCACACCAGCTCGAGGAGGCTGGTGTGCAGGCTTCGCTCGAGGTCGGGCAGCGCGATGATCAGCGTTCCCGAGTTGATCGTGGCCAGCAGCATCCCCAGGCTCGTACACGACAGCGCCCACCACTTGTACGAGTCGTGCCCGGCGTGGACGCCGATCCGCCGAGCGCCTGTGGCGCCATCGCCTGTGGCGTGGCGGGCGGCAAACGATCGCAATGCTGACATGACCCTCCGGAATCTGATTCTTACGTAAACGTAAGAATAGCAGGTCGTCGGTGGACCCAGCGCGCACCACCGGCAGCCCCGAACGCCACCTCCAGAAACAGAAGTCCTGCGCTGCTGCCATGCTTCCCCCCACGGCATGCGGTACTGGGACGCCTTCTTTGCATTCCTGGTGGCGACGGCCATCGCCGCGTTGCTCACCCCTCTCGCCGCGCGGTTTGCCCGTCGCGTCGGCGCCGTCGTCATGCCCTCCGAGCGCGGGCTCGCCGAGCGACCCACGCCCGCACTGGGCGGGCTGGCCATCCTCGGCGGCGTGCTGGTGGCGTCGTTGCTTTGGCTGCCGGGGACGATCACCCTGCATCACACGGCGGGCACCGCACCCGGCTCAGCAGGCACGGTGCACACGTGGGCGATCATCGCCGGCGCCTGCCTGATCACGCTGGTCGGTGCGGTCGACGACATCCGTCCGCTGGTGCCGCTCGTGAAACTGATCGGGCAGATCGCCGCAGCCGTGATCGCGGTCGCGGTCGGCCACGCCCTGGTGACCGACGTGACGATCCCGTTCATCGGGACGCTCCAGCTGCCCAACACGGGCGGCGTGCTGACCGTGATCTGGCTGGTAGGGCTCATGAACGTCGTGAACTTCTCCGACGGCGTCGACGGGCTGGCCGCCGGCCTGTGCACGATCGACGGCGTCGCGTTCTCGATCATCGCCTTCGACCTGCACGTCAGCGGAGCCGGAGTGCTTGCCGCTCTAACCGCCGGCGCGGCGCTCGGCTTCCTGTTTCACAACTTCTATCCCGCCTCGGTGTTCATGGGCGACTCGGGGGCCAACCTGCTCGGCTACCTGCTCGGCGTGGTGGCGGTGATCGGATCGATCAAGACGGGCGCCGTGGTCACCCTGGTCGTGCCGCTGTTCGTGCTCGCCGTGCCGTTCCTCGACACCGGGTTCGTCGTCGCGAAGCGACTGAAGTACCGGCGAAAGCCCTGGTCGCACGATCTCAACCACTTCCACCATCGCATGGCCCGGATGGGCTTCAGCCCGCGCCGGACCGTGGCCTATCTGTACGGCTGGACGCTGATGCTCGCCGGCGTGGCCGTCGCCCTGCGCTTTATCCCGTACTCAAACCACCGCGGCACCTACCACCTGGGCTGGCTGCTGGTAATGGGCGCGATCGTGCTGATCGCGGTCGCGGCCAGCGTCTATCTCATCTACGTGCTCGAGATCCTGAAGTTCAAGAGCCGGCGCGCCCGGGAGCTCCGAACGGCCGACCCGGCGACCAGCGAGGACGAGATCGATGAGCGCGTGCAACGCGAGGTCGAGACCGGGGAGTTCGAGCCGGTCGGTTAGGGTCCCCTAGCTTGTCGGCGCCTGCCCAGGACACCGGCCGCCGCGCCGAGGTAAGCGGCCTCACCCGAGTCGAGTTGATCCTGCTCGGCGTGGTGGCGGCGCTCACCGTGCTGGCCGGCGTCGCTCGCTACGCGCACGGCGTCTCCCATATCGTCGCCTTCGTCCTGGCGACGCTGGCCCTCGCCGGCCTGGCCTGGATCGTCGCACTCGCCGTCGAACAACTCGGCGAGCGTCTCGGACCCGCCTCCACCGGGGTGCTTCAGGCGACGGTCGGAAACCTGCCCGAATTCTTCGTCGTCCTGTTCGCCCTGAACGCCGGCGACCAGGTGGTCGCGGAGACCGCGATCCTCGGCTCGATCCTGGTCAACGCGCTGCTCGTGCTCGGGCTGGTCATTCTCGCCGGCGCCTGGCGTGCAGACGACGGGGTCATGCGCTTCAACCCCAGACTGCCCAACGACACCGCCACCCTGTTGTTGGTCTCCTCTTTCATCATCGTGCTGATCGGGCTGACGCACTCCTCGTCGGACCCGGCCAGCAAGCACGCCGAGACGATCTCGATCGTCGGGGCGGTGGCGATCCTCGTCGTGTACGGGGCGTGGCTGCGCCAGTACCTGACCTCGCCGGAGACTGCGAGCGCGCCGGCCGGGGGGCAGCCGCGCCTCGGGCTCGTCGCGAGCATCACCCTTCTCGTCGCCGCCGGCACGGCGTCCGCCTTCGTGTCGGACTGGTTCGTCAACGCGCTCGGTCCGACCATTCACACGCTGCACATCTCAATGGCGTTCGCCGGCTTGGTGATCGTCGCCATCGCCGGCAACGCCGTCGAGCACGCGGCGGGGATCATAGTGGCTTTCAAGGGCCACGCCGACCTCGCGATCTCCGTCGTGAAGAACTCGGTCTCCCAGATCGCGGCGTTCCTCTATCCCGTGCTTGTGCTGGTGTCGCTGCTCACGACCACCAGGCTGACGTTCTCCCTGGCGCCGGTCTACATCGGAGCTCTCATCGGCACCGCGATCATCGTCTGGCAGATCACCGGCGACGGAGAGGCGACAGCGTTCGAGGGAGCGGCGCTCGTGGCGGCGTTCGTGATCCTGGCTACGGTGGCGGCCTTCGAGTAGCCCTCAGGTTTTGAGCGCCTGGGCGATGCGCGCGATCACCGCCAGCGGCTCATCGATCAGCTGGCGGTCGGTGATTCGCAACACGCGGTATCCCGCCGCCACCAGCAACTGGTCGCGCTTGCGGTCGTTTTCGAACGCGAGTCGGTGGCCGTGCGCGCGCCACCCATCGAACTCGAGGACCAGCCTTTGCGCGGGCCACAGCACATCGACCAGGCACCCCTGCGTTCGGACGTTGGTGACGGGACGCGGCAGCTGCGCGTCGTCGATCAGCTTCAGGATGAGTCGTTCACGCTCGGAGCGAGTCAAGCGCGGGTCTCGGATGAGCGCTCGGATGACGGGCGCTCCCCGTCGAGTCGGCTCTCGCGCCAGCACCGCTTCCAGGGCCCGGGGCGTGACGAGGCGGCGGTAGAGCGCCTCCTGAAAGGCGGCCTCGCAGTCTGCTCGGGCCTCGGTGGCGGCCAGGTCGCAGATGGTGCGTGCGATCGAGGTGACGGCCATCCCGCACAAGGTCGTGACGTCCTTCGGGGATAGCTCTGCAACGCGGTGGCGCCTGACTCCTGAGCGAAGCCCGACATTCCGGCCGGCGACGGTTACGTCGACAACGCCACCGTTCTGCGGGAGTAGCCCGAACAGCTGTGCGGCAGCGCGGTGGCTGATCACCGCGCCGTCGCCGCATGAGAACGCTGCCGCCCGCGCTCGACCCATCGGCGTGGGCGGCGCCGCACCCAGCAGGTAGACGCTCGAGTGCAACCGCTGCAACGTGCCCGCCTTGACACGGTGTGCGATCGCTCCGCGCCCCAGCCCACCGACCAAGAGCTGCTCTCGGCTGATCACGTTGTCCTGTGATCCTGCGATCCGCGCCACCGCGCGCTCTACGTCATGCATAGCTGGCCATTCCGACGCACCGCCGCCGGCCCTGGCACCTCGTGCACGTCCCACGTGCATCAGATGCCACGGCCTCCTCGCCGCGCCCCGATTGGCCGGCTGTGCAGGTGATTTCGGGCTTCACGCCGGCCAGTATCACCCCGTGGCGGCGCCACCGAGCTGACCGCGCCCGAATTGGCACAGAGAAGTTGCAGAGTTGTCGAAGACGGGTCCCGCGATACGCCCGAAACCCCGGCCGGCTCAGACGATCGCGGCGGCGCCCACGCGCGTGTACAGCCGGTACCGGCCGGCTCAGACGATCGCGGCCGCGCCGACGCGCGTGTACAGCGGGTACCGGTCGGCGATCGCGGCGGCCCGCTCGGCGAGCTCCGCACGCCGGCCCTCGAACCCATCCTGACCGAGCGCCTCGGCCAGGATCATCCCCACCTCGACGAAGTCCTCGAGCTGGAGACCGCGGGTGGCCAGCGCCGGCGTGCCGATTCGCAGCCCGCTGGACACCGCCGGCGGCCGCGGGTCGAACGGCACCGCATTCCGATTCACGGTGATCCCGATCGAGGCCAGCCGATCCTCCGCCTGCCGTCCGTCCAACGACGACTCGCGCAGGTCGCACAAAACCAAATGCACATCGGTCCCGCCGGTCAAGACGCTCACGCCACCGCCGGCGCGCAACAGCTCGGCCGCCACCGCACGGGCGCCCGTCAGCGTCCGCTCCTGGCGCTCACGGAACGCCTCGGACTGGGCGATTCGCAGTGCCACCGCCTTGCCGGCGATGATGTGCTCCAGGGGCCCGCCCTGCTGGCCCGGGAACACCGCGGAGTCGATCCGCTTGGCCAGCTCCTCGGTGCACAGGATCATCCCGCCGCGGCCGCCGCCAATCGTCTTGTGGATCGTGGTCGTGACCACGTCGGCGTACGGCACCGGACTCGGATGGAGCCCCGCCGCGACCAGGCCGGCGAAGTGCGCCATGTCGACCACCAGGTGGGCGCCGACCTCGTCGGCGATCGCGCGGAAGCGCTCGAAGTCGAGGAAGCGTGGATAGGCCGACCAGCCCGCGAGGATCAGCTTGGGCCGGCGCTCAAGCGCGATCCGCTCGACCTCGTCCATGTCGATCCAGCCCGTCTCGCGGCTGACGTGATACGGCGCGATGTCGTACAGCCGGCCCGACACGTTGATCCTCATGCCGTGCGTCAAATGACCACCATGTGAGAGCTCCAACCCCATGACGGTGTCCCCGGGCTCCAGAAGCGCGTGGTACACGGCGATGTTGGCCTGCGCGCCCGAGTGGGGCTGCACGTTGGCGTGGTCGGCGCCGAACAGCTCGGTCGCCCGCTGGATGGCCAGCCGCTCAGCGACGTCGACGTACTCGCATCCGCCGTAGTAACGCTTGCCGGGATAGCCCTCCGCGTACTTGTTGGTCAGCACCGACCCCTGGCACTCGAGCACGGCCATCGGGACGAAGTTCTCTGAGGCGATCATCTCGAGCGTCCGCTGCTGGCGCTCGAGCTCGTTGGCCAGGACCTCCGCGATCTCCGGATCGACCTCGGCAAGGGGACGATTGAAGAAGTCAGGTGGGAGATCTGGTGTGTTCACTCGAGATACGACCTTAGCAATGGGGGCGGTCAACGAAATTATCGTCCGGCGAGCACTTGAGCCTAAGGCGCCGCCGCCAGGCGCCGCCGACGATCTCCATTTAGGTTTAGTCCCGCCGGCGCGCCGGAGCTCAACACCGGCTGGCGCCACCGCCTCAACTCCGGCCGGGCGCCACCGCCTCAACTCCGCCGGGCCGCCACCACCGCCAGGTCGCCGTCCTCCCACGCCACCGCCGGCGCGAACCCTGCCTCCTCCAACCACCGCAGCTGATCCGCCAGCCGGCTCGGTCGGTCATACCCCGGCGTGAGCGGCGTCGTGGCCAAAGCAGGGTCCGCAGGCACGACGACGTCGCCGAGCACGAACAGCCCACCCGGCGCCAACACGTCGCGCACCCGGGCGAACAGATCGGCTTTGCCGGCGTCGTCGAGATGATGGACGCAGAGCGCGCTGGCCACGACATCGAACGGCCCCTCTGGTAGCGGCTCTTCGATCCGACCCGTCCGAAGCGAAACCCGCCCGGACGGCAACCGGTCCCGCGCCACCGCCAGCATCCCCTCGTTCTCGTCGACGCCCACGAGCCCCGCTTCCGGATGCCGGTCGAGCAGCCGGCGTGCGGTCTCCCCGGTGCCCGTGCCGAGCTCCAAAATCCGCCGAGCCCCCGACCCGGATGCGCGCGCCACCGCGTCCTGGAGCGCGTCGTAGGCAGGCAGGTCGGCTCTGATCTCCTCCGCGTAGGAAGCCGCGTCGAAGTGGTACTGCCAGTGCAGCGCCTCGGTCAGCTCACGCTCGCCGACGGCGCCGGCGCGCACGGTGCTCCATTCGCCGTCCTCCTCGTAGCGCCGCAGATCCACGACCGTCGAGGGCGTCCCGGGCAGCTCTTCGCCGTCGATCACGAGGTCCACCGCGGCGCGCAGCAGCCTGGCCACGTCCTGCAAACGCCGGGGATCGGCGCCACCGGCGCGATTGGCGCTCGACTGCAGGACCGGCCGGCGCATGCCCGCGAACCGGGGCACGTCCGGCACCCGCACGCCGAGCGTTGAGACGTCCGCCCCGCACGCCAGCGGAAACCGCCCGGCCGGGTTCGGGACCAAGAAGGAAACCGCGCCAGGCAGCAGACGACTCATCGCCACCCGGGTCTTCGTGCCGAGCTCGGGCAACGCTGCGAACGCCGCCTCGAGGTCGAAGAACATCACGGCCGAGGGCTTCTCGAGGCTCCGCCGCTTGAGGAGATACAGCCGCTGTACTGCGAAGCGGTCATCCGGATCGCACGCGAGTCCATACACCGTGTCGGCGGGGAACACCGCGACACCACCCTCGGCGATGCACCGCTCCAGCGCGGCGGCGGCGTCGCTCAATGCCGCGCCACCACCACCCGCTCGTGACCGGCGAGATCGCGCAGGATCTCCACTGACCCGAACCCTACCTCCCGTGCCAGTGACGCCACGTAGGCGGCCAGTCCGACCTCCAGGGCCACCAGCGGCAGCCCGGCCACCATCGGCAGCAACCGCCGGATCAGGTCCAGGCCGTCGGGTCCGGAGAACAGCGCGCCCGCGGGCTCATATCGCGCGATCTCCGGGGGCAGATCGACGCCCGAGGCCACGTAGGGCAGGTTGGCCAGCACGGCGTCGAACCGCCCGTCCAGCCCCTCCAGCAGATCGGCCTCCAAGAACGAAACCTGCAACCCCAGCCGAGCGCCGTTCTCCCGCGCCACCGCGAGAGCGTCGGGATCCACGTCGGTTCCCACGATCGAAAGGTCCGGCCGTTCGTCGGCCAGCGCCAGCGCCACCGCCCCACTCCCAGTTCCGATGTCCACGACGCGGGCACCCGACGGCAACGACAGCCCCACCTCCACCAGCAGCTCGGTCTCCGGCCGGGGGATCAGCACGCGGCGATCCACGAACAGCTCAATCCGCCGGAACTCCTTGCGCCCGAGGATGTACGCCACCGGCTCCCGGGCGGCCCGCCGGGCCACCAGCGCCTCGAACCGAGCCAGCGCCGATGCGTCAAGCTCGGACCGCGCATCCACGACCAACCGTCCCCGCTCCACCCCCAGCACCGACGCCAGCAGGAGCTCGGCATCCAATCTTGGGGTATCGCACCCGGCGGCACCCAACGCGAACGTCGCGTCCGACAATGCTCCAGCGACGGTCGGCCGGCCGACGGCCGCCTCAGACACTCGCGGCCTTCTCCTCGAGGCGCCGGCGCTTCTCGTCGTCCTGCAAAGCCCCCGTCAGCTCGTCGAGCTGTCCCATCAGGATCTCGTCGAGGTTGTGCAGCCGCATGCCGATGCGATGGTCGGTCACTCTCCGCTCGGGAAAGTTGTAGGTACGGATCTTCTCGGCCCGCTCGCCGGTGCCGACCTGCGCCGCGCGCGAGGCCGCCACCGCCGCCTGCTGCTCGGCCAGCGCTCGCTCGTACAGCCGCGCGCGCAGCACTCGCATGGCCCGCTCGCGGTTCTGTAGCTGTGACTTCTCGTCCTGCATCGAGACGACGATCCCGGTTGGCTTGTGGGTAATCCGCACGGCCGAATCGGTCGTGTTCACCGACTGGCCGCCAGGTCCGGTGCTCCGGTAGGTGTCGATCTGCAGATCCCCGGGGTCGATCTCGACCTCGACCTCCTCGGCCTCGGGCAGCACCGCCACCGTGGCCGTCGAGGTGTGGATCCGGCCCTGGGACTCGGTCTCGGGCACCCGCTGCACGCGATGGGTGCCGCCCTCGAACTTGAACACCGAGTAGGCCCCGTCGCCCTTCACCGCGAACGTGTAGGTCCCGTCCCCGATCGCCAGCGGTTCGACCGCGTAGCCCCGCCGCTCGGCGTACCGCGTCAGCATCCGGTACAGGTCACCGGCCCACAGCCCAGCCTCCTCGCCCCCCGGGCCCGGGCGGATCTCGACGATCACGTTCTTGTCGTCGTTCGGATCCCGCTCGACCATGGCCAGCCGGATCTCGTCCTCGAGCTCGCCCATCCGCGCCCGCGATGACTCGAGCATGGCCCGCAGCTCGGGGTCGTCTCCATCTTCGGCCAGCAGCTCCCGCGCGCCTTCCAAATCGTCCGCCGACCGCCGGTACTCCGACGCGAGCCGAGCGGCCGGCTCGAGCTCGCGGTAGGCGCGGCTGGCGGCGGCGAAGCGCTGCCGGTCGCCGATCACCGCGGGGTCGGACAGCTCCTGCTCGAGCTCCCCGAAGCGCGACTCGATCTGTGAGACGAGTTCATCGATCATGGCGATGAACGAGTTTAGGTCGCAGCCTGGCTAGGCCACGACTTCGAGACCGACCAGGTCGGCCGCCGAGACGCCCGAACCTTCCTGACGCGCCAGCACAGCCTTCAGCGAGGCGATCGCCACCGCCAGCTGGTCGAGGTCCGGCTCGCGCGTGGTCAGCCGCTGGAGCTGTAGTCCCGGGTACATGACCGCCCGCACCCAGCCCCGCCGGCGGTTCCGTCCCGCCCACTTGATCACCTCGAACGAGAGACCAGCGATCACCGGAATCCCCACGATCCGGGTCAGCACGAGGATCCACCACGCGGGCAGCCCGACCGGGGCGAACACGAAGATGGCCATGATCATCACGATCAGCAGGAAGCTCGTGCCGCAGCGAGGATGCAGGCGCGAGTAGAGCGCGGCCCGCGCCGGCGTCAGCTCGTCTGACGCCTCGTAACACGAGATCGCCTTGTGCTCGGCGCCGTGGTACTCGAACACGCGCCGGAGGTCGCGCACGCGTGAAAGCAGCACCAGGTAGCCGAGGAAGATCGAGGTCCGGAGTACGCCCTCCACGGCCCAGAACGCCACTGAGGAACCGAGCTGATGCTTGATCAGGCTGGTCAGGCCGACCGGGACGACGAAGAACAGCCCGATCGCGAACACGGACGCCACCGTGACCGTCCCGATCCAGGCGGCGCTCGAGATCTCCTGCATCTCCTCGGGAAGCTGGGCGTTGGCCGATAGCCCCAGGGCGCGCATCCCGATCGCCAGCGATTCGACCAGCGCGACCACGCCGCGAATCACGGGCAGGCGATAAGCCCGCCGCCGTCGTGCCCACGACTCGAGCGGGAACGCCTGGACGTCGATCTCGCCCAGGCCGCGGTCCTCCTCGGGCGGTTTGCGCACGGCCAGCGCCCACGAATTCACGCCGCGCATCATCACTCCCTCGAGCACGGCCTGACCCCCGACGGGGGCGTCGCGCGTCGCGGTCAGCCGCCCCTCCTCGACCGCGGCGCTCACCGTCCCCGCCCGTGGCTAAGAAGTGCTCGCGCTGGTCCGTGCGGCGCGCCGGCCCTTGGCCACTCGCCGCTGGAAGCGCTCGACGCGGCCGCCCGTGTCGACGAGCTTCTGCCGGCCGGTGTAGAAGGGATGGCAGGCAGAGCAGATCTCAACGTGGATTTCGGGCTTGGTCGAGCGGGTCATGAACTCATTGCCGCAGGTACAGCGGACGTGAGCCTCGACATACTCGGGATGTACACCGGTCTTCATGGTGTTATCGAGTGTAGCGGCCCGGACTTGACCCCCTGGGCGCAAATCGCCGCGATCCCCCTGTCTGCCACCTGCCCACCGCCGACCTTCCGATGGCTAGATTCGGCGGGATGCCAGCGCCGACCGCAGCAAGCGCCGCACGCGCGGGTAGGGCCGGCGCGCTCGCCCAGGTGTACCGACACTTCGGTGAGGTCGACGCCGCCGAAACATCGCCGCTGTACGAGCGTGTCGCCGTCGCCCTGAGTGAGTCCGACGAGGCGCTCCGCGCCATCGAGGCGGCGCCAGCGCGCAAGCGACACCCCACGGTGATCCTGGCCGCGCTCCACGACCTCGCCCTCGCCGGACGCGCCCCGGCGCTCGCCGGCGCCTATGCCACTGCGGACGGCGAGGCTGCCGCCCGGGCGGCGATCGACACGCTGCTCAGAATGACCGACTCGGTCGTGTCCGTCGCCGTGCGCCGGAAGACGCGCACCAACGAGACCGGACGTCACGCCGTGCTGTCTCCGGCCATCGCCGAGGCGGCGCGCCGGGTGAGCGCCGATGCGGTTGGGCTGATCGACGTCGGCCCGGGTCGGCGTCGACCTCGATCCGCTCGACGTGACCGACGCGAATGACGCTCGATGGTTGCGGGCCTGCCTGTGGCCGGATCAGCCGGAGCGGAGCGCGCGGCTCGAAGCCGAGATGGCGTTGGCGGCGACGGCTCCTCCGCTCCTCGTGCGAGGTGACGCCGTCGACGTGCTGCCCGACGCCGTCGCCCGTGTGCCCGCGGACGCCCTGCCTGTCGTCACTACGACGTGGGCGCTGTCGCGCTTCCCGCTCGAGCGCCGCCTGCGCTTCCTGCACCGCCTCGGCGAAGCGGCGGCCGGTCGGGCGGTGGCGTGGGTGTCAGCGGAGGGCGTCGGAGTCGCGCCGGCGATACCGACACTTGGCGATCGCCGCGCCTCTGGCCACAGCATCATCGGCGTGGCGGTGGTCGACCGGTCGGCCCTGCGCGCCGAGGCCATTGGCCGCTGCTGGTCGCAGGGCCGCTTCCTGGCGTGGCTGGCAGATTCCTAGGCGCGCGCTCAGCCCGGCTCAGCTCGGGGGCGAAGCCGGCGCCGGGCAGGTGATGGACAGCGCGTTGTTGGCGAAGTCGTACTCGTCGATCGTGTGGTCGGGGTCGACGGTCGCGGTCACGCTGCCGCCGGCGGTGCACGCCGGCGCGGCGAACTGTTCCCGCACCGAGGAGCGCGGACCCACCCACGCCACCGTCTCGCTCTGCGGTGCGCTGCCGGCGCCGACGAGCACGAACTCGAACGGCCCGGCCCCGGTCTGGCCACGGTTCGCGATGACGGCCGTGTAGGTGTCGTCGGCGGACGTCGTCGCTAACGGGGCCACCGTCAGCGAGCGCACGAGCAGGTCCGCGCGGAGCTCGGGCTGGTAGCAGTCGGCGCTCGTCTGGACCGCGGTGGCGAGCCGCTGCCCCTGTGCGCCGATCCACCGGAACACGACCCGGAAGCGATACGTCGCCGGCGCCGCGAGGTCGACGACCGGGTGGGTGAGGATCCACACGTCGTCGGGCCGCTGGCCCAGCGTCGGATTCTGCGGCGATATCCAGCTCCCCAGGAGCCGTCCCCGCACCACCGTGAACGGCCCACCCGGTGCCGACTGGCGCATCAGCTCGAAGCGCATCTCCATCCTCTCCGTCCCCGCCACCGGCCGCATCACCGCTTCGATCGACACGGCGCGCATCGGCGGGTCGAGCGCCTTCTGGCACACGAGCGAGCGCAGCTGATCGCGCGGTGGCGTGGTCGCGCCGGCCGACGCCGTGCCAAGAGCCGCCGCCAGCGCGCAGACAGCGCCGGCGAGCGCACTGATGCGCACCCGAGACATGCGCAGTTACCAACAACGTGTGCCGGCAAAAGTCGCGCCGCGGGGTTCCCGACGCCGGCGCGAGCCCCGGCCGACGATACGACTACGTCACCGTGTACAGCGGCCCGTCGCCACCCTCGGGTGGCGTCAGCCGCCCGCCCTTGGCCGTGATCGCGCCGCACTGCACACAGTTGGTGTAGTTGACGATCACGTCGACGCGGCCCGTCTCCGGAGCGTCGTCGGGGATCTCGTAGACGCCGGCGGGGCACATCCAACGCCACGTCTCGGCGATCTCGCGCGGGACTTCCTTACGCACCCGGATGTGGTTGGGCGCGTCGTCGCGCGTGGAGTTGCCCGACACGTATACCGAGGAGAGCTTGTCGAAGATGTACTTGCCGTCGGCCTTCGGATAGCGCTCGCGGGTATCCCCGATGAACATCGGCTCGGCGTCGTCACGGTGCCACTGCTGCCGACCGGGTGGGACCTTGCCCTTGGACATGATCGAGGGCCCCGCCAACAGGCTGCCGACGAGGAAGCCCTTCTGGAAGGCCTGCCGAGTATTGCGTACCTGGTATAGCTCCTTCGCGATCGAGGACTGCTCGACCGCGTCCTCGTAGGCCTCCAGCGACGTACCTGACTTGAGCGAGCTGTAGATCGCCTCGGCGGCCAGGATGCCGGACTTGATGCAGTGGTGCACGCCCTTGAGCGCGGCCGTGTCGACCATCCCGGCGGCGTCGCCGACGAGGAGCGCCCCGGGCATCGTCAGCTTCGGCATCGACCAGTAGCCGCCGCCGGGAAGCGCCTTCGCCCCCCACGCCACACGCTCGCCGCCGTCGAGGATGTCCTTGACCAGCGGATGGGTCTTGAACGCCTGGAGCAGATCGTGGGCCGAGGTGGTGGCGTCGCGATAGTTGAGGTCGACGACGAACCCGATCGAGACCAGGTCCTCGCCCTTGTCGTTCTTCATCGGGTACAGCCACGTGCCGCCCAGATGGCCGTACTTCGCCGCCACCTTCAGGGGCCAGGGCTGGACGAACGTGTGGATCACGCGGTCGAGAGGCTTCGGGACCTTCCACACCTCCTTGACCCCGAGCTCCCACACCTGCGGCTCCCGATTCTCGGCCAGGCCGAACTCCTTGATGGCGGCGCCGGTCAGATGCCCCCAGCAACCTTCGGCCAGCACCGTGACCCGGGCGTTCATGTCGGTGCCGGGCTCGAAGTTGCCCAGCGGCTCGCCATCCTTGCCTCGGCCCTTGTCCCCGGAGCGAACCCCGACCACGCGCCCGTCGGACACGATCAGCTGCGTGGCCGAGGTCTCGGTCAGGACATACGCCCCGGCCTCCTCGGCCTGGCGCTGCTGGTAGCGGGCGAGCGCCGATACCGAGACCACCTCGTTGCCGTGGTTCTTGAAGTTCGGCACCGCCGGGATCGGGACCCGGAGCTTCGTCTTGGACCCGGTGAGCATGTAGACCGATTCCTTGGTCACCTCGCCGAACGCGAACTTCTCCGACCGCCAGTCCTCCCGCGACAGCTCCGGGAACAGCTCCTGGAGGGGGCCTGGTCGCATGACCGCGCCGGACAGGTTGTGGCCGCCGCAGGTCTTGGCCTTCTCGATCACGGCCACGGGCACCTCCCCGAGCTTCTCCAACAGCTCAGGGTCCTCGGCGAGCAATTGCAGCAGCCGGTTCGCGCAGGCCAGACCGGCGGTACCGCCACCGACGATCGCCACGCCGACGTCGATCCGGTCCTCCTCGGGATCGAGCTCGCGCTTGACGAATTCGCCCACCGGGTCGACGGGGGGCGGGAACTCGCTCGGGGCGACCGCCACGTGGCCGTTCATCGACGCCATAGAGCGACTAGCCCTTCTTCGCCTTGATCGCCTCGATCAGCTTGGGGACGATCTTGTTCAGGTCGCCCACCACCCCAAGGTCGGAGAACTCGAAGATCGGCGCGCCGGCGTCCTTGTTGATCGCGACGATGTTCTCTGAGGACTGCATCCCGACCTTGTGCTGGATCGCGCCGGAGATGCCGGCGGCGAGGTACAGCTTCGGGGCCACCGTCTTGCCGGTCTGGCCGATCTGGGCCGCGTACGGGTACCAGCCGGCGTCGACCACGGCTCGCGTGGCCGCGACCGCCGAGTTGCCGCCGAACGCGCCGGCCAGCTGCTCGAGCAGCTCGAAGCCCTCGGGCTTGCCCAGTCCGCGCCCGCCGGCGACGAGGATGTCGGCGCCCTCGATGTCGACGTCCGCGCCGCGTTGCTCGCCGCGCTGGACCATCTCGGCCTGGGTCGACCAGGGCGAGTAGTCGATGTCGACGTCGACGACCTCGGCCGACCCGCCGTCGACCGTCCGGGCCTCGAAGGCGTTGATCCGCCCGATGATGATCCCGAGGTCGCCCTTGTACCGCGACACCGAGATCTGCGAGTCCTGCAGGATCGGGCGCTCGGCCACCAGCTTGCCGTCCTCGGCGCGCACACCGGTGACCTCCATGGTCACGCCGGCGTGCTTGCGTGCGGCCAGGCCGGCGCCGATCTCGAACCCCAGCAGGCCGCCGCCGAACAGCGCATACGACTGCCCGTGCTCGTCGATCACCTTGGCCATCACGTCGACCACCGGCTGGGCGAGACCCTCCGGACCCTTGGCCCGGAACACCTTGGTCGCGCCGTAGGCCCCAAGCGACTGACAGAGCGCGTCCGTTAGGCCGGCGCCACCGACGACGACCGCGTGGCACTCGCCACCGATCTCCTTCGCCCGCGCCCTACCTTCCGACACCGCGCCCAGCGAGTTCTTGTTGAACTCGCCCTCGTAGTGCAGGACGTATGTGAGAACGTCAGCCATACCTAGATCAACTTCCTCTCTTCGAGCCACGCGACGATCTTCTCGACGGTCTCAGTCGTGTCCTCGTCCTCGATGACCTGCCCTGCCGGCTTGGCCTCGGGCGCGTGGAAATCACCACAGGCAACGCGCGAGCCGTCCGCGCCGACCAGCGAAGCGTCGATTGCGACGTCGCCGGCGGTCACCTTCTCGAGCGGCTTCTTGCGCGCGCCCATGATCGCCTTCAGCGACGGATAGCGGGGCTCGTTGATCGCATCGCCGACCGAGATCACCGCCGGCAGCTTCACCTGCACGGTGTCGTAGCCGTATTCGGCCTGGCGCTCGCACCGGAGGCCGTCGCTCGAGACGTCCATCTTGATCACCTGCGTCAGAGACGGCATCTTCAGGTGGTCGGCCACCACCGCGCCGATCGTGTAGCACTCGCCGTCGTCAGACTGCTGGCCGAGCAGGACCAGGTCGGGCGACTCCTTCTCGAGCACCTTCGCCAGCGCGTAGCCGGTCGCCGCGACGTCGGATCCGGCCAGCCCGTCGTCGGTCAGCTGCACCGAACGGTCGGCCCCCAGCGAGACCGCCTTGTGCAGGGCACGCGTCGCCGACTCGGGGCCCATGGTCACCGCGACGATCTCATCGACCTCGACGGCGTCGCCCTCGCGGATCTGCATAGCCGCCTCGATGGCGTGTGTGTCATACGGGTTGAGGTTCTTCTCGCCCGAGCGGTCCAATCGGCCCGTCGATGGGTCGATGCGCTTCTCGACGGCCGCGTCAGGCACCTCTTTGACGAGGACGCAAATCTTCAAGTCAGGCCTCCTAGAAGTTCAAACGATGACGCATATTACCCTGTTGACTGACGAGTCAATCAGCCGGGACCCCGACGACCCCCGGGAACGGCCGGCGTGTGACGAACGTCACGCCCGGACCGCGTTGCGGATGAACTCGACCGCCTGCTCGGTCGAGGCGCCCGGCGTGAACACCTCGGCGACGCCGAGCTCCTTGAGCTCCTTGACGTCGTCGGACGGGATCGTCCCGCCCAGCGTGACCACGACATCGTCGGCCCCCTGCTCGCGCAGCAGCTCGAGCACCCGCGGCACGAGCGTCATGTGGGCGCCGGACAGGATCGACAGTCCGACCGCGTCGGCGTCCTCCTGGATCACGGTCTCGACGATCTGCTCGGGCGTCTGGTGAAGGCCCGTGTAGATCACCTCCATACCGGCGTCACGCAGCGCCCGGGCGATGATCTTGGCGCCGCGGTCATGCCCGTCGAGGCCGGGCTTGGCGACGACAACACGGATCTTCTTCTCGGTGGCTGCGGGCATCGAGGGGATGGGATTTTATTTATTAATGGGTTTCAGGACCGGTGGGCCACCGGTGGTGCCATCGAGCGGGCTGGATCGGCTGGCTAGCTAAGGCGCCGCCGTCAGGCGCCGCCGACGATTCGAGTCAGAACACGGGGGCTTCGCGGTAGCTGCCGAACACCGTCTGCAGCTCGCGGACCATCTCCCCCTCGGTGCACTCGGCCCGCGCCGCCTCGAGCAGCATCGGCATCAGGTTCTCTCCCGGGTCGCGCGCCGCCGCGACGAGCGCCTCGAGCGCCCGCGCCGCACGATCCGGGTCGCGCCGCTCGCGGGTCGCCTGCACCCGCTGCACCTGCTCGACCTCGAACGCCGGGTCGATCCGCAGGATCTCGGGGCCGAGGTCGTCGCCCTCGGTGTACGCGTTGACGCCGACCAGCTTGCGCGCGCCGGACTCGAGCTCCCGCTGGTAGCGGAACGCGGCATCGGCGATCTCGCGCTGCGGAAAGCCGCGCTTGACCGCCTCGACCATGCCGCCGAGCTGATCGATCTTGGCGAAGTACTCGTAGGCCTGCTCCTCCATCCGATCGGTTAGCGCCTCGACGAAATAGCTCCCGCCGAGCGGGTCGATCGTGTTCGCCACCCCGGTCTCCTCGGCGATGATCTGCTGGGTGCGCAGGGCGACGCGGACGGCCGCCTCCGTCGGGAGTGCGAGCGCCTCGTCAAACGAGTTCGTGTGCAGCGACTGGGTCCCGCCGAGCACGCCCGCGAGCGCCTCGATCGCCGTGCGGACGATGTTGTTGAGCGGCTGCTGCGCCGTCAGCGACACGCCGGCCGTCTGGGTGTGAAAGCGCATCCGCCACGACTCGGGCTTGCGCGCCCCGAACGTGTCCCTGAGCTCACGCGCCCAGATCCGACGCGCCGCCCGGTACTTGGCGATCTCCTCGAAGAAGTCGATGTGGGCGTTGAAGAAGAACGACAGCCGCGGCGCGAAGTCATCGACGTCCAGCCCCCGCGCCACCGCCTGCTCGACGTAGGTCAGGCCGTCCTTGAGCGTGAACGCCAGCTCCTGGGCCGCGGTCGAGCCGGCCTCCCGGATGTGGTAGCCGCTGATCGACACCGGATGCCATCTCGGCATGTTCTGGGCGCACCACTCGATCATGTCCCCCACCAGCCGCATCGCCGGATCGACCGGGAAGCACCACTCCTTCTGGGCGATGTACTCCTTGAGGATGTCGGTCTGGATCGTCCCGCCCAGCCGCTCCGCCGCCACGCCCTGGCGCTCGCCCGCCACCACGTAGAAGGCGAGCATGATCGCCGCTGGCGCGTTGATCGTCATCGACACCGTGACCTCGTCCAGCGGGATCCCGGAGAACAGCGTCTCCATGTCCTCGAGCGAGTCGACCGCCACCCCCTCGCGTCCGACCTCGCCCTCAGAGCGCGGATGGTCCGAGTCCAGGCCCATCAGCGACGGCATGTCGAACGCGGTCGACAGGCCGGTCTGGCCGTGGTCGAGCAGGTAGCGAAAACGCCGGTTGGTCTCCGCCGCGGTGCCGTACCCGGCGAACTGGCGCATCGTCCACAGCCGCCCCCGGTACATCGAGCCGTACACGCCCCGCGTGAACGGGTACTCGCCGGGGAAGCCAATCGCCGCGTCCGGCTCGGCGGGCAGGTCAGCTTCGGTGTAGAGCGGCCTGATCGGCTCGCCCGAGATGGTCGAGAACGGCGCGTCGCGTTCGGGCGTCGCTCGAAACGTGTCGCGCTCCCAGCGCTCGAAGTCCGACCCGGTGGTAGCCATCGACTCGAAGGATAAGGCGCGCCGTTAGGCGCCGCCGGCCGTCATCCAACACCCCGGTCGCACGGCCCTCATCGCAGCTTGGCGACGAGCCCGCGCCGGCGCCGGTTGTGCGCGGCCACCGCCGCCGATCCGACGCCGCCGGCGACCGCCGCCCCCACCAGCCCGACCGCCGCCTTCAGCCGGCGGCCGAGTCGATCGAAACGCAGCACCTCCCAGTGCTCCTCTCGAGCAGCCTTGGCCAGCGCCGAATCCGGGTTGACCGCGACGGGATGGCCGACCAGCCGCATCATCGGGAGGTCCGACGCCGAGTCGGAGTACGCGTAGGACTGCGACACGTCGATCCCCTCGCGCTCGGCCAGGCGCTGGATGGCCAGGGCCTTCTCCTTGCCGTAGATGAACAGCCCGGCCGGCCGGCCCGTGTACACGCCGTCCTGGACCTCGGAGAACTGCGAGCCGATCGCGCCGTCGAAGGCAAGCACCCGCGCCAGCATCTCGGCCAGCTCCTGCGAGGCGGCGGTCACGATGTACACGCGCCGCCCATCGTCCTGATGCCCGTAGGCGAGCTCGAGCACCTGCGGATAGATGCGTGGCAGGACCCCGGCCAGCACGTCGGCGCCGAGCCGCTCCATGTCGCGCACGCGGGTCCCTTCGAGCGAGCTCGAGATCCGGTTGCGCAGCTCGTGCGAGTCCTCGTCGCTCGCTCCGCGCAGCCGGAACTTCAGGTTCGCCCAGCCGTCGGCGATCAGCTGCCGGCGGCTGAGCAGACCCGCCCGGTACGCCGCACGGCCGAACTGGAAGGCCGAGGAGCCCTCCATCAGTGTGCGGTCGAGGTCGAAGAAAGCAGCTGCTGGCGAGCCGCTAGCCGCCATTGACCTCGATGATCACCGCGTCGCCCTGGCCCCCGCCCGAGCAGATCGCGGCGCATCCGAGCCCGCCGCCGCGGCGGCGCAGCTCGAGCACCAGCGAGCCGAGGATCCGCGCGCCCGAGGCGCCGATCGGGTGCCCGAGGGCCACCGCGCCACCGTTCACGTTGACCTTGTCCTCGTCGATCCCGAGCATGCGGATCGAGTTGAGCGTGACCGAGGCGAACGCCTCGTTGATCTCCCACAGGTCGATGTCGTCGACCTTCAGGCCCGCCTTCGCGAGCGCGTTCTTCGACGCGTTGGCCGGCGTGCGCGCGAGGTAGGGGAAGTCGTCGGCGACCTGGGCGTGGGCGACGATTCGCGCCAGCGCGGTCTTGCCGTTGCGCTTGGCCCACTCGTCGCTCGCCACCACGAGCGCGCCGGCACCGTCGTTGACGCCCGGCGAGTTGCCGGCCGTGTGCGAGCCGTCCTTCATGAAGATCGGCGGGAGCTTGGCCAGCGTCTCGAGGCTGGCGTCGCGCCGCGGCGCCTCGTCGATCTCGACCACGGTGTCGCCTTTCTTGCCCTTGATCGTGACCGGCACGATCTCCTCGGGCAGGCGCCCCTCGTCGGTGGCCTTGACCGCGAGCTGATGCGAGCGCAGCGCCCAGCGGTCGAGGTCGGGGCGGGTGAGCTCGAGCTCGGCGGCCACCTCGCTCGCCTCCTGAGCCATGTGCTTGCCGCTGAACGGGTTGGTGAGACCGTCGTTGATCATCGCGTCGATCGCCTTGCCGTCGCCCATGCGGAACCCGAAGCGCGCCTGCTTGAGCAGGTAGGGCGCGCTGGACATCGACTCCATCCCGCCGGCGAGACCGACCTCCAGGTCGCCGACACGAATCGCGTTGTCGAGCAGGCACGCCGAGCGGATCCCGGACGCGCACACCTTGTTGATCGTCTCGGAAGAGATCTCCTTGGGAATGCCGCCCTTGATCTGCGCCTGGCGCGAGGGGATCTGCCCCTGCCCCGCCTGGAGCACCTGACCCATCACAACGTGCTGGATCTGATCGGGCGCGACCTCGGCACGCTCGAGCGCGGCCTGGATCGCCGTCCCTCCGAGCTCGGTGGCATCGACGCTGGCCAGACCGCCCCCGAGCTTGCCGATCGGCGTTCTGGCGGTTGAGAGGATCACGGTGTTGGGCATGTCGTCTCTTTTCTCGGGACTCTTGGGGCGGAACCTCAATCGTAGTGGCACTTGTATCCTGCGCCGGTGCACGTCGAGGCGACGACCGGGAGTCCACGCGACACCGGCGCCGACACGATCGTGGTGGGGGTGTTCGAGGGCGAGGACGTCGCACACGACCTACCCGGTGGCGCGCTCCAGGCGCTGCTCGACTCGGGCGAGGCGCAGCGGAAGTTCAAGCGCCTCGCCGTCACGCACGCCGAGGGCGCACGCTTCGTCCTGATCGGGCTGGGTGAGCGGAACGAGTTCGACGCCGAGCGGGCGCGCGTCGCGGCCGCGATCGCGCACGGCCGGGCGCGAGAGATCGGCGCCTCCACGCTGTGCTGGGAGGTCCCCCACCACGTCTCAGAGGACGTGGTCGAGGGACTGGTCCAGGGGACCTTGCTTCACGCCTACCGCTTCGAGCGCTACAAGCCGAACAACGAGTCGCGGCATGTGCGGACACTTCTCGTCAGCGCGCACCACGACGTGTCCGAGCCGGTGCGCGTGGCGACGATCCTGGCCGACGCGCAGAATCGGGCCCGCGATCTGGGCAACACGCCGGCGAACGACCTGCCGCCGACCGCGCTCGCGCATTACGCCGAGGAGCTCGCCGGCCGGCACGGCCTCCGGCACGTCGTGCTCGCGGAGGGCGCCATCCGCGAGGAGGGAATGGGGGCCTTCGCGGCGGTGGCGCAGGGGTCGGACGAGTCGGCCCGGCTGATCAGGATCGACTACGACGGCACCGCCGGCAGCGACGGGGTCCCGCTGCTCGCGCTGATCGGCAAGGCGGTCACGTTCGACTCGGGCGGGCTCTCGCTCAAGCCGCCGGGCACGATGCACGAGATGAAGTTCGACATGTGCGGCGGCGCCGCGGTGATCGAGGCGATCGGGGCGCTCGCCGAGCTCCAGGCTCCGGTGCGCGTGATGGCGCTTGTCGGCGCCACCGAGAACCTGCCCAGCGGCCACGCCGTCAAGCCCGGAGACATCGTGCGCGGGCTCGACGGCACCACGGTCGAGGTCAACAACACGGACGCCGAGGGACGTCTCGTACTCGCCGACTGCATCGCCTACGCGCGCCGCGAGGGAGCGCAGCGCCTCGTCGACGTGGCCACGCTGACGGGCGGGATCGTGGTCGCGCTCGGCTCGACCTACGCCGGCCTGATGAGCAACGACGAGACGTGGGCATCCGCGGTGCAGGCGGCCGCGGCGGCCACGGGCGAGATCGTGTGGCGGATGCCGCTGCACGCCGAGTACATGGAGATGATCAAGGGGCGCTACGGCCAGATCGTCAACAGCACCACCAAGCGCGAGGCGACGGCGGTGACCGCAGCGGAGTTCCTGCACAACTTCGCCGGTGACGTGCCGTGGGCGCACCTCGACATCGCCGGCACCGCCTACGACGTGGGCCGGCCCTACTTCGCCGACAAGGGCGCCACCGGGTTCGGCGTGCGGCTGCTGGTCGAGCTGGCGCGGGCCGGCGCCGTCGGTTGATCGCACCTCGCGCGCCGACTGGACCCCCCACCACCCCAGCCCCGGCCCCCAGTCTGCGGCCCCC
>DASPPG010000233.1:0-7480 GCA_035625625.1 Solirubrobacteraceae bacterium
CGGCCGCTCCTCTGTTGTCCCCTGGGAATCGCCGTATGACGAGCCGGCGGTCGTCTGCCGGTTGTGGGTAGCGAACAATTCCACGATGGCCAGCGGTCACCGCCAAGCCGGTGGGCGCGGCTAGTGCAATCGTGGCAAAGCAGTGGCCGTCCACGGCGACGCCCGAGTCGTGGAAGTGATCGTGCCGCGGGTCGCCGCCGGCGATCGCAATCGCGGAAGCGGCGTCCGACAAGACGCCGGCGACGGGCTATCGCGTCGTCGCCAGAGCGATAGCGCGATCCGAGGGGGGCCGACGACGAATGCAATGGTCAGCGCCGGACTCGCCGGACGCGCGCTCACTCGGTCGCGGCGCAATCCTGGTTGCTGAGGTGTAGGGGTCAAACCGCGAGCCGAGCAGCGGCAACCTTCCTGGACACCGACAAACCCGCGCCTGATCACCGCTGGGTGGAAGCGGGACCGCCTGCAGCTCTTCGAGCAACGGAGGCCCGTCGATCTCGCGGAGTTCGAGCAGACTCGTGCGGGGGTCGCAGCTACAGCGCGTCGTCGTCCAGGTGGACGCTCTCCCAGGCTAATCGCGGGTGCCGGCGACCGGTCGAGCGTGTTGCTGACCGTCCGAAGTCACGAGTTCTCCATTTGTGGTCCCAGTCGGCTGCTCGCGCCTGGTGGCGGGCATCTCGGCGGCTTTGCTCTCGCGCTCCAGAAACGTCGAGAGTTCGGCGATCGTGCTCATCAGCGGGGCGGGGAACACCACGGTGGAGTTCTTGTCGACTGCCACCTCGACCAGGGTCTGGAGGTTGCGCAGCTGCAGCGCCAGCGGGTGCGCCATCATGACGTCCGAGGCGGTCGCGAGCTCACCGGCAGCGAGCGCCTCGCCCTGCGCGGCGATGATCTTCGCCCGCTTCTCGCGCTCGGCCTCGGCTTGGCGAGCCATCGCCCGCTGCATGCTCTCGGGCAACTGGATATCCCGCAGCTCGACGACGGTGACCTTGATTCCCCACTCCTCAGTCTGCACGTCGAGGATCTCGCGGATATTCTGATTGATCGCGTCGGTATCGGAGAGCAGCTCATCGAGCGTGTGCCGCCCCACCACGGCGCGAAGCGTGGTCTGGGCGATCTGGCTGATCGCCGCCTCGACGTTCTCGATCGCGACTACTGAGCGGACGGGATCCTCCACCCGGTAGTAAGCCACCGCAGACACGTCAATGCTCACGTTGTCCTTGGTGATGATCCCCTGGGACCGGATCGGCAGCGTGACGATCCGCAACGAGACGCGATGAATGCGCTGCACGGGCGGCAAGACGAAGATCAGCCCCGGTCCGCGCGCTGGGCCTTCGACCTTGCCGAGCTTGAACACAACTGCTCGCTCGTACTGCTTAATGACATAGAAGAAGAGCATGGTCTTCACTTTCTGGCCGGCTCACGGCTACTGCCGAGGTCCTGCTGGCGCGTACGTCTGGCAGGGCGGCAGAAGGCGATGACCGAACTCTCGTTCGCGGGCTGGCCGGCGGACGGGTTGATCAGCGCACCAGCCGAACTGAGCGGGCGCTGCCGCCGCGGAATCGAACGTTGAATCCATACGGGGAGAATGAGCGAACACTCAACTCATCCACATCCGGGCCATCGCGTAGAAGCGCCGCCCACTTCTACTGATCCGAGCGCCGGCCGCCAGGAGACATCAGCGATACTCCTCTTGGCCGGCCTTCCGGACGGTAAGGGCTAGGTGTTCGCCGGCGGCACTTGATTCGGTGGTCAGGTGAAGTCTCGTCGCGCGGCGGCGCACCCGGCGGTCCGGCGCTCGTGCTCGAACTCAGCAGGCGTCCGCCGGCGCCGTCAAGCAGCGGGTGCTTTGCCACGCAAGGGCCAATGGCAGCTGGCTGCTGCCTACGCGCGGAGCGATCGCCGGACCCCAGCGCACGTAGATCGGGGCGAGGGAGCGCGTCATGCGCTCCCTCGACATCATCCCCGGCCTCGCGCTGCGCCTACACCGTGCCTGCTACCAACGAGCAGCGCCTCGCCACAGCTCCTCCCGTGGTGGCAAAGCGCAACCCCCGTGAATGGCGCAAATCATTGGACGTGCTTGCTCATCGCGAGCTAGCGGCGCGTCCTGTCGAACGTGCGCCTGGTCGCCATAGCCATCGGCGGTCGCATGGCGGGTCCCACCGTGAAAGCGGTCGTCGCTCCAGCTGCGCGGCCGAATGTGAGGCGCGCGATCGGCTCCACGCGGTTCGGCGATCGTCGATACCGGCCCGGTGTTTTCCCGCGGCGTCTGCCGTCAGTTCCGACTCGGCTGGTGCGCCGGCCGGCCGCTCAAGCCTTTGAGTGTGGGTTACAGCGACGTGTAAAGCGCGGCTTCGAACTCGTCGTACATGCGCAGCGCCGGCTCGGGCCCGAATGGCAGGCACTGGCTGTAGATCGCCGCGGTGAGCCCGGTCGTGCGGTCCACCCAAAAGTGCGTATTCAGCAGCCCGATCCACGCCCCGCTGCCCGCGCGTCTGCGCCCAGGGATGTCTTGCGCGTTGAGCAGCAGCCCGAAGCCCCACTTGAAGCCGGGTCCGACGACAAAGGTGTAGCTCGCGATTGGGTCGGCGGTCACGATCTCGGCCGGGAAGTCGAGCTCGCCGATCTGGTTGCTGAACACGGCCTCGACCGTGGCGGGCTCCAGGATCTTCGTCCCGTCCGGCGAGGTGCCGTTGCCCAGCAGGGCGCGCTGCAACTTCAGGAAGTCTCGCGGCGTCGAGTAAAGGCCATGACCGCCCGACCAATACTCGGGTTGCTGGCTGAGGTCGATGTCGCTCGCCCACCACGCCCCATCGTCACCCGGCAGGTGCACTGGGACTGAGCGGGCGCGCTGCCCGTCATTCAGCAGAAAGGCCGTCTGGTCCATGCCGAGCGGCTCGGTGACACCGCGCCGGATCGCCTCATCGAGCTTGACCCCGCTCGCCGCTTCGATAACCCTGCCGAGCCAGTCGATGCTGATCCCGTACTCGAACCTTGTCCCGGGGTCAGCGATCAGCGGCGCCCTGAAGATCTCGTTCAGACCCGAGAGCACGTTCGGAATGCCGGTCGCGGACTCCCACCTGACGATGTCGGCGTTCCAGAACCAGTAGCTCAGCCCACTGGTATGGGTGACGAGCTGCTTGACGGTCGCCCGAGTCGCCGGCGCCCGTAGCTGGGGAGCGTTGCCGTCAAAGCCATCGAGCACACGCAAATCGGCGAATTCCGGGCAGTAACGCTCCACGGGCGCGTCGAGGTCGAGCTTTCCCTGCTCCATCAGCTGCAGCGCCACTGTGGTGGCGACTATCTTGGTCATCGACATGATGCGGTAATGGGTGTCGACCGATACCGCATCGTTCTCGCCCGCGACGCGCGGCCCCACGCCACCCTCATAGATGATCCCATCGCGATCGGCTGCAATTGCGGCAACGCTTGGGACTGCCCCGCTCGCGACTGCGCGCTCAAGAACCTCATCGACGCCAGTGCGCGTGGTCATGCCCATGTCCTCTCCGCTCCCTCGTGGCCGGCCGATCGAAACGGACGCCGTACTCACCCGACAATATCGTCTCGCCGCCGACGCTTCAGGAACAATTCAAACGCGCCAGAAAATGGCCAAAGACGAGCAGAGGCCAGCGACCGATCGTCGGCGCCAGGACGGTCGCGGCGGAGATCACGCGCTCCTGGTCGCGCCAGCGCACCGGAGCCTGTGTATACAAGCCCGCGACAGGGTCACCGGCGCCGGCTGACGCTCGCCACCGCATTCCTCGCAAGGGGGGTCACGCGGCCGCGCTTTCGGCTGGTCGCCCCTCGTCGCCTGAGCGGTTGCGGGGCCAGCGGGCCGCGGCAGAGGAATGCGCTCCTCCGGGACCGGCTTCGCAACATGGTGTCCGCGCCGACTCCGCCAAGCGCCGGCGGGATGCCGCCATCGCTTCTCCGGCATCGGTGCTTGCGTTGCGGGGGTGAGCAGATCGCCGGCAAACGCTGGCCGGTCCCGGCCTGAGCAGAAGCCTCGCCGTCAAGGCGGCACTGCAAAACCCCGATTCGCGCGGATGAATCGCCACCGCGGACATTCGCGACGGTTGCACGGGCACTGCAGTAGCCTCATTGTTCGCCGAGCAAACCGGGACGCAGGAGGGGTTGGATGCTGGATTTGGTCACTGTTCGGCGGCGGATGGGTGAGGCCGCCGCGGCGATCCTGGCGATTGACGGTGCGAGCACGGAGCTTCGGCCCGGCTGGTGGCTGGCATTGTCCGGATTCCCGAGCGCTGACCTGAACGTGGCGCTCATCCACGAGGATGACGGCAGAGCGCTGAGCAGCGCGCTCAAGAGCATCGAGGAGCGCGGCTGTCCGACGCTTTTGATGTTCGCCGGCGCCGGCACACGTCTCGCCGGCGGGCTGCCTAGCGGGTGGAGTGCGGTCGGCGCGATGCCGATCGGCTCACGATCTGGCCGCATCTGCAGGCGACGGCGATCGCCGCGTGAGACGCGCGGTGCTCGATGACGTGCCGGCTGTGACGACGTTGGCGAGCGACGCCTACCGTCTGGACCCCGAGCACGTCGCCGTTGTCGTCCAGCATGCGGTGACGAGTCGGCTCGCAATCGACTTCTGGCTGCTGGAGGACGATGGCGAAGCGGTTTCGACGGTTCAAACTCATCGAACTGGTGAGACGGTGTCGTTGTGGACGATGGCGACTCCGCCCCCAATGCAGCGTCGCGGCTACGGTCGGGCTCTGCTCGGCGGCGTGCTGCGATGGGCCGCGCAAGACGGTGCCACGGTTGGACTGCTCGGAGCGACTCCGGCAGGCGAGCCGCTGTACCGCTCGACCGGCTGGAGGGTGATCGACGACTGGGAGATCCATCTCAACGCGCCTTCGACGCAGTTCGGCTGATTCGACCGTGGCTCGCGTTTCGGACTCCCGGTGTTCAGCGCGAGGTTGGTCGACGCGACATCAGACGATGCGGCGGGGACGTTGGAGCCACAGTCGGCGCCGCACGATCGCATTTGCGTTCTCGGCCGCTCTGAACTGACGATCGCAAAGGCGACATCTCGATGCCACGACGTCTGTGGCTTCGCGGCGGGCGATGCCCGGACAGCGATCGTCAGGCTCGATCGCCCGCACGATCGCTTCGCCCGTCCGGGCGCACGCTAGCGTCGCGATTCCTTCGCCACGATTTCGGTAGCCGCGGCGACCGCGCGGCGCTGACCGGTCCCGATCGCCGAGTTGTGCGCTCCGAACAACGGGCGGCTGCTGACGGACGACCCCCTAGCCTACTTCCTGCGGAAAAACTGAGGCGGTTCTGCGGGGGGCTTTTCCGTCCGGTGTGACACCCAGAATTCCCTGCTAGTGAGCGGGTTTCTGATCGAAAGGGGTGTGCATGCTGACGCTCTTGGCGGAGCAGCCGGAGTGCCTGTGGGACGACGCGTTGCCGGTCGAGGTGAAGGAGTTGCCGGAGGATCTGGCGGCGCTGGATGTGCTGTTGTCCGATCACGAGCTGTTGTGGCCGATCGTCGAGCGGTGGCAGCGAGAGGTTCGGGAGACGGGCCGGCTGGTGTTGACCGAGGGCAGACCGACGATCGCGATGGAGACCTATATCCGGTTGATGGCGCTCAAGCAGCGGTATCGGTGGGGGTACCGGACGTTGGTGGCGGAGGTGTCGGACTCGATTCATCTGCGCAGGTTCTGCCGGATCAGCTTAAGCGAGCGGGTGCCGGACGAGTCCACGGTCCGCAAGCTGACGCGCCGGATCGGTGCGGAGACGGTGTCGGAGCTGACGCGCGCGTTGATCGTCAAGGCGACGCGGGAGAAGCGGTTTCGGCCGCGGGCGGTCAGGGTCGACTCGACGGTGATCGAGGCCGATGTCAAGTACCCGACCGACGGGGGGCTGGCCTCGAGCGGGGTCAGGACGCTGGCGCGGGAGGGCCGCAAGCTCGCGAAGCTGATCGGGGAGACGCGGGCGCGGGTGCGGGATCGTTCGCGGTCGATGGGTGTGAAGCTGCGGGCGATCAGCCGCACGATCCGCCGCCGCTCCGGGGAGGCCAAGGCCGAGGTGCTGAAGCTGACCGAGCAGACCGGCGAGCTGTTGGGGCGGTCGATCGAGGAAGCGCGCCGGCTCGCGGCCGTCGCCAGGCGCAAGGCGCGCGGGCGTGGAGCGAAGGCGAAGTTGAAGGCGGCCGCGGCGCTGGAGGAGTGGGCGGATCGGTGCGAGAGGGTCGCTCGGCAGATCAAGCAGCGGGTTGCGGGCGAGCCGATCAAGGACCGGCTCGTGTCACTGTTCGACCCCGACGCCAGGCCGATCCGCAAGGGCAAGCTGGGGAAGCCCAACGAATTTGGCTACGTGTCGCAGTTGGCGGAGGTGACGGAGAACACCAAGCCCGGCGCGCGGGGGCTGATCCTGCCCGCCTCGACGGAGCTCGGCAACCCGGCCGAGGAGACCCTGTTGCCCGGCACCGTCGCCGAGCTCGAGCGGCTGGGAATCCGCCCACGAGAGATCGCCCTCGACGGCGGGTTCAAGGCCGGACCGACCAACACCGCGCTCGAGCGCGTGTCGCCCAAACAGGTGTTCATCGCTGGCCGCCAGGAACCGACCTCCAAACGCACCACCCGCCGGTTGCGGCGCTACCGGACCGGCGAGGAAGGACGGATCAGCCACCTCAAACGCCGCTACGGGCTGGACCGCAGCCGCCTCAAGGGCGACCAGGGCCGGCAGATCTGGACTGAATGGGGGATCCTGACCTACAACCTCGACACCCTCGCCGTCCGGACCCGGTGAAACACTGCCAAGCGCTCACCTGATCAGAGCAAACCCACTCACTACGCAAACGGCCGCGCGAGATCACTCCGCGGCCGTTTCGTTCCTCAAGAGTTATTCCGCGGCAAGTAGCCTAGTCGGGCGCCGTGCTTTCCCAGCGGACCTCGCAACACCGGTGACGCCGATCTCGAGCTGCCGCGTTTCGGGGCTGTGGAACTCCAGCCCAAGACGGCGTCGGAGGCTGCGAGCTATCAGCGCGCGGACTATGCCTAGGTCTTTTGTTAGCCTGGGATGGGTCGTACAGGTAGGCTTTTATGGTCGCCGGAGCGCGTCCGAGCCGGCGGGCGATCTCGGCGATGGAGAGGCCCTCCTCGTCGCGGTAATGGCGAGCGAGCGCCGCAGCCTTGCGCCGCTCACGCACACGATCACCCGCGGACATGCCGGGCGAAGATAGCGGCCGCGGTCGACGTTCATCCACCGTCGCGTTCCGCAAGGTTGATAAGCCACGACACCGACAAGCGCACGGAGTTCCAGGCCCCGAGCGCGCTCGCTCTTCAAGAACTGCGATACCCGCGCCGCGGCCCAACTCCACGATCGGCCGCTCCTCTGTTGTCCCCTGGGAATCGCCGTATGACGAGCCGGCGGTCGTCTGCCGGTTGTGGGTAGCGAACAATTCCACGATGGCCAGCGGTCACCGCCAAGCCGGTGGGCGCGGCTAGTGCAATCGTGGCAAAGC
>DASPPG010000234.1:0-5794 GCA_035625625.1 Solirubrobacteraceae bacterium
GGTAGATCTGCCGATGCTGTCGCCAGGACGTTTCGCGGAAGGTGGCAATACGCCGGCCGACCGGACGGCGATCACCGGGGATCCGCAGCGATCCGAGGGAGGGAGATCATCATGATCCTGGCCACCACGACCGTCGAGGACGTCGACCGATTCCTGGACGTGTTCAGCACCAAGGGCGCCGAGAAGCGCGCCCTGCACGGGTCGAAGGGCTCCACCGTGTTCCGCGACCCAACCGAGCAGAACCGGATGTGGGTGCTGTTCGAGTGGAACGAAGAGGGGTGGGCGAGCTTCGTGTCCGACCCCGAGGTCCCGCCGATCCTGAAGGAAGCCGGACACCTCAGCAAGCCCCAGGCAGCGTCGCTGCTCGGCCAGTACCAGGCATAGCTGAGGAGTGCCACCATGACTAGCCTTATCAGCCGGCCCGCACGTGTCGGCCTGATCACCGACCAGACTGGGGCGCTGTCCTTCATGGGCATCGCCAACGTCAACCTGGCCAAGATGGTCACCGACGGCATCAATGCCCACGGCGGCCTGCTCGGCCGTCCCGTTGAGCTGTACATCGAGGACAGTGCCACCGACGACAACGTCGCGCACACGGCGGCCGCCAGGCTCGTCCGCGAGGCTGACGTCGACGTGGTCATCGGCGGCATCTACAGCTCGACCCGCCAGGCGATCAAGCGCCCGGTGGTCGACGAGGCCGCGAAGCTCTACCTCTACCCGGAGCAGTACGAGGGTCAGGAAAGTCATCCCCTGATCTTCTGCACCGGTCCGGTGCCCGCTCAGCAGGTCGAGCCGCTCATCCCCTGGCTGATGCGCCAGACGGGAGCGCGCAGGTTCTACCTGCCGTCGGCCGACTACATCTGGCCGCATACGCTGAACAAGAAGGTCCGGGACGTCGTCACGTCGCGGGGCGGCGAGATCGTCGGCGAGGAGTACTTCCCGCTCGATCACACCGAATACGCCCGGGTCGTCGCCGACATCATGGCGTCGGGTGCCGAGGTCGTGTTCAACACGATCGTCCCGCCCGGGCTGACCCCGTTCCTCGCCCAGCTCTACGACGCCGGATTCTCGGCGCGCGGCGGGCAGCTCGTGTGCACCTACTTCGACGAAAACTTCCTCAACCTCGTGCCTGCCGAGCATGTCGAGGGTCTCTACGGGTGCCTGGACTACTACCGGGATGTCCGCGACCCGTTCAGTGTCGAGCTGCTCAACCGTTACGACGCGCGGTACCCGGGCAGCGCGCTGTTTACGGCAGGCTCGGCGTGCTCGGGCACGTACCGGGCGCTGAAGATGTGGGAGGCAGCGGTGACTGAGGCCGGGTCGCTCGACCAGGACGAGGTGATCGCCGCCCTCGACCATGCCAGCATCTCCGAGGGTCCGGGCGGCCCGGCCGAGATGGTGCCGGGGCAACACCACGTGCGGATGAACATGTATATCGCACGCTCCGAGGGCGGCACGTTCAAGGTTGTCGAGAACCTCGGCCGCATCGATCCCCAGGAACCCCAGGTGGCGGCGGGTTGACCGCTGATGGTCCGGGTCGGTCTCGCCGGTCGCTTCGCAGGCAGCCGCGGGACCGGCCGGGATTCGTGCCTAGGGCCGGCGACCAGTGAACGCCAGCATCTTGTCCTGCGGGCTGGCGTCGGCGGGCACTTCGACGGCTGCGGCCATCATCTTCTGGCCGAGCGGGTTGGTGCCGCGGAGCAGCGCGGGCGGGACGTGGTGCAGGCCGATCGTCGTGGCTTCGACGGCGCCGGTTGGGAGTGTCTCGTCGGCTCCGATCGAGCGGGCGAGGTCCCAGCTATGGATCAGTAGGTCGCCGATCAAGAACCCGGCCAGCTCCTGCTTCGCAATCCCCCCGAACTCGGCGACGCTCCCGATGAGCTGCGAGGGATCCGAGAGCAGGGCGTCGAATGCGGCGCGGATCCGGTCCCAGTCATCACCGGGCGCAGTGTCCGCGCCAATCAGGCGGCCGCCCTCAGCCTGCCAGCTAAGGGTGTGGTCCACAAGCTGGCAAACGGTCCACTCCTCGCATGGCGTCGGCCTCTCCCACTGGTTGTCAGTGACCTGCCCGTAAACCTCGCTCCACTTGGCGGCGGCCTGACGCCAGATATCCACCGGCCCACTCATCTTGTCCCCCCCTAGCTCGCCGAATGCCGCCTGGCTACTGCCCGGACGTCGAGCGCAGCTCCCCAGCGTGCGCATTATCGGTATATCACCCGGTACGGTCGACCGCTACGCCGTCGGCGCGGCCCGTTCGCGGAACGAATCTTAAGTGGCGTCGTCTAGGTGGCGCCGCGTTGCGGCCTTTTCGTCGCGCACGTTGCCGTGCTGAGGATCCCTGCGTGACGTTCACATAAGGTGCTGGTGTGTCGGCCCGCCCACCGTCGGGAACGGTGACGTTCCTGTTCACCAGCATCCAGGATGCCCTGCGTTGGTGGGAGGAGGCGCCGGCCGAGATGGCGGCCGGCCAGCGGGTGCACGACGCGATCGTGCAGGAGGCGATCGAAGATCACGGCGGGCACGTGTTCGCCACCGATGGAGACGGCTTCTGCGCAGCCTTCGCGACGGCTGGGAGCGCGGCCGAGGCCGCGGTCGGCGCGCAGCTTGCGCTGCGCGCCGACGCCATGATCGGCTTCGCGGTGCGGATGGGTCTGCACACCGGGGAGACGGAGGAGCGTGACGGCACCTACTCCGGGAGCGAGGTCAACCGGGCGGCGCGGCTGATGGCGCTCGCGCACGGCGGGCAGATCCTGGTGTCGGACACCGCCGAGGTGCTGCTGCGCAACCGCCTGCCGCTACGGCCGCTCGGCGAGTATGTGCTGCGCGGGTTGCGGGGGCAGATCTCGGTGTACCAGGTCATTGCCGACGGCCTGCCGACCGAGTTCCCGGTGCTTCGCAGCGCCGAGAACTTCGCAGGTAACCTGCCACGGCAGGTTACCTCGCTCGTCGGTCGCGACGACCTGGTGCGCCAGGGCGCCGAGCTGGTGCGCGACCGGCAACTGATCACGCTGACAGGCGTCGGCGGGGTCGGCAAGACGCGAATGGCACTGGAGATCGGCGCCGAGGTCGCCGGGGAGTTCCCCGACGGAGCGTGGCTGGTCGAGCTGGCGGCGGTCGGCGATCCGGGGTCGATCCCCGCCGCGATCGCGACCGTGCTCGGGATCACACCGCAGGGCGACACCCCGCTCATCACCACGGTCGCCTCCGCGCTCGCGGGCAAGCGGCTGCTGCTCGTCATTGACAACTGCGAGCACCTGCTGAGCGCCGCCGGGTCGGCGATCGAGACGATCGTCGGCCGTTCGGGCAACGTCAGGGTCCTGGCCACGTCACGCGAGCCGCTCGGGGTGGATGCCGAGGCGGTGCTCGGCGTTTCCCCGCTGGCGGTGGCCGGTGGCACCGAATCCGACGCTGTCACGCTGTTCGTTGACCGGGCGCGTACGGTGCGCCGCGATTTCGGGCTCGGTGACCCGGACACGGCGGCAGCGGTGACGGAGATCTGCGCCACGCTCGACGGTCTGCCGCTGGGCATCGAGCTGGCGGCCGCCCGGATGGCGGCCATGAGCGCGATCGAGGTGCGGGACCGGCTCGCCGATCGCTTCCGCCTGCTGCAAGGGTCGGCGCCGGGCCCCGAGCGCCAGCACACGCTGCGTCACACGGTTGCGTGGTCGTATGATCTGCTGTCCGACGATGAGCGGGCGCTGCTTCGGGCCACGTCGGTGTTCGCCGGCGGATTCGAGTTGGCGGGTATTCATGCCGTCGCCACCTGTAGCGACGTGGTCGACGTGCTCCGGCATCTCGATTCGCTCGTGCGTAAGTCACTCGTCGTGGCCGACCACACTACGACCCGCACGCGCTACAGCCTGTTCGAGACCATCCGCCAGTTCGCCGAGGACCGGCTCGAGGCAGCCGGCGAGCTGGCGGCGACCCGCGACCGTCATGCCGTCTACTTCGCAGCAGAGGCCAGCGCCCGGTTTGATCGGTGGAACGGACCGGGCTGGCGGGAGGCCGTCGACTGGGTCGACGCCGAGTTCGGCAACCTGCGCGCCGCATTCAGGTGGAGCTCTGCCCGAGGCGAGGTGGCGGTGGCCACCGACATCGCCGCGCACGCCGCGTTGATGGGCTTCTCGGTGCAGCTGTTCGAGGCTCTCGCGTGGGCCGAGGAGCTGCTCCCTGCCGCATCTGCGGCAGATGTGTCACGTCTCCCGCGTCTCTATACCGCCGCGGGCTACGCCTGCTTCGCTGGCCGCGCCGAGGCCGCCAGGGCCAACGCGCACCGGGCCGTCGAGTTGGAGGGCGACGCCCGCTACGACCCGTGTGAGCCGGGGTACGCGATGTTCGTCGAGGCGCTCGGCCAGGTCTACTGCGGGGACCTAGATCGCTACATTGAGCTGACCGGCGAGGTGGTGCGGCGCTACGGCGGCGACCGCGGCTATAGCCTCGCCTCATACGTCGACGGCCTCCAGTCGGCAGGCCGGATCGAGGAGGCGCTGGCGCTCACTGAGGAATCGGTCGCTGCCGCCCGCCGGCTCGGCAACCCGTACTGGGTCGCGTATGCGCTCTGGATCGCAGGTATGGCGTTTTCGCGCACGAACGCCCGGCGGGCGCTGGCGGCCTGGGAGGAGGGCGTCGCCTTTGTGCACGAGCACCGCATCCACTTCTTTGAAGGTTTCATCGCCCGCGACGCGGCCCGCCTCAACACGTCGGACGGCGAGCCCGACGTGGCTCTGGGGCTGTTCGCCGAGGCGATCCGAGCCTTCCACCGCGCGGGCAACGTGCCGCAGCTGATCATCACGCTGGCCAGTGTTCCGGCGCTGTTCGAACGGCTCGACCGTCTGGAGCCTGCGGCCATGCTGCTGGGCGCGATGTCGCGGGAACCCTCAAGCTTCCACCACGTCCCCGAACTGGCCGAGCTCGGGGACCGGCTCACCTCCAGGCTCGGCGCGACCAAAGCCGGCGAGCTGGTCGCGGCGGGCGCAGGCCTCGACCTCGACGCCGCCGCCATCTATGCCCGCGGGCAGATCGACGCTGCCCGCCGCGACCCCAGACCGGGGCCGCGCGGCGCCCGCCCGGGCGGGCTGAGCCGGCGCGAGATCGACGTGCTCCGCCTCGTCGCCGCAGGCCGCACGTCCGGAGAAATCGCTACCGAGCTGTTCATCTCCACACGGACCGCCGAGCACCACATCCAGAACATCTACACCAAGCTCGGCGTGTCGAACCGCGCCGCCGCCACACGCTGGGCCGTGACGCACCGCGTCGTGGACGGCGTCCTCGACGGCTGACGGCAAGGCCGGTCAAGCGGGTCCGGCGGTGGTGGGCTGGGCGCCCCCGTGTTCGCCTCCTCCGGGCGCGGCAGGTCGGCGGATCTGCTGAGGAAGATGGCATGAGCAGCTGCGAAGCACCGTGACAGCATGATCGGTATCCGTCCTGGCGAGTGCTGCGTGTCGCCGATGGACTCCGTTACGCCGTGGCCACGTCGAGGAGCAGGAACGCCCGCCCGGGCCAGCGGCCACCACGGGCCGCAGAGAGGGTCCAGCCCGGCCCGCACCCGGTGCCCCAGCCGTACATAACGGGGTAATCGGGGCCCCGCCCACCTACCTGCTAGCAGGAACGTCACGCGCGCCGAGTCGGCGATCTGAAATTATTCAAGCCAATCACAATATGTCCGCCCGTCACGCTGCGCGACCGCGGGGAGCGCTATGGTTCACCGGACTACAAGAGTTCGACGCGTCCGCTCACTCGCAGTCGGCTCTTGAAACCGCAGGTGGGGCGGGTGGGACTCGAACCCACGGCTAAC
>DASPPG010000235.1:0-14088 GCA_035625625.1 Solirubrobacteraceae bacterium
CCCCACCCAGTCGACGCGACCGGCCGGAGCGATCGTCAGCGGCGCCGATGCCGCACTATCGCCTCCGCGTGAATCCGATGACCGGCTCTGGCTGGCCCGCGCGAGGATCGCTCGGCCGCGCGGCGATTGCTTTTCCGCGGCACCGGCCCGGACCGAAGTAGCGGAATGGCGACCAACCGCGGCTCCACGAGGACGCGGTGCTAGCCGCCGACGAGCAAGCAGGCGCCCGGGCGGTCGCGCGTTTGGTCGCCATTGCGATCGCGCGACGCGACGTGACGGAACCTGAAAAGCGATCGGGCGGAGCGCAACGTCGGCGCTGGTCAAGATTCGTGCGACCGCGAGAGCCGGGCCGCGTAGTCTCGCGGTGATTTTTGGGACTCGACTGAGGCGAAAACGATCATCTCCGGGCTCCAGGGCTTTCGCATCCTGTGTTGGCGCGTTCGGGCGGAGCCTTGCGCGAAACCGGCGCGGGCGGATGTGCGAATTACCCGTTCACCGTCGGCCGTGATGCAGGACTGGGGATGTGGCACACCGCCGATCGCGCGGAGTGTTTGGTGGTCAGCCACGATCGGCTGGATAAGCCGGCGATGTGCGACGCCCGCGAGGCGGCCGGCGTTGGCTGGCGCGTCCCGGACCGGCAAACGGGCGCGTCAGCTGTCGGTTGCAATGCTGGCCGGGCGGCGCCATCGAGGGAACGCTCGACGATCAGTAGCGTCGTCGTCTCTATGAAGGACGCGCGGATGTCAAGTACGTTTCGGATTTACCTTGTCTTTTCTCCGTGCTTGTGGGTGGGGGGGGTGGTTTGCGTGAGGTGTCGCCCGTCGGTCGTGGATGGCCGACGGAGCTCGCTGCGGGATGAGGCCTCCGTGTGGGTTAGCTTGGTGGAGCGGGTTGGGGTTGCGGCGCTCATCTCTCTATCGCCTCCTCGTGGAGGACCAGGCGACATCGGAGGCCGGCTGCGGGGGCGCAATTCCAAAAGGACCGTCAGGCGGTCAGACGACGAGTGGCGCCTCCCGCAGCGGCAGGATCGAAGGGTTGGTTGGTGGTGAGCATGTGCCAGATCGCCTCGGTCAGCTTTCTCGCGAGGTCGACCTGCGCGACGCGGGCGCCGCGCTGCTTGCCCAGGCGCTGCTTATTGCGCTGATAGCGCTCACGGTAGGCGGGGTGCCGCAGTGCGTGCATGGTCGTTTCGAGCATCGCCCAGCGCAGGTATCTCGGACCCTGTTTGGACAGGGGCCCGCGGCGGTCTGAGTCGCCGGACTGGCGGACTCTTGGGCACAGGCCGGTGTAGCCGACCAGCTCTTTGGCCGAGGGGAACCGGGTGACGTCGCCGATCTCCGCGGCGATCGTGAACGCGAGCACCCAGCCGATTCCGGGCACCGTCAACAGCAGCGGCGCGTACGGATGGTCGGCGCCGCTCGCGCTCGATCGCGGCGATCTCGGACTCGAGATAGTCGATCAGGTACAGGCTGGCGTCGACGGTCTCGCGCCACGGATCCGGGAGCTCGAGGCGATCCAGGAGCTTGCGGCCCTCCAGCCCGAACAGATCGGAGACGGGGCACGGGTGCCCGAAGGTCATCAGCGTCGCGTGGATGCGGTGCTTGAGCATCGACTTGTGCTTGACCAGATGCAGCCGAAACCGCGCCTGCTCACGCTCACGACGGACCCGCGGATCGGGCAGCCAGATCGCCGGCACGAGGTTGCGGTGCGAGAGCACCGCCAGCACCCGTGAGTCAACCCGGTCCGTCTTGCACGCCACCGGCGCGAGCCCCTTGACCCGCTGCGCGTCGGCGATCAGCACATCCCACCCCAGCTGCTCGAGCGTGTCGTGGATGAACCGCGCGCCGGTCATCGACTCGATCACCGCGCGCACCGGCTCGCGATGACGCGCGAGCTTTGAGACGAGATAGCGCAGCCCCTCGGGATCCGGCGGCGCGGCGAGCTCCTCAACAAGCTCCCCGTCATCAGACAGCACGCACACATCCAGCCGCCGGCGGCTCAGATCCAGCCCAACATGCAGCATCAGGCATCTCACCTCCTGCTAGGGCATCAGCCGACCGATCGCGTAGCGTGACCCGCCGGTCGACGCCCTGCTATTCGAATGGCCCGGCCGCGCGGCCGATATCCGCGCGCGCCTGACCTAGGCTGTTCGACACCGGGCGTCGACCACCTTCACCAGGGCGGGCGACCCGAACCCGCGTCCTTCATCGCATTCCAACGCGAGGCGTCTGATCGGTCTGGGCGCCTGCGTTGGGTGGCGATGGAACAGTCGGTGCGGCGGATCGTGACCGCCGCGGAGGGCTGTCGCGATGCCCTGCGCGAGGGGCGTCTGGTCGTTGTGATGGGTGAGAGCGCCTGGTGGTGCTGTTGGTTCGGCGTCGGCTCGGGTTGGCGCCGCGGTCGGGCTCGGGTTGTGTTGGAGGCGCGCCTTGGCGGCGCGCCTCGTGTCGTTGAGCTGTCGCCGTGGCGGGCTGGCGGCTTGCTCGTCGGGCGTGGTGATGTGCGGAGTGGTCGCTTAGGGTCGCGGCGCGTCGGGGTAGTTGCTCACGCTCGGCTGCGGCGTGCTTGTGTTCGGTTGCGGCGCGTCGGGGTAGTTGGTCACGGCCGGTCGTTGAATGGTTGCTGGGGGCGTTGGGGGCCTGGCGGGGGTGCTGTTGGTGGTGTTGGTGGCGAGCACGACGACGGCGACGGTTAGCCCGAGGATGACCGCGATCGCGATCGCGAGCAGCGCGCGGAGGTGCTCGTAGTGGGAGCGAAGGACGACCGCTGGATGTTGGCTTGGGACTGTGTGGCTCATGGCTTTCTCCTCTCGGCGCCGGCGTGGCGCGCCTGGGTTGTGGTGGGAGGGCCGACGTCGGTGCGCGGACTATCCGGTGCGGGGGGTTGCACGCCGGCAGTGGCAGGGCAACAGCTGGGTAACGGTTCGTTGCCGCGGTGGGGGCGGGGAGGTACCGTGTGGAAAATGTGTGCTCATCGGATCTCCTTTCTCACCGGGACAGAGCCGCGACGTGCGCCCGGTGATACGCCTGGATGATCGGTTGATGGATCTGGGTGCGCCTATCTTGGGAGGGGCGTGTCGTGGTAAGCCCCGGGTTCAGCGGGCCCGCTGCCCGCCGCTCACCGGCGTTAGTCGTCGGGTGGGCGCCGCTTGAATACTCGTCGATGTGCGCCGGTTGAAGACTGGGCCACCTGGCGCTGAGCTGAGTCGGAGGATCATCCGGCTGGTCCCGGACCCTCGCCTGGTCGAGCGATCGGGCGAGGAGGAGTGTGTGATCGGCGTGCGAGCGGTGGGCTGAGATCAGGCGGCTGTAGCGCTCGGCCGCGCCAGCGCGCTCCGCGACCTGCTGCGAGGTGAGTGGACCCGCGCCTGCCATGGCCTTGTACAGCCCGAGCTTTTCGCCGATCACGAACAGCGGAGCGCTGATGATGGCGCCCATGTCCGTCACCGCTTGGCCCATGAAAGCCTCGAGCCTGGCTTCGTCGATCGATGTCATAGTCATTTCGGCGATGTCCTTTCTGCGGCGCTCGTCTGCGTCGCTCGTTCTCGGTGATGGCGCCGCGTGTGACAGATCCCCGCTGCCGGCTAGCGAGAGCGGGGCGCTCGGTGTGATGGTTTTGGCTTCCTCACCCGTAGGTACGGGGCAGCCCGCCACACGGTTCGCGACCCCTCGTCGCTCCGACGCGAGACTTCCCCTTCCACGAACGAGGGGGCAGTCTGACGCTTGGGGCATCGCCGTCGAGTTGCATAGGCACAACAATGGCGCGTAGGTTTGAGCGCGACTTGCGTGTTCCCCCCAACAGCAGGTGTCGGGGCGCCGGACTACTTTGCTCGCCCCGACGTCACCCAACTCACGAGCGCATTGGCGACCTTCCGCTGGTTCCGAATCGGTACCGGCCTGGCCGCGATGGCGGGTTCGAGCACTTCCTTCAGACTGACCGGGCAGGCTAGGAGCCCATCGCCGCCGCCCACTGGAACGCGCTCGTGGCCGGCATCCGGCGCTGACCATCGCCCGAACCACCGTCCAGACCTGGCCAAGCAGCCTGCCCTCCGCGGCCCTCGCTGCTGCAATCGAGGTGCGGGCGGTGGTCGGAGCTGATGATCGACTTTCGTGCTCCGGCTGGCGCGACTCCCACGAAGCTTTGGTGCCCGACCAGCACTGAGTGCGGACGAGCCGTACCGGCATCTACATACGCACACGTAAGAGCCGGAAAACCCACGCGCGCTTGTGTTCCTGCCCAGAAGCAGGCGCAATCTGCCGACGGGCCAACGCTCCATGCTTTGCCAGGGATTGCGAGCACACGCCGCGACACGCTCCTCGCTGCCGGTTCGGAATGCGATGAAGGCCGGCCCCCCCGGCGGCGTAGCCGCCGGCAGGAGGTCGGCCCTCCGTACCGAACAGCATAGGTGAGGCGCGCGCGGCTGGTCCCGCGCGGGCCGAGCCATCCGAGACAGAGAACCGACCACCGGTCACGGTACGCCGCGGGCTGGACTGATCCTGCCTGTCGTGGCACCGGGAGAGGAGTGTTCGTGCTGCATGTTGGTCTGGATCTGAGTCGCAAACGAATTGACGTGTGCCTGATCTCCGATCAGGGGGAGCTGATCGACCGCTTCACCGCCACACCGGATCGCGAAGGCCTGCACGGGCTCGCGCGCCGGGTGGCCGTCTATGGCGAGCCCGTCCGCGGGGTGGTGGAGTCGATGAACGGCGCCCGGTTCGTGCATGACGAACTGGTGGCGCACGGCTGGGAGGTGCTGGTCGCCGACGCGCAGAAGGTCAAGGGGCTGGCGCCGCTGGCCTGCAAAACCGACAAGATCGACTCGGGCGTGCTGGCCGAGCTGTCGTTTCGGGATCTCGTGCCGGCGATCTGGCTGCCCACGGTCGAGCTGCGCTCAGAGCGGGAGATCTCGCGGTGGCGGCTGCATCTGGTCAAGCACCGCTCGACGCTGATGAACCGGGTGCATTCCACGCTGATCACCTTCGGCCACCAGCGGCACATGTCCGACCTGTTCGGGGTGGCGGGGAGGCGGCTGCTGGGTGAGCTCGAGATCCCCGAGCCGTGGCGCTCGCACGTCGACGCCAGCCTGGTGTTGATCGACGATCTCGAGGCGCGGATCACCCAGATCGCGAAGAATCTCCGCCGCTCGGGCGCCGATCACCGCTACATCCCGATTTTGATGACCGCGCCCGGGTTCGGGTGGATCACCTCGTTCACCGTCGCGTGCGAGATCGGCGACATCACCCGCTTCTCCTCCCCCGTGAAGCTGACCGGCTACACCGGCCTGTGCCCTCGGGTCAAGCAGTCCGGGCAGATGGACCAGCGCGGCCCGCTGTCCAAGCACGGCCCCAGGTATCTGCGCTGGGGGTTGATGGAGGCCGCGATCGCCGCCTCCTCCCATCCGCTCTATCGCGAGCGCTACCAGCGCACCAGACGTCGCTTGGGACGTCAACGCGGTCCCAAGGTCGCGCAGATCGACCTCGCAAGACAGCTGACTGACGCGATCTGGTACATGCTGACTCGTAACCAACCCTTCGCTCCGGCAGGCGCCATCTTTCGTCTGGCTGCCTGACAGCCCATTTTGGAACTGCGCCACCGGAGCGAGCCCCGATGACACCTAATCCTCGAAGTGTGATGAGGCGATAGAGAGATGAGCACCGCTCCAACGGCCCGACCCACACGCGGGCCGTGAACCGTCAATTTCCTGCCGGGTGAGCGCTGTCATGTCAAGCGCCATGAGCCTTACTGTTCACTCCAGTGACCTTGCTCAGGCGCTTGACATGACAGCGCTCACCCGGCAATTTGTCACCTGTTGTGCCAGCGATCTGACACAGTGGGTTGACAAACGGCCCGCCTTCATAGATCAAAGGAGGGAGCTATGTCTGCTCATCAAGTGTTGGACGCCGCCGGCCGCCCGCGGTCGCCGGCGGCGATGCCCGGCCATCACGCCGGACGGATCCCACCGAACAAAGGCCGCCGCTACCCGGCCGATCCGCCCACGATCGACGAGATCGTCGCGGTCATGCGCCAGGCCGGAGACGGCCGTCACGGCTGGCGGATGCGAGGCCTGATCGTTGTCCTGTGGCACGCCGGTCTTCGCATCCACGAGGCGCTCACGCTCACCGAGACCGATCTGAACGAGCGCAGAGGCAGCCTGCTCATTCGCCATGGAAAGGGAGACCGGCGTCGCGAGGTGGGGATGGATCCCTGGGCCTGGTCGGTCTTGAACCGCTGGACGGCGGACCGGGCCGCCCTGCCCCCGGGACCGCTGTTCTGCGTGATCGACGGGCCAACCCGCGGCCGCGCGTGGGCAGCCACCGCCGCGCGAGCAGAGCTTCGCCACCTCGCCGCCCAGGCCGGCGTGCGGCGGCGGTTCGCACCCCATCAACTCCGACATGCCCACGTGCCTATGCAGCGGTGCGTTCTTCGCGATCCCCCGCGCTCCACAGGAGGGTGCGCTTTGCTCCGATTGGCGATAGTCCTGCTTCGGTTCGCGGCCGGCTCGCAGGGGGTCGGGGCGTGCATCGTTCCGAACAAGAATGGGGGTGCCGTTTGTCGCACCTTCACCGGCACGCGTCACCGAACCAGTCTTCCGGGACACCCGGCATCCGGGTCGACGCGGCCGCGCCGGCCGACACCAGCACGATGGCCCACAGGCGCCTGATGACTGAGAGCATGGTCGTCCTCCTCGCGAAGTGCCGGGAGCCAGGCGCCACGAGCGCCATTGCCCACAGAGGTACTGGAACGGGACCAGGCGGTCCCGTGGTGCTCGGGCGATTCCTACCGAGCGAGACTGTCGATCGTGTTCAGCGGCGTCGTGCTGTCTACGACAGCTGGCGCGTCCGGCGGCGCCCAGAGACGGTTTGCTGCAACAGCGGGGTGTCGATGCGGTCAGTCGTGCTGCTGCGAGCTCTGTAACCAGCAGTCGGAGGCCGCGCTGCCGAAACCGATATGGACGCGGGACCGGGTTTAAAGACGACGTCACGGTGCGTGTGCGCCTGCGCCGTGAGCTGGCGTCCTGCGTCGACTTGGCCGAGAGAGTGAGTCCGCGTACGGGTCCGATGTCGAATACGAACCTGCGTGCACGTAGCTCGCCCAGCGGCTGGGTTGGTGGGGATACCGGTGCCGGAAGCTGTGGATGGCTTTGTGGATCGCCTCTGCCGCAGCGTCGGCCTCCCGGCTGGCGCTCTGAGATTTCAGATCTCGGTAGACGGCCCGGGTGACGGCGAGGGCGTCAGGGTCGCCGATTGGCCACAGCGTCGCGATGACGTGGCGATACCCGGCGAGTAGGCACCCGGCGGCGAGATGGATCGTCTCGTCGGGCAGGTCTGTCCCGCCCCGCGCGGTGGTGCAAGCGGATAGGAACGCGAGCTCGGCGTCTTCGAGTCGAGCCTGGCTGAGGTCGAGCACCGTCAGCGGGTGAGTCAGATGGTCTTGGAGGAGCAGATGGCTGGCGGACGGGTTGCGCATGCTGCTGGCGCCGTGGCAGGCCAGGTGCGCCCAGGCATGGCGGGGCAGTGCCGCCATGACCGTCGCGTGGGTGGCCGGGGGGGTGTCCGGCAGGCCGAGAATGTCGACCTGGCCGGGGAACAGGTCGGCCAACAGCTGCGCCTCGCGCGCGGCGCCGGGTAGATCCGGCTCGCCCGGCGTCTCGGGCATGGCGACGACGAGGAGCCGGTGTCGGTCGTCCTCGTCACCCGCGGGTCCAATCGGCTGGCGCCGAGCCTGGGCCAGGGTGCGCACCGTCGGGATGGCCGAGGAGACAGCCCGGTCCATCACGCTGGCTGTCGGCGACCCGGACCCCGGCGCCGTGCGCCCGGCCGCGTGCAGCGGCAGAAATGCCAGTGGTCCCGACGGGCACCAGTACACGCGCGGCCACGGTTGACCTTCGTCCGGAGGACCGGTGAATCCCAGGCGCTCGAGAACCCGCTCGGCGATCGCGTCCCACAGCCAGTCGAGGACATCGGCGAGCTTGGACTCCACGTCCTCGGCTCGCGCTCCCGGCCCGCCGTCCTGGGCATCCGCGACAGCATCCAGAAGGCGCTTCAGGTGGTCGATCACGTCGGACGGCTGGATGTCCAATTCGATGACGTCGACGCCGGTCGGGGCTAGGATCATCGCGTCGCTGCGTTCCTCGGCGACGTTGATCAGGACCACGGGTCCATCGCTGGTGACGGCCAGCAGCTGGTCCAGCGGCCGGGGGCGCAGGAACGTCTCAAAGCCGGGCACCGCCCGGATCTCGGTGATGACGAGCTGGAGTTGCTGGGCGACCTCCTCACGATCATCGGCGGTGCGCGACCGCCGGTGAGGGTCGGCGCCGTCGGTCCACGCCGTAGCGTGATCGGCGATCAGGTCGGAACGATCGAGTGCGCCGGCCAGGCGTGTAAAGCGGGCAGCGAGCTCCACATGCCGAGCCTCCAGCGCGGTGACGTCGGTACGCGCGTCGAGTGCCTGGGCGATCAGAACGCCGCGCCCCTGCTCAAACAGCTCGACCGCTCGCCCGGACTGCCCCGCCGCCAGACAGATGGCCGCGGCTTGGGATCCTAGCCCGGCCAACTCGGCCAGCCGATTCTCTCGATCGGCCCGATGCAGGCCGAGCGGAGCCACCTCACCGACGAGGTTGACGGCCAGTTCGATCGCGGTCACGGCCTCGTCCCGTTCTCCGGCGGCCATCGCGCAGGCGGCCCACTCTTTCGCGGCCAGCGTCCGGTCGAGCGGCTTGGCCAGTTCGACCCGTAGGGCCTGTCGACATGACGCGAGCGCCCGTTTCAGGTCGTCGGGCCGGGACCGGTGTCGCAGCGCCGATCCGAGCAGACGCAGACGCTCGACCCGACTCACGTCGTCGTCCCGTCCGCTGGCGAGTGACTCCTCGAGCACCTCGATCGCGCGGTCCAGGGCCGCCCTGTCGCCGGTCTGCTCCGCCATCTCCAGAAGCGTGATCGCGAGGTTGCCCTGCGACACCGCCCGCTCGTGAGTGCCCTCTTCGGACGCCGCGACCGCCGCCTCGCCGATCTCGACCGCGCGCTTAAGATCGGCGCTCCGGTGCTCGCGCCGCCAGCGCGACCGCAACGCGTTTCCCAGATTCGAGAGCAGCCGGCCACGGTCGGCCAGCCCCTGGGGTGCGTCGTGCGCCGCCTCCTCCAGGACGGCGATGGCCCGGTCGAGGTCGGAGAGCTCGTCTGTGTAGCGGTACCGAACCGCCCGAGCGCCGCCCAGGTTGCACAGACACTTGATGCGCTCGGGGTCGTCGGCGGCGACGGTGCCCACGGCCTCCTCGAGCCGCTCGATGGCCTCCCCCAGTTGAGCGAGATCACCGGTGCGCTCGTAACCCGCGACCAGAACGCCCCCCAAGGTGGACAGGCGTCCGGGACGCGCCGGATCGTCGGCGGACGTGGCGTCCAGCGCCGCCGCCAGAACATCGCGCCCCCGTTCCAGGTCGGCTGCGTCACCGGTCCGCTCGGCCAGGCGGTGCGGCGCCGCGCCGAGGTTGGCAAGGTATCGGGCGCGGGCCGGATCGTCTCGATCGGTTCCCGCCACCAGCTCACCGCCGATTCTCACTGCCCGCTCGAGGTCCGACAGGTCCCCGGTCTGGTCGCCCAGCGTGGTCAGAGCGGTGGCGAGCATGCCCCGCACGGCGTTCCGCCGCAGCGTGTCGGAGGCGGCGAGGGCCTCCGTGAGCACCTCGACCGCCCGGTGCACGTCGGATGCCTGACTCGTGCGCTCGCCGCGTAAGCGCAGGGCGGCACCGAGGTTGGCCAGATTCTCGACCCGACCCGGACCGCCCGGGGGCGTGTCGACCAGCGCCTCGTCAAGCAGATCGATGGCGCGGGTCAGCTCCGATATATCGCTACTGCCCTTGGCCAGCTGCAACACACCCGCTGCGAACTCGCCGAAGTAGTTGTCGGCGTGCGGGGCAACCTCGAGTTCGCCGCTGTCGAACCCGTCACGTATCGGTGTCGGCACGACGTCCGGGGCAAGGCGATAGACAGCCGAGAACAGCATCGTCGCCGCCGCCCAGTCCGGGAGCTGGCGCTCCGGAGGAAGGCAAGAAGCGCGAGCCCGGTGAAGCAGGCCGACCATGACCAGCACCATGAGGTCGCCAGCCGGGTGAGCGACCGACCTCCACACCCGGCGCGAGAGGGCGAGGGTGCCGTCCGAGAGGACGAGGTCCGGATCGGGCTCCGCCTCGTTGCGCTTGAGCAGCCGCTGCAGTTGCTCCGGCGGCGCTTCGCTCATGGCGTCATCACGCACAGCACTCCGCCCTCGGACAAGTGGCCGTCAGCGGAGCGCGCCTACGTCGTACACAGACGAGCGGTGCGGGGAGTTCGCTCGCGTCGCCGCCACCGCCTGCCCGACGAACCGGCCGGCTGGCCACGTCAGGTGGACAGGCATACGGGACCGAGATCGGCTCTCCCCGCGCACGTCGCTCACCACCGCCGGTGCTACTCATCCGGCGGCAGTGGAACGTCCTCGTCCCCCTCAAGGACACCCCGGTGAGGTCCACCGCCGGGGTCGGGCGCCGGCCAGTCCTCATCACCGTTCCCGTCCTCCCCCTCTGATGGCGGCCTCTCCGCGGGCGGGCGGCGCGGAATCTCGGCGCGACGATGCGCGTCGCCGTGCTCCGCATCCTGGGGATCAAGCCGCTCAGCCCCCGGTCTCTCCTCGTTCACCCGGCTTCACCTCCTGATCCATTCTTTCAACACTGCGACCCACGGCCGCGGGTCTCTCTCATTGCCCGGTGCCTCATCGCCGATGTCCGGCTGCGGTGCCTCGCTTTGACCGCGCCAGAGGTCGTCGGCCAGAGGCGGTCGGCCGTAGAGCAAGAACTGGCAGAGGGCCACGCTCAGCGTGCGCTCGTCGCTTAAGGATGTGGGGTCGCGAATTCCGAGCTTTGCGTACAGATCGAAGCGGTGCAGGTCGATGCTCGCCCGCACCACGGCTCCCCGTCGCACCGCGGCGCCGATCGACGCGCGATACAGCAGGTAGGCGACGATGAACGGGATCACATACAGCGGCCACGCCCGCGGACCGTTGGGGTCATGCACCACCTTGTCCACGATCAAACAGGCCCCGACGCCCGCGACCGCGAAGGCGCCGTTGAGGAAGACCCGAAGGTCGATCTCGGCGTCGGTGAGCAGGTCGGACTCCTCCGCGCTGAGCAGGGCGGCGATGCGTGGCCAGATCGTCACGCCATCGAGTCCCCATCGCACGTTTGAGTGCCCCTCGTAGGCCCGCATCGCATTTCCGAGACGGGTGGGCAAGAGCCGGTTCGGATCGCACGGAAACAACTTGTCGAGCTGTGCATAGGCGCGTGCCCGCTCCGCGTCCGGACGACGCGTGTCGTTGCGAATTACTTCGAGGCGTCGACGCGCCCTGCCCTGAAGCGCGATCGCGGTGCGCGGCACCAAGCGCAGGACTGGCCACCGGCGCAGCCCGAGCAGGGGGTACCCCTCGGCCGTGCGCGTCAGCGGATAGCTCAAACCCGACAGCAGGAGAGCGACGACCAGAGCAACCCCACCGAGGATCAACAGTTGTGTCGTCTCGGAATGCCGTGCGAACGTGTTCGGGATAAAGCCCCGGCTGGCGGACAGCCACAGACCGACAAGGGCGACATACGCCGGCATGAAGAACCCGACGATGAAGTACCGGCTGAGAACCCCAGTGATTGCGGTCAGCCCCACGGGCCAACACTAAGCTCGTCGGCGCTGGGCCGTCAAGCGCTCCCACTCACGCCGTTTGGGGCGACGCTGCCGTCGGCCGCCCTTCGCCGAGCGCCGCGCTTGTCGCCATACGCAGGGCGTGGCGCCCGCTTTCCCTGGGCTTCCTCTAGCGAGCGCGGTGGTTGACCCGGCTGTTCCAAAGGACGAGCTGGGGAACTGGCCCGAGGTGTCGGCCGCCTTCTCCTCGTCACGGTTGCGGAAGTCGCGCCCGTTAACGCCGCCCTCCGCCGGCGTCAGCAGCCCGGGGTGTGCAATCCATACACCCCACGGCGCCCGAAACGAGACGGTGAGCTTCTTCCCCCCCGGACGAAACGGAACAGTCGCGGTTCCGACTGTCGGAAATCGCCAATGTGGAAGACTCGACCGCGGGAACTGTCGAGCCCCTGCACGATCGCTTTCGTCTACTTCACCGCGACGATTCTTGTGATCGCTTTGGCGACATCTGGATGCCGCGACGTCTGTGGCTTCGCGGCGGACGATGCCCGGATAGCGATCCCGGCACGATCGCTTCGGCCGTCCAGGCGCGCGCTAGTGCCGCGATTGTTTCGCCACGATCTGGATCGTGAGGGTCATCCCAGCCGCGCGATCGCGTTCGCCGCGATCCGAGCTCCGAACTGGCGCCGTGTCAGCCCGCAGACGCCGGCAGGCTGCGTATGCAGCGCGCCCCATCCGGACACGTCCTTGTGAGCCCCGCCATCGGCGACGGCGCGATTTCTGCTGGCCCGGTGGGGAGCGGCCTGGCGTGACCGGGTTTGTCCGGAACCTGCAGCGCGTTCCGGGCCACGCCCTTGTCGTCGCGGTGCCTCCTTTGCCAGCCGAGCAGGTGCCCCCCGGCGGCTGCGAAGCGCGTTCTCGCCTCTGGCGACAGTGCAACGGATCCGGGGGCGGCTGTCCACGAGACGGACTCTGCTCTTCGACCCGCGCCGTTAGTTACGTTAGTTAGCTGGCGCGCACTCCGGGCTCGCACCGAGGCCATGCAATGCCGGCGTCGATGACGGGCGCGCGCTGCCGCATCTAGCTCGATCCAGCAACGAAGATCAGTGCGGCGCGGCGGTCAGCATCTTGCAGCGTGATGCCCAACTGGCCCTTCCCGGCGGATAGGACGACCAGGCTCTGCCCGATTCAGCCCGGTTCGGCCTCGAGCCGCCACGCCAACGTCTGGCTCGTGACCTCGAACGCAGTCTCGTGTGGGGACGCTCCGAAGCCGCCCTCTATTCCCGCCTGCATCCGAGGCATCAGGATGCCGTCGCGAAACTCCTCCCAGCTCTCCTTCGATTCGTGGATCGCCACGATCACCCAGCCGTCGTCCGACGGCCCAGCTGCATGGAACAGCTGGCCCTCCGGTAGCCCGCCGTGGCTCGGATGCACGGCGGCTATCGACGCGCGGTACTGGTCCTCGGTGCCGCCGGCGAACTGATGGACGATGCCGTAGGTCATGCTTCGTCTCCTCACGCTGGATACCGTAATCCGCCGGCGACGTATTGCCCCGACGCCGCGACACTACATCGAGGCATACGAGGCTGCAATCTTCTTCAGGAACGTACGGTCCCACTTTAATCAGCTCCGAGCTCTTCGCTTTACGTCGGGCTAAGTCCGATGGCGGCGGCGGCGCCCGTTTGCCGCCGATCGTCGCGGCGGGTGCTCGCGGGCGGACGTGGTCCGCAAGCATCCACGACATAAGAACAGCAGCCCACGGCGGAGCCGCACGGGCCACCGCCGCACATGTCCGTCCTGCCCACAGGGATCAGGCGGCGCCGCGCCCGGTGGTCTGCCAAAGCAGCCACGCCGGAGGCGTGACCGCTTCAGGCGTGAAGCGAGAGCCCGCGCGACGTAACGGGACTTCCATCTTGACCGCGTCCCGCCCAGCCGTGCAATCGGCAACGAGCGGAACTGAGACGGCAGCGCGGCGGAAGTCCTCCTCGTCGCCGACAGGCCCCTCCGACCGCTAGCCGGGATCCGGTTCGGCGGCAAGCGCGAGACGGAAAGCGGTCACCTCGGCTCGGCCGTCGACACTGCTGCAATGCCACGCGAGCAGCGGTCAAGTCGCGCTGCTGCTCTTTTACGGAAGCAACGACGGGATACTTCGACTATTGGATCGGCGCGGAGTAGTCGCCCTCTGCCGTTGCTGCTGGCGTGGCGAACCACGCGTCCCGTGTCGGGCCGGCGGACGCCTGCTTTCGAGATTGCATCGGCGCGGCGTGGCAGCCCCTGACTGTTGCTCCCATGCTCAGCCCGCGGCGCGCGATGTGTGTCCGGCGCCGCTTGCTCCCGGTCATCCGCGCGAAGGTGGGCAAGCACTGGATCGCTCGGCCGCGGCTGATGCTTTGCCTCTGGAACCAGTGCTGCTGCACCTCGACACCGACTCGAGCTG
>DASPPG010000236.1:0-9303 GCA_035625625.1 Solirubrobacteraceae bacterium
ATGCTGGGCGACCGGCGCCACTCGATCGCGGCGATCTCGATCGACATGTCGGCTGGCTATGAGAGTCGATCCCGACATCCGAATGGTGTCGCGGTCCCGCCTCTGCTCCCACCACGTCGGCGAGCCAAGAAGTCCGCCAGCGCTCCGATGCGAGACAGGATGACCTTCACCAGCCCAGCGTCGGCAAGCGAGGTCCCGAGCTCGGCGAGGGTCTGCCCGGGGCCGAACGCCCCCACCGAGCTGGCATGAGACGCACGAACGTGTCCTGGCGAAGGCCGGCCCGCTTGATCACCGATGTGCCGCGCAGCTCGCCGCGCGGACGGAGCACGCGCGCTATCTCCGCGATCGCCGCCGACGGGTCCGGGAAGCAGTGAAGGCCGGTGTAGGTCACCACCACTTCGAAGCCGCAGTCCTCGAACGGCAGCGCCTCGACGTCGGCCTCGACGAATTCGATCCAGGAAGGCCGCGGCGGTCGGCCTCGGCGCGGGCCCGTCGCAACATCACGGGCGAGAGGTCGGCCGCGACCGTAGTCGAGCTCGTGCTCGGGGCGCAGTCCGCGGAACGCGACGCCGCCGCCGCACGGGATGTCGAGCACGCTTGTGCCCGCCAGCACCTCTGAGAGGCGGGCGATGTCGCGGTAGAAGGCGGACGTGCCGGTGCCCCAGATCAGCCGCCCGAGCACGCCGACAACGTGCTCACGCTCCACCGCCCAGTCGTAGGTCGCGGCCTCGATGAAGCTGGTGCGCCAGCGCTTGCGCAGATCGGGCATGCAGGGAGCCTAGTGACACTCGAGGGAGGCTCGAGGAGAACCAGCCGGGGTTTGGCCCTCGCCGCCGCGGCGACCAGTGACTCTCGTAGCGCTGGTGCCGGATCCGACCGGCGGCTCAAGCGCTACGCCGCGTCTTCGTGCCCCAGCAGTTCCACCTCGATGAGCCGGCTGCGATCGACCCAGTCCTCCAGCGCTCCCTCGCGTCCGATCCCGGCAAGGAGTCCGGACAGCACCCGTCGGCGGTCGGCCGGATCGGCGATGGGATGGGCACGCGCCGGGATGTCCGCGTGAGCAGTCTCCTTGAGATGGAACACAAAGTCGGGGTGCGCAACAACGTTCGCGTACCAGCCCCGTCGGCCCGGCAGGCCGCTGATGTAGATGTGGCCATCGAGGTTGTGGAACCAGATCTCGATTCGCCGGGGTTGTCCGGATCGCCGCCCGATGGTCGTGATGTCGACCGTGCGATCGTGCGCCAGGGCCCGTTGCTGTTCGTTCACCATCAGATAGGACTCTAAATCCGGGGCGACGATCGCGCTGATAGAGACGGCGCAGTCGGGTGATGATGTCCGGTGACGCTTTGAATCCCTCCTAGCGATGGGATCTCGGCAGCCGGGCTCGACATCCGGCGCAGCCATTCGAGCTCCCACCGAGCAGCTCATCCGCGGTCCGCATGGTGTCGCATTGTCGCCGAGGAAAACCCACGCGCGGATTGCCGCTCCGGCCGGTGAGAGACCCGGAGCAGAAGTACGGAGAGGCGAGAGCAGGTCGGTCCGGATGGCTCGGCGCGTAGAAGTGGGAGTGAGGATGCTGAAGCGCGAGTTCTTCGCCACCTTCACCGACAAGCAGGTCGCCGACCCGGCAACCACTGCACAGGTGCAGATCGCGTTCTCCCGCGACTCCGGGGAGGATGTCGACACGGTGGCCGAGGCGGGTCTCGCCGCCGGTGGTTCCGAACCGCGGCCGGCCCAGGACTACGGCTTCATGTACAGCCGTGACCTGGAGGACCCGGACGGCAACATCGTGCGGGCAACCTGCTCCGTGAGCGGATCGCCCCGAAAGCCAAGGCGCTGTGTCGGACGGGAACGCGTCGGTCGGCCGCCGGGAGGGCGAGCTTGAGCGTCACCAAGTGGAGTCGCCGCGAATCACCGCGTCGCTGCCGTCGTCGATGAATACGACCTGCCCGCACATGTGGCTGTTCTCCTCGCTGCCAAGCCAGGCCAGCAGGCGGGCCACGACGATCGGCTCCGCGATGCCGTTCAGCGGCATAGGCACCAACTCCAGCATCGCTGCCCTGGACTCCCTGCTTTCGGTGTGCTTCGCAGTCATCGGTGTTCGGATGATGCCCGGCGCGACGGCGTTGAGCGGGATCGACGCCCCGGCCCATTCGGGCTTCGGTGCGTTCCGGCGGATCCATTGCGCGATCGCCTTCTTTGTCGATGCATAGATCAGCGCGCCGCCGGTCTCCGGCTGGCCTGCCAGGACTTCCGCGCGGGCTAGACCCGCGGCCTCATCCCCGGCGGCCATTGCCGCGACGAGTTGATTGTCGACCGGTCCGAGGCTGGCCATCGAGGTAACGGCGACGGCGCGGGGCGCAGATGCCGAATGGAGCAGCGGCCGCAGGTCCTCCAGCGTCGCGACCATGCCGAAGAAGTTCACCCCGACGGTCGCGGGAACCGGGAGGGCGAGGCCGGCGATCGCGTGGATCGCGTCGATAGAGCCGCCGCTGAGCTCGGTCACTTGGTCGACCAGCGCGGCGCGGCCGTGGGGTGTGGTGAGATCGACGGTGATGTCCGCGTCGTGAAGGTCAACTCCGATGGCCTTCTCGCCACGGGATTCGAGTACTTCCTTGGTTGCCTTGCCGATCCCGGATGCCGATCCGGTGACTACCGATGTGCGTGCCATCACGAGAACCCTTAAGTTGCAAGGTGAATCAGCGCCACGACCGTCAGCGACGCGACGGTAGCGTACTGGGTTGCTCGGCGGAATCGCACGTTGACCATCAGCGCCGCGTGTGGGGACATGACGTCCGCGGCGAGAAAGCGTGAAGTGGGTCATCTCAACCGCTTCCTCCGCGGATCCGGCGTGAACGTCGGACTCCCAACGGTGTGCTCGATGTACGCCGCGCGCTCCACCTGCCCGTGCGCGCCGCGATGTTTCTCTGTTGCATGGCATTTCCTTCGCTGAAAGTCGTTTGAAGCACACCGCCAGCCTCGCACCCGGTCGCGAGCGTGTCAGTGCGGTGACGGATCGAAGCGTGATCCACGAAGGTGGCTGCTTCACGGTTGAGTTGGCAGTTGAGATTCTTGGCCTGGATCTCTACCCGCCCGGCTACGCTAAGCCGAAAGACCTGGTGGTGACAGCTGGTAAGGCCCGTGTTGCCGGGCCTTACTTACGTGTGTCGCGATCGAGATGTCAGTCTTGGCGCGGCAGCGAGCATCATCTCCGATGCTGTTTGAGCTCACCGTCTTGAGTCCGCGGGTGCCTCATTAGGTGATTCCAAACCTAGTGACGGTGCCTTTCGGTCCGCTATTAGCGCTAGGTCTGTCTCAGCTGTTACCATGGTGATGTAGATGTCGTCGATCGTTCAGTCGGTCGAGTTGGAATGAAGAACGGACGGCATGCCCTTACTGTGCCGCATTTCCGCCGGAGCGGCTACAGAGCTACCTCCCGAATTGCCGGGCGGCGAGCCACACCGTCGCCCTACGGACAACCCGACGCCGAGATCGGGTGTCCTCGCTCGCGTCAGAGGCCCGTGGTCGTGAACTCGTGGGGGCGGGGGACGGTGGCCAGTCCGGGGATCGCTACAGCGAGTGCGCTGGGTGTTCGAAGCCGTCTCGAGCGAGCGGGCTGTGGGTCGCAGGCAATGCCGCGATCTCTAGCGATCGCCTCGACGGATGGCTCGGCGGCTAGGACCGGCGGAGCACCCGCGGGCGGGGTCTGAACTCGATGCGAGGGTTGAGGATCGCGGGGAATTCGCGAGTGTGCCGGCGGCCGTGAGCGTCTGGACAAGGCTGCGCTCAGTGGTCCGCTGCTTGGTTGCCGGCCTATGGTGGGCCCGACGTTGTCAGCGGACGCCCTCGTTGACGAGCGCGAGCAGGTGCGCCGCGTTCTGTTTGGTGATGAAGACGGGACCGGTGGAAATCAGCTTGCCTCGATCGGGGAGGAGTCCGTAGAGGCAGTACTGGGTGAGCAGCACGATCGGGAGATACCCCTGCAGGAAGGGTTGCTGGTCGGCCGCGAACGCGATCTCGCCATTCTGGATTGCGGTGATGACCTGCGCGCCAACTCCGAAGGTGGCCCAGGTGATCCGGCCGAGGAGGTGGTCGGCCTGTAGCGCATTGAGCGCGGGCCCTGCGATTACGGCGCCGCTGAAAGTAAGCAGTCCATCAAAGCCTCCTTTGCGCAGCGCGGCCGCGATCAGCTGCTCGGCGGCGCTCGTGTTCTGGAGGTTTACGTTCAGCACGCTGGTGTGGGCTCCGGCGGCGCTAAGCGCGGCGCCGAAGCCACGGCAGCGCTGCTGCAGATCGGGGTTGCCTGCCTCGGGAATGACGCAGAGCGTGCGATGCACGTGGTAGGCGCGCATCCGCTCGCCGGCCTCGTATCCCGCCTGGTACTCGTCCTCCCCCACGTGCAGCAACGTCCCCAGCTTCGCAAACGCGCCGCTGCCGGAGTTGATCGATATCACTGGGATCCCCGCCCGCTCCGCGGCGCGAATTGCTGGGGCGAGCGCGGCGGGGTTCGGTAGCGAGACGACCAAGCCGGAGGGTCTTGTCGCGATCGCCGCCACGATCAGCTGGCTCATGCGCGCGATGTCGTGGATGTCGGGTGCCTCGTAGCTGACCGACACGCCGAGCTGTCGGGCCGCGGCCTGCGCGCCGTTCTGAACCACGGCCCAGAACGGATCGGAAGCCTGTCCGTGAGTGATCATGACGATGCGGATCGAGCGTTGGGTGAGGCCAAAGACATTGACCCCGGCAGCGGCTCCCACGGGGGCGTTCGCTGGGTCCGCGCCGATCGCAGGAAGTCCGGGCTGGCCGGGCAGTGCGCCGCCACTGCCACACCCTGAGAGGAGCGGCAGCACGGCCGCGGCAATAACCGCGAGCAGGAGTATCCGCGTGCGCGATGTCATGTCCCATGCTCCGTGTAAGGGATGGTCGCGGCGACACGGGTTCCGCTGCCCGGTGGGCTGTCGATCGTCAGCTGCCCATCGATCGCCGCGACGCGGTCGGCAAGGCCACGCAGCCCGCCGCCGCCGTTGAGCTGCGCGCCACCCACGCCATCGTCGCTGACGGCAAGCGTCAAGACTCCATCGGTGCTGGCGGCCCTCACGCGAGCGAAGCTCGCGCGTCCGTGTTTGGCGACGTTGGTCAACGCCTCGGCAGCCACGAAATACGCCGCCGTCTCGACCTCGATCGGGAGCCTGCCTTCGAGCTCGAGATCGAGTTCTACCGGCACCGGCGAGCGTTGCGCCAGCGAATCGAGCGCTGGGGGAAGTCCACGGTCGCTGAGTAACACGGGGTGGATTCCGCGGGCGAGTTCGCGCAACTCGGTCAGCGCCTCGCGGAGCGTCCGGATCGCGCCGTCTACCATTTCGGCGGCGGCGTGATCAGCCACCTTGCGGCGCAGGAGCTGGAGGTCGAGCGACAGCGACACAAGCCGTTGCTGGGCGCCGTCGTGGAGGTCGCGCTCTAGCTGGCGACGAGTCTCCGCGCTGGCCTCGACGATCCGACGACGGGACGCGTGAAGTTCGTGAAGCTTCGCGCGCAGGTCGGCCTTGAGCCGCTCGTTGTCAAGGGCCAGGACCGCGCCTGCAGCGGCTGCCTCGACCAGCTCGGGTCGAGCGTCCAGCTCGGCGTCATGAATGATCGCGGCGACGCGAAAACCGTGGTGCTCAACCGCGGTCCAGGTCCTACCCGTTCCCGGCTGCGGAAGGGCGACCGGGTCTCCACGCTCGTCGACGAACAGCTTGCGCTCGGGCAGCCAGTAGGCGATCGCCAGGGTGCGGTCGCCGAGCCGCTCGGCCAGCGCCTCGCGTACCGGAACCGAGCCGGGCGCGTGGCTTGCCAGGCCATGCCGGTCGACCCACGAGAACAGCGAGCCCGCCGCTTGGAGCGCGGCGACACAGACCACGAACGCGGGCGCCGCGAGCAGCAACAGCACCAGCCCGGTGACCGGCCCAAGGTCCCACTGGCCAAGATAGGACGCGCTGCCCGAGAATCCGCGCACCGCGAGTGCGAGCAGCTCGATCAGGAGCGCGAGCGGGAGCGCGCAGATGGCGGCGGCACACACGCTGAGGGGGAACTTCGCGACCAGACACGCGATTTGGTGACGCTCGATCCGGCTGTCGGTGGTCACCGGTGCTGGCGCTGGGCTTCGCGCGCAGAGCAGGCGGTTGGCGAGTGCCCTCTCTATCTCCAGCAGCCTTCGCACGACGAGCGGTCCCGCGAGCAGCGCGATTGGCAAGGCGAGCAGATAGGCGAGGCCGAGCGGCAGACTTACGACGAGGAACGCGAGTCCTCGCGCCGCCTGGGTGAGCCGGCGTCCAAACGCGAGCGGTCGCGTATCGAGCTCGATCGTGCTCATGGGACGTCCGTCACCTTCACGCTGCCGCTGTTCGACAGCGCTTGGATTACCCACGGAGCGCCATCGTCGTTGCTCACGCCGTCGACGCTCGTAGCGCCGCTGTTCGAGTCCGCTTGAATTCGGTAGCTGCCGGCGGGCACAACCGCGGTCACGTCGCCTGTGTCGCTGCGCAGCGTCAGTCGCTCAGGTGAGCATGTGGCCGCGACGTTGATATCACCGCCTGCCGAGGCGGCTCCGAGCACGAAACCGCAATAGCCCTGGACACTGATCGCACCCCCGTTGGTCGCGATGTCCGCGGACCCGCGATAGCCGACCAGGTGGACGGTTCCGTGCTCAGCGCGGATACTCAGCGGCACGTCGTCGGGCACGTCGAGCCGATAGTTGGCCCAGCACTGGCCGATCACCAGCTGCGGGCAGCTCGACGAGATGTGAACGATGCCCGCGCTGATCGATTGCTGCTGATGCGGGCCGTGCCCAAAGACGGAGTCGTCGCTGTGGCTGATCGACACCCCGCTCTGGCTGCCGCCGACGACCACGACGTCACCGGACTGCACTCGGAGCTCGATCCCCAGCGGGGACGCTGAGAGCTGCGACGCAACACTCGTCGTCTTGCTCGTGGACAGCCACAGTACGGACAGGACCACGGCCGCCGCAACGAGCACGAGCAGCGAACCGGCGAGCAACAGAGCCCAACGCGAGACTCGCAACCGGCCGCGCCGCCGCCCGTCATGATCAGCCGCGGCTGAGAGGGCATCTGTGTCCACCGGCGGCGCACGCCCGGACTGTTCCACACCACTGGTCATGTCCAATCGTTCCGTTATTGCTCCATGCGGTCCGCTCACGCCCGCACGTTGATCGGCCTGCCGCACCGGAAAATGCAGCAGCGCCTCGGCCCTCCAAGCCCAGAGATGATCCGCGTCGGTGGCCCTGCGGACCCGATGCGCGCGAGCAGCAGAACATCGTCGGGGCCGAAACCGAGGAGTTCAGATGATCAGGGTTCACAAGTTCCACGAACGGCCGCCGACGTCGACGTAGCTCAGAGCTCGCGCCCATGCGCAGAGTGTCCATCGCCTCCAGCGACAACGCATCCGGGCCAACCCGCACCAGCGCTGCGCGTAACTACCACTGGGCAGCGCACCAGACAACCGGAATAATCCGCACACGCGGTGCGGGATCACCGCTCGTGACCGTGCCAGTCGTCCGGTGTAATCCGAAGCCACGAGTGCGGGCAAAGCAGAGTCATGAGGCAGCCAGATAAGTCTCCTCGAGCTGAGCGGTGGTCCTGTGAAATCGGCCCACGGTCAGGCCGCATCGCGAGCGAATCCGGTCGCCGTCCAGCGCGCTCAGCGTCGCACCAGGCCGACGCCCGCGAACGACCAGCCGGATCGCCAGCGCCGCAGCCGCTCTGAGCCGCGGGGGTTCACGTGGTTGCTCGAGAGGATCACCGCGATCTGACCGGCCCGAGCGCGAACCCACCGACGCCAAACGCGATCGGCGCCGGCGAACCACGATCATCTCAAGAGCGCCTCCAGCGCAGCTCCGGACAGGTCGGCCTTCGCGACGAACCCCCGGGCGCCGCTGCGCGCGACCAGCCAATTGACATCGCCGAGATCGAGACTCGATGTCAAGACGACGATCGGAGCGTCGTCGGCGCCGGTGAGCGCAGAGGCGACTTCGAACCCATCGAGGTCGGGGAGGTTCACGTCGAGCAGGACGATGTCCGGGCGCAGCGCTCGTGCGGCGGCGATCCCCGAGCGGCCGTCCTGCGCCTCGCCGACCACCTGATAGCCGTCCGCCTCGAGCGTGCGTCGCGCGCTGGTGCGAAAGCCTGGATGGTCATCGACGATTAGCACGGTTCTCGTCATGGTCTGAATTGTCGCGTCGCCCGGCGCTACACACAGTACGGCTACCTGCACCCGGAGTGTGAGCCATCCGAACCCGAACACGCCTGGTCGCCGCACTGACACATCCGCGACCGGGTGGGACGCTGGCGACGTGCTTCAAACGACTCTCAACGGAGGCAATGCCATGCAACCGAACTTCACATCGCGCATCGCCGCGTGGAGCACCGCTCATCGTAAGGGGGTAACACGCGGATGGTTGGCGTTCGTGCTTGTGGCGTTCGCGCTGGGCGGCGTGGCGGGCATGGTCACGCTCACGCAGGTGGAGACCGAGAACGGCCAGTCGCGCCTCGCGGATCAGACGCAGGCACAGCAGTTCCCCGCTGAGCGGGCGGGCGAGGAGGTGCTGATCCAGAACCCGAGCGGCCCGCTCGCGGGCAGCGGCTACCGCGCGGCCGTGGCTGATCTCGTCGCACGCCTATCGCGCACCCCGTCGGTGGCGGCGATCAAGTCGCCGCTCGCCCCCGGGAACGCGGCGCAGATCTCAAAGGACGGTCGCGCCGCGCTGCTGTTCTTCCAGATCACCGGTGACCCGGACACCGCGCAGAACCGCGTCGCGCCCGCGCTGGCGGCGACCGCCGCGGTCCAGCACGCCTACCCGAGGCTGTTCATCGGCGAACTGGGGGCCGGCAGCTCGAACAAGGCCGCGAACAAGCTCGTCACCGATGACTTCCATAAGGCGGAGTTGGACGAGCTGCCGATCACGCTGATCATCCTCCTGCTCGCGTTTGGCGCGCTGGTAGCGGCCGGCGTGCCGATGCTGCTCGGGTTCACAGCAGTATTCGCGGCGCTCGGCCTCACCGAGCTGCTCAGCCACCTGTTGCACGTCGATCAGTCGATCAGCTCGGTGATCTTCTGCATCGGGCTCGCGGTCGGGATCGACTACTCGCTGTTCTACCTGCGCAGAGCGCGCGAGGAGCGCGCCCGTGGCGCCACACCCGCGCGCGCGTTGCAGACTGCGGCCGCGACCTCGGGGCGGGCGGTGCTGATCTCCGGGTTCACGGTGATGATCGCGATGATGGGCATGTTCCTGATGGGCAACAAGACCTT
>DASPPG010000237.1:0-10046 GCA_035625625.1 Solirubrobacteraceae bacterium
ACCCGCACCGATCTGCGCGAGGTGTTCGAGCTGCACGCCGCCGGCAAGACCAGGGTGATCCGCGAGGTGCGCCCGTTGTCCCGGGTGAACGAGTCGATCGCCGACGTCGAGGCCGGCCGTGTAGCGGCCAGGATCGTCTTCACGCCGTAGCGCCCTCTCGCGGTGCTCACACAACTCAAGGGGGCAGACCCCTGCGGCTGCTCGGGCGCGGCGGACCAGCGTCGGTCAGTTCTCCGACGGGGAGCAGACACGCGCGCGCCCGGTGCGGCGGCGATACACGCCAGGGACAGCTGAGTGGCGAGCGTGGCTGATCCCGGGCGAACCTCTGTGTCCGGCATGCTCGGTGTGCTGGATGTGGCGTGCGGGCTACTGTCTGACTTGGACGTCGAGGCGGTGCTTGAGCGCGTGCTCGAGGCGGCGCGCGGGCTGACGGGGGCCAGATACGCGGCGTTGGGGATCCTTGACCGATCACGGGGCGAGCTCGAGCGGTTCATCACCGCGGGCCTGGATGAGGTCACGCACGTGCAGATCGGTGCGTTACCCCGTGGCCGAGGGGTACTCGGTGAGTTGATCGCGGATCCGAGGCCGTTGCGACTTGCTGATGTCGGCGCGCACCGGCACTCGTACGGCTTCCCTCCGGCACATCCGCCAATGAAGACGTTCCTAGGCGTCCCCGTGGTTGTCGCCGGGGACGTGTTCGGCAATCTGTACCTGACCGAGAAATGCGACGAGGAAGAGTTCACTGCGGAGGACGAGCGGGCGCTCGTCCGTTTGGCCGAGTTCGCCGGCGTGGCGATTGACCACGCCCGCCGCTACAGCGGAGTCGATACTCAGCGCTCGGAGCTGGGGCGTACGGTTCAGGCCCTCGATGCCACGGTCCAGATCGCCCGGGCAATCGGCGGCGAGACCGACCTCTCGAGAATCCTCGAGCTGGTGGCTAAGCGCGGGCGGGCGCTCGTCTCGGCTCGCAGCCTCGTGATCGAGCATGAGCGCGGCGGCGAGATGGTCGCGGCGACCGGCGCCGGTGAACTGGTCCCGGGGCTCATCGGAAAACGCGTCGGCACCCGCGACAGTCTCGCCGGCGCAGCCCTGCGGACCGCAAACACGCTGCGCTTGGAGGAAGAGCCGAACCGTGTGCGGTTCGAGCGCCACGACCTGGGCCGTTTTGGTTTTCGCGCCAACGCGGGGCTGGTGGTGCCGCTGATCTTCCGCGGCCAGGGCCACGGGGTACTGATCGCGGCGGACCGACTCGAAGACGGACCGGCGTTCACGGCCGACGATCAGCGGCTGCTGGAAGCGTTCGCGGCCAGCGCGGCGACCGCGATCGCCACCGCCCGGTCGGTCGAGCTCGAGCGCGCCGGCCAGCGCCTTGCCGCCGCCGAGCAGGAGCGTGCTCGGTGGGCCCGAGAGCTCCAGGACGAAACGCTGCAGAATCTGGCCGCGCTGCGGATCGGGCTCGCCCGACAGCTGCGCAAAGGAAGCGTCGACACGCTGACCGAAGCAGTAAGCGACGCGGTCGCCCAGCTCGAGTCCGAGATCGCCAACCTTCGCTCGCTGATCACCGAGCTCCGGCCCATCGCGCTCGATGACCGCGACGTCCGAGCCGCGATCGAGGACCTCGTCGAGCGCGCCCGACGAGAAGGCCTGCGGGTGGAAGTCACGATCGAACCCCGACACGGATCAGCCGAGCAAGACGGCACCGATGTGGAAACCGCCCGCGACCCGATCACCCAGCGGCTGGCTTCGGAGTCGGCACCATGAGGGAGCGCGCCGAACGCCTCGGGCGAACGCTCGAAATCGACTCCGCGTTGCGCCGAAGCACTAGGATCACTGCTGTCCTCCTCACCGGCCGCGCAGGCCGACCAGCGCGCATCCTGATCCGAATGCAACCACATACCTCACCGCGGGCGAGCCGCGTAAATCGCGAAGGCTCGTCGCTGTGACTTCAGGGATGACCGCTACGAGCCGATGTGGTGACGAGGACCTTGCCCGTCAGGCAGCAGATCTGGCGGGAAAGCTGCCGCCGGAGCTGGCGGCGCTGGCCCGGATCGCCTACAACTATCGCTGGGCGTGGTATCCGCGCGGCAAGGAGGTGTTCCGCGAGATCGACCCGGACCGCTGGCAGCTCTCGGGTGAGAACCCGGTCCGCCTGCTCCAGGAGGCGTCGAGTGAGGCGCTCGCCCGGGCGGCCGGCGACGCTGGTCTGCTTGCCCGCGCCGCGGTGCTCGAGGATGCCTTCGCCGAGGATCTCGGGCGTCCGTCGGCGGGGCCGATCGCGCCGGAGCGGCCGATCGCGTTCTTTTGCGCGGAGTACGGCGTGCACCACTCCTTGCCGGTGTACTCGGGCGGGTTGGGCGCATTGGCCGGCGACCTGATTAAGGAGGCCTCGGATCAGGCGGTTCCGATGGTCGCCGTCGGCCTGATGTACCGCCAGGGGTATTTCCGACAGCGTTTGGATGCCTCGGGCTGGCAGCAGGAGTACTGGATCGATACCGACCCGGAGCGTCTTCCCATGGCGCTGGTGCGCGCTCCGGATGGACAGCCTCTAACGGTCAGCGTTCCGATCCGTGGGAGCGAGGTCCGCGCACAGATCTGGCGGGTCGCGGTCGGCCGCGTACCGCTGTTTCTGCTGGACGCCCACCGGTCCGACAACGGCCCCCTAGAGCGCTGGATCACGTCGCAGTTGTACGTCGGCGACCCGGTCACTCGCCTCTCCCAATACGTGCTGCTCGGCGTCGGCGGCGTCCGTGCGCTGGCGGCGATGGGGATCGAGCCGTCGCTGCTCCACCTGAACGAAGGCCACGCGGCGTTCGCGGTGCTCGAGCTGGCGCGGGGTGAGGCGGCGCGCGGACTCGACACGGACGCGGCCTTCGACGCCGCCCGCCGGCGCACGGTGTTCACGACGCACACGCCGGTCGGGGCCGGCAACGAAACGTTTTCGCGCGAGGATGTTGTCTCCACCCTCGGCGGTGTCGCCGACGAGCTAGGCGCCGATCCGGAGGAAATCGTGCGGCTCGGGCGGCTCAACCCCGAGGACGACGCTGAGCCGTTCGGGGTGACTCAGTTCAGCCTGCGGATGACCCGCTCAGCCAACGCCGTGAGCCACCGGCATGAACGTGTGGCACGGGAGATGTGGTGGGGGCTGTGGCCTGAGCGAGCCGTGGAGGGCGTGCCGATCACGCACGTGACGAACGGGGTCCATTTCGCAACCTGGGTGGGGCCGGCCATGCATCGCCTGCTCGACCGCCATCTCGGTGAGGACTGGTGGCGGCGGGCCAGAGACGTCGCCATCTGGGACGGACTCGATGAGGTGTCCGACGCCGAGCTGTGGGAAGCCCGGTGCGAGCAACGCGCCGACCTGGTGGCGTTTGTCAAGGAGCGCAGCGGGATCGACCGGCTCGCCGAGCGCCAGCCACGGGCCGGAATCGAGGCCGCCGCCCGCGCGTTTGATCCGGACGTGCTCACGATCGGCTTTGCTCGGCGCAACGCCACCTACAAGCGGCTGGGGCTGCTCATTCACGATCCCGCGCGGGCGATCGCGCTACTGGACGGGCGCCACCCAATTCAGCTCGTGCTGGCCGGCAAGGCACACCCGAGCGATGAAGAGGCCAAACGCGTCGTCCAGGATCTGTATCGGATCAAGTACGCGCACCAGGTCGCGGAACACGTGGTGTACCTGCACGAGTACGACCTCGCGGTGGGCAAGCTGCTCGTGCGGGGCTGCGATCTCTGGCTCAACCTTCCGCGCCCGCCCCTGGAGGCCAGCGGCACGAGCGGGATGAAATCGATCATCAACGGCGGCCTGCAACTGAGCGTGCTGGACGGGTGGTGGGCGGAGGCCTACGACGGCACCAACGGCTGGGCGCTCCCGGGCGACGTCCAGCCCGATGCCTGGATGCAGGACGCGCGTGACGCCGCCACCCTCTACCGCCTCCTCGAGCAGGAGGTCGTGCCCGCCTTCTACGATCGCGACGCCGACGGGCTGCCGCGGGCCTGGCTGGCCCGGATCCGTGCCTCGATGCGCACGCTCGCTCCAGCCTTCACTGCCGGGCGGATGGTCAACGACTATGTCGAGCGGATCTACGCGCCCGAGTCACGGCCGAGGCGGGCCTGACGCGGCGCGATGCGGGTCCGCTCGAACCCGACCATCTACGAGATCAACACGGCGTCGTGGCTGCAGCGGCTAGGGAGGAGCCTCGGACGCCCAGCCACGCTGGCCGATGTGTCCGGGTCCGAGTGGGATGCCCTGGCCGGGCTGCCGGTCGACACGGTATGGCTGATGGGCGTCTGGCAGCGCAGCCCGATCGGCCGCACGATCGCTCTCGCAGCGCCGCTGCTGCAGGACGGGTACCGAGCCGCCCTGCCGGATCTGCACGAGGACGATGTGCTGGGCTCACCCTACTGCGTGCGCGATTACGTCGTGGACGAACGCTTCGGCGGACCCACCGGGCTGGCGGTGGCCCGCGACCAACTGAGGCAGCGGGGCATCGCCCTGATCCTTGACTACGTGCCAAATCACGTCGCCGCCGACCATCCCTGGGTCACAGATCGTCCAGAATGCTTGCTCACCGGCAGCGAGGACGACCTAACGCTCCATCCGCAGGCATTCATGGGCATCGCCGGCGGCGTCTACGCGAAGGCGCGTGACCCGTACTTCGAGCCGTGGCAGGACGTCCTGCAGCTGAACGCGTTCTCACCCGAGCTGCGTCGCGCAGCGGCCAAGACGGTAACGGCGATTGGCGATCAGTGCGACGGCGTGCGGTGCGACATGGCGATGCTGCTGACGAACGAGGTGTTCGCGCGCACCTGGGGTGAGCGGGCCGGTCCGGTACCCGATGCTGACTACTGGCCGGGGGTGATTGCCAGTGCCAAGGAGACGCATCCCGATTTCCTGTTCATGGCCGAGGTCTACTGGGACATGGAATGGACGCTGCAACAGCAGGGCTTTGACCTCTGTTACGACAAACGGCTGTACGACCGGCTCGTACACGACTCGCCGGAGTCAGTGCGCGGCCATCTGCGGGCCGACGCCGAGTACCACAAACACCTGGTCCGATTCATCGAGAACCACGACGAGCCCCGCGCGGCCGGCACTTTCGGGTCCCCCCGCGGGCGGGCCGCTGCGGTGGCGATGTCCACGCTGCCAGGCGCCCGCCTCTATCACCACGGCCAACTTCACGGAGCTCGGACACATGTCCCGATACAACTCGGGCGCGAGCCGGACGAGCCGATCAACACCGACGTGCATGACTTCTATCGTCGGCTCCTACGCGCCATCTCAGAGGCCCAGATTGGATCCGGCGACTGGCGCCTGTGCGAGTGCACACGCTGGTCAGACGACTCATATCGCCAGTTGGTTGCGTGGTCCTGGTCCCGTCCGGAGCGCCGACACCTCGTAGTGGTCAATCTCTCACCCGCCCGAGCCGAAGCCCGCGTACAGTTGCCATGGGACGACCTCGAGGGACGAATGTGGTGCCTCGCCGACAGGCTGAGCGATGATCGCGTCAACCACTCGGGCGACGCCCTCGCCAGCGACGGTTTCTGCGTCGCCCTCGAGGGTTGGGGATCGCGCTTCCTGACAGTAGACGGCTGACCCAAACCGCCACGACGAATCCCCAGGTCCTTGCGTTGGTGGTCATGATTTAGCCTGCCGGCGGGCTGATGAGCTCCTCGTCGACCGCCGCGGCGCTTACCCGACTCCGTGGAGCTCGATTGCATCACTCATGCTTCGTCACTCCCGAAAGCAGCTCGTCGCTGCGCGCGGCCTCGCGTCGGATCGTGATGTCCCCGAATCCCGTCCTCGCCCGCACCTCGACCTGCTCGTCGGCTGACCCGGGACCCTCGGTGGCGTCGAGACCGTTGTTGACGTGGCCGTAGGCCGTCTGGAGGTCGAGCCAGGCGACGACCCCGTCGGCGATCCCGACCTCGATGCGTCCGCTTGCCGTTTCCGCGACGAGCGAGCCACGATGGACGCCCCGGACGCGGATGTGGCCGTTGGCGGTCTTGGCGTTGATCGAGCCGTACGCGTGCTCGACGTCGATGTCGCCGTTTGCCGCCTTCACTCGGAGATCGCCGCCGACGTCGCCGATCCGGGTGTCGCCGTTGGAGTTCTTGATCACCGCCGAGCCGTCGATCTCCCCGGCGCGCACATCCCCCGTAGCGGTCGCCAGCTCGGCGTCCCCGGTGACCCGCTCGAGTCTGATGTCGCCGGCGGTTGCCAGCTTCACCCGCCCGGCCTGATCGAGGCTGATCGCGCCGGCGCCGCTCTTCAGCTCGCAGTCCCCGAGCGAACCGGTACAGCGAAACCCGCCCGCCGCCGAGTGGCCGGTCAGATCCGAGCCGGCTGGGAGCTCGATGTCGACATCGATGGAGCCGCCATCCCGGAACGAGGTCCACTCCCGCAGCCGGCGCGGTCCCTTAACCAGCAGCTTGCCGTCGGCGTACTCGACGCGCGTCTGCTCCGCAGCAGCCACGTCGTCGCGCTTGGACGGGTCGCTCGGCCGTACGTTGACGATCGTGTCCGCGCGCTCTCCGGCGGCGACGTGGACGTCGGCCACGCGCAACTCAAGCAGGACCGAGATTGGTTTTGGTGTTTCGAAGTGAGACATCTCGTGTGTCCTCGAGTCGTTGGTTTGCAGTCAGCTTCGTTCTCTGATGGACGCTGGGGCGCTCACCGCCCCCAGCCCGTGTAGCGCTGGCCCGAACGAGGGGTCCGTTGTTCGCGCTGGGGCCCCGATGGACCGCGGTCTACGGCCGCCGCGACCGCGCGCACGAGCCACGCGTTGATCGACAAGCCGTCGCGGTCGGCGCTTTGCTCGACCTGGCTCTTGAGCTGCTCTGGCAGCCGCAAGTTGATCCGCGCGGTCCCTCCCTCTCCAGCCGCGGTCGCTGGGGAGCTCGTGGACCACCTCGCGGTCGGCTCGCCGCGATCGGTTCGCTCGCCCACCGTCTCGGCCGGCGGCACCGTGACCACGAACTCCGGCTCGCCGCCTCGCAGGCGCAGCTCGACCGAGCCAGGCGCCAGTTCGCTCGTGATCTCGGCCGCCGCCGCTGAGAGCGCGTCCAGAAGGGTCAGACGCACGGCGGATTCCAGCGCCGCCGTCAGCCGCCGCGCGAGCGACTGGGCCTCCTCGCCTCCGGCCGAGGCCGCCACCGCCAGCTGCTCACGGAGCTTATCTACATACGTTTCGAGTTCCATGGCACCATTCTGGCATCATTATGGTGCCATGTCAATGCCGTCTCGATGCCACGATGGCGCCGTGGCCGTCGCCGGGTGCGCCACCCGGCTACCGGGCGCCCGCGCCACGAGGCCGGCCGCAAACCACGTGGCGTGCAGCAGAAAGGGCGTGCCGGTGTGGAGCGGCGTGATGGCGATGTTGTTGCTGGCCTGCACGTCCGTGACGTAGGTGTGCTTCGCCGTCGAGTCGGCGAACGTCCATCGCACCTGCGCCACTCCGTCGGGAATTATCCCCACCTGATACGCGCCCGATCCGGCGCCCGCATCCCCACGAGCCTCACCGCGAAGCCATCCGTCAGGTCGACCGCCGGGACCGGCAAGGTCTCAGTCGCGCCTGCCCCAGTGACAGTAACGATCCCGACCTGATCCCCCAACTTCGCACTCCACCAACGGCAGCGATCCGCCCAGCGGGGTGCTGACGGCCAGATATAAGCTGGCTTGCGGGAGGGAGGCGGCCAACCACGTCAAGCTGGCGATGATCATCCCGTGGTCCCCGGCTACATTGACACCAGCCGGTAACACGTCGGTTGACGCCTGCGCACGCCGCAGCATCGCCAACCTCGAGATCAAGCCCACGTCCCCGGGCTCCCTCGACTGCATGTTCAATCGGTAGTCCGATCTGGAGGACGACAGCGTTCGACTCGCGCGGCCTTCGGTGGTTCCCATCGCTCCCCAGGACGCGAGGACCGCACCCACCAACACGAGCACCGCAAGAACGACGGTGAGAGACAGCCTCGGGCGAGCGTTCCCGGGCATCGCGCGCAGCCTAGCCCCACCTCAAACACACGTGACCGGCAGCGGCGACAACGCGCCACCGTAATGTCTGCACTCATGTCGATCTACGAAAGTGTTTTTCACACGACCCTCCGGGTCCACGCCTTCATCTACGAGCACACCGACGGCCTGATCGGCCATCGCCTGCTCGGCGTTGGGTGCCTGATGCTCCGCACGACCGGCCGCAAGACCGGTCAGACCCGCACCAACTCACTTGTCTACGCCAGGGACGGTGAGCGCTACTTGGTCGTCGCTTCGAAGGGCGGCAGCCCAAAAGCCCCGGCCTGGCTGCTCAACCTCCGCGCCAAGCCGGAGGTTCAGGTCCAGATCGGCCGCACCCGATTCCAGGCAAGCGCCACCGAGATCGGGCCCGACAACCCGGACTACACCCGTCTGTGGAGGCTTGTTAACGACAACAACGCCAACCGGTACGACGCCTACCAGAAGAAGACCACGCGACCGATCCCAGTCGTCGCCCTGAGCCGCACAACCTGATGGGAATCGGGCACGCCGGCGCCTCCCTCGACACGAGACGGGAGTCCGGCATAACGGTCCTGGCGTGAAACTCCGGGGTCGTCCCCGGGCTCTAGCGGTTAGCACCCGCCAGGGGGCGCGCATGAGTGCCGGTGAACCCGAGCGCGTGGTCGTCCGTATACCGCACATGGACAACACGGTTAGTGGCGAGATCGCCGCCGACGGCGCTCCCCCGAGCGGCTTCTACGGCTGGCTGGAGTTGCTTGACCGGCTCGAGCGGGCCGCGGAAGGCGGGCCCCCAGGTTCGGTGGTGGAGCCAGGCGGCGAACCGGGGCCGGTGCGATGAGCCCGGGCGTCGGAGGGTGGCACCGCGAGCGAGGGGGTATTCGCGACACCAGCGGGCCCGGTCTCGCGGCCAAAGATTCAGGTTTTCCGTTACTTCGCCTTGAGCGACCCGCGCATACGTTGCACCGCATGGCTGAGTTCGCGGCGGAGCAGCACATCTCCGGGACGGATGCAGCAATCATCGAGATCCCATATGAAAGACAGGGGTGGGGCAATGGCCGGTAAGAAGCGATCACTTGGACCGTCACGCCGCGATTTCTTGAAGGGCATGGGGCTGGCGGGGGCGGGCCTGGTTGCCGGATCTGCGGGTACCGGCGCTGCCGCGGCGTCCACGGCACTAGTTGATGCGCCAGCCGCCTCGGCGGCTACTTACGCAAGCCGTCACGGCGCCACCGGCGCTCCGGTGTCGAGTGTCGATTTCGGGCGGATGTTTCCTGGTTTGCCGCCGTTTGCGGAGGCGAGTGACAGGGTGCGGGCGGCGTTGTTGGAGGTTGGGGTGCAGGGGGGGTTGCTTGACGGGCGGGATGATTTGGCGGCGGGTCCGAAGGCGTTGATCGTCGATCCGACCGTGAACGGCAACCCCACGGCGTCGAACACGTACGGGACGAATCCGGATAACCCGACGATGACGGCGGGGTCGACGTTCGTGGGGCAGTTCACCGATCACGACATCACGTTTGATCAGACGTCGCGGTTGGGGGTGCCGCAGAACCCGTTGACCTCGCCGAACACGCGCACGCCGGCGCTGGATCTCGATTCGGTGTTCGGCGGCGGGCCGGGCCTGCGCCCGGATCTGTACGTCGAGAACCCGGACGGGTCGGTGGGGCCGCGGTTGAAGATCGGCTCGGGTGGGGTGCACGAGGACGTTCCGCGCGTGCCGAACGGCGACGGGACCTACACGGCGCTGCTCGGCGATCCGCGTAACGACGAGAACGTGATCATCGCGGGGCTTCACTGCGCGCACATCCTGTTCTACAACCGCGTGCTCGACGACCTCTCCGGGTTCGATCTGGGTCGTTTCCCGGCGGCGCGGGCGGGTGAGCGGTCAAACCCGTACGTGGCGTTCCTGATCGCGCGTCAGGTGACGCTGTGGCACTACCAGTGGCTGTTGGTCAACGAGCACCTGCCGCAGATCGCCGGGCAGGCGGTCGTCACCGACGTGCTCGAGCACGGCAACCGGTTCTACAAGCCGCCGCCGGGGGACGCGTTCATGCCG
>DASPPG010000238.1:0-45327 GCA_035625625.1 Solirubrobacteraceae bacterium
GTACCGCGGCGAGTTCGAGGAGCGCCTCAAGAAGGTGATGAAGGAGATCACCCAGCGGGGCGACATCATCCTGTTCATCGACGAGCTCCACAACCTGGTCGGCGCGGGCGCCGCCGAGGGCAAGCTCGACCCGTGCGTCGGGCGCGAGACGGAGATCGAGCGGATCATGCAGATCCTCTCGCGGCGCACCAAGAACAATCCCGTGCTCGTCGGCGAGCCCGGCGTCGGCAAGACCGCCGTCGTCGAGGGTCTCGCCCAGCGCATCACCAGCTCCGAGGTGCCCGAGCTGCTCAAGAACAAGCAGATCTACACGCTCGATCTGGCGGCGCTGGTCGCCGGCTCCAAGTACCGCGGCGAGTTCGAGGAGCGCCTGAAGAAGGTGATGAAGGAGATCACCCAGCGCGGCGACATCATCCTGTTCATCGACGAGCTCCACAACCTCGTCGGCGCGGGCGCGGCCGAGGGCGCGATCGACGCGGCCTCGATCCTCAAGCCGGCGCTGGCCCGTGGCGAGCTGCAGACGATCGGCGCGACCACGCTCGAGGAGTACCGCAAGTACCTCGAGCGCGACTCCGCGCTCGAGCGCCGCTTCCAGAAGATCACCGTGGATCAGCCCTCGACCGAGGAGACCGTGCAGATCCTCAAGGGCCTGCGCGACCGCTACGAGCAGCACCACAAGGTGAACATCACCGACGAGGCGCTCGAGGCGGCGGCGGAGCTGGCCGACCGCTACATCTCCGATCGGTTCCTGCCCGACAAGGCGATCGACCTGATCGACGAGGCCGCGTCCCGGATGCGGATCAAGTCGATGACCTCGCCGCCTGTGTACCGCGAGCTCGAGGACGAGATCGAGGAGACGCGCCGGGCCAAGGAGGAGGCGATCGAGAACCAGGAGTTCGAGAAGGCCGCCAACCTCCGCGACAAGGAGCGCCGGCTGACCCAGCGTAAGCGCGAGCTGGCCGAGCAGTGGGAGGCCGGCGAGTCGACCGAGCGGCCCTCGATCGGCGAGGAGGAGATCGCCGACATCGTCTCGATGTGGACGGGCATCCCGGTGTTCAAGTTGACGGAGGCCGAGACGGCCAAGCTGATGCGGATGGAGGAGGAGCTCCACAAGCGCGTCATCGGTCAGCACCCGGCGATCGAGGTCGTCTCCAAGGCGATCCGCCGGTCCCGCGCCGGCCTCAAGGACCCGAAGCGGCCGACCGGCTCGTTCATCTTCCTAGGCCCGTCGGGCGTGGGCAAGACCGAGCTGGCGCGGACCCTGGCCGAGTTCCTGTTCGGCGACGAGGACACGATGATCCGGATCGACATGTCCGAGTACATGGAGAAGCACGCGGTGTCGCGTCTGGTCGGGTCGCCTCCGGGCTACATCGGGTACGACGAGGGCGGCCAGCTGACCGAGGCCGTCCGGCGCAAGCCCTACAGCGTGCTGCTGCTGGACGAGATCGAGAAGGCCCACCCGGACGTGTTCAACATCCTGCTGCAGATCCTGGAGGACGGCAGGCTGACGGACGCGCAGGGCCGGACGGTCGACTTCCGCCACTGCATCGTGATCATGACCTCGAACATCGGGGCCTCCGAGATCGCCCGCAACACCCCGCTCGGGTTCGCGGTGTCCGACGACGAGACCGGCATCACCTACGACGACATGAAGACCCGGATCACGGGTGAGCTCAAGAAGGTGTTCCGGCCCGAGTTCCTCAACCGGATCGACGAGGTCATCGTCTTCCACAAGCTCACCAAGGACGAGATCAAGGAGATCGTCGACCTGCTGCTGCGGCGGATCCGCGAGTCGATGGCCGAGCGCGAGCTCCAGCTCGAGCTCTCCGAGGAGGCCAAGGACATGCTCGTCGACAAGGGTTGGGATCCGGCGATGGGCGCCCGGCCGTTGCGCCGTGCGATCCAGCGCTACGTCGAGGATCCGCTGGCCGACTTCGTCCTGCGCTCGCAGGTGCCTTCGGGCTCGACCGTCATGGTCGACACGGCGGACGACTCGGCCGACGGCGCGACCGGGGGCGAGGGCGGCGGCGAGGTCCGGCTGACCGTGATCGAGCCCGCGCCGAAGCCCACTCCGGTGGCGGTCGGGGCCGAGAGTGGCGACGGCGAGGGCGGCCAGGAAGCCGGCGGACCCGAAGAGCCGGCCCGCACCGACGAGCCGGCCGAGAGCGAGTAACGCACCTCCACTACGTTGCCGGCGACGGCGAGCACCGTCGCCGGTGCGGGTGGGCCCAATTTCCTGGCCAACGCGCGGGCGCCGGCGTTGTCACGCAGCATGGCCGCCGTGAAGTAGCGGATGCCGGCGCGCAGCGCGCGCTCGCGCAGCGCGGCCATTAGCGCGGTGCCGACGCCGCGGCGCTGCCAGCCGTCCACCACCTCGATTGCCACCTCCGCCACGTCGAACTCGTTCAGACGCACGTAGCGGGCGATGCCGATCGGCGCACGCGGTGGCGGCGAGTATGCGATCACCGCCTCGTGGTGCCAGTGGTCGACGTCGAGCAGGCGGTTCAGCTCGCGCACACTGAGGGCGGGTTTGGCGGTGAAGTACCGCTGATAGCGCGAGCCCTGGCTGAGTCGGCCGAACGTGAATGCCACGGCCCTACGATCGGAGGAGACCAGCTCACGGATCGCGACGGGCGACATCTCAGGCCTGTAACTCGTCTCACCCTCCGTACGTGAGAACCAGCGCGCGGGCCCCGGTCCGTTCGGTCTCGTATACGTGCGGCACGTCGATCGGGAAGGAGGCGTAGTCGCCCGGCGCCAGCTCCGTGACCCGTTCCACCGGGCCGGCGATCAGCTTGCCTTCGAGCACGTACACGCCGGCCCGCGCGCCCGCGGCTCCGAGGTCGGGCTCGGCAACGTGCCGCGGTCCCCACACGCGCTCGGACAGGGCGAGGCCAGCCTCTTCGCTGCGATCGAGCTGCCCGTGGCGGCCGTGGCGGACGATTCGCACCTCGCCGAGCGGCGGCTCCTCGAGCAGCTCGCCGAGTGAGACCCGGAGCGCGGCCGCGAGCGAGGCCAGCGTCTCGATCGTCGGGTTCGAGCGGCCGCTCTCGACGCTGGACAGGGTCGCCTTGCTCATCCCGGTGGCGCGGGCCAGCTCCGACAGCGAAAGCCGGCGTGCGATCCGAAGCCGGCGCAGGTTCGCGGCGAGCACGTCTTGGGGGCGGCCAGCATTCTCATGGGCTAACATAGAGAACACATCGTTCAGTTTACCGAACGCCCCACGGCGAGCGTTCGGTCTTCGTTTCACCCGCAGTGTCGGCCACCTTCTACTTCGACGTCGGATCTCCCTATGCGTACCTCGCGGCCGAGCGGCTCGAGCGGGTGATGCCCGGACCGATCGGATGGCAGCCCGTGCTGCTGGGCGGTCTGTTCAAGCTGACCGGCCGCAGTTCGTGGGCGCTCGGCGACTACCGCCGCCGGCAGACCGGGATGGCCGAGATCGAGCGCCGGGCTCGCGGCTACGGCCTCCCACCGATCATGTGGCCCGACCCGTGGCCGACGGACTACCTCGGTGCGATGCGCTTGGTCACGTGGGCGTTTCGGATCGGACGCGGCCACGAGATCGCCACGCAGCTGTTCCGCGATGGGTTTCAGCGCGGGCGCGAGCTGAGCATCGAGGCGCACGTACTGGCTGCGGCGTCGCAGACGGCCCTCGATCGTCACGAGGCGCACGATGCGATACGGGACCCGGAGATCAAGCGCACGCTGCGCGAGGCGACCGAAGCCGCGCACGCGCTCGGCGTGTTCGGAGTCCCGACGGTCGCGATCGGGGAGGAACTGTTCTGGGGCGACGATCGCCTCGAGGACGCGGCGGCCTACGCGCTTTCCGTCGGGAGCGCTGCGTAGCCTCAGCTGCGCTGTGCCCCGTCCCACCACGATCCACGTCTGCTCGGCCTGCGGGCACGAGGCCTCGCGCTGGGCCGGGCGCTGTCCCGGCTGCGGCGAGTGGAACTCGCTGGTCGAGCAGGTGGGTAGGCCGGCGGGGGCCGGGCGGGGATCCGGCTCGGGCGGCGAGCGATCGAACCGCGGCGCGCCCGTCAAGCCTGTGGCGCTGCGCGACGTGACCGCCGTCGAACAAGCGCGTCTCGAGACCGGGATCGGCGAGCTCGACGACGTACTGGGCGGCGGCATCGTGCCGGGTTCACTGGTGCTGATCGGGGGCTCGCCCGGAATCGGGAAATCGACGCTCACCACGATGGTGCTGGCCAACTTGCACCAGGCCGGCCGGCGCACCTTGTACGTCTCGGCGGAGGAATCAGCGGCGCAGATCCGGCTGCGCGCGCACCGGCTGGGCGCGGGCGCGCTCGGGATCCCGGTCATCGCCGAGACGGATCTGGACAGCGTGCTGGCCACGCTCGAACAGGAGCGACCCGAGGTGTGCGTGATCGACTCGGTGCAGACCCTGCACGCCGCCGAGCTCTCGAGCGCGTCCGGCTCGGTGGCGCAGGTCCGCGAGGTCGCCGGCGAGCTGATGCGCGTGGCCAAGGCGCGGCGGATCGCCGTCCTGCTCGTTGGCCACGTCACCAAGGACGGCGCACTCGCGGGGCCGCGAGTGCTCGAACATCTGGTCGATTGCGTGCTCCAGTTCGAGGGCGAGCGCGAGCGGACGTACCGCACCGTGCGTGCGGTCAAGAACCGCTTCGGGTCGACCAACGAGGCCGGCGTGTTCGAGATGCGCGACGACGGGCTGGTCGAGGTGCTCGACGCCTCGGCGCGCTTCGTGGGCGAGGCCACACGCGCGCCGGGCAGCGTCGTCCTGTGTGCCATCGAGGGGTCCCGCCCGTTGCTGGTCGAGGTCCAGGCGCTGGTGTCGACCTCGGAGCTGGTTCCGCCGCGGCGGGTTGTGTCCGGACTCGACCGCAACCGACTGGCGCTGGTGCTCGCGGTGCTCGGGCGCCACGCCGGAATCGGCGCCGGGAGCTCTGACGTGTTCGTCAACGTCGTTGGCGGCGTCCGCGTCGACGAGCCCGGGGCGGACCTCGCCGTCGCCCTGGCGGTGGCCAGCGCGGTCAGAGGCAAGGCGCTGCAGGGCGCGGGTGGAGCGCCACTGGCCTGCTTCGGCGAACTCGGGCTGACCGGTGAGCTGCGCTCGGTCGCGCACTCCGACCGGCGGCTGGCCGAGGCGGCCAAGTTCGGCCTGGACCCGGTGCTCGAACCGAACGCTCATGGCACCCTGCGAGCGGCGCTAGCGGGGGCTTTCGGGAGCGCGAGGGACGAGGTGCTCGCGGCCTGAGGCCCAGCCGGGCGGGGCCTCAGCCTGTCAAGAAGCGGTAAAATCCACTTTGATGCCGCCGCGTTCCGGGGAAGAGCTCAAGGGAGAGCTCGAATCTCGACAGGATTCCCGGCTGGTGAGAGCGCTGGAGATGGTCGCCCCCGGAACGGCGCTCCGAGAGGGGATCGACAACATCCTGCACGCCCGGACTGGGGGGCTGATCGTGATCGGCGACCCCGACGAGCTCGCCTTCCTGTTCTCGGGCGGGATCAAGCTCGATCTTGACTACTCGCCGGCGCTGCTGTACGAGCTGGCCAAGATGGACGGCGCGATCGTGCTGAGCTCGAACGCCACCAAGATCGTGCACGCCAACGTCCAGCTGACGCCCGATCCGACGATCCTGACCTACGAGACGGGCACCCGCCACCGCACCGCGGAGAGGGTGTCCAAGCAGACCGACGCGCTCGTGGTGGCGATCTCGGAGCGCCGCGAGGTCGTCTCGCTGTACGTCGACGGGATCAAGTACATCCTCGAGGACATCCCCGTCGTGCTCGCCAAGGCCAATCAGGCGCTGGCCACGCTCGACAAGTACCGCAGCCGGCTGGACCAGGTCTCGACGCGCCTCACCGCGCTCGAGTTCGAAGGCGGTGCGACGCTGCACGACGTGCTCACCGTGCTCCAGCGCGCCGAGCTGGTCACCCGCATGGCGGTGGAGATCGAGCGTTACATCGTTGAGTTGGGAACCGAAGGCAGACTCATCGAGATGCAGCTTGACGAGACGATGGTGGGCGTCTCCGCCGACAAGGCCGCGCTCGTCCACGATTACTTGGCGGAGGACACCGACGAGACGTTCGCGGCGGCCTTCGACCAGCTTGTGCGCCTGCCCAATCAGGACCTTTTGGACTTCGGGCGTCTGGCCGAGCTGCTCGGCTACGACCGCAAGCTGAACACTCTCGACTACCCGACGTCGCCTCGCGGCTTCCGCATCCTGGGGCGAATCCCTCGCCTGCCCAAGATGGTGGTGCAGCGGATCGTCGGAGAGTTCGGGGGACTTGAGGAGTTGCTCGCCGCCACCGATGGCGAGCTCGAGACCGTCGACGGCGTCGGCGAGATCAGGGCGAAGGACATACGCGAAGGTCTTCGCCGACAGCAGGAGATCAACCTGGTGGACCGGTACTTGCAAACGTAGTTGCCAAGGGAGAGATGGTCGGGCGCGGGTCTCATCTGATCACGCCCGTCCCGGACAGAGGAGGACACCATCACACAGCTAATGGAAGAGCCCCTGGAGGACCTCGAGATCGTCGAGGAAGTAGAAGTAGAGGTTGAAGTTGAAGTAGTGCACATCGAGTTCGAGGTCGGCGACAACGTCGTCTACCCGCACCATGGCGCGGGCAAGGTGATCCGCAAGGAACAGAAGGAAATCCTCGGCGAGCGGCGCGAGTACCTGACGATCAAAATCCTGCACAACGACATGACGGTGATGGTTCCCACCGAGAACGCGGCCCTGGCCGGCCTACGCCGCGTGATCGATGAGGAGACAGTCCAGAAGGTCCTCGGCGTGCTTCAGGACGAGTGCTCCGAGATGCCGAAGAACTGGAACCGTCGCTTCAAGTACAACCGCGACAAGATCAAGACGGGCGACATTTACGAGCTCGCCGAGGTGGTCCGCAACTTGGCCATCCGCGAGGCTGAGAAGGGCCTGTCGACCGGCGAGAAGCAGATGTTCACGCGAGCCAAGAAAATCCTCGCCTCCGAGCTCATGTACGCGCTCGAGATGGACGAGAACGGGGTCGAGGAGTATCTCCAAGGCCTCCTGCTGGAGTCCTACAACGGCAAGAACTGCAAACGCAGGAAGGTCACCGTCGCCGCCGACTAATTCAGCGCCACAGCGCGCATGGCGGTCGCGCTGATCGTGGCCGCCGGACGTGGCGAGCGCCTTGGGTCAGGCCGGCCAAAGGCGTTCGTCACTCTGGGGGGAAAGTCGATGCTGCGCTGGAGCGTCGAAGCGCTGCAGTCCGTCGCGGCGATCGACCGGATCGTGGTGGCGCTCCCGGCCGATTCGCTGAGCGAAGCACCGCCCGGGACGATCGCCGTGGCGGGTGGCGCGGTCCGCTCGGCGTCAGTGCGCGAGGCGCTCCGTGCAGTGGAGAGTGGGGATCCCGTCGTGGTGCACGACGCGGCGCGCCCGCTCGCGCCGGCGCGTCTATTCGAGCGTGCGCTTGCGCAGCTGGAACGTTCCGGGGCGGACGCGGTGGTCGCCGCCGCACCGGTGTCGGACACGATCAAGGAGGTGCACGCCTCCGACGGACGCACGGTGGCACGGACGCTCGAGCGCTCGCGGCTGTGGGCGGTGCAGACGCCGCAGGTGTTTCGGCGAGCCGCGCTCGAGCGCGCGTTGCTGGCCGCCGGCGAGGAGACGCTCGCTATGGCGACCGACGACGCCTGGCTGGTCGAGCAGATGGGAGGGGTTGTGGAGATCGTCGAGTCCTCGCCGGCGAACCTCAAGATCACGACGCCGACGGATCTGACGCTGGCCGAGTTGCTGCTGGAGGAGGCGCGGACGTGAGTCTCCACGGCCGCAGTGAGGAGCGAGGGACGGTCACGACCGGTCTCGGCTACGACTGTCACCCGTTCGCCGCGGGTCGGCGGCTCGTGGTGGGTGGCGTCGAGCTGTCGCACGACCGCGGACTCGCCGGGCACTCGGACGCCGACGTGCTCACGCACGCGATCATCGACGCGCTCCTCGGCGCGGCGGCGCTCGGCGACATCGGCCAGCACTTCCCGGACTCCGACGAGCGCTACCACGACGCCGACTCGCTCGAGCTGCTCCGCACCACCGTCGCGATGCTGACGCATCGCGGCATGACGATCCTCCACGTCGACGCCACGGTGGTGATCGAGCGCCCGCACCTGGCGCCGGTCCGGGAGGAGATCCAGCTGTCGCTCGCCGAGGCGCTCGGGATCTCGATCGAGCACGTGAGCGTCAAGGCCACGCGCGGAGAGGGCATGGGATTCGTGGGGCGAGAGGAGGGCGCGGTGGCGATGGCGATCGCCACCGTCGAGCGATGACGGAAACCACCGTCCGTCGACTGCGCCACGCCGATCGCAATGGGTGGCAGCGGCTGTGGGAGCAGTATCTGCGCTTCTACCGAGCGGAGCTACCGGCTCACATCTCGGATAACACGTTCGACCGCCTGTGCGAGCCCGACGGCGCGCTGAGCGGACTCGTCGCGGTCGACGGCGACGGCGCTGCGGTCGGCCTCGCGCATCTGGTCTTTCATCCCACGACTTGGGCGGACACGCCGTGCTGCTACCTCGAGGATCTGTTCGTCGATCCTGAGGCGCGCGGATCAGGTGCGGCCAAGGCGCTCATCGAGGCGGTCTACGAGACCGCGCGCGAGCGCGGGGCGCAGCGCGTCTACTGGACGACCCAGCAGTTCAACGGGGCGGCCCGCTCGCTCTACGACACGGTGGCGCAGCTGACTTCCTTCGTCGTGTACGAACGCGAGCTCTGAGGACTCGGACGCTCAACTGTGGGCTCGCGCGATTCGCGAGTCGGATGCTCGCCAGTACAGGAACGCAACGGCGGCGGCCGTGAGGAACACGGCCGGCCACGCCCCGATGAGCAACCCCAGCAGATGCGAGAACGCGAAGGCGAACAATCCCGCGATCGTGAGCATCATCGCGGTGTGACGGCCGTCGCGCTGGAGCCAGATTGCGATGCAGACAAGCCCGCAGATCGCGAGCACCAGCCCGCCGAGGGCGCGAGATCCCGACAGCACCGCGACGCCGAAACCGCCGATCAGTCCAATCGCGGCGATCGGTGCGGTAGGGGCGTGTTTCACGGGCTCATTGTCGCCGACGCCGCTCAGGACGCGGCTTGTTGCTCTTCGGTGCGGAGCGGCCCGCACGCGACGCACCGGGCCGCCCATCCGAACGGCAGCACCTGCACGACCAGTTTACGTCCGCATCGAGTGCAGAACCGTGGCGGATCGGTCAGCGCCCGCCGCTCACGACACCGCTCGTGCCCGGGGTCAGTCGCCGGGTGGCCGCAGCCGTCGCAGTACGCCGGTCCTGCGGCTGCCCCGTTCAGAGCGTCTCCGACAGCGCCTTGATCGGCATCGAGAGCTCGGCCAACAGGTCGAGGTCCTGCCCGGCCGATCGCCCCAGCGTAGTCAGGTAGTTGCCCACGATCATCGCGTTGATCCCGCCCAGCATGCCGTCTCGAGTCCCCAGGTCGCCCAAGGTGAGCTCGCGCCCACCGGCGAACCGCAGGACGGTGCGCGGCAGCGCGAGGCGGAACGCCGCAATCGCGCGCAGCGCATCTTGCGTGCCGACGACCGGTAGGCCGGAGAACGGGGTGCCGGGACGCGGATCGAGAAAGTTCAGGGGAACCTCGTCCGGCTTGATCGCCGCGAGTTGCCCGGCGAATTCCGCCCGCTGCTCGAGCGTTTCGCCCATGCCCACGATCCCGCCGCAGCACACCTCCATGCCGAACTCGCGGACCAGCTCGAGGGTCTCCGTGCGCTCCTCCCAGGTGTGCGTGGTGACGACCATCGGAAAGTACGAACGCGCGGTCTCGAGGTTGTGGTTGTAGCGGTGGACGCCGAGGTCGGTGAGCTCTTGCGCTTGGGCGTGAGTCAGGATCCCAAGTGAGCAAGCGATGTTGATCTCGACCTCGGCCCGGATCGCCGTCACCGCGTCGCGCACCTGAGCCATCAGTCGCTCGTCCGGACCGCGTACGGCGGCCACCAGGCAGAACTCGGTTGCGCCCGTGGCCGCCGTCTCGTGCGCCGCCCGCACGAGCATTGGGACATCGAGCCGCACCGCCCGCACCGGGGTATGAAACCGGCCAGACTGCGAGCAGAAGTGGCAGTCCTCCGGACAGCCGCCCGTCTTGATCGAAACGATTCCCTCGACCTCGACCGACGGGCCACACCAGCGCATCCGTACCTCGTGGGCAAGCGCCAGCACGTCCGGCACCCGATCGTCGGGGAGCTCGAGCACCGCCAACGTCTGAGACTCGTCGAGCGGCACGCCGTCCTGGAGCACCTGCTCACGGGCCACGTCGAGGATGTCGTTCATCTACTGCCTCCGTTCATGCCCGCGCATTATCTGAAACCCACCACATCAGCCGAGGATCCTAAAGCGGTTGCCGCGGCCAATCAGGGCCGGGCGGCGGGCCGCCGGCGCCTGGCCGCCCGCGTGCGCAGCTGCTCGTGCTCGACCAGCCGCTCGAGCTGCTGCAAGGTGCGGCGGACGTGGCCCTCGACCGTGGGGGCCGCGACTCGCTCCGCCACCCAGCCGCTCAGGCCGGCGCCGGCAACCACGTAGGCCAAGCGGAACTCGACCCGGGTGCGGCCGCCGGGGGCTTCGCGCAGGCGCCACCGCCCGCGGTGGTCAAGCCCGGTGACCGACGTCCAGGCGAAGTCGCACGGCTCGTCGAACTCGACGACCTCGACGAGCCCGCCGACCTCGGCCGCGCCGACCCGGAACAGGATGCGGTAGCGGGCGCCGAGGCCCGCGCCGAGATCGCCGGCAACCTCCCAGCGGGTGATGCCGGACATGTAGCTGAGAACGCGCTCGGGGTCCGTGACGATCGACCACACGTGGTCGATCGGCGCAGCCAGAACCCTGGCGCCGTTGACCCTCACCCGATCACCGGGAAGCGACGCTCGGCGGCGAGCGCATCGAGGGCGTCCTGCATGAGGCGGATCAGGTGGTCGTAAACCTCGTCGACATCCGGGTCGGGGCCGAACTCGGCGCGCAGGTCGATCGCGGGCAGGGTCTCGATCGTGATCTTGGCCGGCAGCGGAATGTGGCCGAAGTCGCCGAGGTTCACGATCCAGGGGAGCGAGATCGAGACCGGCAGGACCTTGAGCCGGAGCACGCGGTCGAGCGCGAGCAGGCGGGCCAGCCGCTCGCCCCGGCTGAGGAACAGCGCCGTCTCCTGGCCGCCGATCGCGACCACCGGGACGATCGGTACGTCCTGCTCCAGCGCCAGGCGGAGGAACCCTTTGCGCCCGCCGAAGTCGACCCGACTCGACTGCCAGCTGGGACGGTGCGCCTCGTAGTCGCCGCCCGGGTATACGAGCAGCGCCGCGCCCGAGGAGAGCGCCTTGCTGGCGTTCTCGGGCGAGGCCGCCACCGTCCCGAACTTACGCAGCCAGCTCAGTCCCGGAAGCGACAGCACCAGGTTGTGAGCCAGCTGGTAGAACGGCCGCTCGACGCCGAAGTACGTGCTGAACGCGACCGTGAACACCATCGTGTCCGGGATCATGTTCCCGCCCGAATGATTGCCGACGAGCAGCACCGGTCCTTCGTCGGGGACGTTACCGAGGCCTCGCACCTCCCCCCGGAACCACAGGCTCGAGAACAGCCAGAACAGGGGCAGCTGCTCGCGGATGTAGTCGGGATCGCGCTCGTCGAGGTCAGCCCGGGGGATCCGGCGCTGGAGCGCGGCGGCGAGCTCGCGCCACGTGCGCGTGAGCAGAGAACCGGACGGCTCCGCGGCGGGCGGCTCGATCCGCGTCTCAGGGCGGTGACCGTTGCGGCGGGGGGAGGTGGTGGTCGGTGCGTCGGCCATGATGTAGCCCGCCGGCTCCCGCTCAGGCCGCGTCGACGCGACGCGTCCAAGCCGGCGCGCTCGACGCGTCCGAGCTCTCGACTCGCTTGAAGAACTCGGCGAGCAGTGCGTTGGTCTCCTCCGGGCGCTCGACCTGCGGCACGTGCCCGCACTCCTCGATCGTCACCTGCTCGGCGTGCGGCAGCCATTTACGCACGTGGCTCGAGAACGCGGCGGGCACGAGGCAATCGTGACTGCCCCACACGAACAGCGCGGGCGGCTCGAGATCGGCCAGGCGCCGGTAGAAGCCGCGGCGGCCGAACGGCGGCTCCAGGTAGATGTTGCGCGCACTGGCCAGCAGCGCGTAGCGCGCGCCCGCGGTGTGATAGATGCGCTGGAACTCGTCGACCACCAGGTCGGCCACGGCGGGGTCCATCAGGTCCCGGTCGTGGAACATGCGCCAGAACTGCGACGCCACCATCGAGCGACGGATCGCGTGGGGGAGCAGGCCGAACTCGGGGCGCAGAAGGCGAACGATGGGGTGAAGCCCGCGCTTGAGCCACGCGACGGCGGGACACAGCAGTCCCAGCGAGCGGATCCGTTCGGGCGCGGTCAGCCCCAGCTCGATAGCCACCCGGCCGCCCATCGAGTTGCCGACGACATGCGAACGCTCGATCTCGAGCTGGTCCATGAGCCCGAGCATGATCTCGGCGAACCAGCCGGCGTTGTAGCCGCCGATCGCCGGCTTGCACGAGGAGCCGAACCCCGGCAGGTCGGGCACGTGCACGCGATAGGTGTGGCTCAGCTCCGCGGCCGTCTCGAACAGCGAGGCGCGCGTGCCGCCCAGGCCGTGGAGCAGCAGTACATCGGGGCCGTGACCCATCGTCAGCGTCGAGATCCGGTGGCGCCCGACCGGAATGTCGTGGATCTGGAGGAGCGGCGGGCGGCCGCCGACGAGCCTGAACATTCCCTCGAAAGCGATCGCGTAGTCCAGGTTGCCGTGCACCGAGAGCAGCCGCCGCTGGAACGCCTCGACGCCCGAGAACTCGCCGCAGCGCAGCCGCATCCACGTGTCGGAGTCGGTCGCGAGCGTCACGTCGGGGCGCCGGCGCGTCCCGCCCTTCCGGACCCGGGCGGCCCGGCTGGTGCAGCGAACCTCCCAGGTGTGCCCGAGGTCGCACAGCGTGATCAGGTACGTCGCGTCGAAGCCCGGATCGGTGCCCAGGAAGCGATCAGGCAGCGAGCGAAAGGCCTCGTCCACGACCCTCAGTCGTCGCACCTGCTCCGACCTCCCACCCACGGCGGCCACCCTACCGGCCGCCCCGGCTGGATGTGCCGGCTGGCGGTACTGTGCCCGCAACATGGGCAGAACGATCCGCTTGCACGACACGAGATCCGGTCAGGTGCTGCCGGTAGAGCCGCGCGAGGGAAACCGCGTGGGGATCTACACCTGCGGACCCACCGTCTACGGCCGTATCCACGTCGGCAACGCCCGACCTTTCGTCGTCTTTTCGCTCCTGAAACGCCTGTTCGTCCATGAGGGCTACAACGTCACATTCGTCACGAACATAACGGACGTCAACGACAAGATTTACGCCGCGGCTCGAATGACCTCCCCACCCATCCCCAGCGAGCAACTGGCCAGGGAGATGTCCGACGCGTACACCGCAGACACCGATCGCCTCGGTCTCGGACGGCCCGACTACGAGCCCCGCGCCAGCGCCACGATCGAGGAGATCGTTGAGCTGATCGAGACGCTGATCGAGAGCGGTCATGCCTACGCGGTGGATGGCGACGTGTACTTCTCGGTCCGTAGCTACCCGGAATACGGTGAATTGTCCCACCGCCGCCAACTGGACGAGATGGACCAGGGCGAGGGTTTGGAGGGCGCCGAGCGCAAGCGCGATCCAGCCGACTTCGCACTCTGGAAGGCGCAAAAGGAGGGAGAGGACACGGCCTGGGACGCGCCGTGGGGGCGCGGTCGACCCGGCTGGCACATCGAGTGTTCGGCGATGGCCGAGGAGCTGCTCGGCGTCGGCTTCGAGATCCACGGCGGCGGCTCCGATCTGATCTTCCCCCACCACGAGAACGAGGCCGCCCAGACGCGCGCCGCGCACGGCGTTCCGCTCGCGAAGCTATGGGTGCACAACGGCATGATCCGGCTCGAGGAGAGCAAGATGTCCAAGTCGGTCGGGAACATCTTCCTGCTGCACCAGGCGCTGGACGCGTTCGGGCGGGACGCGCTGATCATGTACTTCGTCTCGAGCGACTACCGCAAGCCGGTCGAGTTCGACGATGAGCGCCTCGCCGAGGCCCAGGCCCGAGTCAGGCGGATCCGTGAAGCCGCGCGCCGGCTGGCACCGGGCGCGTCGCCAGCGTGGTCCGGGCCCCTGCACGAGCGGTTCTTCGACGCTCTGGCCGATGACTTCAAGACGCCTGAGGCGCTGGCTGCGGTGTTCGACTGGGTGGCCGAGGCGAACCGCTCCGAACCCGGGACCGGCGACGCCGATCTGCGCGACATGCTGACCGTGCTCGGGCTCGAGAACCTGCTCGAGGCGAGCGACGTACAGGCGCCGGCCGAGGTCGCCGAGCTCGCCGATGCCCGCGAGCGGGCCCGGGCGGCTAGGGACTACGCCGAGGCCGACCGCCTGCGCGAGGAGATCCGCGCCCAGGGCTGGGAGGTCCGCGACGGTCCCGACGGCCCCGAGCTGCTGCCGGCGGCGTAGCGTCGTCGCCTCGGCCTCGAGCTGCTGCCGGCGGCGTAGCGTTGTCGCCTCGGCCGGCTTTCTCCCTGCAAAACGCGACAAGCGCACCGCGGCCGCCCGACCTTGGCGACATAAGCATGCTGTCGATGCTTATGTCGCCGAGGGCCGCGGCCCGTGGGCGGGTTTGGCTGGTTGTGCAGGTGCTCGTGCGGTCCCGGCGACAGCCACTTGACACGGGGGCGGTGCTATGTCACCCTGCCGCGCGGGAGAATAACGGTGGAGTGAAGCTTGACGGTTGCTGCTTAGAGGGTGCGCACCCGGGAATCCTGGGTCCATCCAGACATCATGGATAACGGCGCCAGGGGAGGTAAGTGCGCCACGACATCGGACCGATCCTTGTTCGCTTCGGACAGGGTCGAGAAGGGATACTCGTGGCTCGGCTTTCCGCATACTCTAATTCTCAACTTCAGGTTGAGGATGGCTATCTGATCGCCCTTGCTAAGCAGGGAAACGCTTCGGCATACGACGCGATCGTGCGTCGCTACTACGGATTCGTCCGCCTGAAGGCCTCCTCCTACTTCCTGGCCGGAGGCGACGCGGACGATCTGATCCAGGAGGGGTTGGTGGGGCTCTACAAGGCGGTCCGCGACTACCGCACCGACCGCGAGTCGAGCTTCCGCAACTTCGCCGAGCTCTGCATCACGCGCCAGATCATCACCGCGGTCAAGACGGCCACGCGCAACAAGCACACGCCGCTAAACCAGTACGTCTCGTTCTCGAGCTCGGCCACCGCCGCCTCGGACGGTGAGCCGACGCTCGACGAGGTCATCCCGGGCTCGCCGGTCCACGACCCGGTCAACCAGGTGATCAGCTCGGAGGAGCTCCGGGCGCTGGTGGCTTGCATCTCGACCGCGCTCTCGGAGCTCGAGTCCCGCGTACTCGCCCTGTACCTCGACGGATACTCCTACGAGGAGGTCGGGCGGCGGATCGGCTGCGACTGCAAGACGGTCGACAACGCCCTGCAGCGCGTCAAGCGAAAGGTCGGACAGCATCTGGCGGAGCGGAGCGCGCCGGCGCAGGCGGTAGCCGGATAGTGAACTGAGCGCCGGCGTCGGGCGGGACCGACGCCTCGACGCTCCCGCCCATCGCCGTCACCAGCTCGCGTACGATCGCCAGGCCGAGACCGGACCCGACCGGACACTCGCTCCGGTAGCGCCCGTGCACGTAAAAACGCTCGAACGCCCGGGGGATGTCCTCGGCCTCGAGGCCGGGTCCGGTGTCGCGCACGGTGATCTCGCCCGGCCGGGCGCGGACGTCGACCGACCCTCCGGCGGGAGTCACGCGCAGCGCATTCTCGATCAGGTTCGACACCGCCTGAAGGATCCGGTCCTCGTCGCCCTGAACCCAACTGCTGTCCGTGACCGGCGCGGCGGTCAGCTCGACCGACAGCTCGCGGGCCGGGGGCAGGTGGCGGTCGACCGCGTGGCGGACCACTTCAGCTAGGTCGACGGGCGTGGCGGCAACCCGCAACGGGTTCGCCACGGTCACCTTCAACCGCGGCTTCGTGCAGTCGGTGAACGGCCGGCAGTTGACGATCCGAGAAGGGACCAAGGCCGCGACCTACAAGACCGTGACGCCGACGATCCCGTCGAGCGCCAAGGTCCGGGACAACGGCGAGTCGGCCTCGCTTTCGCAGCTGACGCAGGGCCAGCGTGTGGGGGTCGTGCAGGGACCGAAGCGACCCTGGTGGTCGCGCGGACCCCGAAGTCCTGACGGTCCAAGCGCCCCGCCCGCCCCCTCGGGCGGGGGCGCGCCGTCAGCCAAGGCGCCGGTCAGATCCCATTAAGCTGCGCTTGTCAAGTCGGCACCGAACGAAGGAGCCCGCCCTCATGAGCGCTCATGCCCACGATGATCACGAGCACAACGGGCCTGGGTATGCGTCGCCTGCGGTGGCGCGTGCGCAGCCTGCGGAGAAGTTCGTGTATGTGGCTTCTTTGTATGAGGGGACGGGGATCGATCGTCCGGATTTCGTCGCGGTCGTCGACGTCGATCCCGATTCTCCGACGTATAGCCAGATCGTGCATCGGACGGAGATGCCGAACGTGGGGGACGAGTTGCATCACTTCGGCTGGAATGCGTGCTCGTCGGCGTGCCATTCGCAGTTGCGGCGCGACACGCTGATCGTGCCGGGGATGCGTTCCTCGCGGCTGCATATCATCGACATGTCCGAGCCGCGCGCGCCGCGGATCCGGGATGTGATCGAGGGGGAGGAGGTCAAGGAGAAGTTGGGGTTGAGCGCGCCGCATACGGTGCATTGCATGCCGGGGGACATCGTGACGATCTCGATGTTGGGGGACGCGGAGGGGAATACGCCGGGTGGGTTTGGGGTGTTGGACGCGCGGGATTTCTCGATCGCGGAGCGGTGGGAGCGCGAGCCGAATGGTTTGGAGTTCACGTATGACTTCTGGTATCAGCCGCGGCAGAACACGTTGATCTCGAGTGAGTGGGCGGCCCCGAATACGTTTCTGGACGGGTTCGATCCGGCGGATGTGGCCGCGGGGAAGTACGGGCGGCGGCTGCATTTCTGGGATCTGGAGAAGCGGGCGATGGTGCAGACGATCGATCTTGGGGATGAGGGGCTGATTCCGTTGGAGATCCGTTGGCAGCACGATCCCGATTCGGCGCAGGGGTTCGTCGGCGCGACGCTGTCTTCGAACATCCTTCACTTTCACCGCGCCAACGGCGGGTGGGGGGTATCGAAGGCGATCGATGTGGCCAACGAGGAGCTTGAGGGGTGGCCGTTGGAGGGCGGGGTGCCCGGGCTGATCACCGACCTGGTCCTCTCGCTCGACGATAGGGATTTGTTTTTCTCGAACTGGTTGCACGGCGATGTGCGCCATTACGACGTGTCGGATCCGGCGCACCCGCGGTTGCGCTCGCGGGTGTGGCTGGGTGGGCTGCTCGGTCGGGACGGTGGTCATCCGAAGGCGCGTGGGGCGCTGAACGGGGGTCCGCAGATGATCCAGAACTCGCTCGACGGTGATCGCGTGTACGTGACCAACTCGCTGTTCTCGACCTGGGATAACCAGTTCTATCCCGGGATCGAGGGGTGGCTGGTCAAGCTCGACCGCCAGCCTGACGGGACGTACGCGCTCGATCCGGACTTCTTCGTCGATTTCCACGAACAGGCCGACGGAGCCCGCCCGCACGAGATCCACCTCCCCGGCGGAGACTGCACCACTGAGATATTCCAATAAGGCGCCGCCGTCAGGCGCCGCCGACAATCCGAGTAGTAGGCCGACGCTTCATACCGAACGGGTCTCGACGATCCATCTCGCGGCGGCCGTCCGTGACCTCGGCTTCGGGCGTGTGATCACCACCGAGATCGAGCCGGAGAAGGCGGCCACGGCCCAGCGGAATCTGGCCGAGGCGGGACTGGATGATCTCGTCGAGATGCGGGTGGGGGATGCTCTGGCAACCCTCCGGGACGTGCAGGAGGTGGATCTGCTGTTTCTCGACGGCTGGAACAACCTCTACGAGCCGGTCGTGGATCTGCTCGAGCCCAGGCTGTCGCCGGGCGCATTGGTGATTGCCGACCTGAGTGCCGACGACCCAGACCAGGTCAGCTACGTCGAGCGGATGCACGCCCCGGAGACCGGGTACATCACGGTCGACGTCCCGCTCGACGCCGGCGTGGTGGTGTCGGTGCGGACCACGCCTTAGTCGATCCGCAGCCGCTGATCGCCGAGCGCCAGCTCGTCGCCGGAGGCGGCCGACCAGAAGCTCCTCCTGTGCGCCGCTCCAGTCGAGGGCGAGGAGGATCCCGCGATCATGCCGACGCCCGCGCCGGCGGCGCGGGACGCGCCGCGTCAGATCGCCAACCAGCCGGGCGGGGTCGATCACCGCGCTCGCGAACAGCAGGTCGAGCCGGTGGGCGAGCGTCTGCTCGCTCAGTAAACCCTCGGCGTAGGCCGCGTTCAGGGTCCGTGCGAGTCGATGCCTGCGGGCACCGGGTCGGAGCCCGAATCGCAGTCTCCCGCTACGGAATGGCGGTGTCCATCATCCGTGGCGACCGAGCGTGTCCCGGAGGGCCTCGAGACCCGTATACCGCGGCTGCCAGCCGAGCTCTCGCTTGGCCTTGCTCGTGTCCATGATCGCGGGGTGGCTGGCGGCCTCGACCCATTCGCTCGCGGGCGGAGCAAACGACGGCAGGGGGATCGACGCGGCGGCCCGGGCCGCCGTCTGCACCATGCCGGCGGGGAGCGTCAGCGGCGTCAAACCGAGTTCGCGGACCATGTCGGCGACCATCACCACGCCGTCGCCGGCGATGTTGTAGGCCCCGGGCGGCCCACCGCCGACAACGCACCGCAGGAGGGCTTGGCCCACGTCATCCTCGTGGATGAACTGCATCGGCAGGTCGGGGACGGGCACCGGGATCGGTACCGGCAGCCGTCCCCCCAGCTCCAGGAGCCACTCGACGAGCTCGCCCAGCGGGGCGGGCAGCGTGCCCTTGGCGCCGACCGCGTGCGGCCCGAGCACGATCGGGGGGCGGAGCAGGTACAGGGCGAGGCCGGGGTTGACTAGCTCCTCGTCCCCCAGCAGCTGCTCGAGCTCCGCCTTCTCCTGGGCGTAGAAGAGCCGCGCTGCGGGACGCACCGGCCACTCCTCGGTCATCCCGATCGGGTTGTCGGGATGGAAGCCGTAGGCGGCGACCGACGAGGCGTACACGAACCGCTTCACTCCGGACGCGGCGGCGGCGCGGAATGCGTTCAGCGTGCCCTCGACGTTGATCGCCCGAATCGTCTCGCGCGAGGCGGTGCCGGTGATCATGAACGCGAGGTGGACCACGACGTCGGCATCCGCGAACGCCTCCTCGAGCGCGTCCATGTCGCGCACGTCGCCCCGCCGGTACTGCATCTTGCTCCAGCCCTCCTCGGACGGATCGAACGGGCGGCGGGCGATGCCGACGATACGGTCAATCCGCTCGTCGGCCTGAAGTAGCGGCACCAATCCGTAGCCGAACGTCCCGGTCGGCCCGGTGACCGCGACAGTCAGTGCAGCCTCAGGCATCGAAGCCGTCCAGCCCGAACCGTGCCTCGATCAACCCGTCGACCTCGCTCGCCCCGACCGGCCGAACCGAGGCTCCGCCGGGGGTCTCCTCGGTCAGCGACAGCCCCTGCCAGTCGCTCAGGATGAGTCGCGTGCCATCCAGGCGCTGCGTGACGACGATCAGCCCGGTGACGAACGGGGAGCGCGGGTGGGTCGAGGTGAACCAGTTGCTGAGCTCCACGTCGATCATCGGGACGGGTTCGGGGACGAATCCGTACACGTCGACCCAATCGCTGCCCTGCACGGTTTGCATGACGAGCTCGGGTCCGTCCTCGACGACCCGGAAGCTCCAGCCCGACTGCTCGTACGGCCCGCCCGGACCGAACGGAATCGGCTCGAGCAGGGTGCCGCGGCCGAAGCCGACGTCGGCATGCCAGTCGCGCCCGTCGGCTCGCACCCGCAGGACGAGATGGGTGCGTGGCCCGGGGTTACCCGCCGGACGGCCGAGACGGACCCGGGCGAGGAGCATCTCGACCTGCGCGCCGAGACCCTCGAGCGCCGCCTTCAAGAGCAGGTTCTGCTCGAAGCAGTAGCCGCCGCGGCCGCGTCGCACGAGCTTGCCCTCGAGGTCGCCGAGCTCGAGCGACACGGGCATGCCGCGCCGCGGATCGAGGTTCTCGAACGGGATCGCCGCGACGTGCGCGCGATGCAACTCAGCCAGGTCCGGCCGCCCACGGGACCGGCGGGGTCCAAGCCGTGCGAGATACGCGTCCAGGTCGAGCATGAGTGCCGACTGTATTCGCCCCCGACCAGTCGCGACCACAGGTGGCACGCCCAGCCGTGGTGCCCCGACGGCGGAGCGTCTCAGCCCAAGCCGCCGGGCCGAGCACCACAGCTGAGCGTCTGGTTTGAAGAGCCGACCTATCAGGGGTTATCGACCGCGGCGCTGGGGCGCTTTAGCCGAATTGTTCGCGATCCGAACAATGTGTTCATTACGCGAACATCCCAAAAACTAATGCTCGGGTGAGCGCGGTGTCAAGAGCAGTCCACGTTGGGGTGGACAAATAGATACAGTCGCCGCCGCGACCATGGCCCCGACTGACCCCGGCACGCTCCTCGCCGAGACCCGCGCGTTCAACGTCGAGCTCGAGCAGCGGCTGGCGACGATACCGCCCGTCTACACGGTCCCGGTCGAGGAGACCCGCCGAGCCCGGCGTGAAGGCCGCGGCATCTTTCCCGCGCCCGTGTACTTGCCGGAGGCTCGTGACGTCGAGATCGACGGACCGGGCGGCCCGATCTCGCTGCGGATCATCGCCGGCGACGGCGAGTCGCGGGGATCCTTCCTGCATCTCCACGGCGGAGGCTGGGCGCTCGGCGAGAGCGACGGCCAGGACGTCCGCCTGCAGCAACTCGCGCGTGACACCGGGTTGACGGTGGCAAGCGTGAACTACCGGCTCGCCCCCGAGAACCCATACCCTGCCGGTCCCGACGACTGCGAGGCGGCCGCGCTGTGGCTGCTCGGAGATGAGGGCGCGGCGGCGCTCGGCGCCGGTGGCGCGCGGGCGATCGGGGGTGACTCGGCCGGGGCGCAGCTAGCCGCGGTCACTCTTCTGCGGCTGCGCGACCGGCACGGGATCACGGGCGCGTTCGGCGCCGCCGTGCTCCAGTACGGCTGCTTCGACATGTCGATGTCACCGAGCCAGCGGCTGTGGGGCGAGCGCAACCTGGTGCTGTCGGGACCAATCATGATGTGGTTCGCGGACCAGTTCGTCCCCGGGCGCGATCGTGAGGCACGCCGCCACCCCGATATCTCGCCCCTGTTTGCGGACCTGTCGGGCATGCCGCCGGCGATCTTCACCTGCGGCACCCAGGATCCGCTGCTCGACGACACGCTGTTCATGGAGACGCGCTGGCGACACGCGGGCCATGCCACCGAGCTTCGGCTCTGGGCAGAGGCCCCGCACGGGTTCGTATCCCTCCCGATGAGCGTGGCGGACGCCGCGCTCGCCGCCGAGCACGCCTTCCTGAACCGGACGCTCGGGTTCGGGCAGCCGGCCGAGGTGGCTTAGATCGAGCGGCCGTTGTCTCGGAGCCAGCTCAGCGCCCGGATCGTCACGGTCCCGCGCCACGCCGCGGTCTGTGCCGGCGACCACGCGAGCCAGTCGAACATCCAGCCGCCGTCCTCGAGCTGCTGATTCTGCACCTCGTCGAGATGAGCCGCGATGTCGGCCTCGGAGAAGAGCTCGCGGCTGCGGCTCCCCGGCCGGGGTGAGATGTCAAGCGGACGGAGCCGTTCGCCCTCGACGCCCCCGACCGGCGCGAACGCGGTCGGGTCGATCCGCGGGCGCATCGATGCGAGCGCGGCGTGCGCGCGGTCCGCGTCGGGAACGGCGTCGAGGAACGCGCAGGCGAACTTGAGCCGGTAACCGGTCGGCTCCGCCATGTCTTCGATCGCGCGCCAGCACCAGGCGGTGGCCCGCTCGAGCCACTCATCGCCGCTCACCGCTCCTGCGTGAAGGATGCCGGCGAGCGCGAACGTGAGAATCGAGCCCGAGTCCGACGCCCACCACGGCGCGTGCGGGTAGCGCTCGAAGCCGGGCAACGCCTGCGGCACAGCGCCGTCGGGCGCCGCGACCGAGGCGATCCACGCGCACGCGCCGCGGGCGAGGTTGGAGTCGAGTATGCCCGCCTCGTGGAGCATCTCGAGCGCGTACAGCGTCGGCGCCGGCTGGCTCTGGGGGCAGCGCAGATCGGGCTCGAGCGCATGGCCGAAGCCGCCGTCTTCGTTCTGGTAGCCACGGAGCGCCGCGGCTACCGGCTCCGGGCGTCCCCCGAGGAACAGGAGCGCGTAGCGGTGACGGTCCACCAGCCGGGCGACTGACCAGATGAACGTCTCGGCGGCGGCGCGGTCGACGGGCACGTCCCGGAGGCTACGTTGCGCCGGGGGTGCGGTCTTTGAAAAATCGGACGGGCGAGATGCCGGCGAGGCGCGTGACCTCGGCGGTCATGTGCGCCTGGTCGGCGTAACCCGCGTCGAGCGCGAGGTCGACGAGCGGCGCGGGCTTCAGCCCCCGAAGTCGCCGAAAGCGGAGAACCCGAGCCAGCATCTTCGGACCGTAGCCGACGGCATCGCCGACGCGGCGCTGGAGCTGGCGTGCGCTCAGCCCGAGCTCGGCGGCGACGTCCGCCACTCGCGCCTCGGGTTGGTCGAGCGCGGCCACCGCGGCCTGGACCAGCGGATCGGGAGCGCCGACGCCGCGGCTCGCGACCGCGCGGAACAGGACGGCGTGGGCGTCCTCGCCGCGCCAGAGCGCGTCGAGCACCGACTCAGTCGCGTCGTGCCCCAGCACGTCGGCGGCGTCCGGTACCTGGTCGCGCAGCTCGTGTGCGGGCAGGCCGAGCACCGCGCCGGCGACGCCCGGACGCAGGCGGATGCCAATCGTCCGCGTGCCGGGCGAGCTCAAAACCAGCCGGGCCCGTGTGTCCGGGCCGGCGATGATCAACCGCTCGCCTGACCAGATCAGATCCACGCAAGCGTCCGGCACCACGCGGTGCTCGCGCGCGGACGTCGTCCGCCGCTCCCAGGTGCAGCAGGCGAGCGGCGAGAAGACCGGGTGCTCTACGTAGGTCATTCAGTCCTCAACAACCAACGTGCGGCCGTTCCCTTCGGCGGCCTGTTCCAGCCCCGGGGCTGAGACCAGGTCGAGTTCGCCGGAAAGCGTGAGTACCGCGCTTCGGGCGTCATCCCTGCGTTCAATCACAAGCTCGGTCGTGACCGCTCGAGTCTAATCCCGCCACCGCGACCGTCCGCCGGTCACATTTTCCGCGCCCGTCGTGTCTTCACCGATGAGACGACGCGCTCGAGCGAGTCTCAGCCATGAGGACTCCACCCGTGGATGGAGGCGCCGGGCAAAGATCCACCGGCGGATCAACCCCCGCGCCGATGCGCAAACCCGGCCACGGCGACGACGATCTCACGGCACCGATATGTCGATATTTGACATCTCAACAATCCCTTATACTTGATTGCTTAGTCAAGAACTTCACGACCGATGAGCGCCACGACGGATACGAGCCACACGCCGGCATCGCCGCCGGTGACCGGCAGGCGTTCCCGATCGGCGTGCCGCGATCTCACCGCTCGCTGCGATGTTCGCGCCCGAGCCGACGGAGCCGGATCCGTCATGGCGGGGGCGCTCGCCGCGAGCACGGAGGCCCGGCCCCAGACCCAGGCGAGTGCGCCCGCCTCGATTCGCCGACGGCTACTTGTGGCGGCCGTGCTCGCCACCGCCACGGTGACGCTGGTCCTGGCCGTGCCGCCGCTGCGCGGGGTCGCGCGTCAGATCGACGCGATGGACCCGGTGTGGGTGGCCGTGGCGATCGGGCTCGAGCTCGCGTCGTGCGTCGGATTCGTCGTGATCTTCCGCCTGTTCTTCGACCAGGTCCCCTCGGGACCGGCGCGAGAGCTCGCGTGGACCGAGGAGGCATCCGGCGCGTTGCTGCCGACGGGCGGCGTCGGGGCGCTCGCGATCGGGGCGTGGCTGCTGCGCCAGGCGGGCATGTCGACGCGCCAGATCGTCGAACGCTCGAGCGCTCTGTTCTTCCTGACCAGCGCCACGAACGTCGCTGGGCTCGTGGGCGCGGGCGCGATGCTGGCCACGGGAGCGATGGGCGGCACCGACACGCTGCCGCTCGCCGGCGTCCCGATTCTCGTCGGCTTGGTTTCGACCGCGGCGACGCTGGCCCTTCCGGCATTGACGCGGCGCACGCCCGATCGCCGGTGGCCGACTTGGTTCGTCGACCTCGCCGCCGGCATCGACGGTGCGGTCCGGGCTTTGTTCCGCCCCAACTGGCGTCTGCTCGGCGCCGCCACTTATCTCGGGTGCGACATCGCCGCACTAGGTGCCGCGTTCGCCGCCACCGGCCACACCATCCCGGTCGATGCGCTCGTCCTCGGGTACCTCATCGGCTACGTCGCCAACGTGCTTCCGGTACCGGGCGGCTTTGGCGTGCTCGAGGCGGGGCTGGCCGGCACGCTGATCCTCTACGGCGCGCCCGCTACCCAGGCTGCCGCCGCGGTTGTGGTGTATCACGCGATCGCGTTCTGGATTCCCAGCCTCGGCGGGCTGATCGGGTATGGGCGCCTGCGCCGGCGGCCCAGCCGCGGTTTGGTGCGGTAACACCGTTCAGAGGATCGCCACATCTGGTTACATCTCCCGGCCAATCAGGCGCGTGGCACGGCCGGACGCGCGCGAAGCCAAGAGCGTGGGGAGAAGGAACCCGAATGAAGTCAGTTGTCGCGCCCATGCCCGCGAACGCGAGGCGGGCGGTCCGGGCGATGCTGGTGTTGCTGTGCGCCACCGGCCTGCTCGTGACCATCACCGGCCAGGCGCTGGCTAAGAAGCCGGCGGGCAAGAAGCCGACCGCGACCACCAAGTCCAAGATCACGCCGACGACGCCGATCACCCAGGGGTCGACGTATCTCGCGCTGGGCGACTCGGTCACCTTCGGCTTTCAGGAGTCGACCGTCGTCCCGACTCCGAACTATCCGGACGCCGCGAGCCTGATCGGCTATCCCGAGATGTTGGGGTCCGAGCTGCACCTGAACGTCGTGAACGCGGCCTGCCCCGGCGAGACCTCGTCGAGCCTGATCGACGCTACGGCGCAGAGCAACGGCTGCGAGAACGCGCCAGGCGGTGGCCCCGCATACCGGACGCTCTACCCGCTGCACGTCAAGTACAGCGGATCGCAGCTGGCGTTCGCGGTCAGTTACCTGAAGGAGCACCAGAACGTTCGGCTCGTATCGCTGATGATCGGCGCCAATGACGTCTTCCTTTGCCAGGAGACGACCGCCGATCACTGCACCAGTCTGAGCGAGCAGGCGGCGCTGATTGCGACGATCGAGAAGAACGTCCACTCGATCCTGTCGGCGATCCGCACGCAGGCGCACTACAACGGCCAGCTGGCGATCGTCAACTACTACTCGATCGACTCCGCGAACGCCACCGATAATTCGGCCTCGCAGGTGCTCGACGCGGCGATCGATGGCACCGCCAGGCCGTTCCACGTCGAGATCGCGGACGGCTACGGCGAGTTCGCGACCGCGTCCGTGCACTCGGGCGGGAACACCTGCACCGCCGGCCTGCTCACGCAGCTCGTGAACGCGTCGACCCCATGCGGGGTCCACCCGAGCTACGCCGGGCAGGCGCTCCTCGCGCAGGCGGTGGAGAAGGCCATCCGCCTGGGCTGACGGTCCTCCCGAGGCGAGCCGGCTCACCAAAAAGTGAGCCGGCTCGCTGAGGAGCCGGCTCAGGAGAGAGGAGAGGAGGATCAGCAGGCGGACGGTGAGACGCCGAGACTCACCCCGCGAGGGCCCTTCCGGCCTGGGCGCCCGCCAGCGATCACCCCTCTTCTCGGCAACACTGGGCCAACCTTGAGGCCCTGGTCAGCCTGCTGACCTCGGAGTAATCTTGGTAGCGCCATGAAGACGTGGATGCTGCCGTGGCTGTTCCCGCTGGGGCTGCTCGGCACGGTCGTGTCGGTGACCGCGTTCCCTGGAGATGAAGGGCTGCTGCTCCTGGCCGGGGCGCTGCTGCTCCTGGTGTTGATCGGGTCGATCCTGTTTCCCCATCGCAACGACGACGGCGTCGATCCCGACACGCACTACTGGCGCCTCAGCGACTGGTTCCGCGGCGGCTGAACCCGGCGCCGACGGGCGAAGCAACCTTTTCGCTCCGGCGAGCCCTTAACGCAGTAGATGGACCGCCGCCGAGCCGACTTCGACCATTTCGTAGCCGACACCACCGACGGGTTGCTGCGAACCGCGTTCCTGATCGTATGGGACCTCCCCGAGGCCGAGGACATCGTGCAGGAGACGCTGATCGAGCTGGCGCGGCGCTGGCCGCGAGTCCGTCGCATGGAGCATCCCGGCGCCTACGCGCGCCGCATCCTCGTTAATCGCGCATTGAAGGGCGCCACCCGGCGCGCCCGCGCGAGAAACGAGCTGACCGGTGAGCCGCCGATCGATGTCGCCGACGGGGGCGCAAGCGCCGACGCCGTCGACGCCCACGACGAGTTGACGCGCGCGCTCGCGGCGCTGCCGCCGCGCCAGCGCGCCGTGCTCGTCCTGCGCTACTTCCTGGACCTTCCCGAAGCCGAGGTCGCGGCCGCTATGAAGTGCTCCCTCGGCACCGTCAAGAGCACCGCCTCTCGAGGACTCGCGCGACTTGAGCAGGCGATGCGACCGAGCAACGACACAAGGAGCATCGCGACATGAACGATCAACTCGAATCCGACCTGCGCACGGCGCTGGAGGAACGCGCGAGCCTGGTGCCCGATGCGTCCGTCGTGCGCCTGACCGCCGTCGACTATCACCCGCGGCGAAGCCGACTGAGGCCTCCGGTGGCAATCGGCGCCACCGCCACCGCGGGTGCGGCGGCGGGAGCGGCAGCGCTGGTCATCTCGCTCGGCGCCGGCGCCACCAACGCGTTCGCCGGGTGGACGCCCAAGCCGACGCTGCCTGCGCCCGGGCAGGTCCAGGCCGCGCAGGCGAGCTGCGAGTCGGGCCAATCGCCCGTCGCCGGTCTGCCCCTAAAGCTCGCCGACACTCGCGGGCCGTTCACGCTCTCGGTCTACGCCGACAGCCAGACGAGCGCGTCGTGCATCAAGGGTCCGTCGTTCACGGCGGTGACGACCAACACGTCGAGCGCGCCGGTGAGCGTGCCGGACGGCCAGATCCAGTTGTGGAGCGCGCATCCGCCCCCTCACGCCAACCAGCCGTACTCGTTCGCCGAGGGCCGCACCGGCGCCGGCGTGAGCGGCGTCACGCTGGTGCTCGACGACGGCACTACGGTGCAGGCCACCGTCGGCAACGGCTGGTTCGTGGCCTGGTGGCCTGGCGACCACAACGTCAGGTCCGGGCGGATCGCCACGCCGGCGGGCGTCAAGACCCAGTCGTTCGGACTCCCGCCGGTCGGTCCGCCGCCGGCCGGTGGCGGGGTCAGCGGCAGCGCCGGCGGCAGTGTCGCCCGCGGTGGCGTCAGCAGTGGCGGGGCCGTCGGCGGGGGTCAGTCTGAAGAGAGCTTCGGAATCTCCCAATGACAGGATCTGGTTTCCTTGCGCTCCGTGCGCAAGGCGTTGCCGATCATCGTCGTCGTCCTCGTTCTCGCCGGGTGCGGAAGCAGCTCGAGCTCGAGCGCGACGTCGCATAGCAGCACGGCTGCCGGCTCGGCGACGAGCACGGCGGCCGCCGGCGCCGCGTCCTGCCGGAGTGTCGCGGCGCCGGCCCCGAAGGGCCCGCAGCACATTCCGCCTCCCCACCTGAAGCTCGATCCGCGCCTCACCTACACGGTGACCGTGGTGACCAACTGCGGGACCTTCGCGTTCACGCTCGACGTCAAGCAGTCACCCAAGACCTCGGCCTCGTTCTACTACCTGGTCAAGCGAGGCTTCTACGACGGACTCACCTTCCACCGCGTGGCGGCGGGCTTCGTCATCCAGGGTGGCGACCCGCTCGGCAACGGCACCGGCGGTCCCGGGTACACGGTGGTCGAAGCTCCGCCGCAGAACACGCAGTACGTCCTCGGCGACGTGGCCATGGCCAAGACTCAGACCCAGCCCTCCGGCGCCTCGGGCAGCCAGTTCTTCATCGTGACCGCCCCGAACGTGACCCAGTCGGCCGGCCTGACCCCGGACTACGCGCTGGCCGGCAAGGTCGTCTCCGGGATCGACGTGGTCGAAAAGATCGGCTCGCTTCCCACCAACCCGCCGCAGGACGGCGCACCCACGACGCCGGTGGTCATGTCGAGCGTGACCGTGTCCACCAACTGACCGCGCGGCGGGCGACGCTACGACGAGCGGCGGAAGCGCGCGACGAGCTGCTCCAGTTGCTGTCCCGTGCGCATCAGCTCGGAGGCCGAGGCGCTGATCTCGCGCGTCGTCCCGGAAGCCTCATCGGTCGACCCCGGCGTCGGCACGGCCGAGACCAAGGACTGCTTCGATTCCCTGCGTGCTCCGGACCCGGACACTGATTTCATCCCCGTCAGCGATCGGACGCGTTCTTGACCTTGATCGGTTCGGCGGCCACGAGGCTTGAGACGCCAGTGCCCCGGGGCCGCGAAACGTTGGAGGACGCTGCCGGCGCGCCTCGCGCGACTTCGACCGGCTGCTCGTGGACACCGTGCGCGCCACCTACCCGGCCCCACGAGCACGAGCGGTTCGTCGCGCGCCTGCGCGGGCTGGTCGGGCAGTGGGTGCGCGAGCAGGGCGCGTCGCCGGCCTGGGCTTGACTGGGCCGCCTGCGGCGGCGTCCGTGGGGCCGGGTACCCCGTCCGGTCACTCGTCGATTCCTGACCGGACGGGGAACTTGGCGGTCGCGGCGACGGCCCCGCTCGGCATCCATGCGTCGGACTAGGACCCGCCCACCCGCCGCGGCACGTCCGACGGACGTCGAGCGACGGGTGGGTGGCGATCAAATCGAAGCCGGCGCCGCGGCCAGTGTGGGAACGTCGCGCTCGATCTCGTGCTCGCGCACCAGCCACGCCGCCGCCACCGCGCCGGCGAGCGCCAGTAGCCCGCCGATCACGAGGATCGTGTTCAGCCCGCTCAAGAATCCCTGGCGGGCGGCGTCGGCGAGGACGCCGTGCGCGGTGTGCGGCAGCATCCCGGACGAGGCCGCCTCGATCAGCCGATGCGCGGGGGCGCCCGGCACCAGCGAGCTGATCTTGTCCGCACCGCGGGCCAGGAAGATCGCGCCCCAGGCGGCCACGCCGACCGCAATCGCGACCTGGCGGAACGTGTCGTTGATCCCGGCTGCCATGCCGCTACGGTCCTTGGAGACGACGCTCACCGCGACGTCGGCGATCACCGGGTTGAGCAGGCCGACGCCGACGCCGGCGACGATGAAGCCGGGCAGCAGCGCGGTCCAGTTCGAGTGCGCGCTCACGCCTGACATCAGCAGCAGCCCGCCGCCGACGCCGCCCAGGCCGATCGCCATGATCGCGCGGGCGGGCAGTCGACCCATCAGCGCGACGGCGAGCGGCGCCACCAGGAACGGGACCAGCGTGATCGGGAGGTAGCGCAGGCCGGCCTGGAGCGGCGAGTAGCCGAGGTAGTTCTGCAGATACAGCGTCAGGTACAGGAACAGCGCGAACAGCGAGGCCGACACCGCCGCCGCCGCGAGTTGGACGCCGGTGAACGCGCCACGGCGGAACAGGTGGAGCGGGAGCATCGGCTCGGGTACGCGCTGCTCGATCGCGGCGAAGGCGGCCAGCATCAGGCCGGCGCCGGCGAGCAGGCCGACGATCAACGGGCTGCCCCAGCCGTTGTCGTTGCCGCGCAGTAGCGCGAGCACGAGCATGAGGAGCGCGCTACTGAAGCTGACCAGCCCGAGCCAGTCGACCCGGGTGGCGTTGGGGTCGCGCGACTCGCGGACACGCGCGAAGGTGAGCGCGAGCGCGGCCAAGCCGACCGGCACGTTGACGAAGAACACCCAGCGCCAGCCGAGCCCGGTGGTGATCGCGCCGCCGACCAAAGGCCCTATGGCCACCGAGATGCCGATCGTCGCGCCGTAGATGCCCATCGCGGTGGCGCGCTCGTGCCCGGCGGCGAACTCCTGCGCCACCAGCGCGAGCGAGACCGCGAACATCGCGGCTCCGCCGATGCCCTGGATGGCGCGCGCGATGTTGAGGAACGTCGCATCGGGGGCGAGACCCGCCGCGAGCGATGCGCTCGAGAAGATCGCCAGCCCGGCCGCGAACACGGCGCGCCGGCCGAGCCGGTCGGCGAGGGAGCCCGCGGTGAACACGATCGCCGCGAGCGACAGCGTGTACGCGTCGATCACCCACTGCACGTCGGTGAAGGACGCCGAGAGGTCCTTCTGGATCGACGGGAGCGCGGTGTTCACGACGGTGATGTCGAGCAGGAGCATGAACGTCCCGACGCTCACCGTCAGTAGGGTCCACCACTTCCTAGTCATTCAAATCCTCCTGGATCAGGTGCTAAACTCGTAAGGCAGACTTGTAAGGCATTCGAACTGTCTGGCAACCTTATCAGGAGTCCTGACCAAATGTCAACCGAGCTTGAAACCCGTGGCCGCCATCCCCTGATTCGCCTGCTGGACGTCGGCCTCGGCGCCTTCATCGCGGAGCTGGAGAGGCGGGTCGCCGAGACGCCCTACACCGACGTCCGGATCACGCACGGCTGTGTGTTCGGCAACATCGACCCGGAGGGCACGCGCCTGACCGATCTGGCCGAACGTGCCTTCATGACCAAGCAGTCGGTGGGTGAGGTGGTGAGCGACCTGGAGCAGCGTGGCTACGCCGAACGCGTCCCCGATCCGAGCGACGGCCGGGCCAAGATCATCCGCCTGACCGAGCGTGGCCAGGCGGCCAGAGAGCTCGGCCGCGAGTTGATCGACGAGATCGAGCAGGAGTGGGCCGAGCGGTTTGGGGCCGAGCGGGTCGCGGCGCTGCGCGAGGCGCTCGAGGCGATCACGGCCGGGCGGCTCGACGCGGTACCGGTGGGCTAGGAGTTTTGTCGGCGAAGGGGACTTGTCGGCGGCGCCTGGCGGCGGCGCCTTAGGAGCTCTGTCACAGCAGCAGCGTCTCTCTCGTCTTGGGGTGTGAAACCGAACGAGAGGAACCGAAATGAAAATCTTCGTGGCAGGCGCCACCGGCGCGATCGGCCGGCAACTGGTCCCGCGACTGCTGGCGGCGGGACACCAGGTGGTCGGAATGACCCGCAGCGAGCAAAAGCAGGCGGCGCTACGGGAGCTCGGTGCCGAGGCGGTGGTGGCGGACGCGCTCGATCCCGAGCAGGTTGCCCAGGCCGTAGCGGCGGCGGCGCCGGACGTGATCGTCCACGAGCTGACCGCCATCTCGGAGCTGAATCTGCGCCACTTCGACCGGGACTTCGCGCTGACCAACCGGCTACGTACCGAGGGGACCGATCATTTGCTCTCGGCCGGGCGCGCGGTCGGGATCCAGCGGCTCGTCGCGCAAAGTTACGCGGGCTGGCCGCAGGCACACACCGGACCAGCGGTCAAGAACGAGGAGGATCCGCTCGACCCGGCGCAGCCGCGCGAGATGCGCGAGTCGTGGGCAGCGATCCGCCACCTCGAGGAGGCGGTCACCGGCGCCGACTGGACCGAGGGCATCGTGCTCCGCTACGGCGGGCTCTATGGTCCGGGGACGTCGATGGCCCCCGGCGGCGAGCAGTTCGAGATGGTCCGCAAGCGCAAGATCCCCGTGGTGGGGAACGGCGCCGGCGTGTGGTCGTTCATCCACGTCGCCGACGCCGCCGAGGCAACGGTGGCGGCCGTGGAACGAGGGCGGCCCGGGATCTACAACGTGGTCGACGACGAGCCGGCCGCCGTGTCCGAGTGGCTGCCGGGTTTGGCCGCCGCGATCGGTGCCCCCAAGCCCTGGCGGGTGCCGCGCTGGCTCGGACGTCTCGCCGCCGGCGAGGCCGGCATGGTCATGATGACCGAGATCCGCGGCGTGTCGAACGCGAAGGCCAAGCGCGAGCTCGGCTGGCAACCGCAGCACGCGAGCTGGCGCCAGGGGTTCGCGTCATGAGTGCTCCCACCGAAAAGGAGCTGCTCGACGGGCTGCGGCCGACGGCGTTCGCGATCGCCTACCGGATGCTCGGCAGCGTCGCCGAGGCCGAGGATGTGGTCCAGGAGGCGCTGTTGCGCCTGCACCGCGCGCTCAACGCCGGCGAGCGGATTGAGTCGCCGCGGGCGTACCTCGCCACCGTGACCACGCGGCTGGCCATCGACGAGCTGCGCTCGGCGCGCGTCCGGCGCGAGCGGTACGTCGGCGATTGGCTCCCCGAGCCGATCGTGACCGACAGCTCAGACGATCCGGCGCGCCGGGCCGAGATGGCCGACTCGCTGTCGCTGGCGCTGCTCGTGGTGCTCGAGAGTCTCTCGCCCGAGCAGCGCGCGGTGCTGCTGCTGCGCGACGTGTTCGACTACCGCTACGACGAGATCGCGGGGATCGTGGGCAAGAGCGAGCCGGCGGTGCGCCAGTTGGCCAGCCGCGCCAGGGCGCAAGTGGAAGAGCGCCGGCCGCGCTTTCAGACCTCGCGCGAGCAGCGCGACGCACTCGCGCGGCGGTTCTTCGCCGCCGTCCAGGACGGAGACCTCGCCGGCCTGGAGTCGCTGCTCGCGCACGACGTGGTCCTGACGGGCGACGGCGGCGGCAAGGTGCCGGCGCTGGCGCGCTCGCTGCACGGGCGCAACCATGTGGCCCGCACGCTGGTGAACTGGATCCGGGTGGGATCCCGTGTCCCGGGTGCGTCGATGCAGCCGGTCGAGGTCAACGGCATGCCTGGCGCGTTCCTGCTCGACGGCGACGGTCGCCTGGTGGCGGTGTGGGCGCTCGAAATCTCCAGCGGCCAGATCACGAGCGTGAGCTCGATCATCAATCCGGAGAAGCTCGGGCACCTGGGGCCGGTGGCGGATGTGCGGGCGCTGCTCGAGGTGGCGACGCGGGCGCGGGGCGGCTCCGAGGCTTAACTTGCGGTCCGTCCGGCCGTAGTAAGGTCGCGCTCGGGACCGTTGCCGAGCGGAGGTAGGAGGGTCGTGATGCAAAAGACGGCGGTCATGCGCGTGGCGATGGCGCTTGCGTTGACTGGCTTGGTCTCCGCCGGGCTGCCGGGGGTAGCGTCGGCGTCGGGCGGTCCGGCCCTCGGCCGGAACGTGATCGTCTTCAACCCGACCATGCCGCAGTCGGTCATCCAGACCGATTTGAACAACATTGCTGTACAGCAGGTTCCGGCCTCGGGCCAGTTCTCAACCCGGCGCTACGCGATCTTCTTCGAGCCCGGAACCTACGGCAGCTCGACCGACCCGCTCATCTTCCAGGTCGGCTATTACACGCAGGTGGCCGGGCTGGGGGAGTCGCCCGGCGACGTTGCTATCAACGGGGAGATCGACGTCTTCAATCAATGCTCGGCCGGCGCGTGCAACGGCCTCGACAACTTCTGGCGGTCGCTCTCGGACCTGACCCTCAATTTCGTGACGCCGAGCTCACCGCCGACCTACGTGCCGTCGAACGGTGAGGCCGCCAGCTGCCAGGACACCAACGAGATGTGGGCGGTCTCCCAGGCCGCGCCGATGCGGCGCGTGATCGTGAACGGAGGCGTGACCCTATTTGACTACTGCCTCGCTGCCGCTGGCGTAGGACGGCCCGACCGAATCGTGCTGGACCGCCGGCACGAATACGCCGTAGCCCCCGCTCGCGTCGGTGTAGAGGAACGGCTCCTCCTCGGATACCGGGCTCGTGGGTAGCGTGGTGTACTGGTTTGTCCCCGGCCCGAAGCTCGTCTCGGGCGCACCGTTGTCGCCCATGAACACTTGATTCCACACGGGGTCCAATTCACCGACATCTTCACCGTCTTCCTCAACCCCACCGGCGGGAGCGGCGGGATCCTCTCCGTGATTAATGGACAGGGCGGATCGTCGACGGCGGCCAATCCCAGCGCGGCGGTGGACGTGCTCAGCTATCCGTGACCGCTGCGGCGGGCCGATGCTCGTCGCGGTGACCGACCACGCGGCGCAGCGCTATCGCCAGCGTGTGCGCGGCACGCTCGATCCCAAGATCGAGGTCGCCTCTGCGGTGGCGCGGGCGTACGCGGCCGGTCGGGTGGAGCGCGATCCGGATGGCACGCTGCGGGTTCGTGACCAGACCCGGCGTGATCTCGTGTACGTATGCCGGCCCGAGCGGGACGAGCTGGTCGTCATCACGCTGTGGGAAGAGGGCGAGGACGCCGCCGTGCCGAAGCGCTTCACCGACGCGCTGCGGCGCGACGACGATCGCGTGCGTTAGTCGCGGCTCAGCTGGTCATCCACACGGGACGTAGCGGGCGCCGAGCGCAGTCGCCAGCGTGCGGTGCGCGCGCGAGGTTCCGATCACGATTGAGCGGGCCGGATCGACGTTGTGGGTGCGCGCGAAGGCGAGGGGCAGTCCGGGTAGCGGCGGGCGGCACCAGCAGCGCGGCGGCCCGCCACCGTGGGGGCACAGCGCGGCGTCAATGGGCGCGGACGCTGCCGCGGTGGCGCGCACGAGCTCGACCAGCAGGGCGAGCTCGTCGGGCGTGCCGTCCGGTCGCCAGTCGAACACGAGATGCGGCGCGTCGCGACCGGCGCGCTGCTCGAGCGCCTCTCGCCAGCCGGCACGGCCGGGCGCGGCGGCGGCCACGAACACGCCGGCCCGTGCCTGCGCCGATCCTCGCGCGCGCGTGAACGGCGTGATCTCGACGCTCGCGAACCCCTCGTCGGGGGACGGCGGCTCGAGCTCGCGCACCGTGCGCAGCTGCTGCGCGGGGGCGAGGACGCCGGGCTCGCGCCGTGCCAGGGCACGCAGGTCCGCGGGCGTCGGCAGCGCGCCGAAACGGTCGAGTAGCCGCTCGACCAGGTTGACCTGGGCCTGAGCCAGCGGCGTCTCGAGCCACACGCAGCGCGCCGGGATCCCGTGGCGGTGGGCGACGTCGAGGACGTAGCTGCGTGCGGCCCGCGTGAGGTAGGTGTTGTCGAGGACGACGCGGCGACCGCCGGAGGCGAGCGCTCGCTCGAGCGGGCCGGCGAGGTCGCGGAGCGCGCCGCCCTGCTCGTCGCGATTGAGCCGCACGTAACCGCGCGAGGCGTAGGACTCGGCCAGGCGCGTCTTGCCCGCGCCGGGGATCCCCATGATCACGACGACCTCGGCGCCGTCGGCGGAATCCGGTCGCGCCTTGGTGGTGCGCATGGGCCTCGATACGTCGAATGCCCGTTCGAGCTGCGTGAGGTCGTCGGGGGCGAGGGTCAGCCTGGCGGCGCGCGCCGCCGAACGAGCCGTCTCCGGGCGCCGCGCCCCTGGGATCGCCACCACGTTCGGCGAGAGCTCGAGCAGCCACGCGAGTGCAACCTCCGCGAGCGGCCGGGTGCGTGCGAGCGTTCGGGCGCGGCGCGGGCCGCCCAGCGGCGAGTGCGCGATCACGGCGATGCCGCGCTCGTTGCAGCGGTCGAGCACGCCGCCGCGGACCGCACGGTCGTCGTGCACGCTCAGCCCGACCTGGACGGCCGCCACGGAGGCGAGCGCGAGCGCTTCGTCGAGCTGGCGCAGGTTGACGTTCGAGACCCCGATGCGCTTGACGAGGCCGTCGTCGAGGAGCCTTTGGAGCGCCCGGACCGAGGTCCGCCACGGAACGCGCGGATCGGGCGCGTGGATCAGGTACAGGTCGATGGGCAGGACGCCCAGCGCGTCGAGGCTGGCCTCGCAGTCGGCCCGGATCGTCTTGGCACGGCCGTCCGGCATCCACGCGCCGCCGGCGCGCGCCATGCCTCCCTTGGTGACGATGCGGGGGCCTGTCACCGGCGAGGCACGGCTCATGGCGCGGGCGACTAGGCGCTCGTTGTGTCCGAGGTCGTCCTCGTCGAGGCCGTACGCGTGCGCCGTGTCGAAAACGGTGATGCCGGCGTCGAGCGCCGCCGCGATCGTCTGTTCGGCGAGCTCGGGGTCGCGGTCGGGATCGGTCGACATGCGCATGCAGCCGAGGCCGATGCGAAGCTCAGAGGGGTCAAGCCAGGCGGTCTGATTCAGGTGAGAGAGCCTAAGGCGCCGCCGTCATAGCGGGCGCGGCTCCTCGCCGCGCTCCGCCGGCTCGACATGCCGCTGTCCGAGATCAAGGCGATCCTCGAGCTCGAGTCGGCACCGGCTGCCGAGCGGATCGCGGCCTACTGGTCATGTACGAGGTAGACGCCAGGGATATGCCCGCCCGCAGCCTGCTTTGCCTGAAACGCAACGTGACGGGTTGGGACCAGGCATGGGCGCTCGGCAAGCAGTTCGTCGGCCTGCTGCGAGATCACCCGCTGCCCAGACTCGAAGCGCCGGTCGGCGCCGCGTTCTGCATCTACTGGAGCGAGGTGAGTGAGGACAGCGACGGCCCGCTCGAGTGGTGCCGCCCGGTGCCCGAGGAGCGGGCCAAGGAGCTCAGCGGGGCGTTGCCCGAGCTCACGCTGCGCACCGAGCCGGCGCATCGTGAGGCGCTCGTCCATCTCGGCCGCTACGGCGAGGTGAGCCCGGCGCAGTGGCAGCTCGTCTCGGAGTCGCTGCACACCTGGGGAGAGGGATAGGGCGTGCGCCCCAGCGACCTAGGGATGAGGATCACGTACACGTCGAACGGACCGGCGAGCGAGTCGACCGGGCCCGACTGCGACTTCGTGGTGCCGCTCTCCGACTAACTCAGGCGGGGGCGTCGCCGACGCGCCGGCCGAACACGGTCCTAAGGCGCCGCCGTCAGGCGCCGCCGACCGAACACCGACAAAACCCTCGCCCAGATCCGCGCGAACAGGCCGGGGCGAGGAAGGGCTTCGAAAACCGGCGCCGCGTCCTGGTCGAAGAGCGGCGGCGGAGTGCTGCCCGACGCGGCCGGCGCGCGGACCGGCCGCCGGACGGCCGCGCCCGCGTGTGCGTCACGGGCACGCGCCGGCGCCGGCTCGCCGAACAGCGACTCGGCGGCACTGTTGGCCCACATGAGCGCCTCGAGGTACACGTCCCCTGCCTTGGTCACCGTGCCGTCGTCCTCGCCGTTCTCAAGCGCGACGACGCAGTTGAGCAGCTGGCCCATTGGTCCGCGGCGCTGGACGAGCGCCTCGCGGATGTCCTCGGCCAGCGGTAAAGAGGAGACCACGTCGAGCATCGGCGCGTCCATCATCCCGTCGATCACCGAGAACAGCCCGAGCGTGAACAGCTCGGAGGAGCTGCCGATCGGGAGCTTCGCGCCGGCCAGCTCGCAGAACCGGGCTCGGATCAGCGCGGTGAGCGTGAGCTCGGTGGGCTTGTTGTCGATGCTGGCCATCGTGCTCAACGTCGCCCACCGCCTCACGTTGTCCAGCCCGAGCAGCGCGAGCGCCTGGCCGATCGAGCGGACGTCGCCGCGCAGGCCGAAGTAGGCCGAGTTGACGTACCGGAGCAGGCGGAAGCTGAGCGCGACGTCCTTTGTGACCACCTGCTCAATCTCGGAGAACTGGACGGCCGGATCGTTGAGCGCGGCCACCACCTGAAGCAGCGCCAAGCGGTTGGCGGCGATCCCGCGCGTGCCGACAACCGCCGGCCGGCAGAAGAAGTAGCCCTGGAACAGGTCGCAGCCCACAGCGATGCAGACCTCGTGATCGGGCTGCGTACCCACCTTGTCGGCCAGCACCTTGCCCGGGAACGGCCGCAAACGCTCCGTCAGATCGCGCAGCCCCTGGCGCCCGAGGTCGGGCATGCTGAGCTTGACGACGTCGAACAGCTCGAGCACCGCCTCCGAGCCGTCACGGCCGCGGAAGTCGTCGAGCGCCAGCCGGTAGCCCGCGTCCTTGAGCTCGCGCAGCGCCTCGACCATGTCGTCGTCGAAGGTCTCCGTCTCGGGGATCTCGAGGCCGACCACGCTCGGTGGAACCGCCTGGATCAGGCCGTCGAGCACGAACTCCCGCGAGACGTTGACCCACGCCGTCTTGTTGGACACGATGCGGTTCATGTCGAGCTCGGTGAGCGCGTTGAGCACGACCGTCGCGGTGGCGCGCCCGGCGTCGTCGATCAGCGCGCCGGCCGCGTAGCCCTGCCCCCGAAATAGCAGCTCATAGCCCACAACCTCGAGCTTGGGGTTGAAGATCGGCTGGCGGGCGATGAATGCGGTCGGCGGCATGTTGGACGGGCGGCGGTCCTCTCCGTCCCATAGTCGGCAATTTCCCCCTCCGTATGTAGCCGCAAGGTTGCGACATCGACGGTCGGTTGGTTGGTCTCGACGACGCGAGCGGTGGGATAATCGGCCGTCTCGAGATGGCGTCTCCTGCTCCGGACCGGGTTCTTATCGTGGCGCATCGCACCGCGGCGACCCCGCTGCTGCTGAACGCCGTCCGCGCTCGGGCCGTCCGCTCGGCGTGCGTGTTCACGCTGCTCGTGCCGCGTCCCTACTGGGACCCCGACACGGACGAGGCGAGCGCGACGCTCGAGCTGGCCATTCCGCTGCTCGATGAGGCGGCGGGCGGCCACGTCGACGGAGTCATCGGCGACAGCGACCCGTTCGTCGCGGTGCGGGACGCGGTCACGCGGCTCGGCATCGACGAGATCATCGTCTCGACGCTGCCGGCGCGGGTGTCGCACTGGCTGCGCCGCGACCTGCCGCGGCGCTTGCAGCACTTCGGACTCCCGATCACCGTGGTGACGGCCCAGCAGTCCGAACGCCCGGTCTCGGAAGCCGGCGGGGCGACGGCCGGCTAGGCCGCCGCCGCCTCCGGGCTCTCGCCACCGTTATCCCACGGCACGACGACGGCCTCGGCGCCACCGAACCGGACCTGGGCGGTGGACACGCCCGGCATCATGCCGCCTCCAACTGGAGGTCGGCGGCCTCGTGCTCGTCGAAGGGAGCGACCTCGATGACTTCATCGGGTCGCGGACGCGGCCGCAGCCACACCAGCGTGATGAGCGCACCCGCGGCCACTGCGCCGGCGCCGATCGCCCAGGCGAGGTCGAACCCTCCGGTGAGCGCCTGCAGGGGGTGCTGTCCGAGGCGGGTCAGCACCTTCGTGCGCTCGGCCGCCACCGTCCCGAGCGCGGCGATCCCGATCGCGGCCGAGATCTGCAGCGAGGCGTTGACGATCCCGGAGGCCAGCCCGGCGTCGGCCGTCGGCACCTCGGCCATGGCGATCGTCGTCAGCGGCAGGAACGCCAGCCCGGCGCCGATTCCGATCAACACGAACGGACCAAAGATCCCCGGGAAGTAGCCGGTGTGGGCGGGCAATCGGGACAGGAGCACGAGCGCGGCGGTGATCGAAGCCAGGCCCGCGAGCAGCACCCGCGACGGCCCGAAGCGCGCCATCAGCCGGGCGGTGACGCCGAGGGACAGGAGTCCCAGGACCAGCGTCATCGGCAGGAAGGCCAGGCCGGTCCGGAGCGCGCCGTAGCCGTGCACGTGCTGGAGGTAGAGCACGCCCAGCAGGAACGTCGAGAACATCCCGGTGACCAGGAAGCCTCGCACGACGCTCGAGGCGGCCAGCCCGGGGACGCGGAGGATCCGGAGCGGGAACATCGGATTGGCGAGCCGCGACTCCACCGCTACGAAGACGCCGAGCAGCGCGAGCGAAGCGGCGCCGAACCCGAGCGTGTGCGCGGAAACCCAGCCGTACTCGGTCGCCTTGACGATCGCGTAGACACCGAGCATCAGCGCCACCGTGACCAGCAGCGCGCCGACCACGTCGACGCCGTGCCCGAGCCCGAGCCGCTCGGTCTCGTTGATCAGGACGCGACCCAGCGCGAGGGTCACGATCCCGATCGGGACGTTGATGAAGAAGATCCAGTGCCAGCTCACCGCCTGCGTGAGTACGCCGCCTGCGAGCAGGCCGATCGAGCCGCCGCTGGAGATGATGAACGTGTAGACGCTCAGCGCGATCGCGCGCTCCGACGGCTTGGGGAACTCGGTCACGAGCAGCGCCAGCACCGCGGCCGAGGCCACGGCACCGCCGAGGCCCTGGACGAAACGGGCGACGATCAGCTCGACCTGGCTGGTCGAGAGTCCGCACACGATCGAAGCCAACGTGAACACGACCAGCCCGATAAGGAAGAGGCGCTTCCGTCCAAGCAGATCGCCCAGCCGGCCGGCTACGAGCAGGAAGCTGCCGAACGCGATCATGTAGGCGTCGAGCACCCACGCGAGGTTGGCCTGGGAGAAGTGCAGGTCCCGCTGCAGGGAGGGGAGCGCGACATTGACGATGGTCGAATCGAGCACCATCATCAGCTGGCCCATGCACGCGACTGCGAGCGCCACCCAACGACGGCGCTCTCCACTGATTAAGCCTTTGATAGTGATCATCCCTTCTAAATAGCTCGCCTCTTGAAGCTGGATAATCAATGTATCATGGACTATCATTATAGTCGAGATGGTAATCCTGATACCCTGGAAATCCCAATGTCTGTAGACACTTCGAGCACGACTCGAGCCCCGTCCGACGCCGAATGCGCTCCTGCTGGGACCGTCGTGATGCTCCTGCGGCTGGCGAAGGTCATTCACAAGCGCAGCACCGAGGAGCGACTCGGCATCAAGCTGCGCCAGCTGATGCTGCTGAGCTACCTGCGCTCCGGCGCTCCGGCGCTCCAGCAGCAGCTGTGCGAGGCGATGTGGATGGACCCGAACAACTGCGTCCTGCTCCTCAACGAGATGGAGGAGATGGGATACGTCGAGCGCCGGCGCGATTCCGCCGACCGCCGGCGGCACGTGGTCGACATCACCCACGCCGGGCGAGCCGCCCTCGAGCGCGCCGAGCGCGCGCAGGAGAGCATCGGTGACGAGTTGCTCGGTGCTCTCAGCGACGAGGAGCGAGAGACCCTGCGCTCGCTGCTGAGCCGCGCCCTCGAACCGGCGCAGTCCTGATCCGGTAGCTCGGCGTCAGGCCGGCGGGCGGGGGCTATTTCACGCGGCTGCCTCGGCGCAGGGGTTGATCGAGCCGTCGAGCAGCGCCGGCCCGAGCGCGACCCAGGCGGCGCCGTAGTAGGTCGAGTCCTCGAGTGCGAGCACGGTCGCGCCGGCACGGAGCCGGCGCGGAGCGCGGGCTGATCGGGGCCGGCGTAGCGCAGCAGGGCGTATGCGATCAGGATGTCCGCGTCGGTGGCGGAGTGTGGATCCTCGATCTGTCCGCTCCCGTTCGCGTGCGAGGCGAGGAGAGCATGCGGTCGCGACATACCCGGGTGGTTGGCCGCCACATGGCGGGCGGCACCCTGGGTTGACGGTTTGCCAGGAAAGTGGTGCTACGACCGGTCGAGACGATCGGCGATCATCACCACCACGCGCTCGTGCGCGGCATAGGTGGCGCGGAGGGCCGATACCGCGTCTGGCCAGGCGGCGTCGGCGGGAGGGGGATCGGCCACGAGCGCCCGCCGGACCTCCTGGCCCAGTGCCTCGCCGCCGACCGCGTCGGCCAGGGCCAGGAGGGCATCGGCGCGCACCCGCGCGCCCTCGACAAACGACGCGACCACCGTCTCCCGCGTCAGCGACGGCGCGGGTGGGTGGATTCCATATACGCGGGCGTGCAGCACCGCCGGATTGATGGCGTGCGGGCGAATCAGCGCCCTGCGCTCGCCCTCCGACAACCCGGCGGCCTCAGCGAGGTGGTCGATGGCGTGGGTGACACCCTGCGCATCCACCGGGAGCGATTCCCCCAGTTCGGGCGGCAGCTGCTCAAGCAGGCTGGCGTGCGCAGCGGCGGCTTCCGACAGGAGCGCCTCGATGTGTCCACGGTGCGTGACCTCCACGGGTTTCACGGTAGCCGCCGGCCCCGGACCCGACCGTGGAGCGTGATGTGCTGATCGGAGCACTCCAGAAGTGGGAGGACGTCGAGGGCCTGGGCGGCTGAACGCCGGCTTGCGCGGTCGGCCGCTGCACCTGACGACCCAGAACCGTCCCAAGTTGCTTGGCGACCTAAAGCAAGTCTTTGCGCGGATTGCCGGCGCACTTTTCGCGCTTTGCTGCGTCTTGTTGGGCAAAGGCCGAACCGACCGGCATGATTACCACTGCCCAGGAGGTGCAGATATGAGACGAGCGTTCATTGCGTTGGTCCTCGCCTTGCCGCTGGCGCTCGGGACAGCGACGGCAGGCGCCCACGATCGCGGCCCGGGCGGACGGCCGGGCGGATGGGGCAGCGGACCCATGGGCCAGCGCGCGGCCGTGGCCGGGACGGTGGTGTCGGTGAGCGCCACCGCTGGGACGTTCACGGCGAACGCCTACGTGCTCACTCCCCCGTCGTTTACGGGCTTCTTCCCGCAACAGGGTGGTGGCCGACACGGACAACAGGGTGGTGGCCAACAGGGATACGGCGACCAGAATGGCGGTTCGGGATCGGGTCGGTTGGCGAGGCTCTCGCCGCACTCCAGCTCGACGACGGCGCCTTCGGCACCCGCGACGACTTCGGTCACGATCACCGCTGGGCCGAACACGAGGATCTCGGTCAACGGCCAGCCCTCGACCCTCGGCGCTCTCGCGATGGGCGATAAGTTCGTCGCGCTGTTCAGCGGCTCCTCGTCGGACACGATCCAGACCCTCACCGCGAATCCGGCGCTTGCTGTGTTCGCCCACACGCCGCCGATGCCGAAGCAGCTATACGCCTTCGTCGGCACGGTTTACAGCGTCAGCGGCACCAGTACTCCAGGCACCCTGACGGTCACGATCTCCGATTCCTACCCGAGCGGCTTCTTCACCTCGCCGGCCAAGTTCACGGTCGGCCCGAACACGGTGATCCTCGGCGGGAACTCGGCTACCGGGAACGGCCTGTTCGGCGGCTCGCTGGGCAACGTGTCCATGGGCGACACCGTGGTCGGTGCGATCGTCGCCCCAGCGGGAGAGACGGCCACGCAGGTGGAGGCGCTACCGCTGGCCGCGCTCCTCGACTTCCCGGCTTCCGGTGCGTCGATGACGGCAGCAGCCAAGGCCAGCGCGCTTGACTCGACGCTGGCAATGTTCGGCGTGAAGCACGCGGGCAAGGGGAAAGGCAAGGCGAACCATCACCACAGGCATCACAGGAAGAAGTAAGCCCCGCGCCGGCGCTCCAGACGTCAGCGGTCCTGGTCTGACACGGTCCGGGAGATGGACGCACTAGCGCCCGTCTCCCGGACCGGGGCCGTACCGCGGCGCCTGCTGCGCTTGCGTTCGGATGTCGCGCTGGCTGAACGGTTCGCCGGTGGCGACGAACACGCGTTTGCGGTCCTCTACGAGCGTCACCGCACGAGCGTGCTCGCCATCTGTATGGGGGTGCTCGGATCGCGGCACGACGCAGAGGACGCGGCCCAGGAAGCGTTCGCCGCGCTCGCCCTTTCCCTGCGCAAGGGCGTGCCCGAGAATCTCCCGGCCTGGCTCATGAGGGTCGCGCGCAACGCCGCGATCGACGTCGCGCGGCGACGACGCGTCGATGCCCGCGCGACGGAGCGAGTTCCCGACCGGGCGGCCGGGGGAGAGGGTGTGAAGGCAGACCTCGAGTCGGTGATGGCGGGGGTCCGCGAGCTACCGGAGGCGCAGCGCACCGCGCTCCTGATGCGCGAGCTCGCCGGTCACTCGTACCGAGAGATCGCGACGCTACTCGAAGTGGACGAAGCTGCGGTGCACGGGCTGATAGCCCGCGCCCGGATCAGCCTGCGCTCGTTTCGCGAGGCCTACGAGATGTCGTGCGCCGAGGCCCGGGCCGCCCTCGCCGCCGAGCCCGACGGCCGCCGCGGCGATCGGACCGTGCGGCGACACGTGCGGATGTGCGCGTCCTGCCGCGCCTACAAGCGGGCGTTGCGTGGCGACGCTCGCGCGCTCCGCGCGCTGGTCCCCGACCCCGCGGTTCCGGTGGCGAGCGGAGGCGCCGTGTTTGGCGGTATCGCGGCCAAGGGCGCCCTCATCGGCGGCACGGTGGCGCAGGTGACGGCGGCGTGCGCGGTCTCGGCTTGCACGATCGGCGGCATCGTGCTTGTGGCGCCCCACGTTGGTCATCCGTTTATAAGCTTCTCGGGCGCCTCGCGGGGCACGGCCGCGCGCTTGGGCGGGGGGCATGTACGTCATCGCTCGTCACCAGCTCTCGCGCGGACAGCGGAACCGCGCTCCGCCGTCTCGCCGAGCGCCGCAGAGGCGTTCGCCCTGCCACAAGCCGGGGATCGCGCGGTCGGCCGGCCGGCCGTCGGCACGGGACTAGCCGGCGGTCGCTCGTCGCGTACGCGGTCGGTCCGGCGCTTGAGCGTCTCGCGCACGGGCTCCGCTCCGGTTGACGGACATTGGGCGTGGACGCATCCGACTCGCACTTCACCGCGCGCGCCCCAAGCCGGGAGCTACCCGGCCGGACAGACACAAGCTGGCGGGGCGCCGCAAGCTGAGGATGGGCAGCACGGCGACCGGCCGCCGAGGTCCGATTGGCAGGGGGGCAACTCGACCGACGGCCACGGCGGCCAGTCGCCCGGCGGGCAGTCCGCCCGGCAGTGGAACGACCAATCGGCGGGCGCCTCGTCCGCCGGTGAGGGCAACGGGGGACCAAGGGCCTTTTCCAGCAGGGCGCGAAGCGGGCGGTCCGGCCGACAGCGTTGGTCGGATGGCGCAGGCCACGAATCCGACGGCGCCCTCGGTCGCATCGGGATGGGCACCGGACGGAGCCGGGCATCGCGGCCATCGCATCGCGGAAGTTCGGCCACGAGCCGACAAAGATAACCGGACTCACCGGTCCGCTACGATGACGGCGTGGCCGACGTGACCGCGCAACCATCGCAGCCCGAGGGGCTCGACCGCGAGACGCTGGTCGTCGCCGGCGTGGTGATGCTGGGGGCGGTCATGTCGATCCTCGACACGACCGTGGTCAACGTCGCGATCGACCACCTGGCGGTCGCGTTCCACTCCTCGCTGACCACGATCCAATGGGTCATCACCGGGTACACCCTCGCGCTCGCGACCGTCATTCCGATCAGCGGCTGGGCGGCCGACCGGTTCGGCACCAAGCGCATCTACATGGCGTCGCTGGTGCTGTTCACGCTCGGATCTGTGCTCTCGGGGCTGTCGTGGAGCGCGGGCTCGCTGATCTTCTTCCGGGTCCTCCAGGGCTTCGGCGGCGGGATGATCATGCCGGCGGTCATGACGATCCTGACCAGGAAGGCCGGCCCTCACCGGATGGGCCGCGTCATGGGCGTGCTCGGCGTACCGATGCTGATCGCGCCGATCCTGGGCCCGATCCTCGGCGGCTGGCTCGTCGACAACGCATCCTGGCGCTGGATCTTCTTCATCAACCTTCCGATCGGGATCGTCGCGTTCATCCTCGCGCT
>DASPPG010000239.1:0-4536 GCA_035625625.1 Solirubrobacteraceae bacterium
CGGGCCTCTCGGCCGACCTCGTGTAAGGCGATGTCGCGGTCATCGAGCATCCGAGCCGACGGATTTGATGTCCGTCTAAATCGAGCCTTTGTAATCAACACACAACTGACGCCGACCCAGCCGGGTTTTCCGACAGCCACCGCCAAATGCAGAACGCGCGCGCTTTCCTAAGGTGAGCAGGCACCGACTCAAGGAACCCGCCACTAGCTGCCGGAACGGAATGTTGCCTGAGGCGGCTCGAGGCCGCACACTTCTGCTCCGGGCCGATCGTTGAGCGAGCGTGCAAGCACCCCGAGCCGTCGCGTGCTCCCTTTCCGCGCTAGGAGCGCCGGCGGCGAAGTACCGCGGGGCGAGCAGAGCAGGGCGAACGGGCTCCCGCAAAGTCCCGGCCAAGCGCTCGCCAGCCTCGCGACCCGGAGCGCGGATGCCTGTCGTCCATAGCGGGCACGTGCTCAGCGACTGGGCCGGCTAGCGTTTGCACAGGCGACGAGGGCGCGTGCGTTCCGCCCGGAGTGCGTGTCACGGGGGGTGCCAGGGCTGCTGGTGCGCTCAGGTGGCCGACGGGTCGCGCTCGCCGTTGGCGAAGTCGAGCCAGTTGGAGAACTCGCTGGCGAGGTGCCAGCAGTGCCATGTGATCATTGGCGAGCGGAGGGTGATTGGGAACTCGACGTTGAGCTCGATGGTGAACCCATCTGATTGCTCGTCGCGGAAGCGGTGGCGGGCACCGCCGATCTCCTCGCACCCGTAGGCGCCGTGCCGGAAGATCCAGTGATCGGGCGATGCCGCGGTCATCGGCCGATCGTCGTCGGCGGCGAATTGAGCGTGATACCAGTCGGGGATCAGCTCGGCGGCGCCGGTCAGCAGGTGAGGATCGTGGTGGCGAGCTTGCGCCGGCCGCGGGAGATCGCCTCGCCGAGCCGGGTGCCCGAGTCCAGGAACTAATCGGTCATGCGCTGGCTCGTTGTTCGCGGTTTCGCGCGTCGACGAGCAGGTCCCGGCTCTCGCGTAGCACCTGCTCTGCGAAGGTGGTGTCCGCCGCTCGCTGTGACTCGGCCGCGGGCTGTAGTCGGTGGTCGACCAGGGCGCCGGACGGGACCGGGGTGGGCTCGTCGAGCAGCAGCTGCACGAGCGTGTGCCCTGACCGCTCGGGGGAGGAAGCAACGCCCAGAGGGCGCCTTCCCCTGCGCCGGCGCTAGCCAGAGCCACCGCTGAGGACGTGCCTGCTATGGACGAGCTGCACCACTCCTCCGTCACGGTCGGCGGGCTGCTCGTCTGCTGAGGTTCGCCTGTCCGATGCCCAGGCTGGTTAGCGCGCTGATGGCGGTCCGGTGAGTACCTGACGCGTCGGAGCAACATGAGTCTCAACGCGAGGCTGAAGAGGCCTTCCAGCACCTTCGCGAGCAGGTACGCGAGCGTGAACCGCACCGAAGCGAAGCTCGCGGCCTTCAAGCGACTGCGGCACCGAGCGCCCCGAACTTCTCTGAATTGGCGAGAGGCGACTGCTTCCTCATCCAGCGATTCCCCGGTCAACAGACCTCGCGCCCAGTCGCTGCAAATCGTCCGCCATGCCTTTCGCGAACACGGAGAGATCCGGAACGAGGGTTGTGTCGCCGACGATGTCGAAGTTCAGCTGGCCTGCGTACGACAGCACCCCCACGTTGAATGGAACGTTCCCTTGGACGACGCCGAGCTGGAACCCCTCGAGGATCCTGGCGCGGGCGAAGTACATCGGCTGAGGGGGACCGGGAAGGTTGCTCACCAGCAGATTGATCAGCCGCTGGCGATCCATGATGCGAACCAGCCACCGCTGCAGATAACGCCCCGAGGGCTGGTAGGGAGGGAGGCGTTTGGTTCGGCGGTCGCGCTGGCTATCTGCTCCAGCCGACGGATCGGATCTTCCTCGCCCAAAGGCAGCGGGACGATGAGCACGCCGACGAGATTCCCCGCCTGAGATGCGCTGGTCGGTGTACGTACCGATGCCGCCACCGAGACCTTCAATACGAGCTCGCGCCGAAGCTCCCCGCGGCCAGCGAGCAGAGCCCGCGCTCCGCCCGCCATTACGGACAGGACCACGTCGTTGACGGTCGCGCGATGCGCATGCGCAACTTCCTTGGCTCGTTCGAGGTCGGCGCGCACGAGCATCGCACGATGCTGCTTGCCGACCGGTCGATTGAAGGACGTGCGCGGCGCCCGGCCTTCGCGAGCGAGCTCTACTCCCTGGCGCAGCAACGTCCTGCCTCTGATGAGCGCCGGTCGCGGATGCGCGATCCGGTCCAGGCCGGCACGGACGGCAGCGATGCGTGTGCGCAACTCGTACATGAGCAGCTCAGAGCGAGTGGGCAGGGGTCGCGCCGCCCATCCTGGGCCCTGTGGCGCTGAGGCCTCGAGCGCCGAGTCAAACAGCGCCCCGAGCAGCACCAGGGCGGACGGGCCATCGGCGAGGACGTGATGGAAGCGAATCAGCATCGACACTTGCCCGTCGAGCGCTTCGGTGAGAAACCAGATCTCCCACGGGGGATGCGCCTGGTCAAACGCCCGGTCGTTCAACTCCACGCACGTCGCCAACAGCGCCTCCTCGCTCGGGGGCGCGGGAACCGTGCGCGTCCGCACGTGCCGTTCGATGTCGAAGCGCGCGTCATCGACCCAAACCGGAGCGCCGAAGCCGACCCCAGGCCAGTAGAGCCTTTGCCGGAGCCGCGGCGCCAGGCTCAGCCGCTGCTCGATCCCCAGTCTGATCGCGCCCAGGGCGAGCTCGCCCGATGCATCGAGCAGCGCCTTCGGCTCAAGGATCGCGAGCGCGGCAACATTCATCGGCAGACCGTGCCGCTCGATACGAAGGTTGCTGACGTCAAGCGGGGTCAGCCGCCCAAGCACAAGACCCCCAGCACTCAAGTTGGCGCGGCCGCCGCGGTGCCGCACAGCTCGAGTGCTCACAAGCTTCTCGACGAGTCGCGTCGGTCAACCGGTAGCGCCGACGCCCGCGGTTGGGGCGGTAGGAGCAGCGACGGTGCTCGAGGGGGTAGACGCTCGCAGCCCTTCTGCTCGCTGTTTGACGCCGAGCATGAAGCGGCGGGTCATGATGAACGCCGCCGGCTCCATGACGCGCATCCCCAGCCACCAAAGCACCGTCTTCGGGGTGCGCTCGATTCCGCGGTTGACCAGTCGTGTGCGTTGATCGTCAAGCGGGTAGAGCCTGAACTGCCACACCCACTGCATGCCGTGGGCGTCCAGTCTCAGAGCGAGTTTGCGGTTGGGCTCCAGGACCGAGACCGTGAGCTCGTCGCGTCCCCAGGGGATCTTGTCGCCCACCGCGAGGTTCTGAAACTCCGGAAGGATGCAGGTCGCGCTCGGGCGATCGAGAAAGCCGAACAGCCGGTCGAGCCAGTCGTAGCTGTAAAGCCCGCCCCGCCCCGTCCCCATCTGCACCAGCCAAGGCCAGATGTCCTCCGCAGGCGCATTCACGGTGATCGCCCCAGTGGCCTTGTTCGTTGGATCGGGGATGAGCCCGTCGCCGGGCATCGCGCGCGCCAGCTCCTCGGGGGTCGTCCCCCACCGGTTAAACCAGCGGCGGACCGGGAACCAGTAGACCCCCGCGACCGTCAGGCCTGCGACAAGCTTGAGAAGGGGTCCTTCGCCACATCCCTGGTTTGATGGTGTCCGCCGATCTGCGGTCATGCTGACGCCTCCACGAGCCGGGTTGCGTTGAGTAGCTGCTCGAGGTCATCGCGAGTGAATCAGGTGCCGGACACTGGCCACTCCGTCATGAAACCCTCACGCGGCACTGGATTCATCAGCACCGACCCGCTGACCAACCAGCATTCGTCTCCTAACGCTACGGCTCGCTGTTGAGCGGCCTTCGCGCGGCCCTTGGCGACCATCTGCTCGCGGAACCCCGCCGCCACGATCGCCCCATTGCCGAACTTCGAGGCGTGCAAATGCTGGATATTCATGACTTCTCCTCCGACTGCCTTGAGCTCGAACTGGCTGCGAGCGGGGTGATCGCGATCGCCACACTCGCGCCTCCAGTACGAGCGCCACGCAGCCACTGGACCAGCCGATACAGCGGCAGCAGCAAAACCCTGTCAACCCGATACTTGCGCTCCAACAGCCGCATCACCTGACGCGAATCACGCTCAGAGAGGAACTCGGCCATGGCCGACACCGGATCGCCCCGCAGCCGGCCGCTCGCCGTGCACGGCGCGATCAGTACCGACGGGTTTCGACGGATCCGCTTCGCCTTGCCCGATTGCGAGCCGGTGTGGATCAGCAGCCGACCATTCTCGACCACGAACCACACGGGCGTAGCCACGCCAGCCCCGTCGCGCTTGAAGCTGGTCACGCTGAGGTACTTGCCGGGAAAACGCCCCTCGAACCCATGTTCACCGGGGGCCGCAGGCGACTCATCGACACGTCCGGTCATCTGAGGTTCCATGAACGCTCCTTCCCGCAAGAGCATGGCCGTTCTCGACCTCTCCCACATCCGACATCGCCACCACGCCGACCGAGGACAACTACGGACTTGCCCTCCAAGCGCCA
>DASPPG010000240.1:0-64959 GCA_035625625.1 Solirubrobacteraceae bacterium
GCGCGCAGCGGCCGCGATGTCCTCGCGCCAGCCGTGCATTCCCGGCGCCCCTTTCGGACCGGTTGCTGCCAGGATCAGCCGCCGGATGAGGGTCGGCCGGACCAGCGCTATCTTCTGTGCGACGAACCCGCCAATCGAGAACCCGAACAGGTCGATCTCGTCCAGGCTGAGCGCGGTGATGAACGCGATCATCTGCCTCGCCGTATCGGCGATGGAAGGGCCAAACTCGCCGGGCGATGACCCGACACCCGGGTAGTCGACCAGGATGACCTCCCGCTCGGAGGCGAGCGCGTCGGTGAGCGCTGGGTCCCAGTTGTCGAGGTTGCCCCGGAAGTGCTGCAGCATCACAAGCGGCACCTCAGCCAGGTTTCCGAAGCGGCGATAAGCGAGCTCGAACCCGGCCGTCTCGATGAGCTGGGTTTGAGCCGTGTGATGAGTGTCGGGAGGCGTCGCGGTGATCTGCGTGGTCATGATGAGCCGCTCCCGATCGCGTCGAGAATGTTCGACGCGTATTCCGCCGGCGCTTCCTCCCACACGAAGTGACCGGCGTCGATCAGCGCGACGCGACTGTTGGGCAGGCGCTCGTCCAGGAACTCGGCGTTGGCGACCGGAACGACCCGGTCGTGGCGACCGTTGATGACCGTGACCGGCATGGCGATCTGCGGCAGCAGCTCGGCAAGCGCGGGCAGTTCCTCCGGATACCTGCGGACGTAGCGCATCGACTCGACGAAGCGGTCGCCGTCGTAACAGTCGAGGTAGTCCGCGCGAATCTCGTCGGGCACCCCGCCGGCGATCGTGTCGACCGCCACGCTGACGATTGCGCGAGGATCGATCCTGCGGTACTTGTCAAGGTCGGGATCGAGCACCCACGATTTCAGCGGCTCACCAAGCTCGATCGGAACCGCCGCCCCGCCGGTGCCGACGATCACGCTCGCGATCCGCTCCGGATGCGCCGCCGCCGCAAACAGCGCGGCCGAGGTTCCCACATCGGGCGCGACGATGTGCGGGCGCCCGAGATCCGCCTCAACGATGACGCGGGCAAGGAACCCGCCCATCGCTCGCGGTGAGAGGAGGTCGTCGCGGCGCTCGGACGCGCCGAAGCCCGGCAAGTCGATCGCGAACAGGCGGGCATGTTCGGCCAACGTGGCCCACATCGGCGCGAACGCGTACACACTCTCCGGCCACGGACTGGTGAGGAGCAGCGTCGCCTCCCGCGAGGCACCGGTGTCGGCGTACCGGATCCGGACACCGTCGACGGCGCGGAAGCGGATATCGAGGGTCTGTTCCTTGGTGATCATCCTAAGCTCCTTCGGTTCTGGTCAGCGGAGAGTGGCCCAGAACGCGCACTGGTGTGTGTCGGAGAAGCCCGTCCAGACCTGCGGGTCCGGCGGTGCGAGCGACATCACCTGCTCACCCTGGTTGAACAACGGCCAGGCGAGCGCTGGTGTCGACGGGTTTCCCTCGGCGGCGAAGCTCGCCCACGCCGCGCGCATGCTGCCGGCGAGGACCTGCTGGTCGGCGTTGAGCGTGCCAGGGATCGGCGCGTTGGGTTGGTCGAAGATGTACTGCAGCTCGGATGAGTGCGTCGCTGCCGGCGGCAGCGGTGCGAACCGCTCGGGCGCGTTGTCGTCGTTGAACTGATACGCGAAGGTCGGCACACGCCGAGAGATCCAGCGATCGACCTGCAGTGCAGGGCAGGCGAAGTTCGCGTCGGAGACAAGCGTCGCGAAGGCCACTTCCAGCGTGGGGTAGGAGCCGAGCGGGTACCGAGCCGCGACCACCGTGGCTTGCGCGTTCGAGACGCCAAGGACCGCCGCGATATCGGTCGTGTAGCCGTCAGGAGTCACCGGGTGAACGGGTAGGCCGACGAACGTTCCGCCGCTGACCGCGACGCCGAGTCCGGCCGTGAAGATCAGCTCCTCAATGTGGTTGACGCCGTTGAGGATTGGCACGTGGGCGAACCGGCCGGCGGCCAGCGCGGTGCCGATCGACTCGGTCAGGACCTTGCCGTCGATGACGCCCGGAATCGCGGAGCCCGGCAAGTCGTTGGCCAGGTCCGAGACCGAGACTTGGCGCAGACACTCAGCGCTCTGGTTCTCGCAGCCCACTGAATTGGCAAATGCCTCACCGGCGGCTTCGGCCTCGGGCAGGGGCTCCTGTGTCAGCGCGAACGCGCCGCTCTGAACGATCGCCCGCTCGAAGAGCCCGCGCGAGCCACGCGAGACGAGTTGGGCGAGCACCGACACCCCGCCCGCGGATTGACCCGCGATCGTCACGTTATGCGGGTCGCCGCCGAAGTGGGCAATGTTGCGCTGCACCCACCGCAGCGCCGCCTGCTGGTCCATCAAGCCGTAGTTGCCGGCCGGGCCACCGGGCCGTGTCGCGAGCGCCGGATGGGCGAGGAAGCCGAGCGCCCCCAGGCGGTAGTTGATCGTGACCACCACGGTGCCGTCCGCCGCGAGCTTGGACCCGTCGTAGTTGCGGGCGCCGTCCTCGGTAAATCCACCCCCGTGGATCCACACCAACACCGGCCGGTCCGTGTCGCCGCGCAGCGTCGGCGTGTAGACGTTGAGGTAGAGGCAGTCGTCGGAGAGGGGGCCGGGCGGCAGGAACGGACTCACGGGCTGCGGACAGCTCGGTGCGAACTGCGTCGCGTCGCGGATTCCCTTCCACCCAGCCGGAGGCTGCGGGGGGCGCCAGCGCAGGTTCCCGGTCGGAGGCGCGGCGTAGGGGAGGCCGAGGAACTCATATCCGCCGGAAACCGCCACGCCGCGGACCGTGCCGCTGGCAGTACTCACGATCGGGACGACGCCGAAATTCGAAACTGCGGCGACGCCGTTGTCGACAGCGGGAGCACTGGTCGCGACGAGTGTTATCGCGGTCAAAGCCGCGCAGACACCGGCCAGCACGGCACGCCAAGCGTGGATCGCCTTCATAAATCTTTCCTTCTGCGGATCGCGAGATTTGCGGCCGGTGACGTCAGCCTGCGAACGGACGACGAACGGTGCGCACACTGTCGTCCGGATTGGGGGCGATTCGCATCAGGGAGGCCCTAGTCCCTTGCACAGCCTCGCTGCGGGGAGCCCCGGGAGCGGCGTCGCCGGGCTCAGCCGCCGGGGAGCATGCGGTCCAGATGCTCGCGGCTCGCGATCCCGAGCTTGGTGAATACCTTATGCAGGTGGTACTCGACGGTGCGCGGGCTGATGAACAGGCGCGCGCCGATCTCGGCGTTCGACAGACCGTCACGGGCTAGGTGGGCGATCTGCAGCTCCTGGGCGGTCAGGTCGTCCCGGGCTTCATCAGTGCGCTTTCGAGCTGTCTCACCTGTCGCCAGCAGCTCGCGACCTGCTCGCGCCGCGAACGCCTCGGCGCCCATCGAGGTGAACATGTCCTGTGCGCGACGCAGCTGGTCGCGGGCGTCAACGCGCCGTCGGTCCCGCCGAAGCCATTCACCGTAGAGCAGGCGAGCACGCGCCAACTCGAGTGCGACGCGAGACCGCCCGAGGCGATCGATCGCCTCGCGATAGAGCCGATCGGCAAGCGTGCGGTCGCTCAGTAGTGCCCGCGATCGTGCCTCGATACCGAGAGCCAACTCGGTGCCCGCCGCGGCTGTGCGCTCCGACAGCCGCTCGACCGCGCCGTTCGCCACGGCGATCTGGCCGCAGCGCGTCGCGGCCTCCACGAGCTCGGGCAACGACCACACCGACACCAACAGCTCATCCCGTTCAGCCGCGCTTTGAGCGGGGTCAAGCGCGGCCTCGTATCGACCGAGACCGTTGTAAAGAACCGCGCGTGCGTGCTCGCAGAAGGTGAGGACAACCCCCTCACCGCGCGCGATCGCGGCCGGCTCGATCGCGTCGAACAAGACCAGCGCCTCCGCCTCATTCCCGCGAAATCCGGCCAGCGACAATCTCCCGAAGACCAACGGTTCGACGCCTATCGAGGTCGCGATGGCATCGGCCTCATCGAGCAGGGCGGCAGTGCTGTCCAAATCGCCCTCTAAGCAGCGCAGATTCGCGAGATTGTTGAGCGCGAGCGGGAGCACTGCGAGCGCGCCGTTCTCGCGCGCAAGCTGAACGCCGCGAGTCGCGATGGCATCCCAGGTGTCATCGGCAAACAGATCCGGCGCCACGCGTCGGGCTAGCCAGGGCCACCGGACACTTTGCCCCTCGCGCTCGCCCTCGTCCCGAATCGCGCGCAGCGCCCGTTTGAGAGCCGGCGCGCTCGCCGCGTAACCATCGGTGAACCGAACTGCCAGCCCATCGAGCAGCAGGTCAACAGGGATTGGTCCTCCCAGACGCGGTGGCGCCGTACGAGCCGCCCTCGCAGCGTCGAGCATTCCCGGGCCAAGCCGGCCGGCGACGCTCGCGGCTCGGACCGCCTCCAAATGGATATCGCGAGCGAGCCCTGGGTCGATCGATTCGAGCCGCCGTGCCGCGCCGACCAAGAGCGGCAGCGCCTCTGCTGCGCGCCTCAGATCGAGGAGGATCTGGCCATGAAGACGCTGGAGCATGGCACGGTCGACCTCGTCCAGCGGCCCCGCGGTCGCCGTTGCAAGCAACGTCAGCGCGGAGTGGGCGTCTCCGGCCAGCAACTTGGTGGCCGCGGCCTCGAGCGCCCGCCGTGCCCGCTTCCCCGGGTCGGCCGTGAGCGCCGCCGCTCGCTCGAGAAAGGCGGCAGCCGCTGCCAGCCCGCCCCGCGCGCTTGCCCGGCCAGCGGATCGCTCCAGCTCGCCCGCGACGTCCTCGTCCGGCCCGACCGTGGCATGAGCGCGATGCCAGGCGCGGCGATCAGGATCGAGCACGGCATCGGTCGCAGCAGCGAGCACCCGGTGCGCGGCTCGGCGCGACTCACTCGGTGCCGCGCCATAGATCGCCGAGCGCAAGAGCGAGTGGCGAAACGCGACTTGCAGGCCGAGCTCTACCAGCCCGTCCGCCTCCGCGGGAGCTAGCTCCTCGGTCGAGAGTCCTAGCTCGTCCGCCGCACGGATGAGCAGCGCAGGTTCACCCGTCGGATCGGCCGCAGCCACGAGCAGCAGCCGCTGGGTCGTAGCGGGTAGCTGCTCTACGCGCCTCCGGAAACTCGCTTCGATCCGCCCTGGTACAGATCCATCGCCGGGAAGCCCAAACCCGCCCGCCAGCGTCCGGGGCGATGACCCGCGGGGCAGCTCGAGCAACGCGAGCGGGTTGCCATGCGTCTCGGCAAGTATCCGTTCGCGCACGCGCGCGTCCAGGGGAGCGGCAATCACCGACCCCAGCAGTTCACGCGCGGAGGCGTCAGGCAATCCGCCCAACTGCAGCGCGGGCAGCCCAGCCAGCTCCTTGAGCCCGCCCACCTCGCGCTCAGCGAACAGGAGAACAACCGACTCCGCCGCAAGCCGCCGGGCCACGAATGCAAGCACCTGTGCCGAGGATCGGTCAAGCCATTGGACGTCATCGACAAGGCACACCACCGGATGCTCATCCGCCGCGTCGGACAGCAAGCTGAGGACCCCCAGGCCAACCAGAAATCGATCGGGCTGCGCGCCCGAGCTCAAGCCAAACGCGGTCGCCAGCGCGTCACGTTGTGGCGCGGGCAACCGTTCCCGGCCGTCCAACAGTCCCACGCACAGCTGATGGAGGCCGGCGAACGGGAGCTCCATCTCCCATTCCGCCCCAACCGCACGAAGTACGCGACAGCCCTCGCCGCGTTCCGCGGCGTAGTCCAGTAGGGCCGTTTTTCCTATCCCAGGCTCGCCGCGCAGCACCATCACGCTGCTCCGTCCCAGGTAGGCTTCTGCCAGCAGCTGATCGAGCGTCGCACACTCGGTCCCGCGGCCGGCCAGCACGGTGCGCTCGTGCCGAGTCGGCGGAAAGGGCATCCCAGCCGCCAGCATAACGTCGGGTCCTTGGGCGCTGGGATTAACCGCCGGACAGCATGGCGACGATCCGGACCTCGTGCGCGCCCGTGAGCGGGCATGCCAGAGCGCCCGTTTCGCGGACGTCGGTCCCGTCAACGTAGACATTGACGTGCTGCCGCAACTCGCCCCGCTCGTTGAGCACGAGATCCGCGACGGGTAGTGCGCGCAGCGCGTCCCCGACGGTCTCCGCCTCGACGTCAAAACGCTGCCGCCCCTCCGCCTGGGCGGCGAGCATGCTCGGCACCACTACGCGGACCATGCCGTGACCTCGACCGACAGGATCGGCGGCAGATGACGAACCCCCTCCACCCACCGGTCACCGGCGCTGAGCGCAAAGAATGAGCCGCTCTGGGTTCCGAAGTACAGCGACTCAGAATCGAATGCGGAGGCCTCACGGAGCACGGCCGCCCAGGCCTGCTTCGGCAGGCCATGGACCATCCGCTTCCAGGTCCTCCCGCTGTCCTGCGTCCGGTAGACACCTAAGCCGTTCACGGTGTAGTGGTATTCGTACGCTTTCTCGGGGATCACCACAGCTACATCCGGGTCCGCCGGATCCAGCATGATCGTGAAGCCGAACGGGCCGGGGAGCCCGTTTCCGTCGAGCCGCTCCCAGGTGTCGCCGCAATCGTCGGAGCGGTAGACGCCACAGTGGTTTTGCTGCCAGAGACGCTCGGGCCGCGCCGGGTGAAGCAGCAGTTTGTGGACGCACTGCCCAACCTCGGGGTATGGGTCGGGAACCAGGTCGAACTCGACGTCCTTGTTTTTGGGTGCCCAAGTGGCGCCGCCGTCATCCGTGCGGAACGTGCCTCCGCCCGATATGCCGACGTACATGCGCTGGGGGTCGCTGGGGTCGAGTTGGACCGAATGCAGGATCAGACCGCCCCGGGACGCAGGCCAGCGGTTCCGCGTCGGGTGCTCAAGAAGCCCGCGGTTGGCCTCCCAGGTCTCGCCGCCATCGTCGGAGCGCGAGAGGAAGGCCGGATCTCCTGCGAGGTACAACACCCCGGGGTTCTCGGGCCTCCCTGGCTGGACGCGCCAAGTGGCGTTCACCGTCAACCCCGACTCCTCGGGCAAGGCGATCTGCGTCGACCGCCTCCACGTCCTGCCACCGTCCGGTGAGCGCTGGACGGTCGGGCCGTAGACCAGATGATTAGCTGCCGCGTACATGCTTCCGTCACGCTCGTCGACGATCGCGTGATACACGCCCCACCCGTCGAGCAGCGGTCCCTCGACCTCCCAGCTGCTGCGCTCATCGCCCGCCCTCAGCAAGAAAAGCCCCTTACGCGTACCGACCAGCGCCAGCACCGCCATGGTAGGCCCCGAGCCTAACGATGGGTGCTGCTGAACGGGGAAGAAATTGCTCGCCACTTGCCAATCGCCATTGGCCTTCCAACCCCGCGCAACGGTGGGATGAACAATCGGGAACTGCGGTCCTTCCTACGTGAGCTCGGTGCAAACGAAAGAGGCCCCTACAACACGCGCATGCCGTCCGTCGTCGTCAACTGTCCGGCGCAGACAAACACGGTCTGCCGCAACGACGCCTCGAGATCGAACGGTTCGAGCGCCGAGATCGCGTCGCGCGGGATCACTACGGCGTACCAGCGCAGTGCGGCGCTCGCCGCCGTGTACTGCACCGCGATGTTGGCGAGGGTTCCGCAGATGACCAGGGTATGGACGCCCCACATCCGCAACAGGTGATCAAGCGCGGTGCCGTAGAACGCGTCGTAGCGCACCTTGCGAAGGACCGTGTCGTCGGCAGCGGGCGCGAGCTCGGCGACGATCTCCCACCCCCAGCTGCCCTCGCGGCAGTGCTCCGGCCACATCTCCCATTCGGGGTCGCCCGGGCAGTGGGTGTCCTGGCTGTAGACGACGCGCATTTGGTTAGCCCGAGCGAGCTTCAACAGGCCCTTTATCGCGGGCACGGTTGCCTCCGCGTCCGGCACGAGCAGACTTCCCCCCTGCTTGACGAAGTCGTTCTGCATATCGATCACGACCAGTGCGGTCTTTGCCGGATCGACGCCGACCTCGTCCTGGACTGCGTACAGCGGAACTTCAGCTTTCACGCGCCAACTCTCCACTCACGTCCTGCTGGCGCACCCACCGTGGTGCCGTGGGGACATCAGTTGCGAAACGCTTGGGCAGCATTTCCTCGGTGTGAGGCGGGGCTGCGCAGGTGATCCCGACGTAGGGTCCGTTCCTCGGGGCCGCTGACATGCCCGTCGCTGGGGACGGCGCCGTCGCTCGCCGATCTGCATAAGCATCCACAAAGCCGTCGTCACCGATTCTTCTGCCGGCCGCTTCACAGCCCTCATACGAGTTTCGACATCGGTCGTGTCCAAGCCCGCGCCGTCCACTTAGGTGCGCGACTTTCCGCACAGAGTGTCGGCCGAGCAGGCTCCGTTCGCATCAGGGGGCCCCTAGTCTTCGCCTCCTCCTTCGGCATTTGCGGCTCCCCGCGCGCCCAGGGCCGCCCACTTCCTCACTGGCTCTGACAAGCGGGTCGGTGAGATGGGTCCCAGTCCGAGCTGCCGCGACCGCGGCTCGAGCCACGCAGTACCGATGCCGCACCTCATTGCAGAGTGGTGAAGCAGGTCCCCGGGCGAGGGCAGTGTTGAGCCGAGCGCGATTTGAAGCAGGTCACTCATCGAGCCCCTGAATTGATGGTTTCGTGCTTGCGACCGACGCGCATCCATCAGCGTCCGCCACCGATCGCGGTGACAGCGTCGGCAAACGCCAAAGGGGCTTCCTGCGGAAGGTTGTTTCAATCCCACCCTCGATCGTCCGGTGCGAGTGCCTGCCCGAAAACTTGGCGGCGTAGGCGCTGGGTTCAGGATGCGGCGCGCCGTTTGCGTCCCCCTCGAGGGTGATCGTGGGGACGGTGATGACTGGGCCGACCGCGAGCCGTTCCTCGAGCCCGGCGTACTCGGGTTCGCTTTCGGCGAGCCCGATTCGCCAGCGGTAGTTGTGGATCACGATCGCGACGTGGTCAGGGTTGTCGAAGGACGCAGCGCTGCGCTCGAACGTGACGTCGTCGAAGTCCCACCTCGGCGACGCGGTCCGCCAGATCAGCTTCGCGAACTCGCGCCGGTATCTGTCGTAGCCGATGCGGCCACGTTCGGTCGCGAAGTAGTACTGATACCTCCATTGCAGTTCAGTCTCGGCGGTAACGGCAGCTTGCCCACTGCTTGGCTGCCGATCAGATAGCCGCTCACCGAGACCAGGCCGCGGCACCGTTCGGGCCAGAGCGCGGCGATGATGTCCGCGCTTCGCGCTCCCCAGTCGAATCCGGCGACGACAGCCGTTTTGATCCCGAGAGCATCCATCAGGGCGATTGCGTCCAGCGCAACCGCCGCCTGCTCGCCGTTACGGACGGTCTCTTCGGAAAGGAAGCGCGTGCTTCCAAAGCCGCGCAGGTAGGGGACGATCACCCGGTGGCCCGCCGCCGTTAGGAGCGGAACGACGTCGACGTAGCTGTGGATGTCGTACGGCCAGCCGTGCAGCAGGATGACTGCAGGTCCGTCCGCCGGCCCCCTGTCGAGGTACCCGACGTTTAGGCGGCCGGCGTCGATCTGGTTAACATCGCCTACCAGCGGCTCCGCAGCGATGGTGTCCGCCACGTCAAACCCCGACCGGCACCGCTACTCCCGCCACAACGGCTTCCAGGATCACGTTCGTCACGGCTTCCGGTTGCGAGATCATGATGACGTGTGAGCCTGCGACCTCCGTGATCTTGGCGCCAGCGCGCTCCGCCATCGAGCGGGTGACGTCGGTGCCGGCGGCCTTGTCCCCGGTGGCGACGACGGCCCAGGACGGCAGGTGCTTCCAGGCGGGCGGCCCGTTCGGCTCGGAGAAGGCTAACTCGGACACGGGCCGCTGGGTGGCTGCGATGAGCGCGGCCTGCTCGTCGGAGAGGTCCCCGGCGAACGCGTCGCAGGCCTTCGCCGGGTCGATGTAGAACTCGGTTGCCGAGCCGCCGCTGGCGGTCGGGTACGTCCGAGGCACGAGTGCGCTGTTCAGGACGCTGTCCTTCGAGCCTGCCTCGACTACGCCAAGGGTTTCGCCTTCGTCGGGGGCGAAGGCCGCTACGTAGACGAGGCCGAGGACGTTCTTCGCGTTGGCGGCGGCGTTCGTGATCACTGCGCCGCCGTAGGAGTGGCCGACGGCGAGCACTGGGCCCTCGATCTGTGCGAGGGCCGCGGCGATGTAGCCGGCGTCGGCGGTGATCCCGCGGAGCGGGTTTGCGGGCGCTGTCACGGGCACGCCCCTGTTCTGTAACCGCGTAATCACACCGTTCCAGCTCGATGCGTCGGCAAACGCGCCGTGGACGAGGACGACGGTCGGCATATCGGTGTTGCTTGGCTCGGCCATGAGTCCTCCTTTTCAGGCGAAGAAGTCGATGAGTAGTCGATTCACGCGTTCTGCCTCGTCGTGATGGACCCAATGCGACGCGTTGGGCAGGCGCTCGACACGGTCGAGGTTGGGCACGTCGTCGTGCTCCGGCTCGGCAAGGTCGGAGCCGAGGTAGGAATCGCGTTCCCCCCAAATGACCAGCGTCGGCGCTGAAAGCGCGCGGAGCTTTGCTGCGGCTTCCTTCTGGGACTGCCTCACCGAGGCGCGGTAGTAGTTGATCATCCCGGCCGCTGCGCCTGGCTGCGACCACGCCTCGATGTAGCGGTCCATCTCCTCCTGCGTGTAGGGCGGGTTCGCATCGTGGAGGAAATGCCGGAAGAAGTGCCAATCTCTGGCGGGCACCACGTCCTCGGGCAATCCCGGTGTCGCGAAGAAAAAGAAGTACCAGGACTTCCGGAGCTGGCTCGGGTGATGCAGTCCTTCTGAGAGCCGCCGCGGATGGGCCGCGTTGAGGATGGCAAGTCGGTCGACCACCTCCGGGTGATTCATCGCGATGGTCCAGGCGATGGTCCCGCCCCAGTCGTGACCGACCAACAGCGCGGACCTGGCACCACGTTCTTCGATGAGGCCGCGGATATCGGCGGCGAGGAGGTCGACGGCGTAGGCCTCGAAGCCCTCCGGCTTCGAGGACAGGTTATAGCCACGCGTGTCGGGGACGACCACCCGAAAACCGGCCGCCACGAGCGGCTCGATCTGTAGCCGCCAACCGAACCAAAACTCTGGGAAGCCGTGCAGCAGAACAATCAGCGGTCCCTCACCGGCCTCGACGTAATGCAAGCTCTGATCGCCGACGTCGGCATAACCTTCGCGAAGCTCGGTCCCAACGTCAGGGAGCAGGCTGGTGGAAGCTGAGCTCATAATGACCCTCCTCTGAAATGAACCGCAAGGCCTTGATCAGTCACCGCAGCAGCCTGATCGCTGGGTCGGCACGTCGCGTCCGTGGGACCCTAGTCCGCACCCTAGTCCGCACCCTAGTCCGCGCTGGTAGGCCCCCGCACTCGCTTCTGTCTTCGGGCTTCAAGCGGTTACCGTCGGGGACCAATCTCCGTCTCTTCGCTGCTGCTCTCGGGACAAAGGGAGTTGTGTGTGCGTGTCTGCCGTGGGGACCCGCGCGACAGCGAAGGCAGGTCTCCACCGGTCGTTCGCAAGCGTTCTCACGGCTTGGTATCGGCGAGTGCGATGACGAGCGCGTACCCCCCCCAGGCCACCCGCCCCGACTAGCGACCGGAACACACCGCGCTGCCGGCCGATCCCGTAGTCGCTTACGGCGTCAACCTTCGGGTTGTAGCCGGTGGGAAGTAAGTGCAACGCGGTCAGCGCAACCGTCTGGACGGCGGTCGCGACAACGCCCACAACGATGAAGGTTTCCACGATCCCTCAGCCTCCGATACGACGGCCAACGGCGACTGGCCTGCGTCGGCGTGACCCTCCCACCTCGGGCGGTCCGCCACACACGCGCCCGCTTTCGCTCAGGGATCAGGCTGTCGCGACTCGCGCGAGTTGGGTCGGTCCAACGAGCGGGCCCGAGACTTCTCCTAGGAACGCCACCAGCACCGCCGCCTACGCCCGGTCGACGTGGTCGCAACCCTGGCGGAGGAGGAGTCGATCACGGCGACGTGCTGACCCTTGTCCTCATGGTCGTTGTACAAGGGACGGGTCCGTGGGACGGGCGGGCGCAGGAGACTGGCCTGCGCGAGGATCGCCAGGACCGCAACGCAACGTGGCGTCAGCGATCGCGGACGACCCGCACCGACCGCAACCAGTCTTGCCACCTGTCAGTGGCGCGGAGATGAAACGGGGTACGGACGTGCCAACCCATCAGCGCTGATCACCGGGGCGGTCCGGTGCGCGGACTGTCGAATCGTCGCCGTGCGCCAGCGATCCAACGACCGCTCCTTCTCTACCGAACGGTTCGCAGCAAGAACGATCGGTACTTCTCCTGCCGACCTCGCGCGCCACCCCTGATGACGGACCGTCCGAACGTAGCGAAGATAGAGGTGGAGCAAAACAATCCGGCAGATTTGCCGCGCGAAAAAGGAGCGGCTATGAGCATTTCCGCTGAGCGAGTTCGTGGCCCTCGGCTACGCCGCGGTTTGCAGCTGGCCTTGACCTCCGTTGCGGTTCTTCTCGCCGCGATTTTGGCCGTGCATCTGATCGGCCATCACTCGAAGGCGACGTTCGTGGGGTCGGGAGGGCCAGCAGCGCAAACCCGCTCCTTACCACCGTTCGTCAGCGTCTACATGACGGGTATCAGCAGCCTAAGCCTGCAGATAGGCTCGCGCCAATCCGTCGTCGTCAGCGCCGATAACAACCTGTTGGGTCGCATCACGACGCGCGTCGTGTCGGACACGCTCGTGGTCGGGAACAAGCCCGGGAGCTACTCGGTCAAGACACCGATCGTCGTGCGAGTGACCGTGCCCTCCGCCCTCTCCCTGACCCTCGACGGTGAAGGAGACATAACGGCAAGCGGCATCCACCAGAGCGCGCTGACCCTCGCGCTCGATGGTGTCGGGACGATCTGGGCAAATGGGACTGCCACACGGCTTCACCTCACCATCGACGGCGCAGGAGACGCCCAGCTCGAACCACTCACCGCGCGAGATGCGACCGTGGTCATCAACGGCGATAGCCAGGCACGGCTCACTGCCACAAACAGCCTGAGTACGACCATCGCGGGCAATGGGTCGGTCAGCTACCTCGGTAATCCACCGCACGTCACGAGCACCGTCACCGGCGACGGAAGGGTGTCCCGAGGCTAAGAGGCCTAGCCGAGCGACGCGTCGCGTCTGGCGCCGTTCGAACGCAAGGCCCTACGCCGCCACACGGAGGGATATCCCTTGCAGTTGTTGACTCCCTCAGCGACCTTGCGATAGTCGGCCGTCCGTCCGGTATGCGGCCGGCTGCCGAGGTCCTCCCAGTCGCTCTCACTCATTTTCACGCCGTAGTAGTCGGCCGCCTGCTTGATGTTCGCGAACGCCAACTCGCGCTCGTCGTCAGACACGTCGATGACTTGGTCGAACCGCGCAATCGCATTTCGGACGTGCGCGGCGTCGGTTAGGGGCTCTTTCCGTTCCTTGGGAAACGCGAAGACGCTGTCGGGCAAGTCGCTTCGCTCGGTCAGCTCACCATGCTTCTCGTGCGGTTTCCACGTCGGTTTCATCTCCTGGACCTCCTGTGGTTGCCTGAGCAGGTTGCCTCGTATCTGATCCGGATGGCGGTAGCCAGAGCGAGACGTTTAGATGCGCAGTCCGATGCTAGGTGCCGATCCTCAATAGCTTCTCAACTCGGCGTTACGTTTTGCATGCTGCCGACAGGGGTGCCTTCCACCCCGGAACCGATCCACGACCCACAGGGGCGTGCGAGTAGGACCACGACCCGGACTGCTCTGATGGCCCCGTCGATCGTGCTGAGCGGGTAGCCGCCGTCCGAGAGCGGCAATCGCGGCTCGGCGTGCTCAGCGCGCTGCCGGCAGGAGCGCACGCACGCGGTGCTCGATCTCGAGCCGGACCGCGTCGCCGTCGACGTCCGTCGGCAGCTCGAGGACGCCTTCTCCGCCGGCGAGCTCTATCTCCAGCGTGAACGCGTCCGGCCGCACCGCCTCGGGAAGCTCAATGACCCGGTCGTTCTGGAACAGCGTGATCACGCGTGGGTCGATGTAGCTGTTGCGGGCGACTGCCGGTGTATTGCCGAGCGCGGAGCTCACCTCGCGCACTGCCCGGCTGACCGCTCTCGGCCCACGTCCGCCGACCTTGTGCTCGCGGGCCAGAGCGACAGCGGCGAGCACGGTCGCCGACCAGGTCCGGAACTCCTTCGCAGAGTAGGGGCCCTGCGCCCAAGTGCGTAGCGCGTTATTGACATTCGGAGCGTGGATCCGGTGCCAGCCGTGTTTCGATCGATAAACGAGGAGCTCGTCGGGCACGCCGCGACGGCGCCGGAGCTCGGCGAGCGCGGCGACCGACTGCGGGTCGCGCACGATCATCCGCCGGCGCTTGCCCGACTTCGCGACGAAGTCAAAATGAACCTCGGGGCCTCGCAGCGTCACGTTCTCGCGCCGGAGCGTGGTGAGGCCAACGTGGCCATTGTCGCGAGCGTAGCGGTCCCAGCCGACCCGAAACAGGCCGATGTCGAGTAATCGAACCGCCAGCGCGAGCGTCCGATCGCGCCCTCTATCGGACGCATCGAGCAGGCTTGTCGCGGCGGCGCGAATTCGCGGCAGCTTGCCCGCGAACTCGAGCATGTCATCGTATTTCTCGTGATCTCGCCGCACGCGCCACAGCGGGTGATAGAGGTATTGGCGGCGCCCTTTGGAATCCAGGCCGGTGGCTGTAGGTGCGCATTCGGGTAGCTGGCTATCCAAACTTGCGTCCATGCCGGCGGAATCCGTAGTGCGCGAACCCGCTCCACCGTCTTGGCGTCCGCTACCACCTCTCCAAGCGGATCCAGAATCACCCACTCGCCATCCCGGCGCTCCCGGCGCAGACCAGGCTCATCCGTGGACGTAGACAAGCTGATCCGGCTCTCCCAGCATGGATCGATCAGATGCAAATGCGCTCATCCCTCGCCACTTCTTTCTACACGGTCGCGATCTAACCAGCTCACTCCTCGACGCGGGAGCGGCCCTCCGCTGCTACGCGCGAGGCGCTGTTCGAGCTGGCGCGGTAGTTCGCGCGATCCCAGCAAACCCGCCGGGCGAGCTGGCCGCCTGCCCGTTGGTCTTCGCTGTCCTAGGTGCTGGCCGGGTGGCCGGCGGCTGTGCTGTCCGGGGCGAGGAGGGGGAAGTAGTGCCTGGCGACTTGTCTGAAGACTTCGATGACGTCCTCAGATGTGGGTTCGGCGGCGGGGTCGTCGAGTTGTGATGGGAGCTCGAGCCCGAGCTCCCGGGCGTGCTCGATGATCCCGTGTCCCATGCTCTTCCCGAGGCCGCTGAGCCCGTTGCCGAGGGCTTCTTCGTCGAGGTGCCATGCCGGGACGGGGAGCGCGGTGACGATCGCCCAGGTCTCGGGGTCGCGCGGCGTCTCCAGGGTGAAGAGGTCGTCGAAGGCGCGCGCGGCGGCGTCACGCTGGGTCAAGGCCTCACCGAGTTTCCAGGTCTTCCGCAAGGTCGCGATCAGCGACGTGTGGCGGTACTCGTCATTGAACACCGACCCTTTCGGGACCCAGGGGGAGACGAGGATCGCGGGAACGCGGTAGCCGGATCGGTCGAACGTGAAGCCCAGCTCGCCGGCCGGTGCGTCGGGGTCGGGCGGAGGGACCGGTCCGGGAGGCACGTGGTCGTAGGTTCCGCCCGGCTCGTCCCAGCCGATCAGTAGGGCGGTGTTCCAGACGTTTGACCCCGACTCCGACGTGCTGGCGCGGTAGGCGTTGAAGATGCGCTCCAGGAACGCTTCGCCGGCCAGCATCGAGGACGGAGGATCGAGCGTCGTCACGTCGACGGTACGGCCGAGTGAGCGGCCGAATGCCGGGTGGTAGTCGCCGTGCCCCGAGATGAAGTTAGGCTCGATCAGCGAGAAGTCGGGCAGCGTTCCGGCGGCCGCGTCCCGCTCGAACTCGGCGAACGGCACCACGTTCGTCGCCAGTCGATCCTTCAGGCGCGAGTAGTGGATGATGCCGTGAAACGACAGCGACATCGGCTCCATCACGTAGATCTTCCAGGTCTTGCCGTGTTGCTCGAGCCGTTCGAAGATCGTTTCCGCGTCGTTCTTGGTGAACCACTTCTTCACCGGGCTGTTGACAACGATCCCGGACGATGTCGCGGCCGTCCAGAAGGAGCGGTTCATGAACGTTTGCGACGGCACCTCGGAGAACCAGTGGTCAAAGACGCCGAAGTCGCGCGCGATTCCGCTGAGCACCGTCAGCTGCTCCGGGGTGTACCCGGTCATGATGTGGGCGTACTCCTCGTAGGTCGGCTGGCGGCCCATCTCGGCGGTGAACGTGCTGATGTAGTCGGTAACGAACCCTCCATCGTTGGCGTGACGTCCGGCGGGGGCGCGTTCCACGGCTCGGTCACCTCGTCTGCGCCCTTGAAGCGGTTCTGCGCGTCGAGGACGTTGAACAGCTGCGTGTTCGTGTGGAACCACTCCTCACCCGAATCCGGGTTCGGCGCGTCCATGTCGGTCGCGACCGTATACGGCACCACCTTGCGGTCGGCGCCGTCCTGCGCCCACTCAGGGATGGGGTTGCTCAGGTCCTTGCCGATGACCCAGTCGAAGTTCTTGCCGTCCTCGGGGCCGTACAGGCGACCTAGCACGTTGTCGAGCGAACGGTTCTCGAACAGTACCACCACGATGTTGTCGATCGCGTGGGACCTGTCGGGTGCGGGCATCGGGCACGTCCTTTTCGGTGACGGATCGTTCGACGGCGGATTTGTCGTTTACTCCTGTTCCCGACTTCTGGCCTCGGTCCAGAGGAGGCCTGATCACCAACCAATGTGCAGGGAGGCAAACGCCTCCCGAACGGCGAGTCATCATCCAGATAGGGTGAGCAGATCACCGGCCCCGCCACGGATGGCAAGTCGGCGAGCTCGCCACCCACAGCGACGAATCGGACCTGTTCGGCCTGGTGCCAAGAGAAGGTCTCGCCCGCTCAACGGGATGGTGCTCGGGGAGACGGGAACGCCCAGATGGCGAGGGCGGCGCTGCCGTCGGTGCAGAAGGCGCGGCGCCTGCTTGCCGCCGCCAAACGCCTGCCGCTTACCGCCCCCGCCGTTGGGCCGGGCAACCGCTCGCTGCATGCCGGGGATCGGCGTTCTTGCTAACCGGTCGGACCGTTGGCCTTTGGTCCATCGCGGCGGCGTCATCACGCGTTTCGCGTGATCAGCTCACGCGGCCGGCTCGGATCGCCACCCGCGCACGCCGCGGCGATTTCGATCACGAACCTCGCGGGATCGCGGCTCACCTTGCAAGCGATCACTCTGGGGCACTACGCTGTTTGCTCGCGAGAATCAGGGAGCGTTTTCATGTCCAATGACAAGACGATCGTCGACGAGGTTCGGGCCGCGCTCGAGCGCGATCCCCGCCTCCCCCACCCGATGGAGGTGGCGGTCCTAGAACAAGGCGGCACGGTGACGCTGCGGGGCAGCGTCGGCAGCTTCCATCAGCGCCATGCGGCGGTCCAGATCGCCAGGTCGGTGCGGCGGGTGCGTGGCGTTGAGGATGAGCTCTCGCTCGACCTGCGGGATCACTGGGAGGATGATCAGATCCGTGGTGCTGCGCTGCAGGCGCTTTCGTCGGACCCCGACGTGCCCGAGGACCGCATCGACGTCAGCGTCGACGCAGGCTGGCTGACGCTGAAGGGCGAGGTCAAGCACCAGTCCGACAGCAACGCCGCGTTTGAGGTTGCGACGCGAATCCCCGGCGTGGGCGGAATCACGAACAAGATTGAGGTCGTCACCGCCGGCCGCTGATCGCCGGCCGCGACTCGCATGCACGATCTGCATCGTTGGCCGATGGCACGTCCCGGCGGACGTCCGGTGGGTGCCAGCGATCCTGCAGCGATCGCCGCGCCCAGTTGTCGGCTCGCGACCGGGCGGCACGCTTTGGGGTCTGATCGGTTTCCTCGTCATCTTCGGTGTGGGGGCGGCGCTCTTCATCTCCCGCGAGCTCCGTCCCGCAGTCAGCTTGTTGTCGAGCGCGAACGCCAACACGTTCGGCGCGCCTGAGCTCGCAAACGCGCCGGCCTGGCCGCGTTCGTCGCCTCCCCGCTTGCGTTCGTTGTCTGATGACCGCCCACGCGTGTGGGGCTGGCAATCGGCGTCGATCAGGAAGCGGGCGAACGCCGAGCGGTCGCGGGCGGGGTGAAACGGCTCGTCTGCGCGAGCGATCGGCCTACCCGTAGCGGCCAAACGCAGAGGACAAGTCAATCGGTGTGCGCTACCGCATCGGCGCGAGTCATATAAGGGTGTTGCCGACGATCGACTTACGCGACTCTTACTCGTATGTCCGCAAGCGATGGTACAACGCGAAAGCAATCCGCTTGACGAAACGAACGACGTTGTATCGTCGTTCACTACATTTGCACCCAGTCGAGGAGAACTCGTGCCCGAATTTGTCGACAGCACCGTGAAGGACATCGACGAGCAACTTCGTCAACTGCGCGATGAGGTGTCGCGTCTCGAGGCAGCACGCTCGGCCCTGACCGGCGAACGGCGTCGCCCCGGCCGGCCCCGCGGTTCAGCGACTCGCACCACCCGGGCGCACACCACCCGTGCCCGCGCCGCCAGCAGCCGTGAACGCGCCGCGACGGCCCGCACCGGGCGACGTGCGAGCACGCCGGAGCGAGCCCGAGCGACGCGCCGCGGCGGCAACACGCGCGCGGCCCAGGCCTTGGAGCTTGTTCGTCAGCGGCCCGGCATCACGATCCCGCAGATCGCCGAGGCGATGAAGATTCAGCCCAATTACCTGTACCGCGTGCTTCCGCGCCTGGCGTCGGAGGGACAGATAAAGCGCAACGGCCAGGGCTGGCAGCCGGCGAAGTAGACGAACGGATCGCGGCACGAGCCGCAACACCTATTCCCGGGAACGCCGACGCGCCTCCCGCCGTTGGGCGGCCACCGGCGGAGGAGGCCTCTGGCCCTGCGATTGGCTACTACTTGGCGGCGGCGGTCACTGCGAGGCGTCCCTCGGCGAGCGCTGCCATATCCACCTCGTCGAGTGTGGTGACGACGATGTCTGCAGCTGCGGCGGACAACAGCTCGGCGTCGTCCTTGCGGGCGATGCCGATCGCGCCCATCCGGCCCGCCTTGGCGGCCTGCACCCCGGCGGCGGCGTCTTCCATCACGATCGCGCGTTCAGGCTCGACCCCAAGCTCCTGCGCCGCGGTGAGGAACATTTCGGGGTCGGGCTTTCCGTGCGCGAAGTCCCTTCCGGAGACGTTTGCGTCAAAGTAGTCGAGCAGCGTCAGGCCTGGACGAACCGTGTTTGACGAGATGCCCTGCTCCTCTGCGAACTCGTCGAGCCGGATCTGGCGCAGAAACAGGTCAGCGTTCTTCGACGACGAGGCGGCGGCTACGCGCAGCCCGGCGTCCTTGACCGCGATGATGAACCGCAACGCGTCCGGATAGGCAGTGAAGTCGCCGGCCTCGATCAGGCGCACGACCATTTCCTGTTTTCGCTCGGCGTACTCGAGCAGGCGGTGCTCCTCCTCGTCGTCCGGGATGTCGAAATACTCGAGCGCGGCGCGCGCACCGGCCAGGCGCGGCTTGCCCGACATTTGCTCGTCATAGACGCGCGAGGTGAACGCCTCCGGAGACCAGGTCGTCCGGGCCCGGATATCGCTCCACTCCGACTCCATCAGCTCGCGCAGCGATTCGCGCCATGCCTTCTCATGCGGGGAGTCCACGAGCACTCCGTCGACGTCGAAGACCGCGCCCTGAAACGGTGCCACATCCGCTCCCTTCACACGCTGGTTCCCTGCCCGCCGGCCGCGACCGGCGATGACAGCTCGAAGATCTCGGAGTCACCCGGACATAGCTCGCGAATCTCGTCCCCGACGCCCACCCGGATCGGTCCACCCGCGCCTTCCCTGTGGATCGTGACCGCGAGCCGCTCGTGGTCGAGGGTCAGGTGCAGCGGCGTTCGCTGATACTGCATACGGAAGCTCACTTCCTGCGCACCTGCGGGCAGCCGGGGGTGAAAGTGCAGTACGCCGTTACGGATCTCGGTCCCGGGGTAGGCGCGCTGCATCAGATCCACCGTGCCCGACATAACGCCCATATGAATCCCCTCCCGCGTCGTTCCCCCCTGGATGTCTTCGACGTCGCTGCGAAGCGCCACGAGGAACCGATCCCACGAGCTCTCCGGGTCGAGCGGAGCGAGCACCCCGGCGAACGTGACGAAGCTGAGGGTCGAGCCGTGTGAGGTGCGCTGGTCGTAGTACGCGATGTTCCGAGCAGCCGTATCGGGACGGTACTCGTAGCCGAGCCGCTCGAACAGCTCTCGGATCCCCTCGGATGCGAACAGGTAGAACAGCATCACGGCGTCGGCCTGCTTGGAGACCTTGTACCGGTTGGGGTCATCGCCTTCGGCGTGGAGGATCCGGTCCAGACGCTGGATGTTCCCGTAGCGCTCCCGGTACGCAGCCCAGTCGAGCTCCAGCAGCTTCTCGTAGCCCTCGAACTGGCTAATGATCCCGTCCTCGTGGAACGGGACGAACATCCGTCGGCTCATGTCCTGCCACAGGGCCAGCTCCCGGTCTGAGATCTCGAGCCTCGAGCGCAGCGCGTCAGCGCGGCTGTTCGGCAGCAACGAGAGCACGTCCCCCGCCACACCGCACAGCCACGCGACCATCAGGTTCGTGTAGGCGTTGTTGCGCAGTCCTCCCTCGTCGGCGCCCGGGTACTTCTCGTGAAACTCGTCCGGTCCCATCACCCCGTGGATCTCATACCGCCCGCGCTCGGGGTTGAAGTGGGCAATCGACCCCCAGAACCGCGCGATCTCGAGCATCATCTCGGCGCCGTAGTCGCGCAGGAAGGCCAGGTCTCGCGTCGCCTGGAAGTAGTTCCAGATGTTGTAGAAGATCGCCGCGTTCACGTGCCGCTGGTTATGGCTGAGGTCGGGCTCCCAACGCCCGGACAATGGGTTGAGGTGCACTCGCTGCGTCTCCTCGGTGCCCTCGCTGCCGCTCTGCCACGGAAACATCGCGCCGGCAAAGCCGGCCTCGTGCGCCGCCGCGCGCGCTTCCTCCAAGCGCCGGTAGCGGTACATCAGGAGTCCGCGCGTCACTTCCGGCAGCCGGAAGGTCAGGAACGGGTAGACGTACAGCTCATCCCAGAAGACGTGGCCCCGGTATGCCTCTCCGTTGAGCCCGCGCGCGGGCACACCGGCGTCGAGGTCGGCGGTGTGCCGGGAGCACACCTGCAGGATGTGACAGATGTGGACCCGGAGCAGGTGCTGGACCTCCTCATCGCAGCGCGCTCGCACGTCGCATACCCGCCAGAGCTCCTCCCAAGCGCCGAAGTGTCGCGCCAGTGCCGGCGCGAAGTCGGGACGGCGAAGCGCCGCGGTCCCGGCCTTGCCCAGCGTGTCGCTGGTGGCAGGGTCGCGCGAAGTCGCGAGCGCGATCATCTTCTCGATCCGGACAGGCTGCTGCCGGGCAACCTCAAACGCGAGGCTCTGCTGGATGTAGTCCTCCGTCTGAAACAGACTGCGCTCGGCCGCCACCGGCCGCTCGCCGGCGAACACCCGCGTCCGTGCCGCCTGACTGATGTACGTGTTCGACTGGCGGGTGCGGACTTTCAGCGCTATCACTTCCGGCCCGAACGTTCGCGGCGAGACTGGATCCAGATGCCGCCCCTCGAGCTCCAGGTAACGCGCCACGCCGCGATTGGTGATCCTGCCGTCGATCGCTGAAATCACCTCGACGCGCCCCGACCAGTTCATCGCCGTGAGCGTCCACTCAATTCCGGCGCGGCTCGGATGCGACATGCTCACGAATCGCCGGCTGTGCAGCGTCGTGTCACGCCCATCACCGTCGCGGAAGCGAATCCATCTGGTCATCACCGCGCCGCGTAGATCAAAGTCCTGGCGGTACTCGAGCACGTCGACGTCGGCCAGCCGGATCGCGTCCCCTCCCTCGATCCTCAACTTGAGCACCAGCCAGTTGGGCAGGTTGACCAAGTCCTCGTTGAGCACCGGCACACCGCCCAGGACTGTCGTCTCGCGGTTGTAGACCCCGTGGGCGTACGTCCCGGGGTAGTGCACGTCGTCGGCATTCTCCCATTCCGCCGCGCCGCGAGCGCAAAAGCGACCGTTGCCGGTCGAAGCGAGCACCTCGCGCAGGCCCTCGGCTTCAGGATCGAAGCCCTCGTAGGTGAGCAGAAACGGGTCTACCGCAAACTCCTAGTTCAGTCTTGGATCAGATGCAACGCCAACCCTGGCAGCCATCAGAATCCGTGTCAACCACCGGCATTGCCGCTGAGGACGAACCAGACCTGCCGCGACCATGCCCTCCGCTGGTGCCTCGGGCACGGCTCGACGATGGGGCGAGGCGAGAAGGGGCGTCGAGCACTCGAAGAGCTACGCTCTCATTGGGCGCTGCTCGCCAGACGGGCCGCGGCCGGGACATCTACCAGCCGCGACATCGCGGAAGCGGCGAGCCGGCGGGTGCTCGATCAGCTGCCGCTGTTCTCGAGCCACTGGTACGTCACGGTGGGGCTGGTCTAGACGCCCCAACCCGCGATCTCCTCGGTCGCGTATGCGCTCTGATCGCTCCCCAAGAACCCCTCGCCGGCCGGGCACGTGCTTGAGGCGGCGAAAGAGACGCTCACGCTCCGTTGACCGAAGCCCGCCACCGCGGAGTCGTGGTAGGTGGTGTAGGACGCATAGCCGGTGTCGCTGGTTTCAGAGGTGACGGCACAGAGCACCTGGCTGAACGCGTGATCTGAAGTGCTACCTGGTCATCGGAGGCAGAAGCCGTGAACGTGGCCGTGGGCGTTCCGCCGGGGTACCCGGCCTCATCGGTGAGCGCGGGGTTGAAGTAGTCGGTCGCCGTCTGGCGAGCGTCACCGTAGGTGGCGGTCAAGGGTGGCAGGAACGGCGGCGCGCCTCTCGCCTGCGCCCACGCGGGTTCGGGCTGATTGGGCTCAGACCCTGTGATCGCGAGCGTGGGATGGGGTGGGGTCGGCAGCGACACCGGGCAGGACCCGATGCATGCCGTGGAGGCGGCCGCGGGCGCGAGACACACGGCGGCCGCGACTGACGCGATGCTGCCGGCAAGCCACGTCAACCGGCTGCGTGCCGTTTTCACCTTGCCGTCCACTGAGCCTGCTCCTCTTGTCGTCAAATCTGGCGGCGATCAGCCTGCCGTGTCGGTCGCGTCTTCGCCACGGACTTCCCCGTCCAGGGTTTTGCGTCGCGCGGCCTCGGGGCTACGACCCGGCGCCCGGCACATGCCGCTCTTCGATCTCGCACCGCCACCGCCGCTCGCCGGGTGACTCCTTGGCCTCGTTGGCGGTCTCCCCGGCACGTTCGCGGGGGAGACCGCCGCCGCCGAGCGTTGAGTCATCCCGTGTCGGCCAGCGCGGTGCTGAGCTGCTCGCGCCCGTTGATGTCGAGCTTCTGGTAGGCGTGGGTGAGGTGGTAAGCCACCGTCTTCGGCGTAAGGAACAGGGCTTGAGCGATCTCCCGGTTGGTCATGCCGTCGTTGGCCATGCGTGCGATCCGGTGCTCACTCGCGGTCAGTGAGTCGACGCCGGCGATCCGTTGGCGCCGGGGCGCGCGCCCGCTGCGATCAGCTCCTCCCGGGCTCGGGCGGTGAGCAAGGTCGCGGCGCAACGGTCGGCCAGATCGAGGCCCGCACTGAGCGGCGGGCGCGCGTCAGTCCGGTGGCCCGCGCGGCGTAGTGCCGCCCCGAGGTCGACGAGCGCCCGCGCGTGCTCAAGCCGCGCCTCGGATCGCTCGAGGACTTCGACGGCCTCGCGGAGCGACCCGATGTCACGCTCGACGCGAGGTGGGCCAGGGCGGCCTCAGAGGCCCAAGGGATCGAACCGCGTGCGCCCATCCCCAGGGCCTCCAGCCACCGTCGGCACGTCGTGAGATCGTCGAGTCCGTCGCGCAGGTCTCCGCGGGCGATACGCAGCCTTCCCCGCGCATGAATCCCGAACAACGCCGTGAACCGGTCGACACCGTCGCACCGGGCAGCGACGGGCAGCACGAGCTGGTCGGCATCGTCGAGCTCGCCGCGCTCGAGCAGAACCGACCCCAGAGCATCGACCGTCAGCGGTTCGAAGTCCGATCCCGCGCCTCCGCCGGCGAGCCCGGTTCGGGCGTCGGCCTCGGGTCCGGCCAGAGCTCCACGGGCGACGTTCGCCACGGAACGACTGCACGGTGCGAGCGCGAAGCCGAGCAGCGAGCCGTGGGCGCGGGCCTGTGCGATCGCGGCGTCGCCCCACCGCGTCGAATCGAGCCGCGCAGCACGAAATGGCCATCGGCGATCGGATCGGCGCGCAGGTGGACGCGCGGCTCGATCACCGCCTCGCCGCGCCCCTGAGCGTCCAACCCGCGCTCGATCGCGCTCAGGATCAGCTCATCGGAAGGCGCGAGCCGGGCGATATCGGGACCGTTCAGGTAGGTCAGCTCGATCCGCTTCATGTTCATCCGTAGGTCGCGATCCGGGCCCAGCGGACCGATTGTGGTGCGAACCAGACACATGGCTGACGCCGGGCGTGGGAGTCGTACATGAGTTCAGCGCCCTGGGTCAGGCGATTGGAGGCACCGACGAACCCGACCAGGGCGCGCGATGACGCTTGGTGCAAAGTCCACAAGTCAGTCATCTTACGCGGCAACACCTGGCGATTCGCGCCACTCGACCTATCAATAGATACCCCGGCTCGGCGCCGGGCACCGGCAAAGCCATCGCGAGCACGAGGCACAAGTTCGCCAGTTCGGATCCCGTTGCTGGGGCGTGAGCGCCGTGGGGCTGAACGAGCGATGAGGTCTCGACCCGTCGTCGGCGCTCGTCCGCCGATCTAGCGATCTCAGGAGGCTGATGGATGAGCTTGACCGAACAGCCGGTGGTGCAGTTGCGCCATCTCGATCGTTTCTTTATCGGCGGTGAGTGGGTCGCTCCGTCGAGCGAAGCGACGATCACGGTGACGGACTCCGCCACCGAGGAGCGTTTCTTCTTGGTCGCCGAGGCCCAGGCAGCCGACATGGCACGCGCGGTCGAGTCCGCGCGCCGGGCGTTTGATGAGGGCCCGTGGCCGCGAATGAGCCATGCCGAACGCGCTGAGTACCTTCGCGCGATAGCGGCCGCGTTGCGTAACCGCGGTGAGGAGGTTGGTGAGATCTGGCCGCGGGAATCCGGCGTGCTGCACCGCATCGCGAGGAACGCGGCCGAGGGCGCGGCCCGAAGGTTCGAGTACTACGCATCGCTCGCCGACACCTTCGCGTTCGAGGAGGAGGCGCGGCCGACGGCCGGCGGTGAGTTCGGATTGCTCGTGCGTGAGCCGGCCGGCGTTGTCGGCGCGATCGTACCTTGGAACGTTCCGCTCGGCCTGATCTCCAACAAGGTGGCCCCAGCGTTGCTGGCGGGTTGCACCGAGGTGCTGAAGTCCTCTCCTGAGGCGCCCGGTGAGGGCTATCTGATGGCCGAGATCGCCGAGGAGGTCGGGCTGCCTCCCGGCGTGCTGAATGTCGTGACTGCCGACCGCGAGGCGTCCGAGCTGCTTGTCCGCGATCCGCGCGTCGACAAGATCACGTTCACCGGTTCGACGGCGGCCGGACGGCGGATTGCCGCGATCTGCGGTGAGCGGATCGCTCGCTGCACGCTCGAGCTTGGCGGCAAATCGGCTGCGGTGATTCTTGACGACATTGATCTCGACGTGGTTGCTCGGACGATCTCGGGCGCCGAGTGCTTTCTCTCGGGCCAGGTGTGCTCGTCGCTGACGCGGATCGTCGTTCCTCGTCACCGCCATGACGAGCTGCTCGACGCGCTGTCGGCCACGTTCGCGAAGGTGCGGGTCGGGAATCCGTTCGACCCCGAGACGCAGATGGGGCCGCTAGCCTCCGAGCGCCAGCGCGATCGGGTGCTCGGATACATCGACAGGGGCGTGCAGGAAGGTGCGACCCTCGCGACCGGTGGTCAGCGTCCCGCCCACCTCGAGCGGGGCTGGTTCGTCGAACCAACGGTGTTCGGCAACGTCGACAACGGCTCCACGATCGCGCGCGAGGAGATCTTCGGGCCGGTCCTGAGCGTGATTCCAGCCGATGACGAACGTGACGCCGTGCGCGTTGCCAACGACACGATCTACGGACTGAACGCATCCGTATTCACCGACGACGTGGAGCGCGCGCGAGCGGTCGCCGGCGAATTGCGCTCGGGCACAGTCGGCCACAACGCGTTCCGAACCGACTTCGGGATCGCGTTTGGCGGCTTTAAGCAATCTGGCATTGGCCGAGAAGGAGGAGTCGAGGGGCTCTACCCGTTCCTCGAGACCAAGACAGTGATCCTGGAGGACCGCCCTGTGAGCTACCGCGCTCCGGGAAGCTAAGCGGCGCGGGTATGAGGCGTCTGCCGTCGGGACGGCGGGGTCGCCGGCAACTTCTTCGTGATCAAGGCAGTCGGCGCGGCAGCGGAGCGAGGCGCCGAGCTCGACGACCTCGTCAAACTCGGGGAACGCGTGAACGCGGTCACCCGGACCATGGGCATGGCGCTGACATCGTGCACTCCGCCCGCCAAGGGCTCCCCGTTGTTCGAGCTCGGCGACGACGAGATGGAGATGGGTGTCGGCATTCATGGTGAGCCCGGGCGCAGGCGTGAGAAGCTCGCGAACGCCAACGCGATCATCGACGAGTTGCTCGAGGCGGTTGCCTCCGATCTGCCGTACTCGTCGGGGGACAATGTCGCGCTGATGATCAACGGTCTCGGCGGCACGCCCATCTCCGAGCTGTACATCCTCTACGGGCGAGCCCATCAGCAGCTCGCCGACCGCGGCATCAACGTCACACGCAGCTATGTGGGCGAGTACTGCACCTCGCTCGACATGGCCGGAGCATCGCTGACGCTGGTGAAGCTGGACGACGAATTGAACGACTTGTTTGACGCCCCCGCCGAGGTGGCGGTGCGCATCTTCTAGTCGGAGGTCGTGAACCGGTGCCGACGGCGCTGCTCGTCGGCACCGTCCCCACCTTGTTCGGGCGCGGCAGTTGGAACGTACCCCGATAACGCCGTTCATCGCGCGGCACGGCGCGACGGTCGACAATGCCAGAGGGCTGATCCTTGGCCGGCGCGATCCGCCGCTATCGGAGGTTGGTCGATGCGGCGCACTCGCAGTGCGCTGGATCTCGTCGTGTCCGGCCGGGGGCCGGCCTTGGTGGTCGCTCACGCAGGAACGATCGGCGCTGGGTTGATCGCCGTCGGTCGGGCCGTGCCGCACGAGGGCGAGCTTCCTCACGGTGAAGCGATCCCACTCGTTTGGGCTGTAGAACACTGAACCTGGCACCTAATTCGCCAGCTCTGGTTCAAATGGACTTGGAGGGGGCAGAAATGACCTGCCCCCTCCGATTCTGGCCCGCACAGATGAACGACCGTCACATCCGCGCAATGCTCCGAGGCGCCACCGCTGCGAAGCTCCTCGACGGCTGGCAGGGACCGCACCTGTCCGAGCGCACGTACTGCATCGCGCCGCGCCAGGCGGCCGCGATGGAGCGTCCGCTCGAATACGTGATCGGCTACTGCGAGCAGCTCGCCGCGGCCGGCATCGAGCCGCTCCACCGCGAATCCGAGCCTCCGTTCTAATCGCGCCGATTAGCTTGCCGGCTTTGCCGGGAGCGCGCACGGGTTTGCCCCGCGGCAGGTTCTTGGCGTCGCCACATCGAGCGCACTGCGGCGGAGCTGTGGGAGCATCGAGCGAGGGTGGAAGGCGCTGCTTGGTCAGCTGGGTCTGTTCGGCGCTCCCTGCCGGGGATTACAGCGAGGACGCTCGCTATGTCGCTGCCGACCCGAGACCGGTCGGAGCGGGTCTGTCTCATCAGTAGATTTCGCACGACTCAAGAACCGGACGGGAAGGAGCAGCGAGATGGAAGAAACCGAGAAGGCGATCCTTGCTGGTGGGTGCTTCTGGGGGATGCAGGATCTGATCCGTAAGCTCGATGGCGTCATCCGCACCCGGGTTGGCTACACGGGTGGCGATGTCCCGAACGCGACTTACCGCAACCACGGCACGCATGCGGAGGCGATCGAGATCCTGTTCGACCCGGACCGCATCTCCTATCGGGATCTACTCGAGTTCTTCTTCCAGGTTCACGACCCGTCCACGAAGAACCGTCAAGGCAATGACGTCGGCACCAGCTACCGCTCGGCGATCTACTACGTCGACGACGAGCAGCGGCGTATCGCGGAGGATACGATCGCAGATGTCGACGCTTCCGGCTTGTGGCCTGGCAAGGTCGTCACCGAGGTGAAGCCTGCTGGACCGTTCTGGGAGGCGGAGCCGGAGCACCAGGACTACCTCGTGCGTTACCCCAACGGCTACACATGCCACTTCGTCCGTCCGGGGTGGAAACTGCCGAGACGCGCGCAGGAAGCGGCGCGTTGAGCCAGCCTCTCAAGATGCTGTGTGGCGCCCTACGCGCCTTCGGCCGAGGCTGGACCGATGCTGACCTCTCTTAGGCGTTTGGTCAGGTAACGACGTTCAGTCTCCGTCCGCACCAGGGTGAGCGCTTGGCGGTATGCGTCCGCGGCTTCGGCATTACGGCCTATCCGGCGGAGGAAGTCCGCGCGGGTCGCGTGCAGGAGGTGGTAGTCGCGCAACATACCGGACGCTGCGAGCCGGCTAACGAGCGGGAGGCCACCCTTGGGGTCGGTTGCCATCCCGGCGGCGACGGCGTGGTTGAGCTTGACGACCGGGTTCGCTGTGAGCCTGCAACTGGTAGGGCCCGACGTCGTTCCTGCGAATGGTCACGTTCAGGATCTCGTTTGCCCCGGTCGATCTCTGCCCGGTTCCAGCGGGAGCGGTCCTGTTCCTCCAGCGTGATGAGGTCGCCTAAGCGGTCGGTGCGCGCCTCGCTCCGGGAGTGCCGGAACAGCAAGAGCGCAAGCAGGCCAGCGCTCTCGGGCTCGTCCGGCATCAGCCTGTTCAGCAGTCCAGCCAGGCGGATCGCCTCCACGCAAACGTCGACCCTGACCAGTTCATCGCCGGTCGACGCGGCGTATCCCTCGTTGAACATCAGGTAGAGCACGGCAAGCACGCCGCTCGTGCGCTCGGGCAGAAGATGCTCGGGTGGAACTCGAAACGGGATACCCGCGTGCTCGATCTTGTGCTTAGCGCGGACCAGTCGTTTGGCCATCGTCGGCTCCGGCACGAAGAACGCGTTCGCGATCTCCGTCGTCGTCAAGCCGGCGAGCGCACGGAGAGTCAGTCCGACCCGGCTCTCCAGTGCGAGCGCCGGGTGGCAGCAGGTGAAGATCAGCCGCAGGCGGTCATCCTCGATCCCGCTGTTATCACACCGCTCTTCCTCTTCCTCACCTGCGGATCTACCGTCAATCAAGGCCGCTGCCTCCCGAAGTCGAGCGTCCCGCATCCGTTCGTGGCGCAGGCGGTCGATCGCGCGGCTGCGCGCAACGGTCATCAGCCAAGCGCCAGGTTGACGGGGAACGCCCTCGCCGGGCCAACGTCGAGCCGCCTCGGCGAACGCCTGCCGCGCGCAATCCTCGGCCAGATCCCAGTCGCGGGTACGGCGGATCAGCGCGGCCACGATCCGCCCCCACTCGTCGGCGAAGGCCTCCTCGATCGCGATCGCCGCCGGCGGACTCATCCCTCTGCGAACGGACGCAACTCGAGCGAACGAACCGTGCGACCGGATGCTTAGCCGCCACCTCCATCGCCTCATCCAGATCCGCGCGCTCAAGGATGTCGAACCCCCCGATCTGCTCTTTGGTCTCCGCAAACGGGCCATCCGCGATCACGACCTCGCCACCGCGGACGCGGATCGTCGTGGCGTCCTGCGCGCCCGCGAGCTCCTGACCCTGCACCTGCACGCCACGCCCGTCCATCTCCCGCACCCAGGCCTCCACCTCCGGCCCGATCGTCGTTCGCTGCTCCGGAGAGAGCTCGATCGACGGATCACCGCAAACCAGCATCATGTATTTCATCTCGAATCCTCGCTTGCTCCGTACGTGGTCACAGGGACAGCCGCTAGGAAAGCCGGGGGCGCAGGCTAATACCCCGACCAGGCGCCGCACGAACCCACTCGGCGCGTGAGAGCCCTGGGCGCGATTCTCGAGTGCCAGCGACCGCAGCTGGGGACGCTGCCGCGCCGTCGCGATCCCTCTGAGCCTCATTGGCCAGTGCGATCGTCAGCTTGGGGTGCATCGAGACCTCCTCAGGTCCGGTGGTTGACTCAACACCCCTACGACGAACGAGTTCGGCGAAATGGACACCTCGCACAACGACCACGCCAAGCGCGGCTACGTAGCGCTGGCCGGCAGGCGTCGGGTCAGCTCGCCGGGCGCGCCTTCAAGCAGCGGGAGAGTGGTGCATCGTCGAGATCGGGTCAGCAGGGACCGCGCACCCATCGGTTCTGGACGTTGGGCAAGAATGTCAGCGGAACAGCCAGCTTTATTGCTCCACGCGCTGATTATGCTGGGCGCAGCAGAGATCGTTCAACCCAAGGAGTGTTCTCGTGAGTGAACCTGCCGTCGTTCTCGTGCACGGATTCTGGGGTGGTGCCGCCCACTGGGCCAAGGTGATCGTCGAACTCGATCGTCGCGGCTATGGGTCCCTGCACGCGGTGGAGAATCCGCTGACCTCGCTCGGTGATGATGCGCGCCGGACCCAGCAGATGATCAAGCAGATCGATGGGCCCGTTCTGCTCGTCGGCCATTCCTATGGCGGGGCGGTGATCACTGAGGCCGGTGATCTTCCCAACGTCGTCGGCCTCGTCTACATCGCCGCTTTCGCTCCCGAGGCCGGCGAGAGGCTGGGAGCGATCACCGAGCAGATGCCGCCCGCGGCCGTGGCCAACATCGCGCCCGACTCCGACGGGTATGTGTGGATCGCCCAAGACAAGTTCCACGAGAGCTTCTGCCAGGACCTCCCGGCCGATGAGGCGCTCGTTATGGCCGTGACCCAGAAGGCTCCGGTCGGCTCGACGTTCGGTGACACGGTGACCGACCCGGCATGGAAAAGGAAGCCGACCTGGTACCAGGTCTCCACCGAGGATCGGATGATCCACCCCGACAACGAGCGGCGTATGGCGGAGCGCATGAACCCACGCCGGACCATTGAGCTTGCCGCCAGCCACGCGTCGCTCGCCTCCCAGCCCGTCGCCGTGTGCGACCTCATCCACGAGGCGGCCACCAGCCTTGCGTAAATCCGCCGACTGACGGAAAGACCGTCTGCTCCATAGGCGTCCAGGCGCGGCACATCGGCCGCGTGCCGGGACTCAGACGCGCTTGCCGCCGGGCTGCACCGTGTAGCTCGCGGGGCGAGCCAGCCGGTTTCGCGGGTCGGTGGTGGCACTAAACCGCGCGGTGGCAGTCGCCGAGGCGGGCGCGCCCGAGCGGGCGCTCGAGCTCGTCGACTCGCTCGAACTCGGCGATTACCGCTACCTGCATTCGACACGGGCCGAGTTGCTGCGGCGCCTTGGCCGCCAGGAAGAGGCGCGGGCGGCGTTCGAGTACGCCCTCCGGCTGGCCGTCACGGACCCAGAGCGCCGGTTCCTCGCCCGTCGGCTGGCGGCGCTGTAGGAAAGCTCCACCGAACGCCAGGTTCTTATAGGGCCTGCACGGACTCCTTAGCTTGGATCCGCGGTTCCCGGGGGCGCCGGCGCGGAGCACGGCCAAATCAACCAAGAGGGTCGGGCCGGCCTGCCGGCCGCGCGTTCAAGACAGGCGTCTCGTCGTGGTGCGCGTCGACCCGGAGAGTCGTGCGCCGTTCGCGATAGTCGACCGTGCGGCGTATGGTCGCGTAGCGACTCATGGATTGCACTTCTGGAATCCGCCACTGGGACTAGTACAAGACCGCACAGGAGGCAGGCAGATGACGACGATGGATCCTGGCATTCGCTTTCCGGGGGAATCCGAGGAGTACCGTCGGGCACGGAACCGGCTGGTCGAGGTCGAGGCTGATTTGCGGCGGGCGATCGAACAGGTCGCGGCGCAGCGGCGCGCGCTACCGCCAGGTGGTCTCGTCCCCCTCGACTATCACTTCGAGGCGGCCTCCGACGGCAGCGTGGTGTCGTTCTCGGAGCTTTTTGAGGTGGGCAAGGACACGCTTGTCATCTACAGCTTCATGTTCCCGCGCTACTCCGGCGATACCCGACCCGGACCCGCGGGGGGTGATACGGCGCGGTTGCCGCTCAGCGAAACGCCCTGCCCATCATGCACCTCGATCCTCGACTCGCTCGACGGCGCGGCTCCGCATCTCGCACAGCGGCTCAACCTCGCCGTGGTCGCGAAGTCGGATCCCGACCGGATCCGCGGCTTCGCGCGTGACCGTGGCTGGCGACACCTACGCCTCCTGTCCTCGCGCAACAACAGCTACAACCGTGACTACCACGCGGAGACGCCGGAAGGTGAGCAGATGCCGATGCTGAACGTGTTCGCCCGCGATGGCGAGCGGTTCCGCCACACGTGGGGGTCCGAGCTCATGTACGCGCCGCGCGACGAGGGGATGGAGGCCCGCCACGTCGACTCGATCTGGCCGATCTGGAACGTGCTGGATGTGACTCCTGGCGGCCGGGGCGCCGAGTCCAACTTTCCCGCGCTGCGCTACGACTGAGGGCAGCGGCATGCGCGTGTGGGCGGACGGTGGCACGGGTGGACAATCGCTCAAGGCTCCGCGATCATGCTCTTCGCGATGCGACGCAGTGGTCCTATAGCGGCGCTCATCGGCGCGGCAGCACTGGGGCTTGCCGCTTCACCTGCGCTTGGCGCTACGCTGCCGAAGCTGTACGCGAAGCTGCAGGGGCACGATCACAACACGGTGTTCACGCCGGTTTTCGCGGTCCGCCCAGCAACCGTCGAGCTGCAGACCCCCTACGGTGGCACGCTGACTCTCAAGTGGACCACCTGGACCGACGCCGTTGCCGTCGGCCACGGGACCGCGTTGCCCGGCGTCGCGGTCTCGCCGGGGCAGAAGCAGCCCACGTATCCCGTTGACGTCCGCGCCTCGCGCGTTCGTGACGGACGCTTCACCCGTCTCGAGGTGACCATGTATGTCAGCGGACAAGCTGCAAAGCCGGATCACCTTCATCTCACGGAGACCGACGGCGAATTCAACTGGGTCGCGTAAGCGTCGAACCGCGCTGCGATTCCGGGGATGGCGCCGATCTCTCGTATCAGGGACGGCGCGTCGGTTCTCTCCTAGTCGAGATGGACAAAGCGAGCCCTCCTTGACCGGCCGCCGAAGCGCGGACAGGTCGGTAAGGTGGGACGCCGGATCTTAGGGCGAAGATGACGACGGGAACGGCAACGAGCCCTGAGGTTTACGCGCCGTACATGTTGTCGATGATGCTGCGCAATGTCGCTACGTATGGCTTCCAGGTAGCCGATCACAACTCGCCGGGAAATCCTCCAGCGCCGGGTGGCTACACGGCGACCGGCTGCGTCATCGCCTCGCCATCGTGGTCGATCGAGGGCTTTTCCTATCCCGGCAACGTCGCGCCGATCGCCGAGGATTACTTCTTCAACTGGACCCGGGATGCCGCGATAACGATGTCCGCGGTCCTGAGCGAGGCTCCGGCGCAGATTCCAGCTGCCGGCGCGTCCGAACTTCTTGCCAATTACGTCACGTTCGCCAGCGCCTGCCAGGCCAGTGGGGGCGTGATCGGACAGGCGAAGTACACGCCCGAGGCGGCGCAGACGGGCGCGGCCGACGAGAGCGACGGCCCGGCGCTGCGGGTCCTGACGATCCTGCAAGGTTTCAAGGGCCTCGACCCCACGGTGCAGACCGTCGCCCAGGGTGTGCTTGCCACCGACCTCGATTACCTGCTGGACGGCAATCGCTACCAGCAGCCGACGGTGACGCACTGGGAGGACACCTTCGGCCAATCGCTGTTTGCCCGTTCGGTGCAGCTGCGCGCGCTCAACCAGCTGATCGCCGCCGGGCCGGGCCTCGACATTCCGGTGCCGGCGGGAGCGGCGGCGGCGGCGACCTGGCTTGCTGAGCAACTCCCGTCGCACTGGTCCGGGAGTCCCGCAAACTTGTATGCGTCTGTTCTGCAGTCGAGCAGGCTCTCCGGCGACCCCGCCGCGCCATACGACCCGAGCATCGACCCGATCCTCGCGTGTATCTATGGCGATGGCCTCTCACCGACCGACCCAAAGCTGCTCTCGACTGCCGCTCAGGTGCGCGCTCAATGGGGCGCCGGCGGCACCGACGAGTACCCGATCAACGCGGCCGACGCAGCCGCCGGCAGAGGTCCGCTGATCGGCCGCTACCTCGGGGACGAGTACGACGGGCTCAGCCTGACGGCCGACACCGGCCATCCCTGGGCGGTTTGCACGTGCGCGTTTGCACAGCTGTATTACGAGCTTGCGGCCGCGATCGACGGCGGCGCGCCCGTGCCCGACGATGAGTTGGCCGGGACGTTCCTGGACCAGGTGGGCGTCAACTCGACGACGGCGCCGTCGGACGTGTCGAGCGCACTGCGGAACGCTGGCGACAACATCCTTGCCGCGGTCATCTACCACAGCAACCGTTTTGAGCTCAGCGAGCAATTCGATCAAGGCACGGGCTTTGAACGAAGCGTCTCGAACCTGACCTGGAGCTACGCGGCGTTCCTCACGGCAGTAGCTGCCCGCTAGCCGGCTGATCCGCCGGCTCCATCGTCCGGCACGCACGGCCGTGGCCTCGCCGAAAAGCGCTAACGGTCAGTGAACCTCAGCCGCCACCGTGCGTTCGGCGATGGTGAGCGCTTCATCGCCCGGGGTGCGTGCGTCGCTGGGCGCGTAGATGTTGGGAGTAATGCCGGCGCCCTGCCGCGCGCCACCGCCGCCGAGGTTGCGACCGTCAGGAGTGAAAAACTGACCAATCGTCAGATCCAGGGCGCCGCCGTTATTCAGCGGCTCGGTTATCTGGAAGACCCCCTTGCCGTAAGTGTTCGTGCCAACGATCTCGGCTCGGCCGTGATCCTGAAGCGCGGCTGTGACGATCTCCGCCGACGAGGCCGTGCCGTGATCGACGAGCACGACCAGCGGGATGTGGGCCGCGATCGCGTCACCGTCCGCGTCATACACGCGTCGGGGCCGGCCGCGCTCGACGGCGGACATGATGGTACCGCGGGGGATGAAGATGCTCGCGACGTTGATCGCCTCGCTAATCAGCCCCCCGCCGTTCCCGCGCAAGTCGAGGATGAGCGCCAGGGCTCCTGCACGCAGCACGGTCTGCGTCTCGGTGCGCAACTCGTCGCCCGAGCCTTCGGTGAACCCGGTCAGCCGCAGGTAGCCGATCCGCAGGCTGTCGTAGCTGACCATCCGGGCCATCGCCACGGGAACGACGATTTTCGCTCGGTCGATCGAGACGACACGCTCGACCCGGCCGCGCATAACCGTAAGCGTCACACTCGTGCCGGCCGGACCGCGGATCAGGTTCGAGCCGAAGTCCTCGGCCTTGTTGGCCAACGAAGTCGACCCTACCTTGGTGATGAGATCGCCGTCCATCAGGCCGGCCTCGGCGGCTGGCGAGTTCTCGTACACGTTGATCACCCGCAGCCCCTGAGGCTCAGACATGACCTCGATCCCGATACCGGTCGTGTGCTGCTCGGATTCGTCCATCGATGCCCTGTAGGAGCTCGGGTCGACGTAGCGCGAGTAGGGGTCGTCGAGGCTGGCGACTATGTCCGACAGCCCCACGTCGACTAGGCTCGAACGATCGAGCGGCCGGTAGTACCGGGTGGTAAGAATGTCCAGGGCCTGCTCGGTGACGGGTTCAGGGCGGCGGCTCTCGAATAAGCCGCCGCGGAGCGGCGAGGGGAGGTCGCCCGGATGCCCGCCCAGCCAGATCCCGACTAGCAGCATCACCAGCCCCGCGATGATGCCGGCGACCAGGACCCGGGGACGTGTGTGGCTGTGTCCCATGACTAGCTGCGCCCGACTATCTGCCCGGGCCGGCCAGCGGTCCCGCGCACGACCATTCCGTCACCTTTTGCCAGGAAACGCTTGCATTTGTGGCTATCGAGCGCCTCCTTTGGCGATGCTATCGAAGCCCCGTTTTAGTTCAAACCGGACCCGACGAGGAATTGGATCGCCCGGAAGGACGTCGCAGGTGCCCTTCGATCCGTGACGGGTCGGTCTTGTTGGGCTGTGAGCCGAGGGCGACGGTGGCGGCCGCGACTGCGCTGCTCGTCGACGCGGTGATGGATGCGCTGCGAGAATGGGGTCTGCGAGTTGATTGGGGGTTCCACCTGTGTGCCTAGCGATACCCGGACAGATCGTCGAGTTCGTCGATGAGGAGCGCTTTCTCGCACGCGTTGACGTCTCCGGCGTGCGGCGGATCGTGAACGTCGCGCTCGTCAGCATGGGCCAGGAAGGCGCCCAGGAGGGCGATTGGGTGCTGATCCATGTCGGCTTTGCGATCGCGGCCGTCGACGAAGCCGAAGCACTTGCGACGCGGCGTCTACTCGAGCAGATCGGGACTGAGTACGACACCGAGCTGGAGGAGCTCAAGCGAAGCGCGATCACATGAGTCGGCGCATCGACCCCGACCAGCGGATCGCCGAGCTTGATGTCTGACGCCCCGCCCGATGGCTCGCGGATGACGACGAGGCGGTTCTCCGTCGACCGCGAGCGGATCGTGCGGATGTTGACGTTCTGGCTGCGTCCGGCATTCGTCTTGCGCGTCCTGCACCGCTTCCAGCTCGTCGCTGGCTTTGACCGAGCGATGGCTCTGGCCTCAAGCGCGCTTACCGCCCTGATCCCGATCGCAGTCCTGGCTGGTGCGGTGCTACCGCACGTCCAGGCCGAAAGCGCCGCCCAGTGGATCATCAATCGGTACGCCCTCAGCGGCGGGGGTGCCGAGGCGGTCAAGGAAGCACTCGCGCCCTCGACCGCGACCAACACCGACGTCGGCCTGATCGGCGCCTTGCTGCTGGTGATCGCCATACTCAGCTTCGCCCGAGCCGTACAGCGGCTGTTCGAGCGCACCTGGGACCTGCAGCCGTTGAGCGTGCGCAACTCGTTCAACGATTTGCTGTGGATCGCCGGACTGATCGCGTACCTCGTGATCAGTGGCATTGCGCACCGCGAAATCGGCAGCAGTCGCGTCCAGGTGGGGGCGAACCTTCTGCTCACCCCTCTGACCGCGATCTTCCTGGCGTGGAGCGGACGGGTTCTGAGCGCGAAGCGGATCGCGCTCAGGGATCTCGCGCCGTTTGCGATAGTCGCAAGCCTGGCGCTCGCCGTCTACTTCGCGGGGGCGGCGGTGTACGTGCCGCATCTGTTTAGCTCATACGCGACTCGGTACGGAGCCATCGGGGCGGTGTTCGCGATGATCTCGGCGCTGTTCGGCTTCATGGTGGCTCTGGTTGCGTCCGCGGCGCTCGGGCGCGAGGTGTTCGACGAGCTGGGCCGGATTCGCGCCGGGGAGCGACCGCCCGACGACGAGGTCCGCCGCGAGTGGGACATCTTCATCACCGAGGCACGCTCGCGCTGGCAGACGCTGCGCGATCAGATTGATCGGATCCGCGGAAGGGATCACGATTCAGCCGAGCACGGAGATCCCTCGGCCGATTAGCGCGATCCCGAACAGGCCGACGATCGCGGCGATGCCCGCGAGCTCGTTCGTCTGCATCCAGCGCGAGAAGCGGCTGACCGTGGCCGCGGTGCGGTCGCGGTCGATCACGTATCCAGCGATCGGGGCTTCGATCAGGATGAACTTGATCAGCGCGAAGATCGCCATCACGGCGGCGGCAGCGGCCACTCCGTAGCCGCCTCTCGCGAGGCGTCCGAGGGCGACGAGGTCGAAGGGGCCGGGGATGGCGAGGAGTCCACCGATCAGGCAGGCGACCACGAGCGGACCTTCGCTGAGCGCCCGCGCCGCTCGAGCACGTGTATTCGCGACCGCCGCGGAGCCCCGTCGCGGGCGCCGCTCTGGCCCCCAGGACGTCTGCCGATCCCGATGGAAGAGTTCTCGGCCGCGGCGGGTCGTCATCACACTGGCGAAGATCAATGCGACGGCGCCGATGACGAGGTAGGCCGCAGGACCGAGCCGGTGGGAGGTTGTGCCGGCGACGCTCCCGCGAGAATGGAAGACCACGAAAATCGCAACGCTACTGCCGACGCTCACGAGCAAGCTGGCGAGATAGCAGGCCCACAGAAGCGGCTGGGGGTGAGGGCGCGTCAGGATGATCACGACCACCGCCAGCAATTGCGGATACACGGCCGCGGCTAGCGCGAGCAGAACGATCGAACCCAGATTGACGCCCATCAAACAGGCCAAGCGTTCCACAGGCGTCTGGGTTGCAGTAAACCCAGCCCAGCCGCCCCGGAGGACCATCCAGGTAATCGGACGCGGGCACTAATCACCGGCGGGATCGTATTCAGCGGCGACCTGCCTCGGGTACATCGTCACGTCCACGCGAGGCAACGTGGCGGCGGTCGGCGTTTCGGCCGGAAGCGAAGCGGCTGATCGCCTCTTCCGGCGACGACGCTTGACAGGGAAGGCCCATTTCCCTAAAGGCTTGCGGACCCCGCGATCGCAGCACACGGGCCGTTGCGCCGCGAGCTGCGTGCTTGGATCGTCAGGGCAAGGCGCGCCGGACTCGATGAGGAGTCGATCGAGGCGCTCTTTCGCGATGCTGTTCGCGCCGCCCGCATCGAGGGGTAGCGTGAGCGCCGCGCTGGCGACGCGCGGCCTCGGAAAGCGCTACGGGCGTCCTGGGCGCTCTCGGACTGCACGCTTGAGGTTCCGTCCGGCCACGTCGCCGGTCTCGTCGGGCCGAACGGCGCCGGCAAGGCGACGCTGCTGCACCTCGCGGTCGGCCTGATCGACCCGAGTGAAGGGTCGATCGTCGTGCTGGGCGAGGAGGCCGCCGCAACGCCCGCGCAGCTCGCGCGGGTCGGCTTCGTGGCGCTTCGCGTTCGCGCTCGGCGTTGCGATGGGCGCGCTGATGCGCTGCACGATGCCGGCTATGGTCGCGACGCTTCTCGGCTTCGTCGCGGCGCGGATCGTCTTCACGCTCTGGGTCCGCCCTCACCTCCTTTCGGCCAAGGAAGCCCTGGTTTCCACAATGGCGGGGAAAGGCGTCGACTTCCTACCGACACTGGTCAGCGTTGCCGCGGCCCCGCCTCCGATCCCGAACGCCTGGATGGTCTCCGCCGCGATCGTCGATCGCGCCCACCACGCCCTCAGCGCCGCGCAGCTGGACGATCTGGTCGTCCGCGCCTGCCCGACGCTCGCGGCGGGCCTGCCGCAGAGCGGCGTCCCGTCCCTGCGCTGCCAAGTCGCCCTGTCGCATCAGGTGCAACAGCTTGTCACCTACCAGCCACCGAGCGACTACTGGCCGCTACAGACACTCGAGACCGGGATCTTCCTTGCCGCCGCGGTCGCGCTGATCGGCGCCACGGTCTGGCGCCTCGGGCGACGCGGCGCGCACAAGCGAACAGTCGCGGAGCCGCGTGAGCGAACCACAGACTCGCTCGCGCTGTCGGTCGTGCGCGATATCGGCACGCCGCCGGTGCGCCTGTCGGAAGACGGCGAGACGAGCATACGACGTCATCTCGACTGAACGGAACCGGCCATCATGCGCTGCCGCCGTCCACCCACCCTCACCTACGTCGTCGCGCTCGCCGCCTTCTCGCTGACGACGGCCGGCTGTGGCTCGAGCTCACCCAGCTCGCCCAGCGTGTCCAGTCGGGCGACCAATCGACTCACGCCCAGCACCAAGACGCGGTCGCGTTCTCCGGCTGCATGCGCTCCCACGGTGTATCCAACTTCCCGGACCCGGACACTGGGGACTTCAAGTTTGCACTCGCCCTGAGCACCCCGAAATCGCCCGCGTTCCAATCCGCGTACGCAGCCCGCCGACACCTGTTGCCAAACAACCCCCAGCCGGGCCAGGAAGTACATAGTCCAGCGCAGATCGCCGCGATGCTCGCGTTCGTTCCCTGCCTGCGCGGCCACGGGTTCACGAGCTTCCCCGACCCGACCAGCACCGGCCAGCTGACTCACGAGATGGTCGCCAACGCCGCGATAAACCTGCATCAGCCGGCGGTGCTGCAGGCTGGCGACGCGTGCGTCGGCGTCGCCCACGGGTGCATCACTAGGGCCATGGTCGCCAGCTTCGTCGCGGGACATTAGACCGTGGCGCTTGATGACGTCGCCGGCCGGGGACCTCTCCGAAGCGAACCCGAGCTTCCTCGCTTACGCCGCCAACGAGTTGCGTGGCTCGGTCACCCTGCAGCTCGCGCTTGCGGAGGCCACGCTCGCTGACCCGAACGCAGACACGGCCGCCCTGCGGCGGATGGGCGAGGGCGTCGTCGCCGCCTGCGAGCGCCCGGAATGCTTACTCGAGGCGCTGCTCACCCTCGCCCGGAGCGAGCACGGGGAGCTGCGGCGGGAGCCAGTCAACCTCGCCGTGACTGCCGCCGAAGCCCTGCGAGCCCACGATCATCACGGACTCGCGAAGACGGCCGCGCTCGAGCCCGCCCGAACGATCGGCGACCCGCAGCTGATCGAGTGCCTCGTCGCGAACCTGGTCGCGAAAGCCATCCGCCACAACCGTCTATGACCGCGCCGCGAGGGTGATGGTCGTCGTGGCTTGACTGCCGTTGCGTTCGTAGCCGATCTTGACCTGGTCGCCGGCGCGTTTGGTTAGCGTCAGGGCCATGAGTTGGTCGGTGCTGGTGGCGGGGCTGCCGTCGATCGACTTGATGATGTCGCCGGTCTGGAGGCCTGCGCTTGCGGCTGGGCCTCCGGGAGTCACGGCCGCGACCCAAAGCCCCGCACCTTCTCCGTTGGTTGCGTTGGGGATCGTCTGGGCTTGAATCCCAATGAACGCGTGTGAGACCGTCCCGGTGTCGATTATCTCGTCCGCCACCTTGGTGGCCAGGTTGACCGGGATCGCGAACCCGAGTCCGATGCTTCCTCCACCGGCCTCGCCCGACGGCGAGGGGATCGTCGCGCCCGCGGTTGGCACGCCGACCAGCGCCCCGGAGCAGTCGACCAAGGCGCCGCCGCTGTTGCCCGGGTTGATCGCGGCATCGGTCTGCACGGCATCGACCAGCAGCGCAGACTGCGAGCCTTCGCCGGGAACGTGTACGGTCCGGCCGAGTGCGCTCACGATCCCGCTCGTGACGGTGCTCGACAGCCCTAGGGGCGCCCCGAGGGCCACCACCGGTTGGCCGATGCGCAGATCGGAGGAGTCCCCGATCGGGATGGTCCGCAAATCCGATACGCCATGGGCCTGGATCACGGCCAGGTCGGTGAGCGGATCGCGCCCGACGATCGACGCTTGCGCCGTGTTCCCGTTGTCGAATATGACCTCCAACTGCCCGCCGGCAACGGCCGGAAGGATTACGTGATTGTTGGTCAGGATGGAGCCGTTTGAGCGGATGACCTCGCCCGAGCCGACGCCGCTCCCCGTGGCGCCGCGCGCCATGATCGTCACCACCGTCGGCAATTGATCTTGCGCAACAGAGGTGACGTCACACGACGAGCCGGACGCTGCAGCGGCCGTCGTCGTCGTGGTCGTCGCGCTCGAGTTGTTATTCAACGAGTTCGCGATGAGTGCGCCCGCAACTCCTGCCGCGACCAGAATCACCGCGGCCAACGCCCATGACACAACACGGTGCTTGCGGGGGGACATCGTGGTATGGGCCGGTAGCGCCTGTCCTTTGACAGGTGGCTGACCAGGCTGCGGCAACGTCTACAGAAGTGCCAGCAGGATGCAACCTTACTCTTCGGGCGACCGGGGTTCAAAGGCGACCTCATCATCCCTACCCATTGCTATCGCCTCTCCGTCTCGACCGCAGCCAGGCCCCCGCCCGGTCAAGTAGGAGGAGGCGCTGTAACGCTGGGAGCTCGTCGGGGGTAGCAGCGGGTCAGGCCGGGTCGAGGCCGAACTGGGCCGCACAACCTCGTCAGCGGCTACCGTCGTTCACGTACTTCTGGCACGCCTTCTGCGCGCGCCGGAAGGCAGGCGACCGGAGAATGGGGCTGCCCAGCGGGAACTGGATGCCGTTGGGACCGGGGTCTGGGAAGGTCGGGAGGCCGTTGGCGCGCATGCACTGGGCGTACTGAAGGGCGAGGTTCGGTTCACCCGGGGGGTTGGTCACGGTCCCGCTCGGAGCGCCCGTCGACCCGCAGCCGGCCGGCACCGCCATGGCGATCCAGAGCGAACTCACGCGAGGCCCGCGAATCGCACTCATGGCCCGGCGTTGTACGACAAGGGCCGTGACAGGAGCGTAACTCTGTTATGCCGCTGTCACTGAAATTCGTGCGAGGGTGGGCCGCCGCCAGGCAACAGCTTCTTGCACGCGCTCAATGCCCGCTGGGAGCCCGGGGAGGACGGGTTGATGCCGCTGCCCGCGGTGATCTGGCCGCTGTCCGAGAGGTTCGGACGCCGTTTGCGCGCATGCACTTGGCGAACTGGAGGAAGGCACGGTTGATGCCGTCGCCCAGATGCGCGACCAATGTGGCCGGCAGTTGACCCGCGCCTGCTCGACCTATTCTTCGGCTCGATCTACCAATTGGACGCGATCCGGACGGCGCACCTGGACCCGCCGTGACCGAGTACGACGAGAGGAGTGGACATGGCAGCACCCGAGATTGGTTTCGATGCCGACATCAAGCCTCTGTTCCGAGAGAAGGATCGCGACTCGATGCGCAGGGCGTTCGATCTCTGGTCCTACGCCGATGTCCGGGCCCATGCTGACGCGATCGCCGAGCGGCTCAAGGATGGCTCCATGCCGTGCGACGGGCCGTGGCCTCCCGAGCGTGTCGAGTTGTTCGAACAGTGGGTGGACGAAGGCACGCCCCAGTAGGAACCTTAGATCAGTCCCCGTGACCTGATCGGGCCACCTCAGGAGGATCGGGCACGGTGGCCGCCGGGATCGTGGGTGTGGCTCGTTGGTTGCCGTGCCGCGAGGTGCGCTTCGGTGACCTCGGTGAGGAGTTCGAGCAGCGCTGAGGTTGCCGGGGAGCGGTGCATACCGGCCAGCGTCCCGGCGGCGATCGTACGCATTGGGGCGGAGGTCCCGAGATTGCGGATTGTCACGTCGGCCCGTAGGTTGGTGAGCGCGAGCTCGGGAACCACCGCGATTCCGGCACCGGCGGCGACCATGCCCTGCACGACGTTGAAGTCATCGCTGCGATAGGCGACGCTTGGATCGCCGGGGGTCCGCTTCGGGGCCCGGCGCGAGATAGACGCGGCCGTGACGGGTGGGGCTGCGGCCGAGCTCGATCCGCGCTTCCTCTGCGAGGTCATCGAGGCGCAGCCGCTTGCGGCGAGCAAGCCGATGCCCCGGGGGGAGCAGCGCATATCTCGGCTCGTCGAACAGGTGGTGCAGGTCGATGCCGTCGTAGAGGTCTCCGAAACCTTCGGGCTGGTCGCGCGCTCCGACGATCGCGAGCTCGAGCTCTCCTGCGCGGAGCATCGGGACGGACTCCTCCGGCTCGGCCTCGTACTGGTAGAAGAACGCGCGGGCGTACGCCGATCCGGACGGGTTCCAGCTGCTGCTAACTGTCGGATGAGCGCATGACCGAGCATGGGGCGGTGATCGGAAGCCGCCGATGAGGTAGTGGCGTGAGATGGTTACGAAGCGCGCGTGCGTTCGAACGAAGTCTTAAACGGGGACGAGGTCAGCGAACTGTTCGTGTCGTACTACCGAGAAGGCCAGGTGCCGAGCGGATACACGAAGGCGCATTCAGGTTTGGCACCGCGAGATCGTCCGAGCTAAACGTCAGTCAGAGGGGTGGACTCTGGATGCCTTCGAGCCAAGACGCGGCCTGCGAAAGCAGCACTCACGCCAGCGTGCCGACTGTCGCCGAGCTCGATCGCCGCGTCTTCGTTGACGCTCCCTCAACGCCCCAGCTCGTACTCGTCGAGGTCTTCATCCAAGGTCCCCTGGGCCTGGTACTGGCCGATGTGCACGTAGACGACTCTGCCGGCGCGATCGATGAAGATCGTCGTTGGCAGTCCCTCGATCTCGGCGATCGAGTTCAGGGCTGTTGTGCTGCCCTGATAGCTCGGGTAGCTGACAGGGTGCGCTGTAAGGAACGAGCGTGCATCGCCGGGCGAGTCGTCGGTGTCGACACCGAGGAACGCCACCTCCCGTCCGTACCGTGCCGATGCCGAGGCGAACAGCCCGAACTCTGTGCGACACGGCGAGCACCACGAGGCCCAGGCGTTTATCACGACCGGGTAGCCGCGCAACTCCCGCAGCCTGTCAGAGAGCGCCGACTCGTCGCCGAGCAGCTGTCCGGCCTGGCGATGAAGCGCGGCGAGGAGAGGCGGCGACCCGGCCAGCGACTGGGAGACCGAGCCCGAAGGCGCCTGCGTACGTGCGAGGGCGGCTCGAACTTGCCGGAGCAGAGCGTTCGTGCCGAGCCAGCCAGAGGTCGCAACGTCGTAGTACCAGAGCACCCGGCCGGCAGCCGATACGAGTACGTACCACGGCTCGTCTTGGACGCCATAGCCGTCCGCGACGCGGCCGCTGCGGTCGACGGCCACGGGGTACGAAAGCGGGCTGCGTAGCTCCTGGAGGAACTGGGGCAATGCGCTCATCGACGGCTCGACGCTGCCCTCGTCAACCGCGATCAGCTCCGGCAGCCGGCCGGCCCGCGCGACCGCCTGATAGCGCGCCAGCGCTTCCAGCGCCGAGCCCAGATCGGTCACCTCGGTATCCCAGGTGGCGAAGAACAGGAACAACCGAGGCCTTGGGCCCGGCCCGAGGGCGACGGCGCCGCCGCCGGCTCGGGGCAACACGGCGGCGGCGGCGGGGCTGATCGGCTGGATCTGGGCGTAGGAGAGTCTCGTGCGAACGCGGGGATGGCCGGGGATTAGGCTCGAGACCTCCTGGGCCAGGAGCTGGGCTTGCTGGCCGACGCTCGAATACGACATCTGCGTCAGATAGACCTTCGCCAGTCGGCCGGCCGGGTCGATGATGTAAAGCGCCGGCGTGTGGTCGATCTGCCCCCGCTCGATCGCCACGTCGATGTGGTAGGCCCTCCACACTCGCCTCAGTTGCGCAAGCGAGCCTGTCAGGAAGTGCCAGTCGTGCGTCATGCCGTGCACCTCGGAGTAGGACCGTACGTCTTTGATCGAGATCGCCGTCGGGTTAGCGTCGATCCCGAGCAGTTGGACCTGGGAGCCGGCGCCGCCCAGCAGGCCCTTGGCGCCGACCATCGCGGTGGTGGTCAACGGGCAGATCGTGGTGCACTGCGAGTCGTTGAAGGCCAGGATCACCACGCGGCCGCGGAACGAGTGCAGCGACACCGGCGCGCCGAACTGGTCTGTGAGGGTGAAGTCAGGCGCCGCGCCGGACAATGGAGTGCCCGGGTCGAGGCTGAGGGTAAATGCTGGGCTCCGGGACGCCGAGCGACCGCTCGAGTCGATGAGGAGGGTGGCGACCGCCGCGATGACGAGCAGGACGGCGAGCGCCGTCCACCGCCGGTGCTGCGATCGAGGCGCGGTCATGGTTTCGCAGCCGCCACTGAGGACGTGGGCATGACTAGACGGTCATGCTCCGCTCGCCGTCGGCCGGAGCGGCGGCGACTGCGTCCAGACGGGCCGTCATCGCCTCGTTCTCGGCGAGCCAGCGCTGCACCAGTACCGCGATCGAGATCGCGAAGGGCAGGTCGCCCGCGGCCCACATGATGCCGGCGCCAATCTGCTGATCGGCCCGGGCGGAGATGCCGCCGGGACGGTGGGCGAGCAGCGCGTAGGGACTGTAGAGCGGGTGCGGCGCGAAGGCCAGATATATCGATAGTCCGACGTTGGGCACGATGGCGCTGGCGACGTAAGCGATCCGGTGCGTGTAGGGGAGCGCCGATCGGGACGGTGCGCCACCGATGACCTGTGCCCAGAAGAGAACGCCGAAGACCAGGAAGCTGGTGTGCTCGAGCACGTGCACGTCGATGTTGCGCAGCGTTAGGTCGTACGGGCCCGGGAGGTGCCAGAACAGGAGGTTGACGTTGAACGCGATCCAGGCCCCGGCCGGGCGCGTGAGCAGCCCGGACAGCGCTCGCAGCGGGGCGAGGTAGGGTGAGCGAAGGACAGTCCGCGCCAGCGTGCGCCGCAGGCGCAGGGGCAGCGCGCGCCAGAGTGACATCCAGGGGTGGCCGAGGACGATCAGCGGGGCGGCAACCACGAGTAGCAGGAGGTGCTGGATCATGTGGGCCCAGAACAGCTGGTCGGCGAGCCCGTCGAGCGGGGACTGGAGCGCGATCAGGATCGTCAGCAGGCCGGCGTAGAAGGTCAGCGCGCGCGTCCGAGCGCGGCGGTCGCGCGGGCGTCCAGTCAACACCGCGGCGCGGCGCTCGCCAAGGGCGTGCAGCGCGAACGCCGCCAGCGTCAGGAGCGTCGGGAGGTCGTCGACCACGTCTGATCACTCCCGGGCGCGCCGCATGACCGTCGGCCGCCCCGGCTCAGGTGACCGCGAGCGACAGCACCAGCGTGACGACGGAAACGATCGCCGCGTACCACAGCCACCATCCGGCCACCTGAATGACGTACTCCTGCCCGCGGATCCGACGCTTGTACAAACGGCCCAGCACGAGCGCGCCGAGCACGAGCCCGGCGACCAGATGCCAGGCGTGGAACAGGGTGAACAGCGCGATCGCGCTGGCGTAGGCGTGCAGCGGCAAGGGCGCCGTGAGGCTGGCGAAGACCACGATGCTGCCGACGAGCCCAGCCAGCGTCAGGATCCAGCCGAGCGTCACCCCCGTGCGCGCATGTGTGTCCTCGCCTGACCGCGATCGCCGGTAGCCCCAGGTCCAGGCCACTGCGGCAGCCAGCGCGGCCAGGGTCACGAGCACGTTGCCGACGGTCGTCGGCGTCGACTCCGCGGACGGCTTGAACTGGTCCTGCGTGTTGAGCGCGTCGAGGTAGATGTAGGCGAGGCAGACCACCATCGCGAGCATCGACCAGGACAGGATCAGCAGGCCGGCGCCCCACCGTGCCCGTTCGGCCCGTTCGGCCATATCTGGGGGATGCCCGGGCGCGAACGCCGCGGTGTCGACCGCAGCTCCGGCGATTGCCGGGGCTCCCATCAGGCGTGGTCCGCCCATGCCGTAGTCGTAAGGGCCGGCGGACACGACCACGGGCTGCGGGAAGTTGACCACGGGCACCGGGCTGGGCAGCATCCACTCCAGCGTGCGGCCGCCCCACTCGTTCGCGTGCGCCGGGGCGCCGCGTAGCCACGAGATCAGGATGTTGTAGCCGAGCACGGCGACTGAGGCGATGATCAGGATCACGAACAGGCTCGCGATCAGGTTCGCGGTCCCGAACTTGGGGTCGACGAAGGCCTGCCAGCGCGGCTCGCCCTTGATTCCGGCGTAGAACAGCGGCAGGAAGATGCCGAGGAAACCGATCTCGAACAACCAGAAGTGCAGGATGGACAGCCGCCGGTCCAGCTCCCGGCCGGTCATCTTCGGGAACCAGTAATAGAAGCCGGCCAGGAAGCCAAACACGCTGCCGCCCACGAGCGTGAAATGGAAGTGCGCGACGGTGAACATGTCACCGTGGAAAATCGTGTCGGTGGGAACGTCGGCTAGGTAGAGGCCGGTGACGCCGCCGATCAGGAAGTTCACACCGAACGCGAGCGCGAACAGCATCGGCGGCTCAAGGCGGATCCGGCCCCGCCACAGGGTTCCCACCAACGCCAGGAAGATCAGGCCGGTCGGGATCGAGATGAGCTCGGTGTCGAGCATGATCGGCGTGTCCAGAGCCGTGTTCGCACCCGACCAGTACAGGTGATGCATCCACACCGTCAGGCTCAGGACGAAGATCCCGATCATGCTGCCGACGACGAGTTTGTAGCCGAACAGCGGCTTTCGCGCGAACACCGTGATCACCTCGCAGACTGCCCCCACGGCCGGCAGCAGGATCACGTACACCTCGGGATGGCCCATGAACCAGAACAGCTGCTCATAGACGAAATTGCTCCCGCCGAAGGCCGCCTGGTAGAACGAGGTGCCGAATAGACGGTCCAGCAGCGTCAACAGCACCGCGGCGGTGAAGGCCGGGAACACGACCAGCCCGAGCAGCGTCGAGAGCACGGTACTCCATACGAATACCGGCAGTCGCGTCAGAGTCAGTCCCGGCGCCCGCATCTTGAGCACGGTGACGAACATGTTCATCCCGCCGAAGGCGAGCGATAAGCCGAACACGATGATCGTGAAGCAGTAGGCATCCATGCCCAGCGCCGCCTGGTCGGCCAGCGGCGAGTAGCCCGTCCAGCCGGTCGGGAAACCTCCGAGGAGGACGCTCGAGAGAAGCACTGGGATGGCCGTGAACAGGGTCCAGAAGCTGAGCGCGTTCACGCGCGGGAAGGCCATGTCGTTGGCGCCGATCATGATCGGCACGAAGTAGTTGCCGAACGCCGCGGAGACCATGATGATCGTGGCCGCGATCATCACCAGCCCGTGCATGCCGACGATCGTGTTATAGGCCGCTGGGGCGAACACCTTGGCCCCCGAACGCGCCTGCTCGAGGCGGATCATCCACGACGCGAGCCCCCCGACCGCGAACAGCACCAGCACCGTGACCAGGTACTGGATCCCGACCACCTTGTGATCGGTGCAGAAGCGGAAATAGCGCCAGACGCCCTGGCCCTCGCCGGCCAGCTCGAGCTCCTCCTCGTGTGTGGGGTCCGGGCGGCCAAGTCCCCAGCGCACTGGATAGTTGGCGGCGCCGACGCCGATCATGAAAAACACGAACCAGGCGGCGTAACCGGCGACAACCGTGTCGTCGGGACGGCGAGGACCGGTGACCAGGGCATGGACGATCAGGGCCACGACGACGGCGCCGACGACGCCCAGCACCAGCCCCGACACGATGCTCGGCACCAGGGCGCGTCGTCTGCCGGAAGCGGGCTTGGGACCCTCGTGGCTGGTCGTGACTGCGCTCGTCATGTCGTCCCTCCCGCGGCCGCTCCGGTCCGGTCACCTCCGTTGGCAGCAACCCAGGCGGCGAAGGCCGACGCCGACACCACCCTGACCGGCGACCACATGTACGTGTGGTACAGGCCACAAAGCTCGACGCAGCGTGTCGTGAAGTTACCGAGCTTGGTCGGCGTCACGATCGGCGCGGTCGCCCACGTGCCCGGGTTGGCGTCCATCGCGACGCCGAGGCCGTTGACGACGAATCCGTGCAACACATCATCGGAGGTGACGCGGAACTCCACCGGACGTTTCACGGGCAGTTCGAGCACGTTGCTCGTCACCCCGAGCGAAGGGTAGGAGTAGGTCCACAGCCATTGCTGGCCGGTGACGTTCACGACCAAGGGGTTGGCGGGTGGGTCAGTCGTCTGCTTGTAGAACCCGAACATTCCCCAGCCAACCAGAAAGATGGCCAGGGAACCGGTGATCGCAAGCCAGGCGATCTGTTGGCTCGGCCTTGCCTGCAGCGGCGCCCCGTCCTTGAGTTCCTCGACGCGGGTGCCAGCGGGTGCTGACTCGCGGAAGACGACCACGCTGTAGCCGATGAACAGCCATACGAACACACCGACCGGTATCGCCAGCACGGTGAATAGCAGGTCGGTGAGGTTCGCGAACCCGGCTACCGAGGTTGCGCTGTCGGGAGCGATGAGGGGGTTGAGCAGCAACGCAATTGCGATGCAGATGACCGACAGGATCACCCAGAGCCTTAGGATCCTTCGGACGTGGCGAGGCTCGTCCTGCCCGTCTGCGGCGCTGGCCTCGACGTCTGGCGGCGCGCCGCTGCTCATGTCACTGTCACCGTGCCGGCCATGTAGCCGGTCGTGGCCATCGGCCCGCCGAACCCATCCTGCCCGCCGATCCCGTCGCCGGCGAGACCGGTGCCGCAGGGAACGTAGCAGTGCCACACATACACACCTGGGCCTCCGGTCCTAAAACGGAACACGATCACGTTTGGCCTCGGGTACTGCTCGCCGGCGATCGTCACGGCGTTTGGAGCGCTGCTGGACACGCCGAGCAATGGCACGTTCACGAACAAGAACGACTCGTGCGTGTCGGGCGGAGTCTGGATCGTGAAGGTGTGGCCAGGCGCGTCGGGGCTGACCTGCCGCATCGGCCGGCCATTGACGTACATCACGCCGCCGACCGTTCCGCGCACCTCGTCGAAGAACGGATTGTGCAGCGCCGTTGAGGTGTCGTACTGTTTGATCGTCACGGTCACCGTGCTGTACGCAGGGACTTTGATGGTCGTGCTCGGGCAATAGGTGACCCACGTCGAGTGCGGGCCGCCACCTGGGGCGCCCGAGGTACTCCCATGACACGGCGTGCTGTCGGGAAACACGGACAGCGCAACGCTGGCCCCGGTGGTCGCGTGTTGGGCCGGCGGCTCGTACCCCAGACCCGCGCTCGAGCGGACCGCGAGCACAACTCCCGCGAACAGCGCCGCGGCGACGACCAACGCGGCGATCACGCCAAGCAAGTGATGGCTATTGCCCTCCTCCATCGACGACGCACGCTACGTTGACGCCAAAGCACCATGCATCCGCCCCGGCTGCGGATCTCCGTACGTAGTTACCCGAAACGGGGCGGCGATCGTCGACCAGCCGCGATGCGCGTGGATTCGGCGGAAGGGTCAGTAGTTTTCCTGCTCATATAAGCGGATAAGCCCGGTCGTGTAGCTTTGCGCTGCGCCGTACCGTCACCCCGTTCAAGAGGCATCGAGGAGTCCGGGTGAATGAGGTGTCGTGGTTTCTGCGGTGCGCCATGTGTCGCGATCGCATCGGCGTGTACGAGCCGATCTGGCTCGAGCTTCCTGACGGCAACGTGCACCGCTCCTCCTACTTGAACCTCGGGGACCACCCCGGGTATGACGAATCGCAGCTGTGGCACCTGGACTGCCTCATCCCGCGACCACCTACGCTCCCGGCTGAGCGGTAGCCGGCCCGTTCCGAACCTCCGCGCGGAGCGTTGCCTGGCGGCGCGCTCGCGACGTGACGAGCTTGCTCACAGCGCGGCGGCGCGCCCTGGGCAGACGACCCTCGGCTCGTCCGTAGTTAACCCCGTCGCGAGGTCGGGAAGCCGCGGTTGTCGGCACGGTGCGTAGGGGTGGATCGTCCAGAGGTTATGGCCGCGTCTGGTCCGTCTCCGGACCCCCACCGTGTCGTCATCGCGGGCGGCGGCTTCGCTGCCCTAGAGGCAGTGCTGGCGCTACGGGCGCTCGCCGGGTCCGCGGTGCGGATCTCGCTGGTCTCGCCGGATCGGGTGTTTGCCTACCGCCCTGCCGCGACGCTAGTCGCGTTCTCCGACAGCAGTCCCCGCGAATTTGACCTGGCCGCGATCGCCGCCGAGCTTGGGGTGAGGCACTACCGCACGCGGGTCGAGAGCGTCGCCGGCGCGCGCAGGCAGGTCCTCCTGGCGTCAGGCGGTCGTCTCACTTACGACACGGTGGTGTTGGCCACGGGCGTGCGCGGCACCCTCGGTGTCCCCGGTGCGCTGACGTTCCGCGACCACCGCGACCTGCCCCGCTTCCGCGATGTGCTTCGAGAACTTGACGGGGACAGGCTAGACTCGCTCGTGTTCGCCGTCCCCTCCGGGGTCGCGTGGCCGCTGCCTCTGTACGAGCTGGCCATGCTGTCCGCGGCACGTGCCCGTCACCAGGCGAGACAAACGCAGATCACGCTGGTCAGTCCGGAGCCGCGGCCCTTGGCCGCCTTCGGTGCCGAAGCCTCCGAGCTGGTGGCAGCCGAGCTGTCTGCGCGCGGTGTACGGTTCCTGGGCCTTTCCACCCCCGGGCGTCTCTGCGGCGGCGGCGCCCTCAGCATCCAATCGGGCGCCCCCATCAAAGCCGACCGCCTGGTCGCCGTGCCCCGGCTACGAGGGGCGAGCATCGCCGGCGTCCCCGCCAACCGGTGGGGGTTTGTCGCCACCGACGCGGTCGGGCAGGTCGAAGGAATCGACGGTGTGTACGCCGCCGGCGACGTGACGGCCTACCCGATCAAGCACGGCGGGCTCGCCACCCAGCAGGCCGACCGGATTGCGCACACGATCGCTGCCGGCCTCGGGCTGACACCGCACGAGCTGAAGGTCAGGCCAACGCTCGAGGTCAGGCTAATCGGCGGTGAGCGCCCGCTGCACTTACGAATCGAGCTGGACGAGTTCGCCCAACCAACCGCCGCCACGCTAGCTCCCACTCGCAGCGACCGTCAGGCAAGCTGGACCAAGGTATTCGGGCGCTACCTCACGCCATACCTCGAAACGCAGCCACCTTCCATCGTTAGCCGCTGATCGCGGATGCGGTCGCGGACGGCTCAACCAGCCGGCCTGCCGCAGTGCTCGCCCGCGGCGCGCGACGGGTCGGCAACCAGGCAATGAGTCCGCCGAGGCAGGGCACCCAGATCGAGATCGCGTGGTAGACGAGCACAGCTCCGACCGAGGCGGCAGGGGAGAACCCGTACAGCACCAGAGCGCCAGCAAGCCCGGAGTCGAGTACCCCGAGTCCGGCCGGCATCGGGATCATCGTGGCTAAGTAGCCGACGAAGTACGCCAATGCCAGCGCCAGCACGCCCAGTGGATGGCCGGTCGCGCGGCACGCGGCCCAAAGTGCACCCATGTCGAGACAGAGGAATCCAGCTGCCCCGAGCAGACGCCAATGCGGCGCGAACAACGAGTCTCGGGCGCCTTCTAACGACTTCACAAGCGCACGCACGACCTTCGGGGCCGGGGTCCGGAGGCGAGCGCCGACCAGCATCGCAAGCGTTGCCGAGCCGAGCACAAACACGGAGACCAACACGGGGATCCCAGCGTGCTCGAGGTCGTGTGGGCCGCGACCGAGACCGAGCAGGAGCAACACCCCGACGACTCCGTTGACGGCGAATCCGAACAGAGTCAAGAAACACAGCAGCGCGCCGCAGCGCTCCACGAGACCACGCGCGCCCGTGTGGTGGTGACGCAGGAGCAGCCCAGTGGCCGCCGCAGATGAAAAGTTCCCACCCGGAAGGATCGCGCCGGCACCCATCGCAATCCAAGCCACCCGTCGGCTCACAGGTCGAGGAGCCTCGGGAAAGAAACGGCGGAACACCACCACGTAGCTCAGACACGACGCGAGTTCCAAACCAACGGCCGCCGCCAGCCACGGGGGACTCAGATGAGCGACCGTCTCGATCACCTGCCCCGGGGGCGCGACCCACACAAGAGCACCGATCGACAGCGCGCCGATAGCCACCATCCCAAGTCCGCGGGCAGCTCGCCCGGTCCCCACTCGCGGCTTGACACGAGTGCTCAGATCGCCGTTCACGCCGCGCAGTTTGATCGATCAGGCATTGAGTCTGCGTCAGCCCTCGCCCTGGCGGCAGCAAGCCGGGTCTCGCGAGGTCCTCCTCTTCGTCGCCGGCAGGGAGTCCCGCCGGCCGCTTTGCCTCGGCCCGCGGGTCCGGTGCCGCCTACTGACGCGAAGCAGTCATCGCATCGTAGTCTGTCGCGCGGGGGTGCCAGGGCGCGCCGCGATGTCGGGCACCGCCTGAACCAGAACAGCGGCCAGTGTTTGACCACCGACGGCGTCCCGGGCGATCAAGTGACGCAAATGCCGTGCATTTCAAGCCTCCAACAGGAGTGGCTCACCAGGTTCAACACGTCTGGGAGTCCGTACACAATCGAGAGTGCGTACAGCGGGCTCTACCTTGACGTTTATGGCGATAGCCCGTGGCCCGGTGCCTCGATCGACACCTGGTACTACAACGGTAACAACAACCAGAAGTTCGCATCTCCGTTTTGAGCGAGCTTGTCCGGGAGCCTTTGGACCAACGAGCCCTGGGCGGTCCCGAATCGGAAGTGTCGGCCGCGAGCCGGCACTTCCGATTGCCGCGCGTAGTTGCGGCATCTGCGCCGGCTCCTGGGTCCGGCAAATCGGGTCTCGACCGTCTGGATCGTGTCGGTTCGGTCACGCTTCTGTGGCGGCGCATGCGACTCGAGCCGGAACGAACTCGAGGCAACGCCTCGACGGCGTGGGTTCGCGCAGCGACCATCCGCTGCGAGTGGCCTGGAGGCAGTTGGGCTGCTGGAGGAGGAGAACCACCGCGCCGCATAAATCCGGGTCCAGCGCGATTTGTTGTGGCCAGCTCACAAGGACAGGACAGGCGACGTGAAGCCTGGACGTGAAACAGTGAAATACTCACGTTTCCCGACCAGCCTGCGTCGAATCGCGCGCAGCGCCGCGGTGGCGCAGCGGGCGGTTGTGCGTGTCATGCGGCAGGGGCGATGGCGATGGTGCGGTTGGTGCCGCCGGGGGTGTCGTTGCCGGTTCGCGGGGCGCCGGCGGCGCTCAGCCTGAACCGTAGAATTCCGGCCGTGCCGTTCACGCTCAGGAACCTCAGAGAGGATCTGGCGGACGTCGGGTCCAACTTCGACGGCGCGCCGGACCTGGAGTTCCGTCTCGCAACCAAGGCGCTCGAGCTCAAGCAGTCCGGCCTCAGCTATCAGCGCATTCCGGCCGGCTATCGCTTCCCGTACGGCCACACGCATAAGGAGCAGGAGGAGATGTTCGTGGTTGTGGGCGGGAGCGGGCGGATGAAGCTCGACGACGAGATCGTCGAGGTGAAGAAGTGGGACGCGGTCCGCGTTCCGCCCGGTACGTGGCGAGGGTACGAGGCTGGGCCTGAAGGTCTCGAGATCCTCGTGTTCGGTGCGCCTAATCTTGGCGAGAACCCGCGGGAAGACGTGGAGGGTCAGCGGGACTGGTGGGCTCACTGACCACAGCGTGATGGAACAACGGCCAGCGGTTACTTTGGGGTAACAGCCTGCTACGGCGACGTTGGGTGCGTCAAACGAATCGGGTCCGAACCAGCGCTGTGCCACCTGGCGACGGAGCACCGCACCTCGCCGACGCGGTCCCGTGACCCGTGCGGCCCCCAAACGGCAGCGTGTCCCCCGCGATCCAGCCTGCGCGTGGTGGCTCCCTTTCCCAGCCAAGCGGGCGTGTCAGCGGCTGCGCGCACGTCATCGCTCATGGTCGATGGCGACGAGGTCGTCCCCGGGTTGCGTCTGACGCTGGGGCCGGGCGTCCGACGACTGCGTAGGGTGCTCGTTCGACCCGCGGAGGCGCCCAGGCTCCGCTGTCGACCGAGGGCTCGGGCCGGTACGTGCCAATCGTCATCTCGAAGGCGCTCGAAGTGCGGAGAGCCAGTTCGACTCGTGCCCGGCATCCCCAGACCTGATTGGCTACAGCAATCACACGGTCGACCGGGCCGCCGGTGGCACCGACCAGACCGAGGCCGGCCCCAGCATCGGGCCAAACAAACCAGCGAGAGTCCGCCATGACACCTCTGACCCCTCACACGAACGATCTGACGACTGTGTATGTCGTCGCCGGCGGCAACCACGTCACGATCGCGCTCGATCACACGCAGAGTGGCGGGCTGCTCGACGTGATCGAGGTCCGCGGGGGTCCGGGCGGCGGGCCGCCACCGCACCGGCACGCGTTCGCGGAGTGGTTCCGCGTGCTGGAGGGTGAGCTCACCTTCACCGAGGAGCGCGGGGGTGTCATCCGAGCGACCCACACACTGCGTTCGGGCGGCTCGGTGTTCGTCGCCCCGTGGACCTACCACGGCACCCTCAATCTTTCGAACGGTCCCTGCCGCTTCGAGGTCATCGGCCAGCCGGGGATGATGTCTGGCTACTTCGCCGAGGCCGGCGTGCTCGTGCCCGACGTCAGCGCCAAGCCGGACCGCGTTCCGCCCGGGCCGGCCGAGCTGCGCGACATATCCGCGCGCTGGGGCATCGAGTTCTGGACCGGGCCAATCGATCCGGGCCCGCTGCCTGCGAGCGGATCTCCCGCCTGAGCCAGTGCGACTCGGGCTGCACGCGCTCGGCATCGGCACCGGCGCCCGCCGCGAGGTGATCGACGCCGTCGCGGTCGCGGCCGAGGCTGCCGGGTTCCGCACCCTCTGGGTCGGCGAGCACGTAGTTATGGTCGATCGGAGCGCTTCGCGCTACCCGTACGCACCGGATGGCCGAATCGCCGTGCCGGCCGATACCGACTGGCTGGATCCCATGATCGCTCTCAGCTTTGCCGCGGCCGCGACACGCACGATCCGCCTGGCCACCGGGGTGCTGCTAGTACCCGAGCACAACCCGGTCAGGCTCGCCAAGCAGGCGGCCAGCCTCGACCGCCTCTCCGGCGGTCGGCTCGCGCTCGGGATCGGCGTGGGCTGGTCGCAGGAGGAGTTCGCCGCGCTCGGGATCCCGTTCGAGCGGCGAGGCGCCCGGACCGACGAGTACGTCGCGGCGATGAAGACCGTCTGGCGCGATGACCCGGCCTGCTTCAGCGGTGAGTTCGTCAAATTCGCCGGCATCCGGGTCAACCCCAAGCCCGTGCGCGATGGGCATATTCCGATCATCGTGGGCGGCAACAGTGACGCTGCGCTCCGGCGCGCCGCCCGGACCGGGGACGGTTGGTACGGCTTCAATCTCCCCGACCTCGCCCACGCACGCGAGCGAATCACACGGCTGCGCAGCCTCTGCGAGACCGCGGGTCGCGATTCGTCGGAACTCGATATCGCGGTCGCGCTCGCTTACCCCCCGCGCCCCGAGGATCACGAAGAGCTGACGCGGCTCGGCGTCGACGAACTCGTGCTCGTCGCCGGGCCGCCCGCGGACCCAGCCGAAGCCGCCAGATGGGTGAGCGAGCTGCAGGTGCGTTCCGTCTAGCGACACCTCGCCCGGTCGGCGAGCAAAGCGGCCCCGCGGGCGCCGCGACCGCCACAGGCGTCACCCAACAATGCGGTGGGACCACCGCGACTCCTCGCCACGGGACGCGGTCGCGCAGGGGGAGCCCACCGGGACGAGGGCAACGGCGGCCGAGGAGGCGCACGGTTTGGTGCGGTTGGGAACCCCGCCGCGCCGGCGCTTGCTTGGCAATTGCCGCTACTCTGGCGGCGATGAGCAGATCGGGGTCTGGACTGCGTGCTCGCCTTGTGGCCCGCGCGCGCGGGGTGCCGACGGAGCGCCACTGGGAGCGGTCCGTCCTGCTCGAGCCGCGTTACGCGCCACGAGTTCCGGAGCTGGTCAGCGACGCGGGTGGACTGGCGTTTCATCCAGGCGCTCTGGACGGCCCATTGGAGCCGCTGGACCCGAGAGACCCTGCCGTCGAAATGCTGGCGGCGTGGCTGGGAGGCCGCGCCGGATCGAGTCCGCTGCGAAAGAGCCGGCAACAGTTCGAGCCGCCGTCGTCATCCGCTTTGGAAGGGTGGCGGCTGATCGCGCGGACCGGGGTGGAAGCTCTGTTCGGACTCGGGATGCCGCCGGACCTGGTGATGGTCGCGGTACAGAAGGATGCCCGCCGCGGCACCTGGTCGCGCGCTGATAAGACGGCGGGGCGACCGCTGCGCGTAACCCGCGATGGGATCCGCGCCTCTTCCTGGCGACTGGACCCCACCTACGAGCTGCGGGCAGATGACACGGTCCTGCGCATACTGGTGACCGAGCAGACGTACGCGGGTGGCAAACGCGCCGACGGCCGGCTGCTTGACCCGGACCTCTACGAAGACGAGCACGAGCTGATCCTGACCACATTCGTCACGCCGCTCGAGGGCTTCGTAATGCGCGCACCGAACCCCGAGACGCCACTTCGGGTCGCGCTTTCGCAACCCGTCGGTAGCCGGGAGCTGATCGACGGCGCGGTGTACGAGCACCCGCGATAGCTCACCACAGACGCTCAAAAATCGCTGCATGCGCTTCCAAGCAGCCGGCCGGTTAGGATTTGGCCGCGACTGGCCGGCGGGGATCTCCGACGACCGGGCGAGCCGAGCCGACCACGCCCGCAGGCAGACGAGCCGCTGGCCGGGTTAGGCCAGCTAAAGCGCTTCTCGCTTGCCTGGAAACCCGTCGCATGAATGATGGTCGTTGTGGTCGGCGCACAATGTCGCGACTCGCTGCGGTTGACCCGCACGCTTGAACCACGCGAACTTTGGCGATTTACCCCCCGTATTTGTCAGTTGGATCGCCAAAGTTCGGAGGGCGCCTCCGTGACGCTCCCGGTGCGTTTGTGACCTCGAGACAACGAATCGCCCACTCGCCGGGTTTATGCGACAGCGGCCCGGGCCGGCGCTCCGGCCACCTCTGAGGAGGAAAGCCGGGCGTATTTCAGTCGGCCTCCACGGAAAGCGGCGGGGCCCGTCAGCGGCGTCCCCGATGTATCACGACAGCTCGTGGCTGCTCCTGGTGTGTATCCGCTCCTTTTCGGGATCACCCGGACAGCGGCCGTCACTGTCGTAAGTTCCGCGCTACGGGTGTCGAGGGCCACATCGCATTGCCCGAGGCCCTCTTCCTCTAGGCAAAACGCAACTGAAGGGACAACGCCAGTGCGACGACTCGTCGTTCTCACCACAATGTTCGCGCTAGCAAAGCCTTTGAGGTTCATGGCGCGATCAACGGCAAGACGATCACGGGCTGGGTCAGTGACACCAAAACGTGGACGGATAACGGGGACTTCAGCGGCACCTGCAGCAGCGGCACGGTGCATTTCACGGCAAAGAAGGTTTCGGGGTCCGCAAGCTTCCCGAGGCCTGGCAGGTGATAGTGCTGATCTAAGCGCCGGGGGCAGCTGAGCGTCCCCGACCGGGTCGCGCGGCTGGCCGATGGGCATATCGACTTCGCCGATCACAGCCTGGCCTGAGGGCCGCCTTCGCCGGCATCGCGACCATCCAGGAGCCAACACTAGACCGACCTGGCGCGTCGAGCGGCTGCGCCGGCGATGCTCCTTTCCATTCAAAGCGGCGCCGTTCCCTCCATGCGGTGATCCCGGGGCTAGGTGAGCGCCGCGACTCGGCGTGCATCGGGGGTAGCGGGACCATTGCCACGCGATCTGGACAGCTGCAGGTGGTCGGGCTCGCGCTCCTTGAGCGGGTTCACTCGACGCGGGATCTGGTTCCATGCGGGAATGGAGGTCGTCGAGTTCGGGATGCTGACCGAGGAGCGAAGGCGTTCGCTTGAGGGCGATGAACGCGATCCGTTCGAGCTGCGGGCATCGGGCTGCATTTCCGGCCGAAGGAACACCACCTGGGCCTACAGGACGAGTCGAGCCGGCTCGCGGCGTCAACGGGGATGGTCGAGGTCGATGTTGAGGTCGACGGCGAGCGCTTTCCGGTGGTTGGCCTGGGTGGAGTGATCGTCAGTGCGCCATACCGCGGCCGCGGTCTGGCCCGTAGAGTCGTGGAGGCAGTGCTCGTGAAGGCGCGGCGGCTTGGACCGCGATTCGCGGTCATGTTCTGTCACGAGAATCGAGCGGGTCTGTATCGGAGGCTCGGCTTCGTCGAGATACTTGAAACGCCCTGGTCCAGCGTCCCATCTTCGTTCGCGACTTCGAAGGTGTTATCGGTGATCGGGACGACCACGTAGTCGTATTCGTGGCGGTGGTGACCGATCGCATCGCCGTCCAAGAAGCTCCAGGTGGTGACGCGAACCCGTGCGTTGTCGGCGTTGACGTCTGCGTGGGCGGGCACAGTGGGCTTTCCTCCGGCTCGGGTTGGATGTCGGCGATGTGTGTCGCTTATGTGTGCCGCTGCTGCCGCTAGACGACCGAGTTCAGGATCTCGGCGTGCTCGGACTCCGGCGGGTATGCGTACACGTATACGAGGAGATCTCGGCTCCCCTCGTTGACGGTCTGCGGTGGAGTCCTCGCAGCTACGTGGATGAGGCCACCGCTCTGCACCTCAACTCGTTCAGGTGGCTCGCCCAAGTACATGCTCAGCGTCCCTTGCAGGGCAACGAACGTCTCCTCCGCCGCTGCTGCTCGTGCGGTCGGGTGATCCATACCAGGTCGCTTGGAACCACTGCTCTGAATGGCATCGCGGAACCGTACCGGGCGGTCAGTCTTCCGATGCAGCGACGGTGAGCCTGATCGTCTGCGCCACTGCGGCTGGATCATCGAAGAACGGGACATGTCCGGTGCCGAGCGTCACGTGCCGCGCCCAGGGCAGGCGCTCCCGCGCCCGTGGTGCCTGGCGCGAGTAGATCAGCAGGCGATCGTGCCTTCCCCAGGCGATGGTTACCGGCGTGGCGCGGAGCTCGTCGCCACCGGTGAAGTCGTAGTGCTCGAAGGCGGCGAGCGTCTCGGCAAATGCCGGCGCTGCCCACGCATCGTCCAGCGTCGACATAGCCTCGTCCGGAGGCACCCGGGTGGGCCAGCCGAAAGTCTGCTTGAACAGAACGACGCGCCCCGTGCGGGTCGCGGCGAGCGCGCGAATCGCCGGTTGCAGCGGCCTCGGCACGGTTCTCAGGAGGTCCAACGAGCGCTGGGCCAAGCGGCGCTCGCCCGGCGTCCAGAACCCGGCCGGCGAGAATGCGGTGACCGCGCGTACGGCTCGCCGCCGTGCGAGTTCGAGTGCGATCGCGCCGCCCATCGAGTTGCCGGCGACAAATGGACGTGGCACCCCGAGCTCGGCGAAGAAACCGACGAACGCTTGGGCATAGGCGTCGACCGTGGGTTCGACGCCGGCGGGCAGCGGCGCCGAGCGGCCGAAGCCGGGTGAATCGCATGCGATCACGTCGAAGCTCGGGAGGAGCTCTGCGATCACGGGCTGCCACGCCTGCCAGTGGTGGCCGATGCCGTGCAGGAGCACGAGCGGTGGCCCGCCGCCGGCCCGGTGATAGTTGATCGTCATGCGGTCACGCGACCGTCACGCGGACAGACGCCCGCGGATCAGGTCGGCCGCCTTCTCGGCGATCATCATCGTCGGGGCGTTGGTGTTGCCTCCCGGAATGATCGGCATGATCGAGGCGTCGGCCACACGCAGGCCGTCGATCCCGTGGACGCGGAGGTGCGAGTCGACGACGGCGGCCTCGTCGGTGTCGCTCATCCGGCATGTACCCACCGGGTGATAGATCAGCATGAGGCGACGGCGCAGGTCGGCGGCGAGGTCTTCCTCGTCGATCGCCTCGGGTCCAGGCTTGAGCTCCTTGACGATGGTCTCATTAAGCGGGCTGTGGCTGGCGATCTCGCGCGCTAAGCGCATGCCGGCGATCAGCGAGGCGACGTCGTCTGGCGGCGCGAGGCTGTTCGTGATGATCCTTGGCTTGTCGGCAGGGTCCGTGGAGCGAAGCCATACCTGACCGCGTGCCTGCGGGGACACGAGTACGGGTCCGATCGCGATGCAGTGACCGTCGTACTCCTCCGCGCCGTGATCGTCGAAGTAGGCCGCTCCCATGTGGAACTGAATGTCGGCCGCAGGCAGCCCCGCGCGGGTACGAACGAACGCGACGACCTCGGCCACGGTCGAGCTCAGCGGTCCGGTGCGGCGCAGGATCCATTCGGCCACCCGCTTCGGCTTATCGGCTCCATACAGAGTTCGCTGATCGGTGACCTCCCAGAGGATGGTCACGAACGGGTGGTCCTGGAGGTTGCGTCCTACGCCCGGAAGATCGTGGCGAACCGGCACGCCAACCTGCTTCAGCTCGTCTGCCGGCCCGATTCCGGACAGCAACAGCAACTGGGGGGAGCCGATCGCGCCGGTGCAAAGCACCACCTGACGTTCGGCGCGTACGAGTTCGTCGCCATCGCGGCCCCGCCGAACGCGTACGCCGACGGCGCGCTCGCCCTCGAGCTCCACTCCGAGCACCTTGGCCTTGGTACGCACGTCGAGGTTGGGCCGACGCAACACGGGCCGCAGGAACGCATCGGCGCTGCTCCAACGGCGTCCGTCGCGCTGGGTCACCTGGAACATCGAGGCGCCGTCCTGCTCGCGGCCGTTGTAGTCCGCGATGCGCGGGATGCCCGCCGTCGCGCACGCCTCGAGGAAGGCCCTGTCGATCGGCCGCGGCGAGCGCTGCTCCCGGACCAGCAGCTCGCCGCCGGTGCCGTGGAACTCCGACGCGCCGCGGACATTGTCCTCGGACCTCTTGAAGTATGGGAGAACGTCGGCGTAAGCCCATCCGGGCGCGCCCTGCGCCGCCCAACCGTCGTAGTCGAGCGGTCGCCCGCGGACATACAGCATCGCGTTCATTGAACTCGAGCCCCCGAGCGACTTACCGCGCGGTACGTACAGCGACCGGTTATCGACGTGTGGCTCAGGCTCGGTCGCGAAGTCCCAGTCAAGCTTGGTGTGGAACTGGTTGGGGAACGCGGCGGGGATCTTGATGTTCGGCGAACGGTCCTTGCCCCCGGCCTCGAGCAACAGGACGCGGGTGGTCGGATCCGCGGACAGGCGATTGGCCAGAACGCACCCGGCCGAGCCGGCCCCGACAATCACGTAGTCGTACACGTTAGGCCGCGACCCCTGCCGGCTGCTCGACGAAGCGGTACTCGGCCGGCTCGATGGTACGCGTGCGCTGCATGTACTCCCGCATGTAGCCGGGCCAGTTGGTCACAATCCGGCCGGTGTCGTCGCGGTACCACGAGTCGCACCGCGTCCAGGCCGTGCCCGCGAAGCGCGCTTGGAGCTCGCGGTCGCTGGCCGCCTCAAGCTCCGGGCGCACCTCGATCGCGCCGCCACCACGCCGCTCGACCAGTTGGAGCGCTTGCCGTATATATGACGCTTGGGCCTCGTGGTAGAAGATGATCGAGCCGCCGGACGTGTTCGTGTTCGGCCCGTACATGATGAACATCGACGGGAAGCCCGGCACCGTCATCCCCAGGTGGGCGTGGGCGCCGCCGGCCCACACCTCGCGCAGATCCGTACCGGCGGTGCCGGTGATCTGCATCGGGAACATGAACTCCGTGGCCTTGAAGCCGGTACCCCAGATCACACAGTCCATCTCGTGAAGCCGTCCGTCCGCGGTGACGATGCCGGCGGGTGTCATATGGCTAACCGAGTCCGTCACCAGTTCCACGTCGGGGCGTGCGAGCGTCGGAAGGAAGTGCGAGCTGAACAGAACGCGCTTGCAGCCAAAGGTGTAATGCGGCCACGCCTTGCCACGCAGGTCGCGATCGCGCAGCTGCCAGCGCATGAAGAGCGCCGACCGCAGGTGAAGCAGTCGGCCGACCGTGCGCGGATGGCGTATCGCCAGGGTGAGCGACTCGCAATACTGGAACATGAACCTTCGCCGAAACGCTTGCACCCCGGGCACATATTGGACGAGCGCCTTGAACGCCCACGGATAGGGCCTGTTCTTGCGCGGCAGGAACCAATTGCCCGTTCGCTGGAACACCGTGAGTCTCTGCGCCTTGTCCGCGATCTCGGGCACGAACTGCACGGCGCTGGCGCCGGTGCCGACCACCCCGACCCGTTTGCCGGCCAGATCGTAATCGTGATCCCACCGGGCAGAGTGGAAGCTGTGCCCTGCAAACGTCTCGCCGCCCTCGATGTGCGGGATCGACGGTTTGTGGAGCTGGCCGGTGGCGATCACGATCGCGTCCGACTCGTAGACGTCTCCGCGCTCGGTCGTGACGCTCCATCGACACCCCGAATCGTCCCAGCGACACGCCACCACGGCGCTATTGGTCACGACCAGCCGGTCAACTCCAAGGTCTTGGGCGACCTCATGCACGTAATCGAAAATCTCGCGCTGAGGCGAACACAGCCGCGACCAGTCGCGTCGCTGCGCGTAGGAAAAGGAATAGAGGTGGCTCGGTACGTCGCAAGCAGCCCCGGGGTAGCTGTTGTGGAACCACGTGCCGCCGAAATCAGGCGCCTTCTCGAGTATCGTCACGTCGGTGATGCCGTGCCGCGCCAGCTCGACCGCGGCCGCGATCCCGCCGAATCCTGCCCCGATGATGATCACTCTCATGAGCTGGGTAGACGATAACTGGCGTGCAAGGGGGTAGGAGCCTGAACGCGGGACCGGCGGTTCTGTGGGAACTGTTTGAGTTTGGCGGGGACGTCAGCGTGCGCCCGGGCAAGCAGCAATGTCCGGATGCCCGTACTGTCCTTGGGCAACGACACTAGCCGCGGGAAGCGACCCATTCGTGGCGTAGCCGCGCCCGTTCGCGGTCAGCCGTGGCGGCCTCGCGGTCTGCGCGTGCGAGCTCGCGTTCACGGCAAGCCAGCTCTGGGTTGCCGAGAGCATCGAAGAACTCCGCGGCCCGATCATGCACCGCCGCCGCGGAGTCATGGACCCCCGCGGCGCGTAGGAACGCGGCTTCGACGCGAGGCATGCACGGAGACTACGCCGGTTTACCGACTTCTCCATCCGGAGGAGTCCCATCAATGCTTGACGGTTTTCTACGTGGGACGTGGTCTAGTCTTGGGCGTGGCACGCGCTGGATGTAGCGAACGGATTTGCTTGGCCTCGGCGTGCAGCGCCCGGGTCTGGGCTGTGGGCTGAGTGATCTGCCGGTAGAGCAATAGCCGCTCGCCAACGCTGTGGGTGACGCTCGGCGGCTGCGTGATGGCTTTGATCATCCGTTCGGCCGTCCGGGTCAGGAGCCATGAACCGTCCTCGCGACGCCGGAGCCCCGCTTCCCCTTCAAGGCGGCGGACAGCGATGCTGACGGTGGGGCGGCGCGCGCCGATGAGCAGGCCGAGGATCTCGTGGTTGAGCGGCAACGGGAGCACGATGCCCTCGGGCGTGACGTAGCCCCAGCGGTCTGCCAGGTGCGAGAGCATCAGAAGCAGCCGTTGCTCGGTGTTCGGTAGATGAGCGATTAGCCCCTGGAGGGCTAGGCCGTCCCGCTGCGCCTCCAGTCGACGGTGCAGCGCGGTCAGAAGAGTCGGCCAGCGTGCGGCGGCGCGGACGAATGGCTGGCCCAGAACGAGCAGGAGGAGGTCGCTCACCGCTGTTAGCCGTGTCTCTGTCGCGAGCCGCGGACGGTCGGTCACGACCGGAGGCTGTAGCACGTCGCCACCACCGAGCAGCTCTACCATGCAGCGCTCCTGGAGGCTGAGCTCCCGCGCCAGCAACCCATCGAGGATCACGAAGGCGACCAGATCCCCACTGCAACCGGTCTCGGTCGCTTGCCACTGGCCGCGCGGCACGGCCAACATTTCTCCCCGACAGGCTTGTCGTGCAAGCTCCCATTCGGCAGGATCGATATTCCTGCCGAGATCAGGATCGACCTCGAGAACGAGAGCCACCCGTAGCGTGGCGTCCGCGCTCGCCATACAACAACGGTACCGCGTACGCCGCCGGCGATCAGGTCGTCCCGTCCGCTCCATGAGAGAAAAACCGGCGCACGCGTCGGATGCCGAGA